>CP007060.1:711742-1423484 GCA_000230955.3 Halobacterium sp. DL1
GTTCGTCTTCGTCCCCTACGGCGTCGAGAAGCGCGCGACCGCGTCGCTCGTGGAGTGGTTCCACGAGGAGCGCGCCTGACTTCGGGGTCTCTCGTTCTCGCGTTCGCCGTTCTCGGCGTCCAGCGGCCGCGCTGTCCCGGCGTTTAATCTGTGGCCGCACTCGCCGCCGTCACCGTGATTTCCTATCGCAGAATGCGCTTTACCGGTCGGCGAGTCCAGCGAGACGAAACGGTGAAACGCGGGCACTCACAACGTGTAGGCGATGGATTGCACCAAGTGCGACCGCGAGGCGGTGATGCACGCGGCGTACTCCGGCAGCCACCTCTGTGACCGCCACCTCTTCGAGAGCGTGGAGCGCCGGGTCCGCCGCCGCGTCCGCGAGGACGACATGCTGCCCGCGGACGCCACCCCCGAGGACCCGGAGACGTGGGTCATCGGGCTCTCCGGCGGGAAGGACAGCGTCGTCCTCACGGACATCCTCCACGAGACGTTCGACGAGGACCCCCGGGTCGAACTGGTCGCGCTCACCATCCACGAAGGCATCGAGGGCTACCGGGACGAGAGCCTCGAGGCCTGCGTGGAACTCGCCGACGACCGCGGTATCCGCCACGAGGTCGTCACCTACGCCGATGAGTTCGACGTCGAGATGGACGACGTCGCCGCCGATGACCCCCTCGACATGGCGCCCTGCGCGTACTGCGGGGTGTTCCGGCGGGACCTGCTCGCGCGGTACGCCGAGGAGCTGGACGCGGACAAACTGCTCACCGGCCACAACCTCGACGACGAGGCCGAAACCGCGCTGATGAACATTTTCGAGGGCAACGTCGAGCAGGTCGCCAAGCACTTCGACGCCAGCCTCGGCCCGTTCGACGAGCGCCGCGAGAAGGAGGGGATGATCCCACGCGCGAAACCGCTCCGGGACGTCCCCGAGAAGGAGGTCGCGCTGTACGCCCAGTTGCGTGAATTGCCCGTCCACATGGCGGAGTGCCCCCACTCCAGCGAGGCGTTCCGCGGCGAAATCCAGGACCTCCTCCTGCAACTCGAGGAGAACCACCCCGGCACCCGCCACTCCATCATGGCGGGCTACGAGGAGCTCGCTGGGATTGCGGCCGACGAGTACGGCGACGAGGACCGCGACGTCGGTGAGTGCGAGGAGTGTGGCGCGCCGACAACGCGAGAGAAGTGCCGGAAGTGCGCGCTCGTGGACGCCGTAAACGCGGTGTAACGTCGCTCTCCTCCAGAAATCGCTGCTCGTTTTACACGTCGTGTAACGCTCGCGCTCGGTGGTGTCACGAGTGAGCCCACGGGTGGGTGGGAGTCGTAGCTAAAGAACAGCTACCGGATGACGTCGAGGCCGTTGTTCTGCTCGACCTCGTCCGTGCCGCCATCCGAGTGCGCCCCGAACTTGCCGCTGGGTTCCTCGGTCGCTCGCTCCTTGGAGTCGACCTCCTTGAGCTCCTGGCGGGACTTGTCCGCCTGCTTCTGCGTCGACGGCCCGAGGACCTGCGCGGACTGCACGCCGGTCATGATGGCCATCACGCGGACCTTGCCCTTGTAGTTCTCCTGGATGCGCGCGCCCCAGATGACGTTCGCGCTCGCGTCCAGGCGCTCGGTGATGTTGTCGGCGATGCCCTCCGCCTCTTTCAGCGTGAGGTCCGGGCCACCAGTGATGTGGACCAGGCCGCCGCTGGCGCCGCGGTAGTCGACGTCCAGCAGCGGGTGGTTCATCGCGTCCTTCACCACTTCGTTGCTCTTGTTCTTGTCCTGGGTCTCGCCGACTAACATTACGGCGACGCCGCCCTGGTTCATGATGGCGGTCATGTCGGCGTAGTCCAGGTTGATGAGCGAGGGCTGGGTGATCGTCTCGCTGATGCCCTTCACGGTCTCCGCGATGATCTGGTCCATCACGGAGAACGCCTTCCCGATCGGGAGGTTGGGCACGTAGTCGAGCAGGCGGTTGTTGTCGAGGACGATGATGGAGTCCGCTTCCTCGCGGAGTTTCTCCAGTCCCTCCTCGGCTTTCACCGTGCGTGCGCGCTCGACGTTGAACGGCGTCGAGACCATGCCCACGACGATGGCGCCCTGCTCTTTGGCGATCTTCGAGACGACGGGGGCCGCACCGGTGCCGGTGCCGCCGCCCATGCCGGCGGTCACGAACACGAGGTCCGCGTCGCCGAGTACCTCCTTGATCGTGCCCTGTGCCATCTCGGTCGCGCGCTCGCCCATCGAGGGGTCGCCGCCCGCTCCGAGCCCGTTGGTCAGGGACTTGCCGACGAGGATCTTCGTGTCGGCTTCGATCATCTTCAGGTGCTGTTTGTCGGTGTTGATCGCGACGGTGTCGGCACCCTCGACGCCGATGTTGTACAGGCGATTGACGGTGTTGTTGCCGGCGCCACCGCAGCCGACGATGACGATGCGCGGGTCGCCGAACTCGCTCCCGTCGGAGTCGGCGTCCATCTCGCGCTGCTCGGCTTCCGCGTTGTCGAGTGCGTCCTGGACGATGTCTTGCATCGGTTACACCTTCGCCCAGCTGTTCGGACTGGCCTGGTCAGTCTGTTCGTCGATCATCTCTCGGACGGCGGACCGAATCGCTTCGCTGCGATTCGGGAACTTCCCCCGTTCGACCATCTGTTCCACTTCGTCGATCTGCTGTTCCGGAATGCGGAGTGTCACACGCTCCATGATTGATTTCCCCTTGTTGAGTAAGACGGATCGTATCGCCCGCACTTCGTGTCTTACAGGTGGGGAAATACGCGGCATGACCGCGCTGTCGCCCGTTTCTCTGTAAGACGGCCGTCTTACGTACCAATACCCATAGCGCCCTACACTAAATAACTAACGGCGAATGTAAACAGTCGTCTTACCGCTCGAGTGCGTCAGCCGACGCCGTCCGACGCCCGCAGTGCGGACAGAACGCCCAGTCCGCCCGAACCTCGTCTCCGCACTCGCAGAAGACGCGCCGCGACGCTTTCTCGCCACAGTTCGGGCAGTAAACGTGGTCGGCAGACACCGTCTCCCCGCACTGCGCACACGAGCTTCCCTCACCAACGTGGTCTCCGCTTCGGCCAGCGTTCCCTCGTGATTCGGGTTCCGAGACCGGCTGTCGTGGTTGTTCTCGCCCGCGTTCGGCCTGCAGTCCTTCCTGTGGCTCGACTGTTATGCGGACGTTTACGTCCTGTGCGGGTTGCCGCACGCCCAGGCGCTGCTCGACGAGCTCGTCGACGCGGTCGGCGACGACATCGTCGAGGCTGTCCGCCGAGGTGTCCGACGCGCCGTGCTCGTCGAGGTAGCTGCGGAGCGCGTCCCGCATCACCTCGCTCTTCGACGCGTCGAGGCCTTCGACGGCGTCCACGAGGTCGCTGTCGGCCCGGAACGTTATCTTCGACATCCCAGTTCGACACCACCTACCACGCCCAGGCTTATGAAGCCTGCCCCCGCGTATGACGATTGTCTGTCGCACCGAATGACAACCCTTAAATTTCGACGACGGCGTACAATCGGGTGCGACCGCCCTTAGCTCAGACTGGTAGAGCAGTCGACTGTAGATCGACTTGTCCCCCGTTCAAATCGGGGAGGGCGGACTTCTACTGCAGTCGATTCCGAGCAGAAGCCCAAACGCTCTAAACTACCCGTAGATAGCGCTCTACTCTGCGTTTCCGTTCTCGCGCGACCGACTTCTGAAGGCGGGTTGAACACGGTCCCTGTTGGGGGTCGTCGCCTTCGGGCGAATTTCATAGTCGAATTTCGGGGGTGGTCGGCGTGAGTCTCCGCGTCACCACTTACTCGCGGAGCCGCGAATTCAACACGCTCACGCACTGCCCGCTCTGCGGCTACAACTTCGACCCCGAGGAGTCTCGACCGAAACACATCGCCGACGAACACGACCCTGCTGACGCCGGCCTGACTCCCGCGGGGGAGATCACCGAGGGACACGACGCCCCGCTGTTCGGAGGTGACCGGCGGTGAGCCGTTCCGAAGTCAACCCTGGCGAGTGTCGGCAGTGCAGCGACCAACCGCGTCCCTGGGAGTGCCTACGAGACGGCCTCTGTCCCGGGTGCTGGCGGCGCGAACACCGCGACGATCTCCGGGCCGACGGTACAGGTGTCTACCCAGTCGCCAGCGGACGCCTGCCCGACTGCGGAGGGCGCCACGCCGGGGAACGACGCGGAGGTGACGAACAGGACGGCCAGGGCGAGGGCCCCACAGCGCCGGAGCCACGGCCTCACAGCCCACCACCCACGCCAGCAAGGATGACGCCCATCAGCGCCGATGCGGCACCCAGGGTGTGCATGAGTGCGTCACGTTTGGGGTACTTCCTCATTTGATTCACCTCAGTACCACGCGGTGACGGTGTAGGAGGCTGAGAGCAGGACGGACGCGAGGGTCCCGACGATCTGGCTTCCCAGTACGAGGTCCTGGATGAACGGCGTGAACGCCATGCCGAGCAGGAGGAGTGTGGCGCCGCCGACGGCGACGGATTCGACTTCGTCGAGGTTATCCCAGCCGTCGCCGGCGCGGTTGGTGAGCCAGCTGCCGGCGAGCAGGAGTGCGGCGGTCACCAGGGAGATGGAGATGCTGGCGCCGCTGCCCGCGAACAGTGTTTCGCTGAAGCTGTAGCCGAAGATGCTGAAGGTGCCGATACCGGTCAGGACGACGGCGGCGAGCCCGAAGGCGGGGGCGCCGAGCAGGTCCTGAAGGTCGATACCTCCCCTGGTGTGGAGGCTGAATACATCTGAAGTTGCCATACTGCGGCCGCAACGTCGCCCACCCGACACTTAACCCAAGGAATCGGTCAAGCACCGGCCCTCTCGGTAATCTTCGTCGTGTAACCGTGGGCAGAGTTCACTGCAATGGCGCTTTGAGCGTTGGCTCGTGAGACGGAGGTGCGTTCGCTCATCAAACACCGTGAGTTCTCGTCGCTCCACAAAGCGTGGAATGCGCGATTAGATGCTGACCTCTACGGTCAGCGAAGCCAAAACGAGACTGTCAATTCGCGTCTCAAGCGCAAGTACGGTTCGTTGGGCGGATCTCATTTGCATACGAACACTGTCGCATCACCGTTGTAAACGGTGAGTATCTGACCGCCTGGTCGTTGCGGATCCAGCCACGGCGCGCTGTTGATAGAGATCCGGACGGTGCCGACGCATAGTGACGGCCGGGCCGAGAAACCGGGTTCTCAAACTTACTGGCCAGGGTCGTGTGCGGCCACTAACCCTTGGGCCATGAGCCGCCGGGCGATCACGACGAGGCCGTTCCCGAACCCCTCCCCGAAGATTGCCTGTTCCTCTTTGGATTCGGGCATAATCGAACTCACGAGAAACGTCGATCGGTCGATCAGTACCAGCCGGCCGATCGCCGTATCGTGCTCGGCAGTCTGCTTGCCGTGGAGCCACTCCAGGCCCGAAATAAACGTCGTGGCATCCGGGATGGCTGTCTGAACCTGATCTTCGAGGGACGGGGTGAGCGCTCCGATGACCAACTCGACGCCGTTACCGATATCATTCAGTGTGGTGACGAGCTCGTCGGTCAGCAGCGATTCGTCACCGACGACGAGTACGACTTCTTCGGACGCGTTTTCGATGAGGTCGTTTGTCCGGTTCTCGATCGCGGTGCGCCCGGCCATCGACCACACCTGCTGAACGGGAGATTCGTCGTCCTCCTCCACGATATCGACCGTGTCGAGGGCGTCGTGTAGTCGCTCGACGCGACCCTCGTACTGGTCCCGGAGCGTCTCGGTCGCCTCGTCCAGTGGTACCGCCCGAAACTGCCTTGGACTGGAATGTTGGATTTCGACCAGCCCTTGGGCTTCGAGCACTCGAATGGCGTCGTAGACGCGCGTTCGAGGGACTTCGGTCAGCTCGCTGAGTTGCTTTGCTGTCCCGGTATTCAGACGGGAGAGGCCGACGAAACACCGCGCCTCGTATTCCTTCAACCCGAGTTGTTGTAGTACCTCTACCGCCTCTCCGATGTTTTCTGAGTGTGCCATGTGTCTCAACCTCCTGGGACGCCCCGGGAACTGGCCGGAGATTCATTCCCGGAACGCATCGGTGCCCAGTCGGTGTGCCGAATGGCGAGGCGGTCGAAGGTGACTGGGGCCTCCTGTTCGGCTGCGTAGTCCAAAATGTACCGACGAACAGGATCCACTAATGGACTGAGATTGGGTACCGCCTCGGTTGATTCGGCCATACCGTGGTAAGGACGTGCTAGAGAATAAGTCCTGTTACTCATATAATTCAAAAATTTGGAAAACCCAACCGTAGCCAGTTATCGGTGGATATATTGAATTTGAAATTTGTATCGGGGGGCTATTGACGCGGATGGATTTGAAAATTTCGGCTCTGTAGTTTCGCTAGACGGAGACGCCGCGACTGCGTTATTGCTGTAGAAAGCGAAGAGACAGAACGTTTTGGTATCGGAATTCCGCCTCCTCACGCGTGTTACGGTCGCTAAGGCTAAATCTGTTGTCGCTACCCCGGACGAACCCGCCGACCCCGAAGGGGGTCGCGGGTTCGCCGAGTGGGCGATGCTCACGCTGCATGCACTCCGCATCGAGCTGGGAAAATCCTACCGCGTCGCGGTGGATTTGCTCAGCGAAATGCCTGGCGTCCTCGAAGAGATTGGCCTCACGCGTCTCCCGCACTATACCGTTCTCCGCACGTGGTTCGCACGGATTCCGACCAAGACGTGGCGTGCGTTCCTCGACGCGTCGGTCGAGGAACGCACTGGCCACGCGGCTATCGATTCGACAGGCTTCGACCGCGACCAGCCCAGCCGCCACTACGCTAACCGCACTAACTACCGCGTCCGAGCGCTCAAAGTCACTGCACTCGTGGATGTCGAAACGCTGTACATCACCGACATCCACTCGACCACTTCGAAGAAACACGATGCGAAGATCGGCCCGCAGGTCGCCCGGCGGAACGCCGGCGACCTGCGAAGCCTCGCCGCCGACCGAGGCTATGACGCGAAAGCCTTCCGCGACGAACTCCGCGAAAACGGCATCAGACCGCTGATCAAGCACAGGATCATGAATCCACTCGATCACGCTCACAACGCCCGCATGGACGGTGATCGGTACCACCAGCGCTCCATGTCAGAAACCGTCTTCTCGTCAATCAAGCGCACGCTCGGCGCCGCCGTGCGTGCGCGTAGCTGGTGGCTGGAGTTCCGTGAAATGCTGCTGAAAGCGACCGTCTACAACCTCCGGCGGAGCGTGAGATATCCGTGAAATCAACCGCAGTATACCGAAACTACAGAGCCAAAATTTCAATCGTTCTCCTGACTATCCTTGACCGGCGGACGGCCCGGCATCGGTGTCGTCGTCCTGGACCGCGTCGGGGTCCGGCCGTGGATAGAAGTGGTCCCATGACTGGATTCGCGTCTCGGAGATGATCTCGGAGCTATTGATGGTCATGCCCAAGCCCGCCAGTTCGTTGCGGATATCTTCGATCTCTCTGACCGAACCGGCGACGATCTCGACGTGGACATTCCGTTCGCCCCCAAGCAAATCGCGGGTTGTCACCACACCACGAACGTCGAGGATCTGTTCGGCCAGCGTGTCCAGATCATTCGGATTGACCGTGCAGACGAACATGACGTGGAGGGGGTAGCCAGCTTGCTCGTAGTTGATTTCGGGGTAATAGCCCCGGATCACGCCCCCATCCTCGAGTTTGTCGAGGCGATTCCGGACCGTCGTGGAGGTCACATCCACTTTCTCGGCGATTTCCGTATCGGTTTGGCGAGCGTTGAGTTGGAGTTGGTGCAGGATGCTCCGGTCCACGTCGTCGATTAGACTGTCGTCCATACCATCCCTTCGGAGGGCGCGAACGAAAAGGTCGGGTGGACTCTTCACTGGCAGAGAGTGACGCAATCCATCCGATAACTCCGCACATCTACCTAACGGCTGTTTCAGTAGGAAAGGCGTCCAACAAATAGGATTTCAACAGAGCCGCATATCCCGCAAAACGCAATCCAGTAACTAACCGGTTGCGGCTCTAACTGTTACTCCTCAAGCTCCTCAGCACTAACCTCCCCGGCCAGAAGTGCATAGCCCCGGTCAGTAAAGTCTGAGCGATGGAATGGGATTTCGGAGTACGTCGCCGGCGTGATTCGAGACTGCATCTCTGGCCCCCGTCGCGAAGTCTTTGACGAACACGACCGGAACCCGGTGGTGACGACTGCGCAGGGACGAATCGCCCGGACCACGATTCGGAACGTCCTCTATCGAGTAACGCGGCCATGCTGGCGCGGGGAGGAGTGCCCACACGACCGCGACCCAGGAGACTGTGAGGCGACCGAGCAGGGACGGATGAGCCGTTGCCCATCGGCGCGGTCGCCTCACGATATGCGCAGCGGCCGGGTCACCGCGTACCGGCTTCAGGACACGCCCCGTGTCGTGGTGAGCGACCGGATGGACGCGAGTGAGCGGATTTTGGATAAACACTACGACCGACGTTCGGAGCGGCAGCGTGCTGCGCAGCGCCGCGAACACTTGGAGGGGCTGTAACGATGTCCGCCGGTATCACTCTGCCCAGTACTTGCCACCTGCCTGTTTATCCAACGCGGGGAGGGCGGACTGGTTCTTCCAGCGAACTACGTTCGAGGGACAGCGCCACGTTTTCGACGCAGACGCCGCACAATCCGCCTGTGAGTTGACCAGGGAACCCGGTGAACTCTCCGCAGCAGGTCTCACGTAGACTGTCCCGGACCAGCTGGTTAGTCGTTGTCACCATCCGCCCGAGGCGTCCTGCGGCGGTACCGGCGTAACGTGGGAGTAAATCCAACAGTGTGGCTGTAGCGGTCACGTCACCCGCGTCCACGTCAAGTACCACCGAACCGTCTCGATTCTCGAATCACCTGGTATAGATCCAGTAAATACGCTCTTTGGAAAGTCGCCTGAACTGACGTGTATGCGCACCACAACGACGTTCAGGGCCGTGTTCGCCTCGGTCATTGTCGTCTCGTCGGCTCTCCTCGTCGCCTCCGCGGTTCCCACTGCCGCGCAGGACACGGACGCACAGGCCCAATCCGACTGGAACCTCACCGTCGCCGAGGGGTACAACACGAGCAACCCCGGCGAGCGGACCACCGTCGTCACCGCACACGTCACCGGCGGCGACATCTGGCAGTACTCCCTGAACGGCACACTGCTGTACCACAACGACACCCACGACGCCTACTGGGACGTCGACCCGGTCCCCAACGAGTCGAACTCGGTCGTGTACGTCGCCACCGACGAAGTCCGCAACGAGTCACTCTGCAACCCCGTCAGCGATGACGAGTACTGCATCCGCCAGATCATCGAACGCGCGAACCTCACGACCGGCGAGACCGAGGTGCTGTACTCGCGCGTGGACGCGACGGACTACCGCCAGTGGCACGACGCCGACCGCGTCGGCGACTCACGATACGTCGTCGCGGACATGTTCTCCGACGAGGTGTTCGTCGTGAACACTACCACCGGCATCGTCACGTGGGAGTGGAACATGCAGAACAACTTCCCGCTCACGTCGGGCTGGGACTACCCCGACGACTGGGCGCACATCAACGACGTCGAGAAACTCGACGACGGCCGCGTCATGTTGAGTCCCCGCAACCACGACCAGGTGCTGTTCGTCGACCCGGAGACCGGCCTCCAAGAGAACTGGACGATCGGCGCCGACAACCGCTTCAGCGTGCTCAACGGCCAGCACAACCCGGACTACTTCAACGAACCCGCGGGCGGGCCCGCCGTGTTGATCGCGGATTCGAACAACAACCGCACCATCGAGTACGCGCGAACCGAAGACGGTGGCTGGGAGCAGTCCTGGGTGTGGCAAGACGAACAACTCACGTGGCCACGCGACGCGGACCGACTGCCGAACGGACACACGCTCATCACCGACACGAAAGGTGGGCGAGTCGTCGAGATAGACGAACAGGGGGAGGTCGTGTGGAACCTGACCCGTGAGGGCCACAGCCGAGGCGAGTTCGCAGCGTACGAGGCCGAACGCCTGAACACTGGCGACGAGAGCGCCGGCGGCGAGAGCGCTGCCGCCCTCGGCCTGCCCTCGCGAACCGCCCCGGACGACCAGGCCAGCGCCGTGAGAGACGAGAGCGCCTCGGACGCCGGACTCGTACCTGCGAGCGTCGCGAACTCCGCCAGTGACATCGTCCAGGCACTGCTCGGCCTCCCCGCCTGGATTCTGCTCGTGACCATCGCCTGCACCGCGCTAGCGTGGTTCGGCGTCGAACTGTGGCGCGACGATGGCGCCATCCAGATAGCCACAGGACCATAGAACGACCGCACACTACCGGAAATCGGGAGTGAAAGAGAGAAGTGCTCCGTCGGGAGTATCTCCTCGCGTTGCTCGTCGTCGTTCGAGCGGGTCGGCAGCAGACTCTTCTCGTGGAGGTCCTGGGGGACAGCGTCGATGGTCTCACAGAACTTGATGAACACGCGGAGGGTCTGCAACTGGGTCCGCAGAGAAACAGCCTTGAGGTCGCCGTCATCCTTCCGCCAGAGCCGATACTCGTGGAGGGCCCGACCTGAAAGTTCGTTCAAGTTGTCGAGGTCGTTCTCGTCGCACCAGCGGATGAAGTGGACAAGACGATAGTGGTGTGCCTGTAGCGTTCGTTCTGCAACTTCGCCCTCTCGTTCCCTGTGGTACATCTCTTTGGCCGTCTCGGGAGCGAGGGGTTCGAGTTCATTTTCGGTGGTCATGGGTTGTCATGAACCCACGGCCACGGGACGAATGACCGAGCACCGCCGACTGTAGGTCGACTTGTTGGCGGCCTACTGGCCGCGAACAGTGGCGCCGAAGGGCGGTGAAACCGCCCGAAGGCTCCACGAGTCCCCCCGTTCAAATCGGGGAGGGCGGACTGTTCCTTCCAGCGAACTACGGTCGAGGGACAGAGCCGTGTTTCCGGCACACACTCCCCGTAACCGCCTACAGAATCGACCGGGGAACTCGGTGAACTCTCCGTGCAGCCGACTCCGAGGGTCAGTCAGGAGGTCGTCGCGCCCAGCTCCGGTCGCAGTGACCCGGACGCCTGCACCCAGTAGACGCCGCCGACAACGAGGGCAGCGACGAGGAACCCGCCGACGGACTGCTCCCACGTGTGTGCGTCCAGGTAGATGCGGTTCGGGACCATCACGACGGGAAAGACGAGGAGCGGCCAGAACCGCCGGTCGACGAGCGTGAGGTAGAGCGCGGGCATCAGCGAGATGATGACGTGCCCGGAGATGTTCCAGAACGGCGAGACGAGGGCGTACGGCGCGGTCACTGCGGCGAGCGCCTGCATCGCGCCCGGCACGAGCGGCCCCCAGTCGAAGTGCCGCCACACGACCCACATCAGTCCCGCGGCGATGAGGAGGCCGCTGGCGACGAGCGCGTCCATCACGGCGCTGTTCCCCTTCGTCGCCTCGAGGACGCCACCGCCGACGACGAGGAAGTACGCGACGGTCGGCAGAACCGAGAGCAAGCCGACGCCGAGGAACGCACCGAGGCGACGCCAGAGCACCGCCCGGTCGAGGTCCTGCCTGGCCCACTCGTGGTGGACGAGCAGGGCGATGCCGACCCCGAGGACGTTGATGGGGTGGACGACGTACGGGTAGTACTCCATCGTCTGGGATACCAGGCCCATCACCCAGTAGTACGGTATCACGCCGGAAAGGGCCTGTGTCGGAGTAGACCCGACGCCGCGGCTCACTGGGCCGGCACGCAGCGTAAGTGGCTTCGTCGCGTACGTCGTGGCATGGAGGAAATCGAACTCGGCCAGGCGACAATCGTGTACGAGGACGAGGACGGCATCACGGAGGAGACCGTCGCGAACGAGCAGCTGGTGTACGCCCGCGACCACTGGATGATCCGGACGGGCACCGACGACGAGGGCAACGACCTGATGCAACAGATTCCGGCGAGCCGCGTCTACCGCGTCAGCCGGAACGTCGAGCGCTTCGAGGAGGAGGCCCAGACGGTGCGCCACCGCGTCGAGACGCTCGCCAGCGACCTCCGCGAGCGGCTCCCGATGGACATCGGCGAGGGCGGCCGCCGCTCGCGCCGGGACCGGGGTGGCGAGCGCGACGTCGAGCCGACGACGGTTCCCGTTGAGGGCTCCGACGACGACGAGAAGGCCTGATTCTTCAGACGGGAACCACCGTTCTCAGGCGCTGTCGAACCCCGTTATCTCGAACCGCGTCCCGGACGCCACGTCCTCCGAGCGGCAGTCGGTCACCGTGATTTCGCCGCGGTGGGCTTCGACGATCTCCGCGACGATGGCGAGGCCGAACCCCGTGCCGTCGTCCGCGGTCGTGTACCCAGGGTCGAAGACGGAGTCCCGCTCCTCGGGCGGAATCCCCGGCCCGTCGTCGGCCACGTAGAACCCGCCGTCGTCGAGCGCGCCGACGCGGACCGTCACGCTATCGGCGGTCGAGGCGCCGTGTTCCACCGAGTTCCGGAAGAGGTTCTCGAGGAGGTGCTGGACGCGCTCGGGGTCGGCCTCGACGGCGACGTCGTCCTCGACGCGGAGTTCGGCGCTCTCTGTCTCGACGACCTGCCAGGACTGTTCGGCGACCTCGGCGAGGCGGACGGGCTCCGTCTCACCGACGGTCCGTCCCTCCCGCGCGAGTTCGAGCGTCCGCTCGACGATCTCGTCCATCCGGTCGAGCGCGTCGCTCGCGATTTGGAGGCCCTCGCTGTCGGTTGTCTCCCGGGCGAGTTCCACGCGCCCGCTCGCCACGTTCAGCGGACTGCGGAGGTCGTGGGAGACGACGCTGGCGAACTCCTCCAGTCGCTCGTTCTGCCGTTCGAGTTCGGCGGCGTACGTCCGCAGGTCGCGCTCGCGCTCGAGACGGGTGAGCGTCTCGCGGGCGTGTTTCACGAGCAGCTCCGTGAGCTCGAGGTCGGTCTCGTCGAACGCGCCGGTCTCCCTGGCGACCGCCTGGAACATGCCGTAGTCGTTGATGGGGACGGTTATCGCCGACCCGTACGTGGGGTCCGCGGGTGCGACGTCGTGCTCGCTGAGGTCCTCGGCGAGGATCGACTCGCCGGTCCGGTAGGACTTCGCGGCGAAGCTGTCCTCCGCGTCGACGGGGACCGCCCCGTGGTACTCCTCCTCGGGGATGTCGTCTGGCATCGCCTTCGGGACGAGTTCGTCGCCCTCGACGCCGTCGACGATGCCGCGGTCGAAGTCGAGGACGTCCTCGCCGGCGGTGACGAGGAGGTTGTACACCTCGTCGGCCGACGTACACGCCTCGATGTCGGCGGCGACGTCGTGGAGTGCCTTCACCTTCTCCTGCTGCTCCTGGAGGCGGCGCTCGCGCTCGATCTGCTCGGTGACGTCCTGGGCGAAACTCAGCCCGGCGAACACGTCTCCATCGCCGTCGCGCAGCGGCGCCGTCCACACGCGCCAGTGTCGCCCGTCGGCCCCGATGGTCGTGCTACCGATCTCGCCGTCCTCGATGGTGGTCCGGAACACCGGTTCGAGGGCGGCGATCGTGTCGTCGGGGTACACCTCTGATATCCGGCTGCCCTCCAGTACGTCCGCGGGGGGTAGCGTGTCGCCGAGCGCGACGCCCTCTGCGAGCGTGTATCGGAGGTCCTCGTCGTACATCGCGACGGCGCCGTTCGGGAAGTGCTCGGCGAGGGTCCGGTAGCGTTGCTCGCTCTCGGCGAGTTTGCGCTCGCCCTCCTTGCGCTCGCTGACGTCCCGGGTCATCGCCAGCACCTGCGTCTGCCCGTTGATGACGGTCCGCTTGAGGTGGACCTCCACCCAGAACTCCGCGCCGTCCTTCGGGTCGAAGCGCCACTCGAAGGTCTGCGGGCCCTCCTTCATCGCGCGGCGGACGCGCTCCTGGGCCTCCGCCTGCGAGAACGCCGGTTCGTCTGCGCTGAACTCCGTGACGTCCATCTCGAGGAGCGCCGACCGGTCGTAGCCGAGCATCTCGCTGGCCCGCGAGTTCACGTCGTTGACCGCGCCCGTCTCGGGGTCGTGGAGGAAGATGGCGTCGGCGGCCTTCTCGAAGATCTCCCGGTAGCTCGTCCGGGACTCGTGCTGTTCGACGGCGTTGCGCACGCGGTTCGCGAGCAGCGCGTACTGGTCGGTGCCGCGTTCCTTCTGGAGGTAGTCGGTGGCGCCGGCGGAGATGGCGTCGCTGGCAACCTCCTCGCTGCCCTTCCCCGTGAACAGCACGAACGGCAGGTCGGGGTGGCGGTCACGGAGTTCGTCGAGGAACTCCAGGCCGTCCATTCCCGGCATGTCGTAGTCCGAGACGACGCAGTCGACGCGTTCCTCGCGGAGTCTGTCGAGGGCGTCCTTCGGCGACGTCGCGGTCAGCACCTCGAGACAGTCGTCCTCTCGCTCGAGGAACTCCGCCGCGAGGTCGGCGAAGTCCGGTTCGTCGTCGACGTGGAGGACTCGAATGGCCGGGTCCATCGCAGATGTGCAGAACTGTCTAGAACACTGTATATGGTTTCCGGTTCCGCAAACCACGCCGCAGCGTCCGGCTGTACTGTCGGCCAGGCGGAATCATCAGCGCTTCCGGGTGCAAGTATTACGCCCGGCAGTCCCGAAAATATTTTGCCGGGGGCGCGTCTATCGGACTCCGTGACACTCCTGGTCGCTGACGACGACCGACCGTCCCTGTCGGCACTGCTCGCCGCCGACGTGGTCTCGGTCGAGACGGACGCGGTCGCTGCCGCCCTCGCCCGCGACGACCCCGACGTGGTCGTCGTCGACGGGGACTCCGTAGCCGACGCGCGGGCTGTCGTCGCTGACATCCGAGCGAACGCACCCGACGCCACTGTCGTCGTAATCGGGGCCACAGACGTGGGTGCCGACGTGACGACTGCGACCAGCGACGAGCGGTCCGTCCGGGCGGCCGTCGAGCGCGCCAGACGGGTCACCGACTACCGGGAGTCGGTGGCCGACCTGTTCGACGCGTGTCGGGACCGCGCGCTCGGGCGCCCGGACGACGACCTCCGGGAGCGCCGGCGCGAGGCCGACGACCAGTTCGACCAGTTGCCCGAGGACCACGAGACGTTCGCCGCCGCGCTCCGCACCGACGAGAACGATGGTTGAGGCGTTCGCCGTCGCCAGCGGGAAGGGTGGCACCGGGAAGACGACGAGCACGCTCGCGCTCGGGATGGCGCTCGCCGAGGACCACGACGTGACGGTCGTCGACGCTGACACCGGGATGGCGAACCTCCTCTTCCACGCGGGCCTCGCTGACGCCGACGTGACACTCCACGACCTCCTGCTCGCCGACAGCGACGCCACCGTCTCCGACGCCGTCTACGAGCGCTTCGGCCTGAAGGTCTTCCCGTGTGGGACGAGCCTCGCGGACTTCCGCGCGGCCGACCCGGACCGCCTCCGCGACGTGGTGGCGGACCTCGCCGCCGACACGGACGTCCTCCTCCTGGACTCGCCGGCGACGCTGTCCAGTCGGAGCGCCGTCCTCCCCGTGGTGCTCGCCGACCGCGCGGTGCTCGTCGTCCAGCCGACGATACCCGCGCTCTCGGACGGCCTGAAGGTCCAGGAGTACGCGGCGTCGTACGGCACGGGCGTCGCCGGCGTCATCTTCAACAAGGTCCAGGACCCGGCCGCCGTCGAGCGCGTCGCCGAACAGTCCGAGCGCTACTTCGAGGGGCCGACGCTCGGCACCGTCCCCGAGGCCGACGCGGTGCGCGCGGCGCGCCGTGCGGGCGAACCGCTGCTCGCCCACGCCCCGGAGAGCGACGCCGCGGCCGCCTACCGGACCATCGCGGACGCCATCGACGTCCAGGACACGGCGGCCGACACGGTGGCCGACCGCTTCCGGAACGCCGTCGTCCCCGAGCAGCCATGAGCGATCTGACGTTCTCCCGGGTCGTCGAGGACGCGAGCGAAGCGCTCTCGCTCGCCCTCGACCGTGAACTCTCCGGACACGCCGTGTTCACGCCACAGGACGCGCTCCTCCTCGACGGCGACGGCGCGGGCGTCGTCGCGTTCGCGGACGGCGTGCCGACGCACGTCGTCCACACCGGGACGGACCGCGGCGGCAGCGCGGCGCTCGCGGACCTCGCCGAACCGGGGCCGCTCCGCGTCGAGTGCTACGCGGGCGAGGACGGCCCCGTCCCCCGGACGGACCGCACCGCTGTCGCACCGGACACGCCCGCTGACCGACTCGCCGGCGACGACGACCTCGCCGCACGCACCCGGGCGGCCGCCGACGTGGAGGACGCCACCGAGAACGTGGACGCGGTGGAGGCGTTCCTCGCCGACGAGCAGAAGGTCGAGGCCATCCGGGAGCGCGCCCGCGAGGAGGCCGCCGAGCGTGCCGAAGAGTGGGGATTCGAGGACCTCGCCGAGGACTGACGAGCGCCGCCGAGCCTCGGGACGAGTCTGGGACGTGACCGCGGTCGGTCGCGAGCGCTACCGCGGCCGCACGACTCGGCTGAATCGCGTCGTTCCGTCCGGCGTCGTGACGCGGACGTCGAACGCCACGGCGACCACGACGGTCTCGCCCGCGCGCTCCTGGACGACGACACCGCCGAGCGTCTCACACGCGCCGAACTCCCGGCCGTCACCCGACGGACAGCCGACCCGGGACGCAAGCGTAGCGTTCTCGGTGACGTTCACGGCGACGCCCCGACCGAGTCGCGCCCGCTCGAGCGTCCGCACTCGCGGGTCCAGTCTGTCCCGCATCCGGTCGACCGCTGCTTCGCGCTCCCCCCAGGCGGCGCCGGTCGCAGCTTCGGCTGCGTCGTCGACGATTCTGTCGAGGGACCGCGAGACGTGCGACCCGTGGTCGGCGTCCACGTCGGCGACGGCGGGCGCGTAGCCGAACTGGAGGTACGCCGCGACGACCGGGACGAGCGCGAGCGCGGCGATGACCGCGGCGACGAGCACGAGCTGGCCGCGGTCAGTCACGCGTACCACACCCAGACGGTGACGCGGCCGCTGCCGGTCGGAACGTGCGCGACGCCGACCGCCACGTTCGACGGGCGCACGAACCCCACCGCGCCGTGTGGCGTCTCCACGCGGTACATGAGGTTGTCAGGGAGGATGCGGTCGACCCGGCGCTCCAGCGCGTCGGCCTCCCGGTCGAAGGCGTCCTCGGAGGCCGCGACCTCCGCGAGCCGCGTGCTCTCGCCGTGACTCGGTGCTTCGTTGCCCAGCACCGTCGCGGCGTCCTGGGCGTAGGCGTCGAGCTGGGCGTGCCGGGAGACGCCGACCTCCGGCACCCCGAACGCGAACGCGGTGGCGACGGCGACCACGAACAGCACGCCGATTCCCGCCTCGACGACGGGCAGGGACAGCTGGGCGCGCTCACGCATCGGCGGTCACCTCCAGGACGGCCTTCGTCGTGGTCTCGACGCGGTAGGTGACGGTGACGCTCCCCGCCACGAGGTCGCGGCTGGCGTCGAAGGAGAGTTCGACGGTGTCGTAGCGCGCGAGCGCGATATCGTACGTCCCGTCGAGGCCGCCGGGGTCGTGGAGGACCACGCGGTCGTTCGCGCGCACCGCCGTGACGCTGGCGCCCGGCCGCGGGTCGATCGTGAGCGTGGCGTTCGACGTCCGGCGTGGCAGCGTCACGGCGTCCCGGCCGGTGAGCGCTGGTTCGAACGTCCGTCGCTCGGCGTCCACGACGAGGACGATTCGCTGCATCGTCGCGCCGCCGTCGGGGTCCCCCTGTTCGAGAATCGGGTCGCCGCCGAGGCGCACCCGGATTGACGCATTCTCGGGGAGCGAGTCACTGCTCGCGTTCTCGACCGCGGCCCGTGAGAGGACGTTCGCGCGGACCGAAAGCGGCCCATCGGCGGCGACCAGTCGCTCCGACAGCGACCCCGCGAGCCGTGCGTCAGCCGGGTCGGCGTCCGCCCCAGCGAACGCGCTCGCGGCGAGACCGACAGTGACGCCCACGCTCGTGGTGACCAGCAACAGCGCAACCACGAGCGCCGGGAGGTTCGCCTGTGCGCGACTCACGCCGACCCCTCCGTGAGCACGACCACCAGCCCGCCGTCCGGATGTTGCTCCACGCGAACGACGGCGTCGCCGCCGGTCCAGTTCCCCCGCACGGAGCGCACCCGGTCGGGGAGCGAGAGCGGGGTCCGTCCACCCACTCGCTGATTCGCGTGGACGAGCACGAGCGCGTTTCCGTCGGCCTCGATGCGGTATCCCCGGCCACGGATGGTCCCCGGGAGGCTGACCCGGCGTTCGACAGCCACGTTTGCGCCGACCGGTGGAACCGCCTGCTCGACGCTCGCGGCGGCGTGCTGGAGCGTCCGCTCGCCCACCTCGTCGGCCGCCGCGGTGCGGGCGTTCGGCACCACGCTCCCGAACAGCGTCGTCGTCAGCAGCGCGACGAACATGACCACGATGCCGGCC
The DNA here is from genome assembly GCA_000230955.3 of Halobacterium sp. DL1. NCBI lineage: Archaea > Methanobacteriati > Methanobacteriota > Halobacteria > Halobacteriales > Halobacteriaceae > Halobacterium > Halobacterium sp. DL1. The sequence goes on from CP007060.1 coordinate 730,091, forward strand.
TCGAGGGCCTTTCCGACCGAGGGCACGACCGCTCTCGACTGCTGGTCGCTCACGACACCGACACCTCCGTCTCGTGGACCACGAGGTAGGCAGTCCGTACGCCCGGGAAGTCGGCGACGACGCTGTCGATGCCGTCCCCGTCGACGTCCCGGGTCGTCACCGTCGCGTTCAGCCGCTCGAACTGCCGCTCGAACGCCGCCGGGTGCGTGGTCTCGACGGCGACGCGGTAGCTCTCTCGGCCGAGCGACCGGCGGTGGTGGGTGACGTTCGAGCGGAGCGTGTACGACGCGCCGCCGCTGGCGGCCAGCGAGACGTCCCCCCGGAGTGCCGGCACGCTAACCACGAGCACGCGCGGGTCCGCCGACAACGGCACCGCTGTCCGTGTCTGGGACCACTCCGGTCCGTGTGTGACAACCGACCCGGCGAGGTAGGTCGCGCCCCGCTCGCCGGCGCTGAACCGGAGCGCGTTCGCCTCGACGCGGGCGACCACGCCGCCGCTGTCGAGAACCCGGACGTCCCGGGCGAGGAGGTCGAGGTCGCCGCTCGTGAATGAGAGCTCGCCGCGCCGAACGCCGGTCGTCTCCACGGGCGCGAGCGCACCGTCGAGGTCCGCGGCGACACGTCGCGAGTCGCTAGCCGCCGCGTGCTGGTCGACGACCGTCCCGACGCTCGCGGTCAACATCCCGAGCGCGACGACGGTCACCCCGAGCAGGATGGCGACGCCGACGACGTTCGACTGCGCCCGGGTCACAGCATCCCCACCCCCGCGAAGACGGCGTAGGCGAACGCGACTAGCAGTCCCGAATGGAGCAACGCGTCGTAGCGTCCGCGGCTGGCGGCGCCGGCGAACCAGCCACAGGCCAGCATCGTCGCCTGCGTGACGAGGTAGAACCGGTAGCGGTCCCGCTCGATGTCCACAGCCGTCGGGTCGATGGTGAGCCCGCCCGTGCTCGCGGCGTTCGAGACGGAGGAGAGCTGCGCGAAGCTATCGAGCACGGAGAGGTTGACGGCGACCGTGATGCCGACGACGAGCACCGCCGTCGTCCAGCCGACCGCGACGTAGACGAGCAGTCGCGAGCGGAGCGCCCGCTTCTCGTGGTAGAGCCGGCCGACCTCCGCCTGCAACGCCTCGAAGGCGGCGTCGGCGTCGCTCCCCGCGTCGAGCGCACCGGAGACGAGGCCGACGGTCTGGGCGGCGAGCTGCGTGTCGACGCGCTCGACGAACCGGTCCAGCGCTGCAGCGCGAACGTCGTCGTCGTGCGTGGTCATCCCGAGGTTGAACGAGAGGTCCGCGACGTCTCCGTTCAGTGGCCCGAGGTCGACGTCACGGGCGACGCGCTCGACGGCGTCCCCGAACGGGCGCCCGAGGCTGACGTGGCCGGAGACGGCGTGGACGAAATCCTGGATCTCGCGGTCCTTCGCGTCGTCGAGGCGGGCGCGCCGCACCGCGACGAGGCCGACGGGGACGGCGAACGCGACGTAGCCGAGCAGGACGACGTTCGCGGGTCGCAGGCCGTGGTCCCAGAGCAGGGCGGCGACGGCGAGTGCCGGGAGTGCGAGTACGAGTGCAGCGTCGGCGGGGTTCCGGGGGGCGTTCAGGAGGACGCCGAGGCTCGTCGAGCGGTCGTGGCCGTTCCAGGAGAAGCCGCGTGGTCGCATCGACTCGACGAGCCACGCCGCGAGCGCGCCGACGACGAGCACGAAGCCGCCGCTGCCGAGGACGAGCAGTTCGCGGACGGTCGCGGTGCCGAGCGGCGTCGCCACGGTCCGTCCGAGGCCGGGCGCGAGCACGCTCAGGACGGTGGCGACGATGACGAGGAGTGCGGGCAGCACGAGGAGGACGATGAACAGTTCGGCGACGAGTTCGAGGAAACCGGCGGCGCGCTCTCGCGTGCGCTCGCGGCGGTTCGCGAGCATCCGGGACTCGAGTTCGAGGTACTGGGCGACGGCGTCCGGCCCCTGCGCGGCGTGCTCGCGGAGCTTCAGGAGGAACGGCGCGAGCACGTCACGGCTCGGGGTGTCCCGCGCGACGACGCGGAGCCCGCGGCTCACGCTCCCGGTGAGCTCCGCGGTGTTGAGCACGTCCCGGAACGCGACCGCAGTCTCCCCGTACGCCGCCGGGCGGTCGGCGACCCGGGAGAGAAGTTCGCGCTCGTCGGTGGTGCCCGACGCGAGCACCGAGAGGTAGCGGACGGCGCCGGGGAGCGTGCTCTCGACGTCCGAGCGGCGCGCACGGGCGAGCAGGCCCAGGTAGTGGCCGCCGGCCCACACAGTCGCGCGCTTCGCGAGGAGGCCAGCGGGGACGCCCAGCGCCAGCGCCGCCGTGACGACTGGCTCGACAGGTGACGAGGCGGTGAGCGGGACGAACACGCCGGTCGGGAGGAGGGCTGCGGCCGCGAGAACGAACACTGCGACAGCGCCGAACGCGACCCAGGACGCGCCGTAGACGCGAGCGAGGAAGACGTCGAAGCTCACGTCGAGGCGGGCACCGCGGTAGCGCTTCCGGTCGGGGTCGTGGCGCGTGCGGTCGGCCTGCCGCGCGAACAGCGCGTAGAGCGCCCGGTCGAGAACCCCGAGGGTCGCGCTCACTCCTCGGCCCTCCGGTGGAGTCGCTCGACGGTCGCGGCTTCGTCGGTGCGGAGGTCCGACAGGAGGCCGAACAGCTCCTCGAAGTTCGAGACGCCCTGGTCGTGGAGGTACTCGACGTAGCGGCGCTTCTGCGCGAACTCCTCGCGGACGTCGGCGACCGGCCGGTCGGTGCGCGCGGCGAGACGGTCGATGAAGCACACGTTCTCGGCGCCGACGAACGAGAAGTCGTCGTCGGGCGTGCGCTCGACCACGCGGCGGTAGTGGATTGTGCCGTCGTCCTTCTGGACGCTCCGAGCGTCGTCGGGTGCCTCCTCGTCGCCGACGAGTTCGACCACCTCGCCGACGTAACGGTCGCCGTCGACGTGTCGGGGGAAGACGACGAGGTCCACCTCGCGGAGGAGGTAGGCGGGCACGCCCTGCTCGATGGCGCGGTTGACGAGCGTCTCGACGTCCTCGGCGTGCGTGGTGCCGACGACGCCGTGGCCGGTGTTCAGTACCTGCGCGAAGCTCTCGAAGCTCTCCCGGGTGTTGATCTCGGCGATGACCTCGACGTCGGGGTTGAGGTAGTTGGTCTCGGTCATCAGGTCGGCCATCGAGACCCGCTTGAACTCGCGCTCGTGGTCCCGGGTGGTGAGCGAGACGCCGGTCTCGTGGGGGAGACGGACTTCGCGGGAGCCCTCGTCGATGCTAATGGGGCGGTCGTCGAAGGGGACGAACGGCATGTGGGCGTTCATGAGCGTCGTCTTCCCCACGCCGGTCGGCCCGGAGAAGAGGACGACGCCGTGGTGTTCATACACCATCCAGAGCAGCGCGACCACGTCCGCCGAGAGGCTGTTCCGCTGGAGGAGGTCGACGGGCGTCAGCGCGTCGGCGGCCTGCTTGCGGATAGAGACGTGGGGGCCGCCCTCGCTGATGACGGGGAGCGCGACGGCACACCGGATGGTCACGTCCCCACTCACCTCCGCGGGTTCGAGGTTCACCTTCGCCGAGGGGTTCGAGGCGTTCAGCTCGACGCCGTCGCGGGCGGCCAGCTGGGTGACGAGGTTGACGAAGCGCTGCTCGTCGTCCAGCGAGAGGTTCGTCGGCAGGCGCTCGCCGTGGGCCCGCAGGTCGCCCCGCGGGACGACCTTCACGCGCTCGCCGACGCGGTTGGCCTCCACGTCTTCCAGGCGGTCGTCGCGGATGGGGACAGTGAGTTCGCCGTCGCCGACGAAGTCCCGGAGGACGTAGTACGTGAGGTCGTCGAGCCGGTCGTCCGAGAACCGGCGCCCGACCGGCGGCACCGCGAGCCCGTACTCCGCGAGCGCCGCACGCACGCGGTGTCGCGTGGCCTCCAGCCACGCCCGCGTGTTCCGCACGGTGAGCCGCCGGGAGAGGAATTCGCGGGCGCGCTCCGCGACGAACGCGGTGCGGTCGGCGCCGTCGCCGAGCAGCCCCTCGACGTTGGCCTCCCAGATTCTGTCTTTACATTCGGCGATAAGTTCGTCGTCGCCCGGGAGGCGGTCGGGTTCGCGGACGGCGTACTTGGTGTCGAACGCGTCCCGCCCGAGGACACGCTCGCGGTAGACGACCACGGGAACGTCGAAGTCCCGGAACGGGACGGTGTACCGGGCGAGGCGCTCGGAGAGGAACCGGTCGAGGTGCGGCGGGTCGGCGGGGATGTCGGTGACGGCGGGCGCGTACTCGGCGGTGTGGACGACCAGCGATTCGGTGGCGGCGTCCGCTACCTCCACGCCCTCGTCGAGCGCCAGCGGCGTGAGATCGCCCAGGCCGCGGACCGCACAGAGCGCGTGGAACTCGACGCGCCGCCGGGCGGCCCGCGAGCAGTCCGTCAGGCGAGCGAGCACGCGGCGGTGTTTCTCGCCGAGGCCCGCCGCGACGCGCTCTCTCGTCCCCTCCCGCGTTCGTGGCCGGGAGAGCTGCGCGTCCGCGAAGTAGTCCGTGACGCGGTCGAGGGCGGCCTCGTCGTCCTCGCCCAACGGCGGCGTCCGCACTGCGTACTCGAAGCTGTCCGCGCGCTCACTCACGGTGACCACCACGCCCGGGTGGACCTCGTACTGCGAGCGGACAGCGGGCGCGTACCAGGCATCACCGTCGTCCGGCGGGACGGGCGCCGGTACTGCGTCGGCGTGTTCCAGCATTGCCCGCCTCTCACGCCTACTGTAATTTAAAATTTAGCAAACTAGAAGAAAATTAATTCTGGTTCGGGCGGATGATTTGGGGCTCCGGGTCCGGTGCTGCCCCTCACGGACAGTCTGTGGCTCCGAAGGTTCGGGGCTCGGCTCCCTGCTGCACGGCCGTCGTCGCGCCGTCGGTCACCGAGACGAGCATCGCCTGTCCACCGTAGCCGTGCGTCTCGTCGTGACCACGGACAACCACACAGGAACTGTCGTCGGGAACCTCGATGGTCGCCGAGCGCGTGAACTCCCTAGTGCCGTGGGCGTGTGCGAGTTCGCGGCGGCCGAGTCTCGTGCCGTCCAGTCGTTCGACCTGCCACCAGTTCGCGTAGCCGTCCTCGTCGTCGTCGTCGTGGTGGAGCGTGACGTCGAAGCGGACGCCCTCGCCGGTCTGTTCGACGCTGACGCCCGTGACGTTCGCCTCGCGGAGGTCGAGTTCGTCGGTCCCATCGTTGTCGGACTCGCCGGAGTCGGATTCGCCGGTCGTCGAGGTATCCGTCGTGGCATCCTCGGACCCGGTGGTACAGCCGGTGAGGGCTAGAGCACTCGTGCTCGCGACGGTCGCGAGGAAGCGTCGACGGAACACGACTGCAGCTTCGTTCTCTGGCCCCATAACGACCACAGTGTGGTCAGGGTCGCCCGCTCACCTCTCGCGCGTGCCGTGGTACAGTACCCCGCGCTTACTGGTCGCAAGAGCTATACTTCAGACATCGCAAACGCCGGACAGTGGACCGAAACGTTCGCGCCCTGATACTCGCTCTCCTCTGCGTGCTCGCCGTTTCGCTTGCGGCCGCCACGCTGGCGAACCCCCAGCACCCCGCCGGCACCGGCGACGGGTCCAGCGGGTCCGGATTCGACGAGAGCGGCCCAGCCGACCGGAACGGCGACGAAACTGGCGACGGTAACGGCGTCCCCGAACCCAAAGATGGCGAGGGGATGATACAGATCGGGCCGGCCTGCTGGCCGTTTCTCCTTTCTCCGGAGTTCGCGCTGCTCGCCGCCGCGTTCTACGTGGGCGTCGGCGCGTACTTCTACCGGCGGGACGGCTGGATTCCGGCCGTCGCCGTGCTGTTCCTCGTCACGATGGTCGTCCTGCCCGGCTGGCTCGTTTTCACGGGCTGTGGCACCGAAGCGACCACGAACCAGAACGGCGGGGTCATCCCTCCGCTTAGCGCCAGCGACCCCGGTAGCAGCGACGCCGGCGGCTCCTCGGGCACCGAGACGCTGTTCGACCCGCCGATGGTGCTCGCCGCGCTGGCCGTGGTCGTCGTTCTGCTCGCGCTCGTCGCGTTCCGCGCGACCGGCGACGACCCGCCGCCCGACGAGGCGATGCCCGAGGAACCGGCCGGCGAGACGGACGAAGAGGCACTCGGTGCGCTCGGAAACGTGGCGGGGGAGGCCGCCGACCGCATCGCCGAGGCCGCCGACGTGGAGAACGAGGTGTACCGCGCGTGGCGGGAGATGACCGGCCACCTCGACGTCGAGAACCCCGAGTCCAGCACGCCCGCCGAGTTCGCCGCCGCCGCCGAGTCCGTCGGCATGGACGACGCGCACGTCGCGGAACTCACCGACCTGTTCCGGGAGGTCCGGTACGGCGGCGCCGCCGCGACCGACGACCGGGAGCAGCGCGCCATCGACGCGTTGCGCGCCATCGAGTCGACGTACGGGGGTGAGGACTGATGCTGCGCCGCGTGCTCGCCGGACTCGGCCTGCTGTTCGCAGCCCTCGGCGTCGCGGTCGCGCTCGTGCCGTCGGTCGCGAACGTCGTCCGGTTGCCCGACGTGCCGGCGGTGGTCGTCGGCGCCGTCGCGGTCGTGCTCGGGGTCGCGACGTTCATCGCTCGCAGGCAGGTCGGGTTCCGCGACCCCGCGGAGGCGTCCGTGCGCGCCAGCGGCCTCGAGAGCCGCTTCGAACCGCCCCGCCCCGGCCACGAGATAGACGAACAGCTCTCCCTGGGCGGTCGGGAGTCCCTCGACGTCCAGTTGCGCGAGCGCCTCCGCGTCCTCGCGGTCCGCCTGCTCGCCGAGTCGGAGGGGTGGTCCGAGGCGGAAGCGGAGCGGCGCCTCAAAGACGGCACGTGGACCGAAGATCGCACCGCGGCGGCGCTGTTCTGCGACGACATCACCCCGCCCGCCCAGGACGTCGTCGCGTCCATCGCGGGCATCAGTTCGGCCCGCGAGCGGGAGCTCAGACACGCCCTCGACGAACTGGAGCGGCGCTCCGGCGTCGACGTGGAGGGGGGTGACTGACGTGGCGACCGCTACCGAGGCGCCCGCGACAGAGTCCAGCGGCGGGGACGCCACCGATGACGTCGCTGCGGGGGACGGAGCCATCGTCTCCCTGTCGACCCGGGAGACGAAGCGCTGGCGCGGCGTCACCGCGCTGTCGCTGCTCGCCGCGGCGGTCGGGGCCGTGTTGACGTCGCCGACCGCACTCCTGCTGGCCGTGCTCGGCGTCGCGTACGCGGCGTACGGACAGCTGTTCCCCGCGCCGTCGCCGTCCCTGCGTGTCGAGCGCACCGTCGAGGCCGAGGACCCCGACCCGGGCGACGAGGTCGACGTGACGCTGTCGGTGACGAACGAGGGGGCGTTCCTCCCGGACCTCCGCGTCGTCGACGACGTCCCCGAGGGCGTGGCGGTCGTCGAGGGGTCACCGCGACTCGCCACCGCGTTGCGGTCCGGGAAGACCGCGACCATCCGGTACACCATCGAGATGCGGCGCGGCGAGTACGAGTTCGACGCGGTCCGGGTTCGCGCACGCGACCCGAGCGGCGCCCGCGAGACGGAGGCGACCATCCGCGCCGCGTCGACGGTGGCGTCCGTCCCGACGCTGCCGCGACTCGACTCGTTCCCGCTCCGCAGCCAGACCGTCCAGCGCGTGGGCCGGGTCTCCACCTCGCAGGGCGGCAGCGGCGTGGAGTTCCACGCGACCCGCGAGTACCGCCCCGGCGACCCGCTCTCGCGGGTCGACTGGAACCGGCTCGCCCGCACCGGGGAGCTCTCGACGGTGCAGTACCGCGAGGAGCGCGCCGCCACCGTCGTCGCCATCGTGGACGCCCGCGAGCAGTCCCACGTCGCAGACGCCGACGGGGAGAGCGCCGTCGAGTACGGCGTCGAGGCGGCGGGCGGCGTCGCGTCCGCGCTCCTCGACTCGGGGGACAGCGTCGGCCTCGCCGCGTTCGGCCCCCACTGGACGTGGGTCCAGCCGGGCATCGGCCGCGACCACCGCGCCCGCCTCCGGGACCGGCTCGCCCGCTCGCGGGGCTTCGCGGCGCTGCCACCCGAGCGACGGTTCCTCGCCGCACTCGTCTTCCGCCGGCTGAAGAAACAGCTCCCCGCCGACGCCCAGGTCGTCTTCTGCTCGCCGCTCGCCGACGACGACGCCGTCGAGTACGTCCGGCGCATCGAGGCAGGCGGCAACCCAGTCACGGTCGTCTCACCGGACGTCACTGGAACCGACACACTCGGCCAGCAGGTCGCCCGCGTCGAGCGCGCCACGCGCATCCGGTCGCTCCGCCGCGCCGGCATCCGCGTTGTCGACTGGTCGCCGGAGGACTCGTTCCCGGTTGCCGTCGCCACGGCACAGCGGGGGTGGTCGCAGTGACAGAGTTCGACCCGCGTCCGCCGACCACCGCGGTGCTGCCGGCCGCAGTCGCTGCCGCCGTCTCCGTGCTGGCGGTCGTCGCCGGGTCGGTGGTCGGCGCGGCGCTGGTGGGGCCGGGCGCCGTCGGTGTCGTCTACGGCGCCCACACCGCGACACGGCGGTACGTCACCCTCGGTGCGGGTCTCGCGTTCGTCGGCGTCGTCCTCGCCGCCACCCAGGGCCTCCCAATCTCGCTGGCGCTGGTCGCCGGCGTCGCTGCCATCGTCGCGTATGACACCGGCGAGCACGCCGTGACGCTCGGCATCGACGTCGGCAGCCAGGCACCGACGGGACAGTCGGTGCTCGTCCACGCGACTGGGAGCCTCGCGGTCGGGTCGCTCGCCGCCGCCTTCGGCTACGCAATCTACGTCTTCGGGCCCACCAGCCTCCCGGTGACCGGGCTCATCGCGTTGCTCCTGGCCGCCGTCCTGCTGGCGTACGCCCTCGGCGACTAGCCCTGGACGGTCGGCACTTCGACGCTGTCGAGGACGTCGGCGACGACGTCCTGCTTCGCGACGTTCTCGACGGCGGCGTCGGGCGTGAGCACGATGCGGTGGGCGAGCACGTTCGGCGCCAGTCGCTTCACGTCCTCCGGAACGACGTACTCCCGGCCCTTCACGACGGCCCGCGCCCGCGCGGCCTCGAACATGCGCTGGGTGCCCCGCGGACTCACGCCGACCTCGACGCGGCGGTCCTCGCGGGTCGCCCGCGCGATGGATACCATGTACTGGAGGAGGCCGCCTTCGACCCGGACCTCCTCGGGGGCCTGCTTCATCGTCTCGATGCGCTCGGCGTCTAGTACGGCTTCGACCGTGGGACTGCGCGTGTCGCGGCCCGCGCGCCGTCGCAGCAGGTCGAGTTCGCCGGCCTCGTCGGGGTAGCCGATGCCCGCCTTCGCCACGAAGCGGTCCATCTGTGCCTCCGGGAGCGGGAACGTCCCCTCCTGCTCGACCGGGTTCTGCGTCGCGATGACGAAGAACGGCTTCGGGAGCTCCATCGTCTCCCCGTCGATGGTCGCCTGCCCCTCCTCCATGGCCTCGAGGAGCGCGGCCTGGGTCTTCGGCGGGGCGCGGTTGATCTCGTCGGCGAGCACCACGTTCGCGAAGATCGGGCCCGGCTGGAACTCGAACTCCCGGCTCTTCTCGTTGAAGACGTGCGTCCCGAGCACGTCCGAGGGGAGGAGGTCCGGGGTGAACTGTACCCGCTGGAAGGAGAGCCCCAGGGCCGTGGCGACGCTCCGGGCGGTGAGCGTCTTCCCGGTGCCCGGGACGTCTTCGAGGAGGACGTGGCCGTCGGCCAGGAAGCCGACGAGGACCGTTTCGAGGAACTCGCGGTCGGTGATGACTGCCCGCTCGACCTCGTTCAGGACGGCGTCGCACTCGTCACGCGCGCTGGTGACGTCCATGGTCGATTCGAACGACCCGCTCCGTTTAGCGCTATCGGTTGACACGATGGCTGTTTGTGGAACCGAAACCACTAAATCCGAACACGGCGACGTATCGAACGAGCCGAGGTAGCCTAGCCTGGCCAAGGCGGTTGCCTCGAAAGCAACTGTCCACACGGACTCAGGAGTTCAAATCTCCTCCTCGGCGTTTCACTACTGACGACACCGCGAAGCGACTGCTCTGTCGCTTCGCGTGTCTGCGGTGTATCGACGAGCGAGATTTGAATGAGGGCAGTCGCAGCCGGCGAGCGCAGCGAGCCGGTCGCCTGCACGTAGTTCAAATCTCCTCCTCGGCGCTTTTCGGGAACCAAACCGACCAGCGACGCCTGTGTCGCTGGTCGTGTGGGCACGTAAACGCCGTGAGGAGTTTGAACCCTGCAAGACGCAGCGCGAACGCCAGTGAGCGACCGTCTTGCTCCGGTTCAAATCTCCATCTCCTCCTCGGCGCTTCTCCAACACTATCTCACCACAGAGCAACTGCTGTGTCGCCCTGCCCGGGTTGGCGGAACCGCTGGGAGGCGTTCGAAACCTTCTCAGTCGCCGTCAGTCCGCGACGGCTTCCGTGGCCTTCTCCGGGAGCAGTCTGTCCAGCGCGTCCACGACGGCGGTGACGCTGGCGTTTGTGATGTCGCTGTCGCTGGCGTCCACGGACACCGAGCGGTCGCCGCGCGTGACCGTAACGTGGACGGTGACGACGGCGTCGGTGCCACCCGTGATGGCGTCGACGTGGTAGTCCTCGAGGTGGAAGGTGACGTCGCCGAGCGCCTCACGGACGGCGGCCATCGCGGCGTCGACGGGGCCGCTGCCGGTGCCGGCGGCGGTCTGCTCCTCGCCGTCGACGCGGAGGCGGACAGACGCCGTGGGTGTGCCCCCGCCGCTCGCCGCCGTGAGGTCACAGACCTCCACGCGGCGCTCCCGGTCGCCGGAGCGACCGGTGACGTCGTCGGCGATGGCGAGCAGGTCGGCGTCCGTGACGCGCTTCCCGCGCTCGCCGAGTTCGTTCACGCGCTCCACGACGGTGACGAGGTCGTCGTCGCCGACCTCGACGTCGTGTTCGGCGAGCGCGGCTCTCACGCCCGCGCGCCCGGCGTGCTTCCCGAGGACGAGGCGGCGCTCGCGGCCGACCGCTTCCGGCGGGTACGGCTCGTACATGCGGTCGTCCTTCAGCGTGCCGTCGGTGTGGATGCCGGACTCGTGGGCGAAGGCGTTCTCGCCGGAGACCGCTTTGTTCGGCGGGAGCGGGACGCCCGTCGCCTCGCTGACGGTCGCGGCGAGGTCGTAGAGCTGTTCGGTGTCCACGGTGTCGACGTCGTAGCAGTGGTCGAACGCGATGGCGACCTCTTCGAGCGCCACGTTGCCGGCGCGCTCCCCGATGCCGTTGACGGTGGCGTGGACGAGGTCGGCGCCGGCGCCGACGCCCGCGAGCGCGTTCGTCATCGCGAGCCCGAGGTCGTCGTGGGTGTGCACGCTCACCGGTCCGTGCCTGGCGGCGCGCGCGACGCCCTCCCGGACCGCCTCGGGGCTGGCGTGGCCGACGGTGTCTGCGAAGCAGAACCGGTCGGCGCCGGCCTCGCTGGCGGCCTCGGCGAGCCGTTCGAGGAAGCCGAAGTCGGCGCGCGAGCCGTCCTCGCCGATGACCTCGACCCAGAGCCCGTGATCGGTCGCGTACTCCACGAGCTCCCGGGTCGTGGTCAGCACGGCCTCGCGCGTCGTGCCGACCTTCCCCTCGATGTGGCGGTCGCTGGCGGGGACGACGACGTTGACGCCGTCGACGCCGCAGTCGAGTGCGAGTTCGACGTCCCGCTGGACGCCACGGCAGAAGCTCGTGACCGTCGCGTCCAGGCCGAGTTCGGTGACCCGCTGGATTGTCCCGCGTTCGCCAGCGCTCGTGCACGCGCTGCCGGCTTCGACGACGGCGACGCCAGCCGCGTCGAGTTTGCGGGCGACTGTGGCTTTCTGATCGCCGGTCAACGACACGCCGGGGGCTTGCTCGCCGTCCCGGAGCGTGGTGTCGAGAAGTGATACGTCGGCGTCGGCTGATTCAGTAGTGCCGGAGAATTTCGCGTCCAGCCGCCGTGAGGCGACTTCGTCTATCCTCCGTGCCGGTGTGGTCCGACATGGTGTGCCCTAGGTTACTACCCGGGGCCACCTGAAGCTGTGGGGCGTGTCAGGTATTGCCACTACCTCTCAGTCCGCGACGAAGAGGCGGTCACCGACCGAAATGCTGTCGGCGGCGCCAGCGGGCAGTTCGACGAGCGTATCACAGCGCGCTTCGCCGCGGCCGGTCCACGCCGAGAGCCGTTTCACCTGCTGGACTTCGCCGTCCTCGACCCACACGGCGTCGATGTCGAAGGGGACGAACACCATGTGAGCGTCGCGCGCGGCGGGCTTGTCGAAGGGGAAGACGAGCGCGTAGTCCTGGGGCATCGACGTCCTGAACATCAGACCGAGTGTCTGCGAGATGAACGAGTCGGCGGTGTCCACGGTGTGGGCGAGCGTTCTGGACTCGCCGTTGCGTTCGTGGCAGAGGTGCACAGCACCGTGTTCGTCGCGGGTGCGTTAAGCGTTGCGACGCCCCAGTGTGGTTTCGTGGTAGACCCACGATACGAACCAAAAATACAATCTTTACTAGAAAAATATTAAGAAGATACGTACCAATAACAGTCGCAGGGGATTCGAGTGAGAGCCCTACTCATGACAGCCGTACTCGTAGTCGCATCGCTCGCCGCCGGAGTCGGGACCGCTGCCGCGGCACCGGCCCCGGACGCGAACGGCGCCCCGGCACCGGCAGTGGCGCCGGAGCCGACGGCGGAGAACAACTCGACGGACGGCTACCGCGCGGTCGAACCGTCCCAGAACTGGACCGACAAGCCGGTCCTGGAGACCGAGCTGTCGGCGGACGCCGCGTCGACGTCGGACTCCGGGTCGGCGTCCAGTGACGGCGCGGACGGGATGACCAGGCAGTTCCTCACCTTCGGACCGCAGGGGTACACGCTGACCACCTTCGAACTCCGCGAGGTCGGTGACAACGTGGAGGTCTGGGTCGCGGACGACCTCTCGTGGGGCGTCCCGGGCGACCGCGAGACGCCCTCGATCAGTGAGGCGCAGGTCGAGCACCTCGCCGACGAGTTCGACGAGAACATCTACCCGAAGGAGTCCGAGGTGTTCGGGACGCCCGAGGCGCGCAACGGTACCGAGAACCTGATCGGGCCGGAGGGCTACTACAACACCACGAAGAACGCGGGCAACAAGACGGTGCTGCTGGTCCAGAACATCCGCGACCAGAACTACTTCAACCCGGACTACCCGCTGTACATCGCGGGCTACTACTCGCCGACAGTCCAGGACTACTCCGACCGGAACGTCATCAACGTCGACGCCTACGGCTGGTCGAACGTCACCGAGGAATCGCCGAACGTCGGCTACGAGGGGACGCTGGCCCACGAGTACCAGCACCTCATCCACGCCGACCTCGACGCCGACGAGACGACGTGGGTGAACGAGGGGATGTCCGACTACGCCGAGGTCGTCACGGGCTACGGCACGCCCGAGAGCCACCTCTCGGCGTACGAGGAGATGCCGTCGAACTCCCTGACGAACTGGGAGGACCAGGGCGCCATCAACGTCCTCGCGGACTACGGCATTGCGTACGCCTGGACGCAGTACGTCGCCGACCGCTACGGCCAGTCGTTCGTCAGCAACCTCGCCAAGGAGGAGCAGAACGGCATCGCCAGCGTCGACGCGACCCTCGACGAGGCCGGCGCGGGGACCGACTTCGACGGCCTCTACCAGGACTTCTCGACGGCGGTGGTGACCGACAGCCTCGGGAACCCGCCGAAAGACCGGTTCGAGTTCGATAGCGTCGACGTCGGCGTGAACACGTCCACCGACGTGGGGACGGCGGGCGTCTGGGGGACGAACTACCGCACGATAGACACCGCCGAGGCGGGACCGATCACGGACGTCACCGTCTCCGGCACCAACTTCACGGAGACCGAGTGGTCGACGGCCACCGACCCGGTCACCGGCGAGGGCGAGGTGCTGTACAGCGGGTCGGGTAACCTGCTGAACCGCCACGCAATCGTGGAGGCGAACCTTTCCGGGACGGAGAATCCGACCCTCGAGTTCGACTCCTACCAGCGCATCGAGTCGAACTGGGACTACGGCTTCGTCCAGGTGTCGACCGACGGCGGCGAGACCTGGCAGAGCCTCTCGAACGAGCACACCGACGAGTCGGCGGCCGGCGGCGCCCACCCGCGGGTGCAGGCGAACCTCCCCGGGCTGACCGGGAACACCGACGGCTGGCAGGCCCAGTCCTTCGACCTCTCGGCCTACGAGGGCAACGAGAGCGTGCTCGTCTCCTTCCGATACGTCACCGACTGGGCGGTCACAGAGCCCGGCTGGTGGGTGAAGGACGTCTCCGTCGCGGGCGAGTCCGTCTCGACGGACTCTGTCGAGCCCTTCCAGAGCCTCCGGGAGGCGACCGGTGACAACGTCGAGTACCAGTTCACGTTCGTCGGCGTGAAGCACAACGGCAACTACCAGGTCAAACAACTCGACACCCGGACGTTCGACGACGGCGGTGAGCGTGAACTGAAGCAGTTCCTCCACAACGGCAACTTCGAGCGGGTCGTCGTCGCGAGCACGTGGGCCGGGAAGTCCGGTGAGTCGGGCCGCGTGCCGGTCGGCGTGGAGTTCCAGTTCGCCCACGAGAACGGGAACAACGGCAACAACGGAAACAACGGGAACGGCAACGGAAACAACGGAAACCACGGCAACGGGAACGGGCCCCACTGACGCGTCCCGTTTCAGCCCGGAACGTTCCGCCACCCGCTGACGGTACCGCCCTTCTTCTTTCGTGTCGACGCCGCGAGCGACGGCCGCATCGCAGTCGGTCGCCGGGTGAGTGGACGGTAACGTTCAACCGGGTCGAGTGCGTTCACGGGCACGATGAAGAAGACGCCGACCGGCACCGCCGTCGGGGTGGAGGACCCCTACGACCACGCCGGCGTCTGCGACCACGTCACCGGCGACGGGAAGTGCCGGTACGCCTTCGAACACGGCGAGCACGACCCCGAGTTCGCGGCCGAGCGCCGCGCCGAGGAGTTCGCCTGCCCCGTGGCGGAGGGCGACTGGGAGTGGGCCGACTGCCCCCACTACCGCTGCCGCCAGCACGACCGGGAGTGTGCGCGCTGTGGCCTCGAGGAGCGCCGGCAGGCCCACGCCGACGAGCGACCACTCCTCGAGGAACACCACCTCGCGTACGACGACGAGGAGGACGTCGGCCACGAGATTACGGTGTTCCTCTGCCGGTGGTGTCACGCGAAGGTCCACGACTCGTGGGCGCGCATCGACGACGACGTCGGCCCGGACCCGGAGGCCATCGCGGCCGCCGAGGGCCGGCGCAGTGCCGAGCAGTCCGAACTCTCCTTCGAGTCGGCGGCCGAGCGCTTCGAGCCCGAGGACTGACGCACCGAGTGCGGGCGCGTGTCGCTGGCACCCCGAGAGCTAACTGTCGAACCGTCCAAGGTGACGTATGAACGAGGACACGCCGTACCACCTCGGGCACGTCCACCTCAAGGTCCGGGACCTCGACCGCGCGGTGGCGTTCTACCGCGCGGTGTTCGACCTGACGGTGAACGAGACCCAGGGACGGTTCGCGTTCCTCACGTGGGGCGACCACCACCACGACGTCGCGCTGCAGGCGGTCGGCGCGGACGCCCCCGACGCGGGCCGGGGCGTCGGCCTCTACCACGCCGCCATCGAGGTGGACTCCGAGAGCGCGCTGGGAGACGTCTACGACCGCCTCGCCGAACGGGACGTCCCCGTGACGCCCGTCGACCACGGCATCAGCAAGGCACTCTACTTCTCTGACCCCGCGGGCAACGGGCTGGAGGCATACGTGGACACCCGCGAGGAGCAGGAGCAGTCCGCGTGGGCGGGCGAGAACCGACGCTTCGACCCGGCGGTGCTGTAGCGGTCGTTCCCAGCACGGTTTCTCTGGTCAGCGTGCAGAGCGAAACGGCCGTTCGATGCAGTTAAACTGCTGCTCGGTACGTATCTCCACAAAACACTTCCCGCGGTCGTTATTTGATTTTGATATGAATTGGCGGAGTATTGTATTGTCTATTTCCGGAGTACTTCTGCTGTATCTCTCTGTACGTATGGGTGGTCTCTCGACGGGCTATGGAATCGGGCGACCATCGGTACTCCTCCGCGTCGGGATGGGATACGCAGTACTTGGCATACTGACGGGAATTTTGCATCCGACCACCGTCCGGAAGGGAATGTTGAACGCAATGGCGACGATAGCGGTGATCTTCGTCGTCGGTCTCTGTGTGATGTACTACGACTTAGGTGCCCACCCACCGGTGGGAGGTACCGACCTGACTCTACCCCGGCTGGTCAGCACCCAGATGGAATTACTGCTCGTCACACTCCCCGTTCCCGCAGGATACATCTCGGGAATCCTTCTACGAGAACGAACAATAGTGGAGGCGGCAGGCCTCTTGCTCACTGTGATGGTAGTCGGGTTCGCTGGCGGGACAGGGGTTTCGTTAGCCCAAGGGAGTGCGCCCGGCTTTACCCAACTCATATTCGGCGGGGCAATTCTCGCTACAACCGTGTTTGCGCTGCTTCCACTGGGCGTGATGAGATGGCTTGCCCCGAGCAGTAGATAGATTCGTAGAGCTACCTATCGATTCAATCGTCGCAGTTTCAGCGTAGTACGGAATAGAGAAATTCCGGTAGCAGCTGTGCTACCCGCCCAGGAACCGCTGGCGGACTTCCTCGTTGCCGAGCAACTCCTTGCCGGGCCCGTCGTAGGCGTTCTCGCCGTTGACGAGCACGTAGCCGCGGTCGCAGCGCCGGAGTGCCTCCTTCGCGTTCTGCTCGACCATCAGCACCGCCGTCCCGCCGTCGTTGATCTCGTCGATGCGGTCGAAGAGGTCGTCGACGAGGTCCGGGGCGAGGCCCGCGGAGGGCTCGTCGAGCAACAGCAGGTCGGGGTCGCTCATCAGCGCCGACCCCATCGCGAGCATCTGGCGCTGCCCGCCGGACATCGTGCCGGCGCGCTGCTGCTGGCGCTCCTCGAGGATGGGGAAGTAGTCGAACACCATCTCGAGGGTGTCCTGCGGGAACTCGTCCTCGGTGAACACGCCCATCTCCAGGTTCTCGCGGACGGTGAGGCTCGTGAAGATATTCCCCGACTGGGGGACGTACGTGATGCCGCGGTCGATGATCTCAGAGGAGGCGGCGGCGTGGATGGGTTCTCCGCGGAACGAGATGCTCCCGTCCATGTACGTGGTCAGCCCGAAGACGGACTTCATCGCGGTGGACTTCCCGGCGCCGTTCGGGCCGACGATGGTGACGTACTCGCCGTCGGCGACGTGCATGTCGACGTCGGTGAGAATCTGCAGGTCGCCGTAGCCGGCGTCCAGGGAGTCGAGTTCGAGCAGCGGCGTGCGGTCGCTCACTGCGCCTCACCCCCGAGGTACGCCTCGACGACGCGTTCGTCCGACCGGACCTCCTCGGGGTCTCCCGAGGTGAGCACGGCGCCCTGGTGCATCACGATGACCTCCTGGCAGTACTCCATGATGACGTCGATGTCGTGTTCGATGAAGAGGAACGAGTACCCCTCCGACTCCAGCCGCTGGATGTGTTCGAGGATCTTGTTCTCCAGCGTCGGGTTGACGCCGGCGAGCGGTTCGTCGAGCAACACGAGGTCGGGTTCCGTGAGCAGCGCCCGCGCGAGTTCGAGCAGTTTGCGCTGGCCGCCCGAGAGGTCGCCGGCGGGCGAGTCGAGCAGGTGGTCTATCTCGAGGCGCTCGGCCATCTCGACCGCGCGCCGCTGTGCCTCGGCCTCGTCGGCGTAGTAGTCGCCGCCCCGCGTCCACGTGGTGACGAGGCGCTCGCCGCTCTGGTTCTTCGGCGCGAGCGCGAGGTTCTCCCGGACGGTCATCTCGGGGAGTTCGCGGGGAATCTGGAACGTGCGGACGAGTCCCCGTTCGGCGACCGCTGGCGGGCGCTCGCCGGTGATGTCCTCGCCGCGGAAGCGGACGGTGCCGCCGTCGGGTTCGAGGAAGCCGGTGATGCAGTCGAACATCGTCGACTTCCCGGCGCCGTTCGGTCCGATGAGGCCCGTGATGCCGGGTTCGACGTCGAACGACGCGCCGTCGAGGGCGGTGATGCCGCCGAAGTACCGCTCGACGTCCTCGACCGCGAGGATGGGGTCAGTCACCGCTACCACCCCCTGGCGTGACGCCGGTGTCGTAGGTCTGCCGGCCGAGCAGTCCCTCCGAGCGGTAGTAGAGGATGACGATGAGCAGCGCGCCGATGAACATCAGGCGGAGCGCGGCGAGCTGGGTGGCGTACTCCGCGGGGAAGAAGTCGTTGAGGAACCGCGTGCCCGTGTAGAGCGTCCAGAACACGATGGTTCCCACGATGACTCCACGGTTGTTCGCGGTGCCGCCGATGATGACCGCACTGAACGCGAAGAACGTGATCTCCGCGGTGAACTGTGACGGGTCGATGAAGCCGATCTGGGTCGCCCAGAGGCCGCCGGCCGCGCCAGCCAGCGCGGAGCCGAACATCATGCTCTGGACCTTGTAGCGGAACGTCCGCTTGCCCAGCGCCTCCGGCACGCTCTCGTCCTCGCGGATGGACCGGAGCACACGCCCGTACGGGCTGTTGACGGTGCGTTCGCACCACCAGTACGCGAGGCCGAGGAAGCCGACGCTCACGAGCAGGACGAACCGGCCGTAGGTGAACCCGCCGGCGGTCCCGACGGTCGGGTCGAACAGCCAGACGAGGCTAGCGAGGACGCCCGACGGTCCGACCGTGAGCAGCGGCGTGCCGAAGTACCACAGGGCGAACAGCGCGGCCGCGAACAGCGCCAGCGGCCGGCCGAAGCCGTCGCCGGCGCGGATGCCCTGCGCGAGCACCCAGACGCCGGCGGCGGCGACGAGCGGCCCGACGAGCACGAGGGCGCCGCCGAGCGTGGCGATGCCGAGGCCCGCGGCGACCAGCACGACGGAGCCGAGCACGTAGGCCGCCGCGCGTCGGTCGACGGGCCGGAGGTAGCCGCCGACCCGGTAGCCGAGGTAGCCGAGGACGACCACCGACAGCAGCCCGAACACCGCGAGGTTGACGAGGAAGCTCCCCAGCGAGACGGGGAACACGCCCTCGAGTGGGGCGTAGACGTCGCGGACGCCGAACGGGCCGTTGAACAGCCAGCGCTCGTCGTTGACGACGGCGTGGAAGATGGTCGCGACGCCGAGCGCGGTGATGGCGAGGTAGTCCTCGCGCAACCGCAGCGTCGGCACGCCGACGGCCAGCGAGACGAGCGCCGCGGCGACCATCGCGATACCGAGCGCGAGCAGCCAGCCGAGCAGTCCACCGAGCGGGAGCGCGGAGAGCACCTCGGGGAGCCCGAACCCGCCGATGCCCTGGTAGCCCGAGGTGCCCGGCGGGATGGTGAGCACGACGGTAACGTAGGCGCCCACCAGGAAGTAGAGGACGTGGCCGAAGTCGACCAGCCCCGTGAACCCGAACTTGATGTTCAGCCCGAGGCCGAACAGCGTGTAGATGCTGACCACCGTCAGCAGGCTGACGAGGAAGTCCGCGAGCGCCATCAGGCGTCACCCCACAGGCCCTCGGGCTTGACGAGCAGCACGGCCACGAGGATGACGAACGCGATGGCGGTGCGGTAGGTGGCGAACCCGGCCGGCAGCAGGTAGACACCGACGTCCATGCTGATGCCGATGAGGAGGCCGCCCAGCGCGGCCCCGTACGGGGAGTCGATGCCGCCGACGATGACCGCAGCGAACACGGGCAACAGCAGGCTGAACCCCATGTTCGGGTTGAGATTCGAGGCGTACCAGCCGAGCAGGACGCCCGCGATGGCCGCGAGCACGGCCGCGAGCACCCAGACGACGAGCTGGACGCGGTCGATGTCGACGCCGCGGACCCGCGCGAGCGCCTGGTCGTCGGCGGTCGCCCGCATCGCGCGGCCGGTCTTGGTTCGCTTGAGCACGTAGTTCATGCAGAGCATTGTCGCGATCATCACGGCGATGATGATGCCGAACTTCCGGCTGTAGCCGACGCGCGTGCTGGCGACGGCGTCGGAGACGGCCAGCGGTGCGCCGCGGGCGAGCAGGGCGGCCGCCACGAGCGTGACGGCGCCGCTGGCGACGCCCCAGATCCACGGGCTGACGAAGTGGACCTTCTCGAAGCCCTGGTCGCCCGTCCGCCAGCGGTAGACGGCGACGCCGACGGCGACGGCGACGAGGAGGATTGCAACCACGACTGGCCAGCCGTACCCCCACGCGTCGAGGGTCTGGAGCGCGCCGCCCGCGCGCTGGTTGATCTCGACCGCGACCCCCTGGCCGGTGAGGTAGAGGTCGGCGTTGAAGTCGACCCGGCTGACGGTGTCGTAGGTGACGTTCTTCGACCCGACGAGGAACAACACGAGGTTCCGGAGCACGAGCGCGAGTCCCAGGGAGACGATGACCATCGTGATGAGGTCGGCGTCCTTCCCCCGGAACTGCTTGAAGACGACCTTCTCGTAGACGCCGCCGAAGACGCCCGCGAGCAGGACGCCGCCGACCGCGGCGAGCGCGAACGGGAGCACGAGCGTGCTCGGGACGAGCGGGAGTTCGCTGGGGTTGTTCAGCGCCAGCGCGAGGTAGGCGCCGACGGTGAGCATGTCCCCGTGGGCGAAGTTCGGCACCTCGGCGATGCTGTAGACGAGCGAGAGGCCGAGCGCGCCGGCGGCGATGATGCCGCCGGTCACGATCCCCTGCAGCAGCGCGTTGACGATGCCAGTCTCTACCATGGTCTCCCCCCGCCGGTCTGGCGGTTCGGCCGCTGTACGCTCGGACGTGTGTACTGTGTTGTCATATCGTTTTGGTCGCTGTGTTGGTGGGGGCCGCGCTCACGGCCAGCGCGGCGAGGCCGAGCAGCACGGCGAGCAGGACGAAGACGGCGCCGTAGCCGCCTGTCGTCGTCCGGACCACGCCCGTCAGCGTCGGGAGCACGACGGCGGCGACGTTGCCGGCGGCGACGACCACCGCCAGCGCCGCGCCCTGGTGTGGCGTGGCGCCCGCGGCGAGGTTGAACACCGCGCCGAACGGCAGCGAGACGGCGACCATCGCCACGAGCGGGAACGCGAGTGCGACGAGGCGGACGTCCGCCGTGAGGACGAGGAACGACGCGGCGCCGACGACGGTGGTCGCGCGGACGATTCGTTCGTCCGACAGCGACCAGCGGCCGGCGACGGTGCCGCCCGCCGCGCGCCCGAGCGTCGCCATCCCGAGCACCGCCGCGTTGAGCGGACCGGTGACCCCGAGGTCGCCGAAGTACGCCGTGACGAACGTCGAGAGCGTGATGTAGCCGGCGATGATGGCGACGTAACAGAACGCGGCCACGAGCACCGTGCGGTTCCCGAGGACGGTTCGGAGCGGCGGCCCGCTCCCGTCGCCCTCGCCCGCGGTCCACGTCGCGTGGCGGTACGGCCAGAGCGCGACGACGGCAGGCACGGCCAGTAGCGCGCCGAGCGCGTGGATGCCGAAGCCGCCGGTCGCCGCGACGATGGGTTCGGCGAGCAGGAAGCCGACGGCGGCGCCCAGCGTGAGCATGCCGCCGTAGACGCCCTGCTGGCGGGTCGCCTCGGCGCCCGAGTAGAGCCGCGCGATGTGGGTCGCGCCGACGCTCAACAGCAGGCCGCCCGCGAGGCCCCAGACGGTCCGCATCACGAGCGCTCCCGCGAGCGTCGTCGTGAGGTCGAGGACCACTGCGGCGGCCGCGTGGGCGGCGAGAAGGCTGAGCAGCACCTGCGTGGTCGTCCATCTTGAGACGAGGCGGTCGGCGACGCCCTGCGCGACGACGAAGGAGACGAGCGCCGCGCTCATCAGCAGGCCGACTGCCGTCAGGCCCGCGTCGTACCGCGTCGCGACGTAGCCGGGCACCGCGGAGTAGGTGAACGTCACGTAGCCGACGGTGAACACCGCGAGGTGCGGCGCCAACCGGAGGCGACGCGGCTGGTTCGTCATTGTCAGTCACCGTCCGCCCCCTCCTCGAGTGGGTCGACGTCGTGGTGCTCGCGGGCGTACTCCCGGGTTATCTTCCCCAGGCGGAAGTCCCGCAGGACCGCCGCGGGGTCCCGCTCGTCCGGGTCGCCGAAGCCGCCCGCGCCCGGCGTGCGGACGCTCACGACCGACCCCGGGTCGAGGTCGTGGACGGACTTCTGGGGGAGGCGTTCCCCCTCGCCGTCGGCGTCGTACGTCTCGCCGTCGAAGTGGTAGGCCGCGCCGAGGCCCCCCGGTTCGCCGCCGGCCAGGCCGTAGGGCGCGTGCTTGTGGCGCTCGGCGAGCAGGCTGAACCGGGCGGTGTGGTCGCGCACTTCGATGTCTCGCCGGAGGCCGAGACCGCCGCGGAACTCGCCCGCGCCCCCGGAGTCGGGCCGGTAGGCGTAACGGCGCACCCGCAGCGGGTAGGCCGTCTCCAGCACCTCGGCGGGCGTATTCATCGTGTTCGACATGTGGACGTGCACGCCGTCCATGCCGTCCTTGCCCGTGCGGCCGCCGAAGCCGCCGCCCTGGGTCTCGTAGAACGCGTACGGCGTGTCGTCCCGGGGGTCGGTGCCGCCGAACGTGATGTTGTTCATCGTGCCCTGTCCGGCGGCGGTGACGCGCTCGGGCGCCTCCGTGCCGAACGCGCCGAGCACCACGTCGGTCACGCGCTGTGACGTCTCGAGGTTTCCGCCGACGACGGCGGCCGGCGGGTTCGGGTCGACAATGCTGCCGTCGGGCGTCTCGATGTCGATAGGTCGGTAGCAGCCGTGGTTCGGCGGGATGTCCGGGTCCGTCACGCAGCGGATGGCGTAGTACGTCGCCGACGAGGTGACCGCCAGCACGGCGTTGATTGGGCCCTCGGTCTGGTCGGCGGTGCCCGCGAAGTCGACGGTGACGCTGTCGCCATCGACGGTGACGGCCACCTTCACGGGGAGGTCGGTGTTCCCGCGGCCGTCGTCGTCGAGGACGTCCTCGAACGTGTACGTGCCGTCGGGGAACGCGTCCAGTTCCGCGCGCATCCGGCGCTCGGAGTAGTCCTTGATCTCGTCGAAGGCCGCGTCGAGTTCGCCGACGCCGTACTTGTCGACGAGTTCGTGGACGCGCTCGCGGGCCGTCTCGTTGGCGGCCTCCTGGGCACGCAGGTCGCCGCGGCGCTCGTCGGCGGTCCGGACGTTCAGCAGGATCATCTCCATCACGTCCTCGACCACCTCGCCCCGGTCGAACAGTTTGACCGGCGGGATGCGCAGCCCCTCCTGGTATATCTCCGTGGAGTCCGCGGCCACCGAGCCGGCGGTCGACCCACCGATGTCGGCGTGGTGGGCGCGGTTGGCCGCGTAGGCGACGAGCGTCGGGTCGTCGGCCTCTGGGTCCGCGTAGATTGGCGAGACGAGCGTGAGGTCCGGGAGGTGTGCGCCCCCGCGGAACGGGTCGTTGAGGAGGACGGCGTCACCGGGTTCGAGGTCGCCGCCGAACTCGTCGACGGCGGCCGCGACGGAGAACGGCATCGCGCCGAGGTGGACGGGCATGTTCTCGGCCTGCGAGATCATCTCGCCGTCGGCGTCGAACAGCGCACAGGAGCAGTCACGGCGCTCCTTGATGTTCGGCGAGTAGCCCGTGCGGATGAGGTTCGCGTTCATCTCCTCGGCGATGGCGACGCAGCCGTTACGGATGACCTCCAGGGTGACCGAGTCGACCATCAGCGGCCACCCCCGGTCTCGACGACGAGGTTGCCGTACTCGTCCACCTCGGCGGTCTGGCCGGGGTGGACGACGACGGTGCTCTCCTTCCCCTCGACGACCGCCGGCCCGTCGAAGGTGGCGTCCGCGGGCAGCGTCCCGCGGTCGTATATCTCGGTGTCGTGGGGCTCACCGTCGTAGGTCACGGTGCGAGTCTCGCGAATCGCGTCTTCTACCGTGCCCTCCGTGGTCGGCGGCGCGAGTTCCGGGGTCTCCACGAGGCCGCGGGCGCGCAGGCGCAGGGTCACGAGCTCGACCGGTTCGTCGGGGTCGGCGTGCCCGTAGCGGCGCTCGTGGCGCTCGTGGAACCGCTCGACGACCGCGTCGAGGGTCGCCTCGTCGACCTCGCCCTCCGAAACCGGCACCGAAATCTCGAACGACTGGCCGACGTAGCGGAGGTCCGCGGTGCGGTCGAAGCGGCGGTCCGCGGGCGCGACGTCCTCCTCGGCGAGGCGCCCGTCGCCCTGCTCGTGGAGGTCCGCGAACGTCTCGCGGAGCGTCGCCGGCGACAGCTCCTCCCACTGCCGGACGCGAGAGACGCTGTAGTCGTACAGCACGTCGCTGATGAGCAGACCGAGCGCGGAGAGCACGCCCGCGGTCTGCGGGACGATGACCTTCGGGATGTCGAGGTCGGCGGCGAGCCGGCAGGCGTGCAGCGGCCCCGCGCCGCCGAACGCGACGAGCGCGAAGTCACGCGGGTCGTAGCCGCGCTCGACGGAGACGACGCGGAGCGCGCGCTGCATGTTCGCGTTCGCCACGTCGAGGACGCCCTGCGCGGCCTCCTGTGGGTCCATGCCGAGTTCGTCGCCGAGTCGCTCGTCGAAGGCGTCCCGGACGTCGTCGACCTCCACGTCGAGTTCCCCGGAGAGGAACCGGTCGGGGTCGAGGCGCCCGAGCAGCAGGTGGGCGTCCGTGGTCGTCGGTTCGGTGCCGCCGCGGCCGTAGGAGATGGGGCCGGGGTCGGCGCCCGCCGAGCGCGGGCCGACGCGGAGCGCGCCGCCCTCGTCCACCCACGCGATGGAGCCGCCGCCGGAGCCGACCGTGTGGATGTCGATCATCGGAACGCCGACCGCGTAGTCGCCGACGGTGACGTCCGTCGAGACGAGCGGCTCGCCGCCCTCGACGAGCGAGACGTCGCAGGACGTGCCGCCCATGTCCATCGTGATGATGTCCTCGACGCCGCAGCGTTCGGCGACGTAGGTGGCACCCTGGACACCGCCGGCGGGCCCCGAGAGGAGCGTGTTCACCGGGCGTCCGCGCGCGGCGTCGGCGGTGATGAGGCCGCCGTTGGACTGCATGATCTTCAGTTCCGCGCCCACGTCGTTGTCGCGGACCTGGGCCTCGAGGTTGCCGATGTAGCTGTCCATGACGGGTTTGAGCGCGGCGTTCAGCGCCGTCGTCAGCGTTCGCTCGTACTCGCGAATTTCCGGGAGCACGTCGCTGGACAGCGAGTAGGAGACGTCGAGTCCCGCCTCGCGGAGCAGTTCGGCGACGCGCTGCTCGTGGTCGCCGTTCTCGAAGGCGAACAGCAGCGAGATAGCGACGCTGTCGACGTCCGTGTCGGCGATGGTGTCGGCGAGGTCGCTGGCGTGGCCCTCGTCGAGTTCGCGGAGCACGTTCCCGCGCTCGTCGAGGCGGCCGGGAACCTCGAAGCGGCGGTCGCGGGGGACGATGGGCGCCGGCTTCTCGGCGTCGAAGTCGTAGATGTCGGGGCGGTTCTGCCGGGCGATCTCGAGGACGTCGCGGAACCCCTCGGTGGTGACGAGCGCGGTGTCCGCCCACGTCCCCTCGAGGACCGCATTCGTCGCGACCGTCGTGCCGTGGCTGAGGAAGCCCACGTCGTCGAAGGCGAACGCGGCCTCCTCGCGGCTCTTCTCCAGGCCGTTGACGACGCCCTCTTCGGGCGCGCCCGGCGTCGACGGCGTCTTGGTCACGTGGACGTCGCCGTCTCGGACGGTGACGATGTCCGTGAACGTGCCGCCGATGTCGACGCCGACCCGTACGTCGTCCGCGCTCACGGCTCGTGCCCCCGTGGTGGTCTGTCCTGCGACGCGACTACTGACTGGTGTGAGATTACAAACATGAATGCGGGGTGTGGCCGTTCAGACGAGTTCGCTCGCCGGAATCGTCTCCTGGTCCTCGAAGGAGCCGTCGACGACCTGAACGACGACCATGTCGCTGGCCACGTCGCCGTTCTCGTCGTAGTTCACGTTCCCGCTCGGACCGGAGTAGTCGATGTCGGAGCCGTTGTCGAGTGCGTCGACGCCGGCCTGGAACTCGCCGTAGCCGACCGCCTCGCCCTCCGGGTTGGTCACGGGCCGCATCTGCTCCTTGACGTCGGGGGACGCGACGCTGCCCGCGCTGTGGGCGGCGAGCGCCCACGACATCAGCGCGTCGTAGGAGTTCCAGGAGTACGGCGAGAACAGCTGCGAGTCGGGGTACGCCGACTCGTAGTCGTCGACGAAGCTCTGGGTGTCGCCGCCGCTCGGCGGCTTCGTGCGGACGCCGTACATGCCGTTCATCACTTCTTCGCCGACGTTCTCGATGACGTCGCTGGAGAGCAGGCTGGTGTGGAGCACCCAGTTGCCGCCGTAGCCGCCCTCGTACCACTGCGAGAGGATGGTCGTCCCGCTCTCGGGGTAGCCCGCGAGCGCGACGTAGTCGGGGTCGTCGGCGAACAGTTCCTCGAGGGACTGCTGGTAGGAGGAGGCGCCGGACTCGTAGCCCACCTTCGCGGTCACTTCGCCGTCGAAGGACTCCTCGAAGACGTCCGCGAGCGCCGAGCCGAAGTCGTTGTTGACGTAGAGCACGGCCGCGGAACTCGCGTCGTTGTTCTGCGCGATACGTGACATCACTCGCGCGACGAACCGGTCGTTGGTACGGGTCCGCCAGACGTAATCGTCGTCGTCGAGCGTGCTGATGACGGGCGACGAGGACGCCGGCGTCACGTGCAGTACCTCGTTGGGCACGGTCACCGACTCCGCGATGCTGATGGTCACGCCCGAGGAGACCGCGCCGAACACCGCGTCGACGCCGGTCGTGTCGACGAGCTTGGTCGCGGCGTTGACGCCCTGGGTGGACGCCGAGTTGGAGTCCTCGAAGTGGAGCTCCACGTTCATGCCGTTCGGGCCACCAGCGTTGTTGATGTCCTCCCGTGCCAGTTCGAAGCCGTTCTGCATCGGCCCCCCGAAGTCGCTGAGGTCTCCGCTGAACGGCACGACGACGCCGACGTCGACGGTGCCGCCACCGCCGCCGCCACCGCCCTGGAGGTCCTCGAGGCAACCCGCCAGTCCGGCGGTGCCGAGGGCACCGGCGGCGCGCAGGAACCGTCTCCGTTTCAACCGATCACTGAACGAGCTGTCCTGTGACATAGTGTAACACTATCATCCGGGGTATATATTCGTGGTTGTGAACCGTGTGCACGGTTGCTGCGGTTCTTGTGAACGAATACGCGGTCGTGTGAACAGTCGGCCGCGGTTGGTCGGGGGGTCGAACCCGGCTCAGGGCTTCTCGGTCAGCAGCACCTTCGCGACCCCTTCCTCCATCTCCACGTCGAAGGGGAGGTGGGCGACACTCCGCGCGATGAACCGCGTCATGAACCAGCGGATGTCCGCCGAGGGGAAGACGATGTGGTAGGTGTTCTCCGTCGTCCGTCGGACCGTTAGGAACCCGCAGAGCGCCAGCCACTCCAGGAGGTCCTCCAGGGAGTCGAAGCGGTCGCGGTACTCCTCCGCGTGGTAGTCCGACACCTGGTCGGTGTCCTCGATGAACGCCTGCTTGGGTTCGCCGTCGTCCTGGACGTGTTCGAGGAAGCAGTGGAGGAAGTCGATGTCGAGGAGGACGTGCTCGCCACCCGCGAGCATCTTGTAGTACTCCTCGAGGGTCTCGGAACTGTCCGTGCTGGCGGCCTCGTAGTTCGCGGCGTAGAACGTCAGGGCCCGCCGCACCAGTTCGCTCTGGGAGCGGTCGGTCTTCTTCGCGAGGTCGTCGAGGGCCTCCCGAGCCTCCCCGTCGAGGGAGACTGTCAGCCGGTCTGAACTCATTGAGGTGGTGTAGCATGCCGAGGTAGTAAAACCCCGTCGCCTCCAGCGGCCGCGTTCCCCCGAAATCCACGACGCTCCGGCCGAGCCGTGGCGTGCCGCGTCCGTCCCGATCTCCGACCGACCACCGGACCCAGGTCGACAGAACGCGGGAATGCAGCCCGGAGGCGCCCGAAATCGGGTTTCACGAGCGAACGGTTGGGTTTTTAGGCACCTACCGTCTATTCCGCTATCATGACCCGCATCCTCGTCGTCGACAACCACGGGCAGTTCACCCACCTGGAGCACAGGCTGCTCCGGGACATGGACGGGGTGGACGCCGAGCTCGTGGCGAACACGACGCCTCCCGAGGACCTCGACGCGGACGGCCTCGTACTCTCCGGCGGCCCCGACATGGCCGACATCGGTCGCTGTCCCGACTACCTCGACCTCGACATCCCCGTCTTCGGCATCTGTCTCGGCATGCAGATCATCGCGGCCGAACTCGGCGGCCGCGTCGAGTCCGGCGACTACGGCGGCTACGCCGACGTGAACGTCAGGATCCTCGACGAGGACGACCCGCTGCTCGGGTCGCTCGCGCCCGACACCCGCGTCTGGGCGAGCCACGCCGACGAGGTCGTCGAACTGCCCGAGGGGTTCACGCGCACCGCCGAGAGCGACATCTGCGGCGTCGAAGCGATGTCGGACACCGACCGCGACCTCTACGGCGTGCAGTTCCACCCCGAGGTCGCCCACACGGAGGAGGGCGAGGCGGTGTTCGAGAACTTCCTCCGTATCTGCGAGTAGGCCATGACTGAGACCCAGGGCGAACTGGCCAGCCTCTCGAAGTACATCTTCCGCGCGCCGCGGTGGTACACCAGCGTCGCGCTCTCGCTGGTCATCGCTGCCCTCGCCGGCATCGCGGCCTTCGACAGCCAGTACGTCCTGGAGGACGCCTGGCAGGGCGTCTTCTTCATCGCCGTGCCGACCATCGTCGCCAGCCTCGCGACGACGCCGGTCGACCGGTTCTTCGGCGGCCAGTTGACGTACAACCGCTCCTCGCTGCTCGCGGTGGCCTGCGAGGTGCTCGTGGTCATCGTGCTCGTGACCGCGGGGGTCATCGCCGTGCTCGTCCCCCGGTTCGGGCAGAA
Source organism: Halobacterium sp. DL1 (assembly GCA_000230955.3). NCBI lineage: Archaea > Methanobacteriati > Methanobacteriota > Halobacteria > Halobacteriales > Halobacteriaceae > Halobacterium > Halobacterium sp. DL1. The sequence continues at coordinate 758,920 of CP007060.1, forward strand.
CTTCGTCTTCGACTCGCTCATCGCGGCGCTCGCGCTCGTGTTCGCCGTCCGCTTCCTCGTCGTCCTCGCGGTGTCTCGGAACTCGCCCATCGTCGCCGCTATCCCCGCCAGCATCCAGACCGCGACGGGGGGCGTCCTCCTGTTCGTCTACAGCGGGACGATGAACTTCCTCACCGGGGGCGGCCCCCTCGTGGGCGCCTACCTCTCGCGGCCGAGTCGCGCACCCCCCGAGATCCAGTACGCGTTCGCGCCGCAGGACTTCCTGCTGCTCGTGCTGATGACGACGCTGTACGGCCTGACGGCGTACGCGTTCGTCGTCATCGTCGACCGCCCGTGGAAGCGCAGCCTCGGCGTGAGCGTCCTCGACTTCATCCGCGGGTTCATCGGCCACATCGCGGAGGGAACTCGGGAACTGGAGGACTTCTTCGAACAGATCGGCGAGGAGGCAGTCGTCCCGGTCACCGTCCTCTCGTTCCGCCGGACGAGCGACGAGACGGAGAAGGCCCGCTTCGTCCTGCCGATGATCCACCCCGGCCCGATGGGCGAGATCGGCGGCGGCAACCTCCCCCAGCGCGTCGCGGAGACGTCGACGGGGCTGGCGTTCCCACCCCACGCGACCGCTGGCCACGACTTCAACCTCGTCACCGAGCGGGAGGTGGACACGCTCATCGAGACAGCCGAGCGTGCCTTCGAGAAGATCGAGTACACCGAGCAGGCGACCGACTCGGTCCGCGTCCAGGAGGGCGACGCGAAACTCCTCGGACAGGCTGTCGACGACCGCGCTCTCATCGTCTCCACGTACGCCCCCGAGTTCGCAGACGACGTCGAGTACGCGGTCGGCCTGTCGGCGGCGGCCGAGGCCCGCGTCGAGGGGATGGACGACGTGCTACTCGCGGACGCGCACAACTGCAACAACGGCCTCGACGGCGACGACCTCGGCCACGTCTACCCCGGCAGCAAGCGCTCGTTCGACATGATCCAGGCCGCGGGCGAGGTCGCGCGCCGGATTCGGGACGCCCCCGACCGCGACATGCGCCTCGGCACAGCGTGGGACCGCACGACGTGGCGCCCCACCGACGGCATCGGGCCGCTCGGCGTGCGCGTCGCCGTCCTCGAGACGGGCGACCAGCGCACCGCCTACGTCCTCGTCGACGGCAACAACATGGAACCGGGCCTCCGCGAGCAGTTGATCGACGCGCTCGACGCTGTCGACCACGCCGAGGTGATGACGACGGACACCCACATCGTGAACACCGTCGAGTCCTCGAACCAGGTCGGCGCCGCCCTCGACTGGGACGAACTCACGGCCCTCGTCAGCGAACTCACCGAGGAGGCCATCGAGGACCTCGAACCCGTCGAGGGCGGGATGGCCAGCGAGCGCGCGGAGGTCACCGTATTCGGCAACGACCGGACGGAGACACTCGCCAGCCACGCTAACGCCGTTATCGCCATGAGCGGCGCGATAGCCGTCCTGGCGGTGCTAGCGACGGTCACGATCAGCGTCCTCATCTTCTTCCTGACCTGAGCCGTGGGGATTCCGCACCTTTCTGCTCCGTTTACTGCTATCGGAGCGACTCTCGACACTCGTGACACCACCTCGAAAGCCCCGAGTGGCTGAACCGTCCGCGCCTCGCTGCGCTCCTCCTCGCTCGTTTCACTCGCTCCTGCGGTGCTTACGTCGCCGGGGCCGGGTTCAGCCACCCGCCCCTTTCAGTCCAGCCCGATACCGGCTGGTACACTGGCGAGTGGGACTTTCGAGGTGGTGTTGGTAACGCTGACCAGTAGAATTACAGAAGCAACTAGGAACCGTGGCGAACGGGAGAAGACGAACTCAGTTCTCGTTCGCGAACAGGTCGTCGACCGCGCCCTGTGCGGCGAGGGCGGCATCGTCGACGACCTGTTCGAGGTCGGCATCTGCGTCGGACGCGTCGAGGTAGACGTCCACCTCGAGCACGCCGTCCTCGAACGTCACGGTGATGTCGAGGTCGTCCACGTCGCTCGTCTTCAGTCGGTTGAAGACGAGTCCTTCGGCGGCCTCGGCGGCCGTCTCGACGACCTCCTCGTCGGTCGGCTCCGCGTCGGTCCGCTCTTCGTCGGTCGCCATCCCTTACGCGCTCGGACCGCCCATGGCGCCGCCGGCGCCGCCGAGCATGTTCTGGAGCTCCTCCTGGAGGCTCTCGAACTGCTCCTGGACGCGCTCCTCCTGCTTCTGGAGGGTCTCGACGCGGATCTCGAGGTCGTCGACCTTCTCCTCGAGGTCCTCGTTGGCGTCGTCGTAGTCGGTCTCCACGAGGAGCTCGCCGACCTCGCGGTACATCGTGGTGCCGCTGTCGATGTCTTCGAGGGCGTCGAGTGCGGTCTGGGCTTCCGAGAGCTGACTCTCGGCCTGCTGCTTCTGGGCCGCGACAGTCTGGGCCTTCTCCTGAAGGTCCTGAAGCTGTTCGAGTTTCTCCTGTGCCTCGGGCGGAAGATTACCCTGCATACGCGAAGAGAGACGACCCCTACAGAAAAACCCCCGCTTTGTGGTCTCGGGCGGCGTGGCCCGCGCGACGCCCCACTGACCCGGCGCAGTTACCGGCTTTCGCCCGCCGCAGTTGCCGCGCGTTCCGCTACCTCCACGAGCGTCAGCCAGGTATTGTTCCCCGCGCGGAGTGCGGTGAGGTCCGTCGCGTCCACCGTCACGGTGACGGTCTCGTCGTCGCGCTTGACGGTCGCTTCGCTACGGTCTCCCTCGATGTCGCCCGCCTCGACGGCCACGCTGCGCTCGACAGTTCGTGCGAGAGCGGCCGAGTCGTAGTCGAAAACCAGCTCCGTGGAGTGCACCGTTACTCGACGTGGACTTCCTTCACGTCGCGGCTCCGCTCCTTCAGGAGGACGCGGTGGCCGCAGTAGGGACAGCGCACGCCGCCGTATTCGTCGAGCTCGACGTCTCGCTTACAGCGGGAGCACTTGTACGCCATCTTACTCCTCGGTCTCTTCGGTGTCGACGTCGTCGAGGTCGACAGACTCCTCGCTCTCGCCGAGCGCCGCGCGAATCGAGCGCGAGACGGTCTTGCCACCCGGCGTCTGCGGGCGGTACGCGCCGCCGGCGTACTTGTAGTTGCACTTGGCACACTGCCAGATGCCCGTCCCCTGCCGCGAGACGTTCGCAGCGCCGCAGTCGGGGCAGACGTGGTCGTCGTTCATGTCGTCCTCGATCTCGGAAACCCGGCGGCGAGAGACGCGGCCGTAGCGCGCGCCGAATCGGCCGGCACTCCCGGTGGAGCCCTTCTTAGCCATAGTGACCGACACTATCGTCGTCGCGCACATAAACGCTACGAGTCGCGTGTCCGACCGGAGGGAGGACACGGACCGAACGAGCGGGGAGTGAAACGACCCGCGAGGAGCGCGAGCGAGCGAAGCGAGCCCACGTCACTGCGAACGGCGACTGGCGGAGAGCCGTGAGCCGCGTAGCGCGCCGAAGGCGGGCCACGTTCCTGCGAGCGGTGACCGCAGGGAGCCGTGAGGAGCGTGGCCGAACCCAGAACCTCCGCCCTACTCCCGCAGGTCCGTCTCGCCGAGCGCCTCGTTGAGGTCTGTGCGCACCCGCTCGCCGGTATCGCGGTCCATCGCTGTGGTGACGACGCGGTTCTCCTGGACGCTGGAGCCGTCGCGCACGAGCAGTCGGAGGTTGCCGTTGTCGTCGGCGCGAGTGACCTTCGCGCGGACGCCCGTCCGGGAGCCCGAGCCGCCGGCGTCGATGGGGCCGGGAATCACCTTCTTCACGTTCGGGTGGCCGGCCACCGTACGAATCGCTCGTTGGCCGTCCCGGTTCCCGATGACCGTCGAGTGGCGACCGCCGATTTTCTCCCCGGCGGGGGCGTCCACCACATCCAGCGAGCGTTCGCCGCGGCGCTCGAGGACGCTCTCGACGGGGTCCTCGCTGGGCACGCGGAACACCTCGTAGCGGAGGTCCGCGCGCACCGCGGAGATGACGTCGTGGTCGCCCGCGACGAACACCTCCTCCGGGCGCTTTCGTCTGATTTCGTCGGCGACGCGGCCCGCGAAGTTCCGCAGTTCGACGACGCCCGCCTCGCCGCCCTCCTCGGGGACGGTTGCGATGTCCGTGCGACCGACCACGCTCTCCTCGTCGAGGAACGTGAGCGTGGCGTGGTCGCGGTCGCAGGCGGCGACGACGGTGTCGCAATTGGCGGTGTCACAGACCAGGCAGTAGTCGCCCGGCTTCTCCAGTGGCGTTCCACACCGCCCACACTCCATACGTGGAGGGAGTCGGTCGGCGCGCAAAAGGCCGGTGTTTCGCCCCGATGTCCGCAACGCTGGCGGACGGGGCCGCTGTCGTCGCCGACCACGCTCAGCCGTCAGCGCTCCAGCGGACGTCGGCGTCGCCGTCGAGGTTACCGGTTACCCAGAGGCTGTCCTGCCAGAGCACGTCGACGTCGCTCGCCGCGATACCGCTGTCGACTTCGAACAACAGGACGCCCTCGCGGCGAACGCCACCCTGCACGTCGCCGCCCTCGAAGGCCGTGTAACCCTCCGCCTGGAGTGCGCCAATCCGAAACACGTTTGCCACCTGCTGGTCGGCGAACAGTACCTCCCAGGAGTCCGTCTGGTCGGGGATAGTCTGCGGTTCGTCGCTCGTGTTCGCGGCTCCGACGGGGACTACGAGGAACTGGTCGCGGTTCTGGGGTACCTGGTCCCCCATCTGGTCGTACAGCGTTCCTTCGGACACGGTTACCTCGACACCGTTGGAGACCCGCGCGGTCTCGCCGTAGGCCAGCGACACCTGGCCGTCGACTTCGTCGACGAACTCTCCCGTCCCACCGTCGCCGCCTCCGCTGTCACTGCCGCCGTCACCTCCACCGCCAGCGTCTCCGCCTGCTGGAGCGCCCCCGCGCCAGGACTGCCGTTTCGCCCGGGCGATGCTCTCGGTGCGAGCAACGTGTGAGATACACCCGACCGTACTCGTACAGTCGGCGAATCCGACGGCGCCGACGCAGTTCACGTCTCTGAAGATGGCGCCCGTGAAACCGTCGTAGCCCGCGATGACGGCCTCGCTCGCCAGGTCGAGGTCCATCGTCCGTCCTTCGCCGACCTGGCCGACGAAGTCGGCGGCGAGCTCCTCGTAGAGGCCCACTGCTTCGGCTTCTGTTTCTCGGCCGGCCGCAGCGGACGTCGCGACCCAGAAGTTGCTCCCGTCGTCGCTGACGTTCCGCTGGAACGTCACGCTGACGTCGAGCACGTCTCCCTCCTCCACCTGGCCTTGCGTCCAACCGTTTTCGGGGAGCAGGGTCGCGTCCAGAAGCAACTCTTCGGAACTCTCGAACTCGATTGGCTCACTCTCCTGGATCGAGTTCGACCTGTTCTCCGCGACCGCGTACCCACTGCCGACCGTCGCAGCCAGCGCTGCACCGGTCAGCTGGAGCATCTTGCGTCGTTGCATGCCAACGCCGAGGTTGTATTATAGAACTGACAAACGTTCTGACAACCTGTCAGTCACGTAGTTGACAACGGGGCCCAGTTACCGACACCGAACGTAGCAATGAGAGCACTCGGCGGCCATCGACGGAGTTGCTCCTACAGTTCCAGCGGACTCGTCTTCAGGTACTCCCGGAGCACGACCGTCGCGTAACTCCCGGAGGGGAGCGAGAACTCAAAGGTCAGCGGGTCGCGCTCGACGGTGAGGTCGGGACGGAGCAGCACCGCACGCCGGGTCCCCTGCGAGTCGAAGTCGCCGGGGAGGTCGAAGTCCCCCGGTTCGAGGTCGAGGTCGGCGAGCACCGAGCGCGCTATCTCGCCGGGTTCGCCCTCGGCGAACTCGGTCTCGGTGCCGACGAGCGGCGCGGTGACGAACGCCCGGCCGCGCTCGCAGTGCCGCGCCATCACGTCGACCCGCGACTCGGTCACGCGCTGCTCTCGCCCCGGGTCCGGGCGCGCGACGCCGTCGGGCGCGTCGGACTCCGCAAACCACACTACGTCGCCGGCCACCGGCTCGTGGAACGGGAGGCCGCGGGCCATGCGCTCGGAGAGCATCCGGTTGAACGCGTACGACTGCGCGGCGTTGACGAACAGGCGCTGGAGGTTCGACGGGAACGTCTCGACGGCGTCCCGGAAGCTCCCGCCGTCTGCGAGTTCGTGGAGCATCGTGCGCTCGTAGCGCAGTCGCCCGGGGAACTCGTCGAGCGCGCCCGCCCAGTCCCGGGTATCTTCGACGTACTCCCGCGCCCGCTGGGAGTCGGCGGGTTCGTACTCCGTCGGGCGGCCGAGGTAGGCCATCGCCGCGCCCTCCCAGTCGTCGCGCAGGATGGCGAGGCCGACCTCGTGGGTGATGGGGCGCTTGCTGCCGAAGCGCTGCTGGCCGAAGTAGTTGGGTGTGGCGACCGCTCCACTCCCGAAATCGCGGAGGTCCTCGGTCACGCCGTCGGCCTTTCCGGGGTTCTCGGGGTCGCGCACGACGACGCGGAACTCGTTGCCCGCGAGGTCGCCGAACTGGAGGCCGCGGCCCGCGCGCCCGACGACCTTGACGTCCGCGTTGCGCACCTCGGGGACGTCCGCGGCGTCGAGGTCCCGGATGGCGAACAGCTGCGTGGTGACGGCGTGGCGGTCCTTCGTCCCCGCCCAGGTGACGCGCTCGCGGCTCATCCCGACGGCGTTCGCGAACGACCGGGCGAAGTCGTTCGTGTCCCAGCCCGTGAGCGTCGCGCGAACCACGAGCCACGGGTAGTCGCCCGTGTCGCCGTCCGCCGGCTGGACGTCGAACTCCTCGATCTCGGTGACGCGGAAGTCCCCGGGGGCGTCGCGGAGGCGGCCGCCGGTGCCGTCGGCGTCGCTCGCGTAGTACTCCATGCCGACGGCGCGTTCGAGTTCGTGGGCCTCGCGCATTCCTCCTCTACTCCGGGGGCCGGCGGCTTAACGCGGGCGGTTCGCCGCCACGGCTATGCGCCCGCCAGCCGTACACCACCAGAATGGCGGACTACCGCCTCGGCTTCGAGTCCTGTGACACGGAGTACGCGGGCGTCGACCTGCCGGTGGAGGGGTCGATTCCGAACTGGCTCGACGGCACCCTCCTGCGGAACGGACCGGGGAAGTTTGAATCGGGTGAGCCGCGCAGCGCATCACCGAACGAGCGAGCACAACCCACCGAGAGTCGCGAGCAGGGCGGCGAGCGGTTGGCCCACTGGTTCGATGGCCTCGCGCTCCTCCGGAAGTTCGCGGTCTGTGACGGCACCGTCACCTACACCAACCGCTTCCTGCGGACCAGGGAGTACCGCTCGGTCGTCGAGGGCGACGGCCTCGGCGCGGGTCAGTTCGGGACGGACGCGAGCCGCGGCATTCTGTCGCGGCTGAAGGCGGCCGTCCTCCCGGAGTCGACGGACAACGCGAACGTGAACGTGATGCGCGCTGGCGACGCCTTCCTCGCGCTCACGGAGGTCCCCGAGCGGGTCGCCTTCGACCCCGGAACGCTCGAAACCGAGGGGTCGTGGTCGTTCGACGACGACCACGACGGGCACATGGCCTGCGCCCATCCGGTCGTCGACCCCGAGACGGGTGCGACGTTCAACCTCACGGTGAGCTTCGGCCGGGACACCGATTACGTGGTCACGCGCCTCCCCGCGGGTGAGACTGCCAGGGAGGTCGTCGGTACCGTCTCGCTCTCCGACGCCGTCTACGTCCACAGTTTCGCGCTCACGCCAGAGCACGTCGTTATTGTGGCCTGCCCGCTCGTCGTAGACGTGCTCGGGTTGCTCAGGCCGGGCGGTCACGACACGTTCCTCGACGCGCTGGACTGGCACCCCGAGCGGCCCGCGCGGTTCGTTGTCCTCTCCCGGGAGACCGGCGACGTGGTGTCCGCGCCGACGGCGCCCCCGTTCTTCACGTTCCACCACGTCAACGCGTTCCGGCGCGGCGACGACCTGGTCGTGGACCTCGTCGCGTTCCCGGACGCGAGCGTCCTCACCGACCTCACGCTGTCGGCCCTCGACGCGGGGTCGGTGACCCAGCTCGACGGCGACCTGCGGCGCTACCGCGTGCCCCTCGACGGTGACCGGACGACCCACGAGACGCTCGAGTCTGGCGGTCTCTCGCTCCCACGATTCGACGAACGGCGGCGCGGCCGCCCCTACCGGTACGTCTACGCGAACCGGGCCGGGGACGACGGCAGGGCGCCGAACCACCTCGTCCGCGTCGACTGCCGGACCGGGGAGACCCGCGTCTGGGCGGCGGCCGACGCGTTCTGTGGCGAACCCGTCGTCGTCCCCCGGCCCGGCGGCGAGGAGGGCGACGGCGTCGTGCTCTCCGTCGTTCTCGACACCGAGCGCGAGCAGTCATTCCTGCTGGTGCTCGACGCCGATTCGTTCGAGGAGGTGGCGCGAGCGTGGACGCCCCACGTGCTCCCGTTCGACTTCCACGGGCAGTTCTTCCGCGGAATCCAGTGACTCAGAACAGCGAGAGGTCGCCGGTGACCTGGTCGACGTCCGCGTCCGGCGCGGGGCCGACGGCGACCGCGGTAGGCGTTCCTGGTTCGAGCTGCGTACGACCCGCGTCCTCGATAACTCCTGACGGGAGGCCGCGCTGTTTGGCCTCCTCCGCGACGGCGTACAGTTCCCGCTCGCCGCTCACCTTCACCACGGCCTTCATCTGGCCCTCGGCCTTCCAGCGGCGCTTGACGTTCTCGTCGGCGTACTCGTAGGCCTTCAGGGAGGCGTGGGCGACCTGGGCGGCGAGCTTCCCCTGCCCCATCCCGATGTCGGTGCGGGCGGCGATGACCTGCTTCATGGTCGTCGTGACGGGTGCGCCGGACTAAGGCCTGCCCATCGGCACGCGAGTCTGAAACCTTTAGGCGGGCGGGGACCCACGAGTCGGTATGATACTCTCCGACCGCGACATCCTCTCCTGCCTGGCCGACGGGAGCCTCGTCGTGGAACCGCTCGACGACGTCGACCTGCAGGTCCAGCCCGCGAGCGTCGACGTCCGCCTCGGGCGGCGCTTCCTCGAGTTCGAGCGCGCGAACGTCCCATGCATCCACCCGAACCGCGAGGAGGAGGTCGAGGACTACGTCCACGAGACGGTCGTCGAGGACGGCGAGGAGTTCATCCTCCACCCCGGCGACTTCGTGCTCGGAACGACGAAGGAGCGCGTCGAGGTGCCGCCGGACCTCGTCGCGCAGGTCGAGGGCCGGTCGTCGCTCGGCCGCCTCGCCGTGGTCGTCCACGCCACGGCAGGCTTCATCGACCCCGGATTCAAGGGGAAGGTGACGCTCGAACTCTCGAACCTCGGGAAGGTGCCCGTGGCGCTCACGCCGGACATGCGCATCAGCCAGCTCGTGTTCACGGAGCTGTCGAGCACCGCGGAGCGGCCGTACGGCGCCGGGCGCGGCTCGAAGTACCAGGACCAGGACGGCCCGCAGGCCTCCCGGATCCGCGGGGACCGGGAGTTCGGTGGCGACCAATGAAGTTCGTGGAGGAGGTCGTCGTCGAGGAGTTCCTGCCGACGTTCCGGTCCCTGCTCGCGGCGGACCTGCGGGAGCGCGGCCTCACCCAGCACGAGGTGGCCGAACTCCTCGGCGTCAGCCAGTCCGCGGTCTCGAAGTACGCCCACGGCGAGGTCACGGTCAACGACGCCGTCGCGGACGACGAGCGCGTGCAGGACACCGTCGAGCGCGTCGGCGAGGGACTGGCCAGCGGTGACGTCTCGCAAGTGCAAGCGCTCGTCGAGGCGGAGGTCCTCGTCCGACGGCTCTCCACGCGCGGCGACGTGCTCGCGGACCTCCACGAGGCGGCGATGCCCGCGCTCGCGGACTACGATGGCGAGCTCCGCGTCCACGACCCCGACAGCGAGGTCAGGGTGCGCGAGCGCGTGCTCTCCTCCGTCCGCCGGGGCATCCGGACGCTCGAACACACCGGCGGCTTCACGACGCTCATCCCCGCCGTCGGCTCGAACCTCGTGGAGTGCACGCCCGACGCGACGGGCGTCGAGGACGTCGCAGGCGTCCCCGGCCGGATTCTGGACGTCATGGGGCGCACGGAGATTCCCGCCGACCCCGAGTTCGGCGTCAGTGTCCACGTCGCGTCGGTTCTGCTGGCGGCCCGCGGCGCCGGCAGCGACGCCACGGCGTGCCTGAACGTCAGGTACGACGGAGAAATCGTCGACGCACTGGAGGCCGCGGGCTACCGCACGGCCGAGTTCGACCCGGATGGCGACTCCACGACGGCGGCGATACGCGACGCCGTCGCGACGGCCCCGGACGCCGACGTGCTCTACCAGACCGGCGGCTTCGGTGTCGAACCCATCGTCTACCTGCTCGCCGACGGCGCGCCCGCGGCGGCGAAGATGGCGCGAGAACTACTGTAGGTCGCCGTCTCGGATGGCCCGTTCGGCGGCGTCCAGCGCCGCCTCGCGGTCGAACGCAGCGACTATCTCCTCCAGCTCCTCCCGCGATTTCCCACGCAATTCGCGGGCGTGTCGCGTGATGTTCGGCACCGCGCGAACCACGTTGTCCACGATGGGGACCGCGGCGCTCTGTGCCGACCGGGAGAGCGGGTTCAGGTCGATTACGAGTTCGGTCTTCCCCATCGCCGCGAGCGCCTCCGCGCGGTCGCCGTCCTCCAGGGGGACGAGCACGACGTCAGCCTCGTAGATGCCGTCGGCGTCGACCTTCGCGCGCTCGTGTTCGAGGCCGGGGATGCGGGCGTCGGCCGCCAGCCCCTTCACGTCCTCGGCGCCGTGTTCGCGGAGGTAGTCCGCGATGGCGTCCATGCGCTCCGCTGTTCGGTTGAACAGGTTCACCTCCAGTGCCGCCCCGGTCGACTCGGCGAGTTCGACCATCTCTCCCGGGACGAGCGCCGCGACGTTCCCGTTGACGGAGAGCACCGGGTGGTCGGCGAGCAGGAGGTGGGCGGCAGCCACGCGCTCGGCCTCGTCCGCGGAGGAGATGGTCTGTTCGCCGAGCAGGTAGTCGTAGGCCTCCCCGCGGCCCTGCGCGACGAGGCCCTGCTTGCTCGTGATGCCGGCCTCGACACCGGCCTCGATGCGGTGGCGGGTCACCAGGGATTCGTGGCGCGGGTGGTCCGCCGGAATCTCGGTCATACTCCGAGGTCACGGCCGGTCAGCAAAAATCGCCCGCTCTCGGGGCGAGTCCTCACCGCTCCAGTCGCGCACCGGCGGGGTGGATGCGGCAGGCCGCGGCGTCGTAGCCCGCGTCCGAGAGCCCCGTGCCGAGCGCGAACACCGTCCGCCCGAGCATCGCCATCGCCGCCTCCCCGCCCGCATCAGTGACCGCGTCGACCGCTTCGGCCACCTGGCCGTCGAGCAGGGCCGCATCGCGGGCGAACCGCCGGGACGCTGCGAAGAACTCCGAGAGCGTCGGGTCCGCGCGCACGTCGACGAGCGCCCGCTCGCCCGCCTCGTCGAGGCGGTCCGTCTCGTCGCCGATGACCTCGCTCGTGGAGAGCGGGCCGAAGGAGGCGTACTCCACGCGCCCCGCCGCCGGGACGCCGTCGAGCGCGCCGAACGCCGGCGCGCCGGGTTCGACGCGGATGGGAACGCCGCCCCGCGCCTGCGCGACCACGTCGCCGAGTCCCGTGCCAGCCTCCACTTCGGCCGCGTGCGCGACGCCCACCAGGTCGTTCTCCGAGCGTCCCCGTCCGAAGGCGTGGTTCGCGGCGAGCGCTGTCCCGAGCGCCATCGCGCCGGAGACGCCGAAGCCGGCGCCCAGCGGGAGGTCGGTCTCCGCGGACACCGCTGCTGACGCGTCCAGCGCGTCCAGCACTCGCGTGACGCTCTCCACGTCGAGTTCCCGGCCGTTCAGCCGGACCGTCGTCTCGTCGGCCGGTTCGACCCGCGTCCTCACGCCGTCCGACAGCGTCAGGCCGGCGCCACGCGACCCCGCCCGCAGCGGGTCCTCGGCCCGGTGGACGCTGAACAGCCCCGTGACGTGACCCGGCACGAACGCAACACCGTCGTCGCTCATCGTCTCCCACTCGGGAGCGGGGTGAATTAAGGGTTGTACTATTCGCTCGGTCGGTCGTCGGGGTCCGGCTTGTCCCAGTCGTCCTTCTCGAACTCCGTCTCGTCGGCGAGCGTCACGCCCGCTCGCGGGTGCTGGTCGGCGTCAGCGACCAGCGTCCCGTCCGCCCGCAGGTCCTTCAGTTCCTGCCTGGCGTCCTCGCGGCTCCGGTCGCTGAGGACGGCCGCCGCCTCCAGCAGGTCGTCCTTCGAGACGCCCGAGGACGCCGCGCTGTTCGGCGGGTGCTCCGTCTCGTTGATCACCTGAACGTACTTCGCCAGAGAGTCCCCGGGGGCGAGTCTCTCGTGCCACTCCGGCGGGTAGCCGCTCACCCGCCCGTCGCCGACCTCGTACAGCGCCGCCTGTTCCGCCCCCTCGCGGTCGTCCGCGAGGTGGTCCTCGAGTTCCCTGCGCATCTCCGCGGCGTCCACGGAGCCCTCCGCGTCCAGTTCGTCGACGTAGTCCTCCACGACCGAGCGGGGAACCCCCTGCCCCGTGCCGTGGTGTTTCTCGACGAGCTTGACGAGCTTCCCGGCGAGCAGCTTGTCGCCCCGGTTGGCCGCCTCCTCGATGACTGGGTCGTCGTGCTCCATATCGGCGCTACGTCGCGCCCACTGAAAAGCCGCTAGTCGCCCTGTAGCTAGCTGGTCGCTACCGCGTCAGATTCCGGTCGGCGCCACGTCGCAGGCGTCCCGGAACGCCCCCTGGACGACCTCCGAGAGCGCCGGGTGGACGTGGATGGTCTCGGCGATTCCACGGGCGTCCGCGCCCGCCGCAACGGCCGTGCTCACCTCGTGGATGAGCGTCGAGGCATCCGGGCCTACGACGTGGACGCCCAGCACCTCGTCGTCCTGGCCGACGAGGACCTTCGCGAAGCCGTGGTCGGCCTGCATCGCGGACCCCAGCGGGACGTCGTCGTACTCACGGGTACCGACGGTGTACGCTACCCCCTCGTCGAGTTTCGATTCCGGCTTTCCCAGGCTCGCCAGCTGCGGGGAGCCGAAGATGGCGTGGGCCATTCCGGGGTACTCCACGGGCTCGTGGTTCCCGCGGATGGCGTTCTCGACGACGTACTCGCCCTCCTTGTCGCCGGAGTGTTTGAACATGTAGTTGCCCGCGACGTCGCCGATGGCCCAGACCCCGTCGACGGACGTCTCGAGGTAGTCGTCGGTTTCCACGAACCCCTTCTCGTCCGTCTCGATGCCCGCGGCGTCCACGTCCCACGTGTCGGAGTTGGGCTGCCGGCCTGTGGCGACGAGCACCTCGTCGCCGCGCACGGAGATCTCCTCGCCGTCCTCGGACTCCGCACTGACGACCACCTCGCCGGAGTCCGCAGCGAGTTCGGACGCACTGTAGCCGAGGCGGAGGTCGTGGCGATCCCGGTAGGCGTCGGTGAGGCGCTCGGCGGCGTCCCGGTCCTCGTGGTGGACGAGCAGGTCGCCGTGCCCGACGACGGTGACGTCGGTCCCCATCTGGCCGAAGAAGTGCGCCAGTTCGACGGCGATGTAGCCGCCGCCGACCACGACGAGTCGGTCCGGGCGCTCCTCGAGGCGGAGCGCCTCGTCGCTCGTGAGGAAGTCAACCTTGTCGGTGCCGTCGATGCTGTCCGGAACTCGGGGTCGTGAACCGCCAGCGAGCACGATGCGGTCGCTCGTCAGCCGTTCGGTGCCGTCCCCGGTGTCGACTTCGACGGCGTGCTCGTCGACGAACCGGCCCTCCGTCTGGTAGAACGTCAGCCGGTCGTGCTCGCGGGCCTGTTCGGCTTTCGCCTCGGCCTCCTCGGTGACCGTCTCGGTGACGTTCTGCACGATGTCAGCGAACGCGATGTCGTTCAGCGTCGCGTCCACGCCGAACTCGTCGGCCCGCCGCACCGTCTCGACGATGTCCGCGTGGTGGATGAGCCGCTTCGAGGGGTTGCAGCCCCGGTTCAGACAGGTCCCGCCGAGTTTGTCGCGTTCGACGATAGCCACGTCGAGGCCCTCCTCGACGGCCGCGCTCGCGACGACGTTCCCCGTCCCACCGCCGAGCACGATGAGGTCGAACTCCGGCATACCTAGTTCGTGGGGACTCCGGCGAAAAAGCGTAGTGGCGAGGTGGTGGTTCGACGGTCGAGCGCTCCCGTCGACAAGGTCCACGGCTTGCCCGCGTGACTCGGTCGGACTCGCCGAGTAGCTGTCAGGTAGACTTACACTGGACACTCGACAACTGTCTGTATGACCCGAGACCGGACGGTGTTGCTCGCGGGCCTGGGGGGCGTGGGGTACGAGGCGCTGCAGATTCTCTGTGGCGACCCGGTCGTCGACGAGGTCGTCGCGACGGACGTCCTCGCCGGCGTCGGTCAGACGAGGACGAACACGGCCCGGTACCAGGCGCTCCAGCGCGGTCGGAACCCGAACGTGGAGTTCGAGACGCTGGACCTCCTGGACGTCGACGCGACCGCCGCGCTGCTGGAGGACGTCGAGCCGGACGTCGTCCTGACGGCCGCGACGCTGCTCCGCTACTCGCCGTTCGAGGAACTCCCCGACGAGCAGCGCGAGAAACTCATCGGGTTCACGTCGACCGGCCCGGGCTACGCCTGCATCGTCCCCGGACAGATTCCCCTCGCCTACAACCTGCTGCGAGCGACCGAGAAAGCCGACGTTCGGGAACCGGCCGTTGTGAACGTCTCCATGCCCGACGTCGTCAACCCCGCGCTGGCGGGAGCCGGCTACGAACCCCTCGTCGGCTCCGGGAACGTCGGCCACCTCGTCCCGCCGATCGAGCGCGTCGCGAGCGAGATCTACGACGTGCCGATGCCGGCGGTCTCGGCGTACGTCGTCGCCGGCCACTCGATCATTCACCCGATGCTGTTCTACGGGCACACCGGCGACGTACCGTTCTACGTGAAGGTGCTCGTCGACGGGAAAGACGTCACCGAGGAGATCGACCTCGACGCGGAGTTCCAGTCCCGGAACCTCCCGTTCCCGAGCGAGCCGTCCGCCCGCGAAATCAGCATCATGACGGGAACCCACTCGGCGAGAATCGTCCGCGCGGTGCTCTCGGACGCAGGGACCCTGACGCACGCTCCCGGCCCGAACGGGATGGAAGGCGGCTACCCGGTCCGCCTGGACCGCGACGGCGCAACCGTCGTCCTCCCGGACGGGATTTCGCTGCAGGAAGCGGAAGCGTTGAACCGGGAGAGCCTCCGCTACGACGGCGTGCAACGCATCGAGAGTGACGGCACGATAGTCTTCACGGACACCGCCCGGGACGCCATGGGCGACGTGCTCGGTGTCGACGTGCCGCGGGTCCATCCCGACGACGCACTCGACGTGACTGCGGAGATAATCCAGGGGTACCGGGACGTCGCCGCGGACTGCGGCATCGAACCGAAGCTCTCGGTCCACTGGTAGGCCCAACGGACGCGGCTCCGGGGAGCGGATCAGCTACGGTAGTTCTGCAATAGTAAAGCAGTCTCCTCGCTCCCAGAGAAGTCGCCTAGGGGCTCAGACGCTGGCGGTCACGCGGGAAGAGGACGGCTTCCCGGATGTTGTCGAGGTCGAGCATCGTCATCACGAGGCGTTCGACGCCGTACGCCCAGCCGGCGTGGGGCGGCATCCCGTACTTGAACATCTTCGTGTAGTAGTCGAACTGGTCGGGGTCGAGGCCCTGCTGCTCGAAGCCGGCGACGAGTTCGGGGTAGCGGTGTTCGCGCTGCCCGCCGGAGACGAGTTCCATGCGCGGGTGCATCAGGTCGAACCCTTTCGAGAGGTCGGGGTCGTCGTCGTAGTTCTGGATGTAGAACGGCTTGATCTCCGCGGGCCAATCGGTGACGAAGTAGTGGCCGCCGACGTCGTCGCCGAGCGCCTTCTCGCCCTCGGTAGGGAGGTCGTCGCCCCAGACCAGCTGCTCGTCGAGTTCACCCGTCGCATTGATGCGCTCGATGGCCTCCTCGTAGGTGAGCCGCGGGAAGTCGTCGGTGGGCGCCTCGAACTCCTCGGCGAGGCCTAGAATCTCGAGCTGGTCCTGGCAGTTCTCCTCGACGGCCTCGTAGGCCGCGCGGAGCGTGCCCTCGCAGACGTCCATCGCCTCCTCGTGGTCGATGAACGCGGACTCGAAGTCGATCATCGTGGCCTCGTTGAGGTGGCGGGGCGTGTTGTGCTCCTCGGCGCGGAAGATCGGGCCGATTTCGAAGACGCGCTCGAGGCCGGAGCCGACCATCAGCTGCTTGAACAGCTGCGGGCTCTGGTTCATGAACGCCTCGCGGCCGAAGTACGTGATGGGGAAGAGTTCGGTGCCGCCCTCCGTCCCGGTGGCGACGATCTTCGGCGTGTTGATCTCCGTGGAGCCGACCGACCGGAAGTACTCACGGACCGCGCGCAGCACTTCGGCGCGGATGTCGAAGACGGCCTTCGTCTCGTCGGTCCGCACGTCGAGCGTGCGGTTGTCGAGGCGCGTCGAGAGGTCGGCGTCGACCTTCCCGGAGGGGTCTAGCGGGAGCTGGGGGTCGGCCTCGGCGAGCACCTCGATGCTCTCGGGGACGACCTCGACGCCCGTCGGCGCGCGGTCCTCCTCCTCGACGTCGCCCGTGACCGAGACGACGGACTCGCGGTGGACGTTCAGCCCGGTCTCGACGAGGTCGTCGTCCATCTCGTCCTTCTCGAACTTGACCTGGATCTTCCCGGACTTGTCCCGGAGGATGAGGAACGCGATGCCGCCGAGGTCCCTGACTTCGTGGACCCAGCCGGCGACCGTCGCGTGGTCGCCCGGTTCGGCGTCCGCCGTGTACGTACGAGATTCCATGCCTCCCGATTCACGAGGACTGGCCTTAAACGACTTCATTTCCGGCGTGGAGCGGGCGGCCCGCGCGCCCGACCAACGGGAGGGCGCGGTTCGAGCGAGCGGGGAGAGCGTGGCCGAACGCGGTGAGGCCACGAGAACGCGAACGCCGTCTCCGTGAGCAGCGCGAGCGGACGCCCGGAAGCGTAGCGCTCTTCGGTCGACCAACGGAAGCTGTGAGCGAAACGAATCGCGAGCCGCCCCCGGCCCGGGGACTCAGTCGTGTGGCTGGGTCAGCCCCGGGGCCGGGTCCTTCTCGCCGGCGTCGTGGAGGTGGCAGGCCGCGGGGTGGCCGGTGCCGGTCTCCTGTAGTTCGGGTTCCCGCTGCTCGCAGACCGTCGCGAACGCTTCGCGGAGTCGGTCGGCCGCGGCGTCCACGTCGCCGGCCACCGCGTCGTCGACAGCCGCCGCGAGCACTGCCTCCGCGTCGGGGTCCGGGAGCGCCCGCGGGAGGTCGAACTCGGCCCGGACGTCTGTCCCGTCGTCCAGGGCCTCGGCGTCCACGTCACCGTTCTCGGCGGCCAGCCGGAAGTCCAGCACCTGCCGGAACGAGCCCTCCGGGAAGTCGTACGCCGCCGGCGGGACGACGTGCGGGCAGCGCGGGTGGAACGAGCAGCCAGCGGGCGGGTTCGACGGGTCGGGAACGTCGCCGGTGAGTTCGACGGCGTCCCCGCGCTTGCGGGGGTCCGGGTCGGGAATCGACGCCAGCAGCGCCTCCGTGTACGGGTGCTGGGGGTTCTCGAACAGCTCCTCGGTCGGCCCCATCTCGACCATCTCGCCGAGGTACATCACGCCGACGCGGTCACACACCTGCCGCACGACGCCGAGGTCGTGGCTGATGAGCAGCATCGACAGGTCGAGTTCCGCCTGCAGGTCGTCGAGCAGCGAGAGAATCTCGGCCTGCACGCTCACGTCGAGCGCGCTCACCGGCTCGTCAGCGACCAGCAGGTCGGGGTTGAGGATGAGCGCCCGGGCGAGCGCGATGCGCTGTTTCTGTCCGCCGGAGAACTCGTGAGGATAGCGGTCGGCGTCGTTCGCCGAGAGGCCGACGCGCTCCAGCAGGTCGGCGACGATCTCCTGTTGGCGCTCCTCGTCGCGGAGGCCGTGGATGCCCAGCGGCTCCGCGACGGACTCGCCGACGGTCATCCGCGGGTCGAACGCAGAGTTTGGGTCCTGGAACACCATCTGGGCGCGCCGCCGGAACTCCGTCTCATCGTCGTCGCCGTACTCCGTGATGTCCTCGCCCTCGAAGTACACCTCGCCGCCGGTCGGCTCCTCGAGGCGGAGCAGGCTGGTCGCCGTCGTCGACTTCCCGCAGCCCGACTCACCGACGAGGCCGACCGTCTCGCCCTCGCGGACCTCGAAGCTCACGCCGTCGACGGCCTTCACGTGGCCGGTGACGCGGCGCAGAATCCCCGAACGCACGGGGTAGTGTTTCTCCAGGTCCCGCACAGAGAGGATGGCGTCGTCAGTCATCGTCCACCTCCATGGCCCGCGGCACCTCGTGGTCCGACCCGTACAGCACGCAGGAGACGTCGTGCTCGCCGCCGACGTCCTCGAAGGCAGGCTGGTCGCCCTCCTCGCAAGCGGGTTCGGCGTGAGGACAGCGCGGGTGGAACCGACAGCCCTCCGGCGGGTCCGTCGGGTCCGGGAGGGTGCCGCCGATGGTCTCCAGCGCCCGCCCGCGACCGGGCAGGCAGTTGAGCAGCGCCTTCGTGTACGGGTGCGAGGGGTTCTCGAACACCTGGTAGACGTCGCCCGTCTCCATCACCTTCCCCGCGTACATCACGACGACGCGGTCGGCTATCTCCGCGACGACGCCGAGGTCGTGGGTGACGAACACCATCGCCATCCCGCGCTCGTCCTGCAGGTCGTCGAGCAGGCGCAGCACCTGGGCCTGGATGGTGACGTCGAGCGCAGTGGTCGGTTCGTCGGCGATGAGGAGGTCGGGGTCGCAGGCGAGCGCCATCGCGATGACGACGCGCTGTTTCATCCCGCCGGAGAACTGGTGGGGGTAGTCGTCGATGCGCTCCTCGACGTCGCCGATGCCGACGCGGTCGAGCAGCTCGATGGCGCGCTCGCGGGCGACGGACTTCGGCACGTCGCGGTGGAGGCGGATGGCCTCGACCAGCTGGTCACCGACGGTGTAGACTGGGTCGAGGGCGCCCTGGGGGTTCTGGAAGACGTGGCCGATGCGGCAGCCGCGGTACGCCTCGAGCTCCCTCGAGGAGAGGGCCGCGAGGTTCTCGCCGTCGAAGTCCACCTCGCCGCCCGTGATCTCCCCGGGCGGCGTCGGGATGAGCTTCGTGATGGACTCGCAGGCGACCGTCTTGCCCGAACCCGACTCGCCGACGAGACAGACCGTCTCGCCGGGTTCGACGTCGAAGCTCACGCCGTCGACGGCGCGGACGGTCCCGTCCTCGGTGTCGAACTGGATGTGCAGGTCGCGGACGGAGAGCAGCGGGTCCCCCATCTACGCCACCCCCTCGTGCGGGTCGAGTACGTCGCGGACGACGTCCCCGAAGACGTTGAACGAGAGCACAGTGAGCACCAGGAACGCGGTGACGCCGGCGGCGACCCACCACCCCATCCCGAACGGCGGGAGCGACCGCCGGAGGATGCCGCCCAGCGAGCGCAGCCGGACGGTGTTCAACTGGAGGTACGCCAGCAGCACCTGCACGAGGATGAGCAGTGGAATCTGGCGGGTGAGCGCGGTGACGACCGTCGCCGTCGAGTTCGGGACCAGGTGTCGCCTGATGACGTGGAGGTCGCTCGCGCCGGCGCTCCGGGCGGCCCGGACGTAGCCCGACTCCCGGCGCTCGAGGGTCTCGCTGCGGACGAGGCGGGCGATGCCGCCCCAGTTCAGCAGGCCGAAGATGAGCGCGAGGGTGAACAGTCCCTTCCCGAGGTACATCGTCGCGACGATGATGTAGACGACGATGGCGGGGATGGTCTGCTGGACGTCGACGTACCGCATCAGCACGTCGTCGACCCAGCCGCCGAAGTAGCCGGCTGTGGTGCCGACCGCGGTCGCGACGACGACCATGATCATCGCGGCGGCGATGGAGAGTTTCAGCGCGATGTGCGCGCCGTACATGATGACGTTCACCATGTCCTCGCCGACGCTCGTGGTGCCCAGCGGGTACTGCCAGGAACCGTGGCAGACGCCCTCGGTCACCCGACCGACGCAGTCGACGCCAGCGTTGCTGGCGATGCCGATGCTCGTGAACACGGGCGGCTGGTAGTCGGCGTAGAAGTCGACCCGTGGCATTCCGAGGAGTTCCGGGCCGACGAGCCCGAGCACGCCGAACGCAGCGATCCAGGCGGCGCTCGCGACCCCGGCGGGCCGCCGGAGGAACGCCCGGACCGTGCCGCTGGACTGGTCGGCGTTGGCGGCTAACGGGACGACGGCGTACCGGACGAACAGGACGCACGTGAGGAAGAACAGCCAGTCCATCCGGTTCAGGATCCACGTGTCGACGATGGCACCCGACACCATCGTGTAGTCGTAGACGAAGAGGGCGGCGAGGCCGGCGAGCGCCGCGACGAAGCCGACCGTCCGCGGTCTGACGTCGAGGGCACTCCTCTGTCGGTCACTCCAGTCGATACTGGTGAACAGCGGGGACTCGTGCTGCTTGGAGGGCATGCGTGAGCTCGTTCAGTCGGTTTGAAACAAACTTTTATAAAACTTTGCGGAGGATGCGCACACGAAGCGATGCTGCCCGCCCTCCACCACCGAGCCGCACCGCCCTCCAGACCGAACTCCGCGACGACCACCGCAAGGTGGTCACCGTGAGCTTCTCGACGTACGTCGCGCGCCGGACGCTGTTCGCGCTGCTCGCCGTCTACCTCGTCGTGACGGCGACGTTCGGCGTCGTCGCGCTCACGCCGAACACCGACCTCGGCGGCGAGATCGGGACCGCAGTGTACTACGACCGGATCTCGGCCGAGGAACGCCAGGAACTCAAGCAGTCGTACCTGGAGGAGCGCAACCTCGACCGCTCGCTCTCGGACCGCTACGTCGACTGGCTCGTCGGCCTCTCTACACTCGACTGGGGGTACTCCTTCGAGTACGACAAACCCATCTCGAATCTACTGATACCGGCGATACAGCGCACGGCGCTGTACACGATACCGTCGTTCGCGTTCGCCGTTCTGCTCGGCACTGCGCTCGGCGCGCTCTCCGGGGCGCGCCGTGGTATCCCGGACGGAACCGTCCGTCTCCTCGGGTACGCCACTGTCGGCATCCCCGCGTTCATGGGTGCGTTCGTGTTCCTGGAGCCGTTCGTCGGTGACGTCGAGTGGCTACGGCTCCTCACCTGGGAGAACACGACGGCGTTCACGATACAGGGGGAACCGATGAACCCCAACCGTGGACTGTGGCCGCCCTCGAAGCCGCTCCGGTTCCTGGTTCCCGCGGGTGTGTTTGCCGTGGCGCTGGTGGGGTGGCAGCTCCGGTACGGCCGAGTCGCCTACCTCGAACAGGCCAGCGAGGAGTTCGTAAAACTCCACCGCGCGAAAGGTGCCGGCTGGTTGCGGGTCGCACGCCACGTGCTGCGGAACGCGGCGGTGCCCATCGTGTCGGCGTCGCTGTCCGAACTGCTCGTGGTCGTCCTGGTGAACATCTACGTCATCGAGACGGTGTTCGGCATCCAGGGCGTCGCGGCGTACAACATGATTGCCGTACGCACCCGTGATATGGCGCTCATAATCGGGACGTCGCTGGTGCTCGCAGTGGGTGGTATTCTGGCGAGTTACGTCCAGGACCTGCTGTACGGTTACCTGAACCCACGGATTCGAGCGTAGCGACCCTCGCTCCCTAACGTTTATTCTCGTTCACTTTCACTACTCGCGTGCTAATGCCCTCCACACTGCCCGCCCACGGTAGCGGTGGTCCTCCATGAGTTTCGCGTCGTACGTCGGCCGGAGGACGCTGTTCGCACTGTTCACGATCTACCTCGTCGTGACGGCGACGTTCGCCGTCGTCGCGCTCACGCCGGACACGCAGATCGGCGCGATGAAGGGAAGCATGCAACGCGCCGGCGTCTCGTCGGACGTCATCGAAGAACGCGTCCAGGCGTACAAGGAAGCCCGCGGCCTCGACGACCCGCTGCACGTCCGGTACGCCGACTGGCTCGTCGACGTCAGCACGCTGAACTTCGGGCGGGCGCACTCGATGAACGCCCAGACCGCCGCGGTGCTGTGGCCAGCCATCCAGCGCACCGCCCTCTACACGATACCCGCGCTCGCGTTCGCACTGGTCCTCGGGACGCTGTTCGGCGGTCTTTCGGGGTCGCTCTCCGGGAGCGTCCCCGACTGGGCCGTCCGCGTGGTCGGCTACGGCGCCGTCGGCGTGCCCGCGTTCATGACGGCGTACGTGCTGCTGGAGCCGTTCGCCTCTAGCTTCGAGTGGGTTCGTCTGCTCACCTGGAAGCACACGCCCTTCGACAGCCTGGGGCGGGTCGCCCTCCCCAACCACGGGCTCTGGCCGCCGTCGGAGCCGCTCCGGTTCCTGGTTCCCGCCGCGGTGTTCGCCGTGGCGCTGCTCGGCTGGCAGGTGCGGTACGTGCGGACATCGTACCTCGACCGCGCCGGCCAGGAGTCGGTGAAACTGCTGCGAGCGAAGGGCGCGGGGCGGCTGAAGATCGCCCGTCACGTGCTGCGGAACGCGGCGGTGCCCATCGTGTCGGCGTCGCTGTCCGAACTGCTCGTGGTCGTCCTGCTGAACATCTACATCATCGAGACGGTGTTCGGCATCGAGGGCGTCGCCGCGCTCAACATGATCGGCGTCCGGCAGCGGGAGATGTCGCTCATAATCGGGACGTCGCTCGTCCTGGCAGTCGGCGGCGTGCTGGCGAGTTACGTCCAGGACCTCCTGTACGGCTATCTCGACCCACGGATTGGCACCGAGTGACGACCCTGGGGAATTAGTTCCGCGGGTCGAGCGCGTCGCGGGCCGCGGCCTCTTCGCGGTGTTCGCCGCGTTCCTCGTCGTCTCCATCACGTTCGGCGTCGTCGTCTCCATGCCGAACGTGCAACTCGGCGCCGAGATAGCGAGCGCGCAACGGAGCGGCGCGACCGACGCACAGATACAGCATCTCCGCGAGGAGTTCTGGGAGCAGCGCGGCGGGAAGACCGGCGCGCTCGACCGCTACGTCGACCGGATGACCGGCATCGCCACCCTCGACTGGGGGGAGTCCTACGAGCTCCAGCGGCCGGTCACGGACGTGCTCGCCCAGCGACTCCAGTACACCCTGGCGTACGTCGTCCCTGGCGTCCTGGGTGCCTTCCTGGTGGGGTCGCTGGTGGGCGTGGCGAGCGGGTTGCGGCGGAACACCGGTTTCGACAGGGCGGCCCGGCTGGGCGCGTATCTGCTGATGGGGCTGCCGGCGTTCTGGGTCGTCCACTTCCTCGACACGAAGTACCGCTGGACGATGCCGTGGCTCGAGCCGACCCTCCACGCGTTCGGGGCGTCGGTGCGCATCCCGCTCGTCTGGTCGTTCGACCACCCGCTCCGGTACGCCTGGCCGACGCTCGTGCTCTCCATCGGGCTCGCCGCCGGCCTCCTCCAGCACTCGCGGGCGGAGTCCCTCGAGTACGAGCGGGCTGAGTTCGTGAAACTGCTGCGCGCGAAGGGCGCGGGGCGGCTCCGGGTCGCGCGACACGTCGTCCGGAACGCCGCCATCCCGATTCTCACGCTGTCGTTCGTGGAGGTGCTCGGCGTGTTGATGCTCAACGTCTACATCATCGAGGCCGTCTTCAACATCCCAGGGCTGGGCGCCATCAGCCTGTTCGCCATCAAGAACCAGGACCTCCCGCTCATCATCGGCTCCACGCTCGTGCTGGTGTTCATCGGCATCGGCGGCAACTTCCTACAGGACCTGCTGTACGGCTACCTAGACCCGTCGATACGCGAGGACTGAGCGATCCACCTATCGGTCCGCGTGGGCGTCCTGGACGCCCTCGACGGTCCGGCGGACGGCGTCGACGCCCTCCTCGTGGAGCAGGTCTCCGACGACGATCGTGTCGGCGTGCTCGCCCATCTGGTAGGCCGCGTCGTAGTCGCCGATGCCACCGCCGTAGAACAGCGTCGCGTCGTCGAGCGCGTCGGCGGCCGCCGCGACCACGTCCGGCTCGCCGAGCATCCCAGAGTACTCGACGTAGACGATCTCCTGGCCGAACAGCCGGTCGGCGACCGCCGCGTACGCGGCCACGTCGTCGGCGCCGAGGTCGCAGTCGGCCTCCGTGTACTCCGCGACGCTCGCCTCCGGGTTCAACACGATGTACGCCTCCGTCGTGGTGCGCTCCCAGTCCAGGTCCGCGATGCGAACCCACTCCTTGTGGGCGCCCGTAATCCAGAAGGGGTCGCCGGCGTTCAGCACGACCGGCACGAGGTAGCCGTCCAGCGCGTCGTCGTCGACGACGACGGCCGGGTTCGACGGCTCCTGGTAGAGCGGAACGTCGTGTTTTCGGCAGGCGTCGATGACCCGCTGCATCTTCTCGGTCGTCACGTCCAGCGTGCCGCCGACCTCGATGGCGTCGGTGCCCGTCTCGCAGACGTCGTCGAACGTCTCGCCGTCGACGAGCGACTTGTCCGGGTCCACCTTCAGCACGTGGTCCCAGTCCTCCCACGGGGTAGTCATGGTCCCCGATTTCAAACGTGCGGCCAAAACCCCTTCGGTGCGGCGAGTAGTGCCTCGATGTGGGCGGCGCTACCGCTGGGACGGCGCTACCGGCGGAGAATGGAGGCGAGACCTAGCCTTGGATGCCCATCGCCTCGATCTGCTCCTGGTACCGGTTCCGGATGGTGACTTCGGTCACCTGCGCGACGTCCGCTACCTCGCGCTGGGTCTTCTTCTCGTTGCAGAGCAGGGACGCGGCGTAGATCGCTGCCGCCGCGTAGCCGGTCGGGGACTTTCCGGAGAGCAGCCCCTTCTCGGCAGTAGTCTCGATGATCTCGTTGGCTTTCGACTGCACTTCTTCGGAGAGTTCGAGTTCCGAGCAGAACCGCGGCACGTACTTCTTGGGGTCGACGGGCTTCATCTCGAGCCCGAGCTCCTGGGAGATGTAGCGGTAGGTGCGACCGATCTCCTTGCGCTCGACCCGCGACACCTCGGAGATCTCCTCGAGGCTCCGCGGGATGCCCTCCTTGCGGCACGCTGCGTACAGCGCGCTGGTGGCGACGCCCTCGATGGAGCGCCCGCGGATGAGGTCTTCTTTCAGTGCGCGTCGGTAGATGACGGACGCGACCTCGCGGACGGACCGCGGCACGCCGAGCGCCGAGGCCATCCGGTCGATCTCGGAGAGCGCGAACTGCAGGTTGCGCTCGCCGGCGTCCTTCGTGCGGATGCGCTCCTGCCACTTCCGCAGGCGGTGCATCTGCGACCGCTTCTTCGAGGAGATGGACCGGCCGTAGGCGTCCTTGTCCTTCCAGTCGATGGTGGTCGTGAGACCCTTGTCGTGCATCGTCTGGGTGGTCGGGGCGCCGACCCGGGACTTCTCCTGTCGTTCCTGGTGGTTGAACGCTCGCCACTCTGGACCGGGGTCGATCTGCTCCTCCTCGACGACGAGGCCGCAGTCTTCGCAGACCAGTTCCGCGCGGTCCGAACTCTTCACGAGGTTGTCAGAGCTGCACTCCGGGCACTCCCGTACCCCCTCCTCAGACTCCTCCTGCTCTGTCGCTGTTTCTCGCTCCCGCTGGCGAGTGGACCGTGTCATCGCACTTTTATATTAGCGGTGCGCAAACATTTAAATCCGTTGCCCGTATTGGTCCGGAACTCGAACGACAGAATGCGAGTTAGAGAGCGATTATACGTCGAATTCGGGGCTTAGACGGTTTATATCGCCGAATACCGAATAGTAACCCATATACGGGGCGCGAGGTGACGTCGAATCAATGCCGGTTGTGGAATGCGACGTCGAGGACGCGCGCGCACGACTCGCCGACGCGGGCGCGTCGTTCAGCGAGGGGAACTCCGAGTACGAGCAGTGGCACGCCGACCTCGGGGAGGCCCACGCCGTCGCCTACGAGGACAAACTCGTCGTCCAGGGGAAGAGCCCGACCGACATCACCGCCGTCGTCGAACCCGAACGCGGCGGCCGCGTCCACGTCTACTTCGACGGCGCGTGCCGCGGCAACCCGGGCCCGTCCGCGGTCGGCTGGGTGCTCGTCTCCGGGGACGGCATCGTCGCCGAGGACGGGGAGACCATCGGGCGCGCCACCAACAACCAGGCCGAGTACGAGGCGCTGCTCGCGGGCCTCCAGGCTGCCGACCAGTTCGGCTTCGACGAGGTGGAGGTCCGGGGTGACTCACAGCTCATCGTCAAGCAGGTGAAGGGCGCGTGGGACACCAACGACCCGGATCTCCGGGAGAAACGCGTCGCGGTCCGGGAGCTACTCGAGCGCTTCGACGACTGGTCGCTGACCCACGTGCCGCGGGAGGTAAACGACCGCGCGGACGAACTAGCCAACGAGGCCCTCGACAATGACTGACCTCCCCGACGACGTCGTGACCGAAGCCGAGCGGCTCACCCGACTGACCCGGAACGCGGTCGACGACGACGCCGCGGCGGCCTACCGTGAACGCCGGGACGACCTGCTCGACGAGCACGGGTTCGCCGCGCGCGTCCGCGACGACGACCACACGCTCGTCTGCTACCCGGTCGACTGGCTCGACGACGACGGACAGGTGAAGATCGCAGACGTCGAGGACACGGACCGTGCGGCGGAGGTGTCCCTCGCCGGGCCGGGCGAACAGGGCGACTACGAGGCCGCCGCCGAGCGCAACGCGGAACTCGTCGGGCTGGTTCGCGTGGAACACGGCGAGGTCCACGGCGAGAACGCGGCTGCGTTCGCGACGTTCATGAACAACCACTACGCGCGACCGATGGACACCGCCTCCGAGCGCGAGCGCGCGGAGTTCCTCGCGGAGTTCTTCCCGCGGAACGCGTGGCCGACCGAAGAACAGCGCGAGGCCGTCGAGCAGTCGCTGTCGTACGTCATCGACGTTGCCGAGGATGGCGGTCGCTGAGGAGCGTCGCACTCGAAGAAAACCGTGCCGCGGTGTGCCTCAGTTGGTCTCGACGATGTCGCTGACGCGCTCCTTGCGCTCCTCGTCGACGAGGAACTTCGAGAGCGCCCACTCCAGGTCGTCGACGACTGCCTCGAAGCCGTCGTCCGTGAGTGCGTACTCGTTGGTGCGCTTGTCGAGTTCCGACTTCTCGACGAGCCCCTTGTTGACGAGGTCGTCGAGGTTCGGGTAGAGTCGCCCGTGGTTGACTTCCTGCCCGTAGTACTCCTCCAGTTCCCGCTTGATAGCGAGCCCGTAGCGGGCTTCCTCGGCGAGAACGGTCAGGATGTTTTTCTGGAACGCAGTCAGGTCCCGCACGTCTGTGCGCGTGGCGGGTTGTGCCTCTGACATACCAACGCAAATGTCACCCATCTATTTAAACACTTCTCAATACACAGCCGATTCTTCGGTTCGGACCGCAATACGAAAGCTCTTTTTCGGCCCAGGGTGCACCTACGAACACTATGACGAACCTCTGGGAAGACCTCGAGACGGGCCCCGACGCACCCGACGTCATCTACGCCGTCGTCGAGTGCCTGAAAGGCGAGCGCAACAAGTACGAGTACGACAAGGACGTCCCCGGCGTGGTGCTGGACCGCGTCCTCCACAGCAACGTCCACTACCCCTCGGACTACGGGTTCATCCCGCAGTCCTACTACGACGACGAGGACCCCTTCGACGTGCTCGTGCTCGTCGAGGACCAGACGTTCCCCGGCTGCATCATCGAGGCCCGTCCGGTCGCGCTGATGAAGATGGACGACGACGGCGAGCAGGACGACAAGGTCATCGCGGTGCCCGACGAGGACCCCCGCTACGACCACGTCAACGACCTCGCGGACATCCCACAGCAGACCCTCGACGAGATCGAGGAGTTCTTCGAGACGTACAAGAACCTCGAAGCGGGCAAGGAGGTCGAGACCCAGGGCTTCGAGGACGCGGCGGCCGCCAAGGACGCCATCGAGCACGCCCAGGACCTCTACTCCGAGCACTTCGAGTAACCCGGAGCGCGACCGCCCGATTACCGCGGCGAATGCTCCGGGTCGACCCCATGTGTTATGCGCATGGGTAATTACTTCCGGGTGTCGACCCTACCTAGGAGTGTGATGGCTGCCAACCGCTCCGACACCAGCCGCGCCGAGTTCGGGATGCACCACGTCACCGTCGTGCCGACGAACTTCGACACCGACGACGAGGACGAACCCGCTCAGCGGTCCTCTCGGTAGTCTCCCAGTCGCCACTCGTTACTCGGCAGTTCCGTGACTCTGCGTAGCCACGCAGTTCGCGGTTCAGTCCGTTCACCGCTCACTCTTCCCGAGACACTTCGCAGCGCTCAGCGTCTCGCGGCTCGCGGGTCGTTCCACTCCCCGATCGCCAGTTTCGAGGACTCCCTTCGGTCGTCCTCGCGGCTCACGGCTCTCTTCGGTCGCCGTTCGCGGATTCCGAGGAAGTTCGCTGTGCTCACTTCCTCGCACGGGACAAGGTTCTTAACCATCCGCAGTGACTCTCGGGCACATGCTCTCCGAGGTCGGCTCGGCCCCGCTCCCAACCATCGCGTTCGTCGCCATCACGCTGATCGTCGGGGGTGCGGGGGTGTACGCCGTCAGCTCCGTCCTCCGCCGCCGTCGCGCGGACGCCCGCAGCGAGGACTTCGAACAGCTCCGTGACACCATCGCCGGGCTCGAGTCCGTCGCGCTCGTCGTTCCCGAGAACCCGAGCGTGGACGCGCTCGCCGCCGCCATCGGCCTCCGCGAACTCTGCAAGGAGTGGGGTGTCTCCGCGCGCGTCTTCGCCGAGGGGCGAGTCACCAGCGACGACGCCAAGGCGTTCTGCAACCTCTTCAACCTCAGTCTCGACGTCGCCGACGACCCCCTCGACGACTACGACGGTGCGGTCGCGGTGGGTGGGGGCGGCACCGTTCCCTCCTTCGCCAACCGCCCGCCCGTCGTGGCCGTCGTGCGCCACCGCCCGGCGGCCGTCGACCACCCGCTCGTCATCGCCGGCAACGACGCCGGCGCCACCTCCACCATCGTCGCGCGGTTCATCGAACGCGCCGACCGCACGCCCGAGCAAGATGTCGCCACTGCGCTCCTCTACGGCATCCGCGCCGGCACCCGGGAGTTCCGGCGCGTCCGGTCCCGCGAGGACTTCCAGGCCGCGAGCTTCCTTCAGGAGTTCGCCGACCAGGGGACCATCGACGCGCTCCGCGCGCCCGGCATGAGCGGGGAGACGTTCGACGTCATCGGCGAGGCCATCGCCAACCGCGAGCGCCGAGCGAGTTTCGCCGTCACGAACGTCGGCAGCGTCCCCGCGGTCAGTTCCCTCGAGGAGGCCGCGGACACCCTGCTCCGCCTCGACGGCGTCTCCTCCGCGGCGGCGTTCGGCGTCCACGAGGACACGGTCGTGACCGCCTGCCGCGCAGAGGACGTCCGGACCAGCTCGCTCGACGTGCTCTCCACGGCGTTCGACCAGACTGAAGCACTCGGCGGCGACGCCGACGCCGCGACTGCCCGCGTCCCGCTGGGCCTGTTCAGCCGTGTGAGCGCGGACCAGCAGCCGACCCTCGACGAACTCATCGACGCGAGCACCCGGAAGGCGCTGTTCGCCTCCTTCGAGCAGGCCTGACCGGGTACCGACCTATCTGGCCGCCAAGACCAACGCTTTAGTGCGACAACGGCGACTCGGGAGGTATGGGTCTGTTCGACCGACTCCGCGGCAGTGACGACGCGCGAGTCGCCTTCGTCGGTATCGACGGCGTCCCGTACAGCCTCGTCCGCGACGAACCCGAGACGTTCCCGAACCTCCACGACGTGCTCGACGAGGGGTCCGGTGGCGCCATCGACAGCATCGTGCCCCCCGAATCCAGCGCGTGCTGGCCGTCGCTGACGACCGGCGTCAACCCCGGAGAGACGGGCGTCTACGGCTTCCAGGACCGCGAAGTCGGGAGCTACGAGACGTACGTGCCGATGGGTCGGGACGTGCAGGCGACCCGGCTCTGGGACCGCGTCACCGACGCCGGTCGGGACGCCACCGTCCTGAACGTGCCTGTGACGTTCCCGCCCCAGCGCAACATCCAGCGCATGGTCTCCGGGTTCCTCTCACCGGACATCGAGAAGGCCGCCCACCCCGAGGACGTCGCGACCTACCTGGAGTCCATCGACTACCGCATCGACACGAACGCGAAACTCGGCCACGACGAGGACAAGACCGAGTTCCTCGAGAACGCCCACGAGACCATCGACGCGCGCCAGGAGGCGTTCCTGCACTACGCGGAGGAAGACGACTGGGACCTCTTCTTCGGCGTGTTCATGACGACCGACCGCGTCAACCACTTCCTCTTCGACGACTACGAACGGGACGGCGAGTACCACGAGGAGTTCCTCGAGTTCTACGAGAAGGTCGACCGCTACATCGGCGAACTCCGCGACGCGCTCCCCGAGGACGTCACCCTCGTCGTCGCCTCCGACCACGGGTTCACCAGCGAGGACTACGAGGTCCACCTGAACTCCTGGCTGGAGGAGGAGGGGTGGCTCTCCTTCGAGGACGACGACCACGACAGCCTCGACGACATCGACGACGACACGAAGGCGTACTCGTTCATCCCAGGTCGCTTCTACATCAACCTCGAGGACCGCGAACCCCGCGGGAGCGTCTCCGAAGACGACTACGAGTCGGTCCGCGCGGAACTGAAGGAGAAACTCGAATCGCTCGAAGGGCCCGACGGCGAGAAGGTCGTCGACCGCGTCGTCGAGGGCGAGGACGCCTTCGAGGGCGCCCACGACGAGATCGCGCCGGACCTCGTCGCCATCCCGAACCACGGCTTCGACCTGAAGGCGGGCTTCAAGGGCAGCGACGACGTGTTCAGCGTCGGCCCGCGCACGGGGATGCACTCCTTCGAGAACGCCACGCTCGTCGCCGACAACCCGGACGTCGAGGTGCCCGAGGGGACGGACCTCTACGACATCGCGCCGACCCTCCTTGACCTGCTCGACGTGCAGTACGACGCCCGCGAGTTCGACGGTGCGAGTCTCGTGCAGGCCGACGACTGACGACGGGCTGACGAGCGCTATTCTGCGACTTCGTGCAGCATTCGCCGAGCGTAGCGAGGCGATTCACTGCGCGAGCGGAGCGAGCGCAGGTCGTTTTTAGCGTAGCTTTTTGCGAGGAGTGGTGGGCGAGCGAAGCGAGCGCACCCGACGAAGTAAAAAGGTACCTTAGAAGAGGCCGTCCAGTTCCTCGTTCTGGAAGTTCTCCGTGACGTGCTCCCGGTCGACCTCCTCGCTGGCGGCCTTCGCGCGCTCCATGAACTGCTGGATGCGCTCGGAGCGGGCGATGCCAGAGAGGAGCACGAGCACGGCGATGTTGTCGGAGTCGATAGGGAAGTCGCCGCCGCGGACCTGCATGCTTCTGGTCTCGTCCTCGACCCACGAGCGCGCCTTCTCCACGCCCTTCCGGGGGACGCGGTCGCTCTCGCCGGCGGCGATGACGAGCGCCGCGCCTGCTTCGGTCGTCTCGGGGACGCTCATGCCGGAGAGGAGGGCTTTCCGCGTGGTGGAGGTGACGACGTTGATGTTCTCGCCGGCATCCGGTGCTGCCTCGGCAGTGGCGAACCCGAGCGCGGACATGTCCCCCGATTTGAGGGTGTTGATGACCTCGCTGGAGTCGACGACGCTCTCACCGACGCCCTCGATGCCCTCGCCGGCGGCGAGCAGGATGCCGATGCGGCGCGCGATGCGCTCGTTGATGGCGTCGTACGCTTCGGTGACGCTCTGCCCGGTCTTGCGCCAGGCGTCGTTGTCGACGAGCAGCGTCGAGTCGGCCTCGCGCACGAGCGTCTTCAGCGAGCGGCCCGCGTTGGCCTGGTAGATACCGCCCTCGTCGCGCCCGGGGAGGATGCCGAGCGCGTAGACGGGGACGTCGTAGATGCGTTTGAGCTCTTTGACGAGGACGGGCGCCCCGCCAGACCCGGTGCCGCCGCCGAGGCCAGCGATGACGAAGATGGCCTCGGTTCGTGGGTCGACGACGCCGTCGAGGCCACCCATTACCTCGCGGATGTCGCTCTGCATGACCTCCGCGCCGAGCTCGTTGTCGGCGCCGACGCCGTGGCCCTTCACCCGGTCCTGACCGATCAGCATCGTGTCGATGTCGAGCCCCTCGAGGTCCGTCTCGGCCGTGTTGATGGCGAACGCTGAACGTATCGATTCGTAGCCCGCTCGCCGGTCTTCCGCCAGGAGGGCCTCCGCGACCTTCCCGCCGGCTTGACCGACGCCAAT
Organism: Halobacterium sp. DL1; assembly: GCA_000230955.3. Lineage (NCBI taxonomy): Archaea > Methanobacteriati > Methanobacteriota > Halobacteria > Halobacteriales > Halobacteriaceae > Halobacterium > Halobacterium sp. DL1. The sequence goes on from CP007060.1 coordinate 791,079, forward strand.
CAGGGCGGCTTTCATACGATACGCCTCACAGCCCTCCTGCATCAACGTTGCGCCCGGAGGACTAAGTACCAGAACGGGACCACCCTGGGCCATGTCCGAGGAGGAACTCGAAGCCCGACTGCAGGCGGTCGAACGCGCGCTCACGGACGACGACGTCGGCGTCGCCGAACTGTCGGACGCGGCCGCGGTCCACCGCCGTCTCGACGACGTCGAGGCCCGCCTCGACACGCTCGCAGAGCGCGTGGACGCACTCGACGCCACCGTCCAGTCGCTGCACGGCTACGTCGGCGAACTGGAACACGTCAACGATCGAGTCGAGCGCCGCGCCGACGCCGCACGCGCAGCGGTCGAACGACTCGACGGCGGTCAGCACAGCCACGCTCGGCAGCCGACTGCCCGGCAGACGACTGCGGATTCGGAGTCCCGGAATCACTCGGGAACCGACACCCAACCGTCGGACGAACCTCCTGAACCCTCTCCCGAGGAGTCCCTGCTCGACCGGGTCCGGGACTCGTTGTGATTGTCCGGGTGGCGCTCGCCGCGGTCGTCTCGCTGGCGCTGCTCGCGGCCGCAGTCCCCGCAGTCGAGCACGCCACGAGGACTCGGGACGCTGCGACCGTCGACGCGAGCGCGGACCGTGTCGTGGATGCGGTGACGGCGCTCTACCGCAGGAACGACCCGGTGGCGTCGATAGCGAGCGCACCGCGCCGGACGCTCGAACTCGACCTACCGGAGGGGACGACCTTCGAACTCAGAACCGACCCGCCACGGCTCGTGACCAGCCTCGGCGCCGGCCCCGAACACCGGCACTCGCTTCCGATCCGGGTCGCGGTGTGTGGCGACGATTCGGAACTTCGCGGTCCCACCACGCTCGCGTACGTCCGCGGCCCGGAGGGCCCCGTGGTGGTGGCGACGCGAGGGTTTATCCGAGGAGGCGGAACCAACCCGCCCCATGCGTGCGCTCTTCGAACGCTTCGGGTCGGCTGAGGAGTCAGCCTGTGGTTGTGCGGTCGACCACGAGGACGGCGTGCTTCGCGTGGACGCCACCGACTGCGACGGCGGCGGCGCCCTCACCGAGGAACCGGCCTGCCGCGCCACGGCCGCCACCGCTGCTCGCCGGTTCGACCCGCGGCGTATCGTCGTCGACGCCGCGGGGTTCCAGCGGGCGTACGACGAACGCGCGGCCGCACTGTTCACCGCCGCCGGTCGCTTCGCCGCTCGCGTCGCGGACCGGGAGGAACGGCTGGCCACCCGCGCGACAACAGACCCGCTCGCCGCGGCCGCGGAGGCCAGCGGTCGCGCCGGCCCCGTCGCCGACGTGGCCGCCGAGACGGGGTTCGCCGCCGTCGCGGGGGACCTCCCGGCGTACGACTCGCTTCGGCCCAGAGTGGGGCCCGCGCTCGCCGACGCTCGCATCGAACTGACGCCCCCACCCGACGGCCGTCTCCGCGACACCCGCGCGCTCGAAACTGGAGCGACTGTCCGCGAGTACGACGTCCCCGACGGGCTCCCCGTCTACCACCTCGTTCCATCGGAGTACGAACTCGACCCGGACGACTGGCGACTCCTCGCCGACGCTCGACGGAAACTCGCGGACGGCTCGGTTCCGGACGGCGAAGACGCTCCGGGGCGCGCGGTCCGGGCAGTCGTGGGCGAACACCGCGAACCACTCGCCGACGCGCTCAACAAGCACACGCGGGGATTCGGCGTCCTCGAGGACTGCTTCGGCGACCCGCGGGTGAGTGACGTCTACGCGAGCGCGCCGGTCGTCGACGGTTCGCTGCGGGTCACCATTGACGACGAGACGGCACGGACGAACGTCCACTTCACGCCGTCGGGTGTGGCGCGTCTCGCCTCCCGCCTCCGTGCCGAGAGCGGACGACCGTTCTCGCGGGCGAACCCGACACTCGACACCGCCGTCGAGGGACTTGGGACGGCGGGCAGCGTCCGCGTCGCGGGTGTCACGGACCCGGTGAGCGACGGCACCGGGTTCGCGTTCCGCGCCCACGACGCCGACCCGTTCCGTCTTCCAAACCTGGTCGCCAACGACACGCTCACCCCGCGGCTCGCCGGCTTCCTCGACGAAGCGGTCTCGCGCGGCGCGTCAGTGCTGTTCGCCGGTGCGCGGGGCGCCGGGAAGACGACGCTGCTCGGCGCGACCCTCTGGTCGCTCGCGCCCGCCGTCCGCGTGGTCACCATCGAGGACACGCCCGAACTCCCGGTTCGCGCGCTCCGGGCTGACGGTCGGGACGTGCAGGCGCTGTACGCCAGCGAGGACAGCGCGGGCGCCGACGTCTCGATGACCGACGCGCTCCGCACCGCGCTCCGACTCGGCGACGGCGCCATCGCAGTTGGCGAGGTTCGCGGCGAGGAGGCCCGCGTGCTCTACGAGGCGATGCGAGTCGGGTCGAGTGACGCCGCAGTCCTCGGGACGATTCACGGCGACGGCGCTGGGGCGGTCCGCGAGCGCGTCGTCTCTGACCTCGGCGTCGCCCACTCCTCGTTCGCCGCCACGGACCTCGTGGTGACCGTCGCCGAGACCGCGTCTGGTCGTCGCGTGACGCGGGTCGAGGAGGTGACCGAGGACGGCGCTCCCGCGCTCTACGAGGACGACGGGAAGGGCCCCGAACCGACGGGGCGCATCGCCCGGGGGAACAGCGCCGTCGTCGCGTCGCTGGCCGACCCCGGCGAGACGTACGCCGATGTGCGCGAGGCGCTCTCCAGTCGTGCCGTCGCGGCGCCAGACTCGTGACAGTTCCCCACAATGAGCGACGCGCTGCAACGGTCGGTGCCGTGGCAGTCGCCCTCGCGTTCGTGGCGGGTACCATCGCCCCCTACGTCGGTGCTACCGTCGCCGTTATCGGGGTCGCCGTCGCCGTCGCGCTGGTGTACGGCCCGCACCTGCGAGCGGTGGCTCGCCGTTCGCGAACGCTCGGCGCCGCGCCCGACGTCGTCTGTCTCGTGGTCCTGTCAATCCGTCTCGAACCCGCGCTCGAACGGGCCACGCGGTTCGCCGCGTCAGAGGGCTCGGGGCGACTCGCGGACAGTCTCGCTGCCCACGTCCGAGAGGCGCGCGGCAGGCCTGCGGCGGGGTTCGACTCGTTCGCGTCCACGTGGGCCGACCACCTACCGTCCCTGCGGCGCGCGGCCGCGCTCGCAGACGCCGCCGTCGAGGCACCCGCTGGTGACAGAGAACGGCTCCTCGACCGGGCGATCGCCGTCGTCGTCTCCGGCACTCGCGAGCGCACGAGCGAGTACGCCGACGCCGTCCACGGACCAACCACGGCGGTGTACGCGTTCGGCGTCGTTTTGCCCCTCGCGCTCGTCGGCGTCGTGCCGGCCGCCGCGAGCGCCGGACTCCCGTTGACGGTCGGCGCCTTCGCGCTCGTCTACGGCGTCGTCCTCCCGGTCGCCGTCCTGGCCGCCGTCAGCTGGGTCCTCGCCCGCCGCCCGGTCGCGTTTCCGCCCGCGACGGTCCCCGCTAATCATCCCGCGTTGGCTGGTCGAACTCGGAATGCCGCAGTTGCGGCGGCCGTCGGCGTAGCTGCGGCCGTCGTGGCCGCCCGGTTCCTGCCGCCCTGGTCGCTCCCCGTTCTCCTGGTGGGTTGGCCGCTCGGCGGCGCGCTCGTCTACTGGTTCCGGCCCGCCTGCGAGGTGCGCGAGGACGCCCGGGGCCTGGAGGACGGTCTCGCTGACGCGCTCTCTGTGCTCGGCCACCGGATTCGGAGAGGGGAATCGGTCGAGGCGGCCGTCACCGCTGTCGGAGACACGCTCGCTGGACCGACGGGCGATGTGTTCGTCGCCGCGGCGCGCCGGATGCGACGACTCCGCGTCGGCGTCGAAGCGGCGTTCCTCGGTGAACACGGTCCACTCACTCGCGTTCCCAGCGAACGCTCGCACGCCGCCGTCGCGCTTCTCGTCCACGCGGCCGACGCCGGTCCGGCCGGCGGTCGCGTTCTCGTCGACGTCGCCGGACTGTTCGACGACCTCGCGTCGCTGGACCGGGACGTCCGGCGCCAGTTCGCCGCGACGACGCGCACGCTCCGGCACACCGCGCTCGTGTACGCGCCGCTCGTCGCCGGCGTGACAGTCGCGCTCGCCGGCCGTGTGAGCGGCCTCGACGGAGCGTCCGCACTTCCACAGGCGGCCCTGGCGCTCGCCGTCGGCTGCTACGTGCTGTGGCTCGCCGCCGTCCTCCCCGCGCTCGCGGTCGGCCTGGACCGCGGCCTCGACCGGGCGCTCGTCGGCTACCACGCTGGCGTTTCGCTCGCGGCCGCGGCCGCCGTCTACCCGGTGACGGCGATGGCCGCGACTCGCGTCCTCTAGCTTTAAACGGGAGAACGAGACCATCCCGTGCCATGCTCGATGTACCCGCCGACGTGCCGCCGCTACTGGTCGCGCTCTCGCTCGCCAGCACTGCCCTGCTCGGCGTCGTGTTTGCCACGAGTCCCGCGCCCTCGCCGCGCGAAGCACCGCTGGCCGACACCGTCGACACCGTCGCGGCGGCCGACACGCCCGGCGTCGAGACCAGAGCCGTCGACGTCCCTCAGATTCGAATCGAGAGCCAAGAACTCGCAGTCAGTGGGCCGGGCGGGACTTCCCACGCGTCGTTCGCCTACGGTCCGGTCGTCCCCGTACACGCCGACACGCCGCTGTGGCGCGTCCTGCGCGGCACGCCTCCCGACGAGGTCTTCGAGAGTCAGTTCGCGTTCGCCAACGCCGCCGCTGCAGCGTCCACGCGGGACGCGCAGTGGCGCCGCGGTGTCGACCGACTGACCGTCCGTCGCGTCAACTGGGGTGGTGTCGATGTCACGCTCGTCGGCGCGTAGGGCCCAGGTCGAGCCACTGCCCGCGCTCGTCGCGGTCGCCGTGCTCTGTCTCGCGGTCGGCGCGTACGCGTCGGTCCGCGCGGGCGTCGCTCCCGTCGGCGGCAGCGGTCCACCCGCCGACGCGGTGCTGTCGGAGACGGTCGACGCAGCCACCGACTCGGGGTCGGTCGTCGTCACTCCGAGGGCCCTCAGGGTCGTCGCGCCGCCGGGCTACGAGGCCACTGTCACCGTGACGGTAGGCGACCAGTCGTGGACCGCGGGCGCGAGTGACCCGCCACCGGACGCCGCGACGGCGAGCAGACGCGTTCCCGTCCGGATCACACCGGGAGAGGTCAACCCGGGTCGCCTCGACGTGGAGGTGTGGTCGTGAGTCGCGCCATCAGCACGGTGCTCGACGTCTCGCTCGCGCTCCTGCTCGTGAGCGCGGCCGTCGTCGCACTGGTGACAATTCCCGGCGGCGACCGTCGGCCACCAGACCCCGATGCGGCCGCGCGCACCGTTCTCGCCAGTACGGCGACCGCGACGTACGGCCCGCCCGAGGACCGGCGGTCAGTCTCCGGGCGCGTCTCGACGCTCGTCGGGCAGGCCGCGGTCGCCGCCGACCGTGGGACCGACCCGGCGTTCGTCGACGCGGTCGAGGGCGCCGTCCACTACGTCCTCGTGCGGACGGACGGGAACGTGGAGCTCTTCGCACGGGCCGGCGACTCGACCGTCCGGGTCGGCCCCAGGCCGCCAGTGAGTGCGTCCGTCGCGGCCGTCACGCACGAGGTCGACCTGCGGAACACGACTGCGACGGTCACCGTCCGGACGTGGTCGCGATGAACTTCGCGGACGACGAGCGCGCTCGCGTCCCGTTCGCGCTGGTCGGTGTCGTGCTGCTGGTCACCAGCGCCACCGCCGCGGCCGCGCTCGCCGCCCACGACCCGGCGCCCGACCGCACTCGCGGCGACCGGGCCGCCGACCGGGTCGAGACTGGAGCGGACGTCGCGCTCGCTAGCGCGACCCGGACCGCGCTCTCGGCGGCCGCACGCGACCCCGTCGTCGTCACTGCTGGCACACGGTACGGGGCCGCTATCGACCCCGAGAATGCGTTCCGTGAGTCGCTCTCACTCAGGGTGTACGCCCGAACCGAGCGCGCCCTGCGGACCGTCGACGCGACCGCTGGCGACGTCACCGCGTCGGTCTCTCTCCCACGCGTCCAGACGACGGGGGACGCCGAGCGCGCCATCGACGCCGTGGCCGTCGAACGCGTGAACGAATCGGTCGTCCGCGTGACGGTCACCGGTGTCGGCGTCGTGCTCCGGCGGGACGGTGACGTCGTCTCCCGGTCGCGAACGAACGTCTCCACCTCGGTCCACAGCTCCGTCCTCGCGCTCCACGACCGCGTCCAACGCTTCGAGACGATGCTCGACCGGGACGCCTTCGACGGTCCGGGCCTCGACCGCCGCGTCACCGACCTGCTCCACCGCGTCGTCTGGCTCCGCGGCCCGCTCCAGTACGCCGGTCTCCCGGTCTCGAACGTGCTCGCGAACCGGCACGTCGAACTCGCGACGAACCGCGCGCTGCTCTCGCTCCAGGACACCGCGCTCGGCCGGAGCGACCACGCGGGAGACGAGGCCTACCGTCGGGCGCGGAGTCGAGTCGGCCTCCGTGACGTGGTCGCGGCCGTGGAAACGGACGCGACTGACCGCGCTACGGGCGTTCTCACTCGGTCGGGAGCGCCTGAGGGGCCGGTGAAGGTCGGTCTCTCCACTGCGACCGACGCCGCCAGAGCGGCAGGACAGGTCGTCCCCGTCGGCGTGAACGTCACCGCTGACCGGGCGTTCGTCTCGTTCGTCGACGGCGAGTCCCCACAGACGCTCGCTGGCACGCTCCGGGACGCGTACACCACGACCGTACGACGGTCCGTCGACGTCACGCGACTCGACACGACCACCACGCAGTCCGGCAGCGTGCCCGAGAACTGGACGCTCGACGCCACAAACCGGGAGTCACACACTCGCGTGGCCGGGAGGGTCGAGGGTGGCGATGGGCGGGCGACGAGTGGCCGCACCATCTCGACGCACGGCCGCCGCGTCGTCGTCACCGAGCGAACGACCCGTCGCTACGTCGACGGGAACGACGAGCAAACTGTCGTCGAGACGCGGCGCGAGACGTACCGCGTCACCGTCGTGCTTGAGTACGAGGTGACGCCGCCACCACGTACGCCATACTCCGAGCGCGCGGAATCCATCCTCGACGCCTCGGCAAGCGGCGTCAGCGAACGCGTTCACGACCGCATCGCGGCGTGTGCGACGGACGTCCTGCTTGCGGACACGAGCGTCGAGTCGCTCGCCCGCCGCGCCATCGACGAGGACATCCACACGCAGGAGCGCCACGTCCACCCGCGCGTTCCTCGCTCGGTCCGGGAGCGAGCGTACGGGGCAGTGGCACGCCTCCGAGAGCGCGCCCGTAACGTGACGGAGAACGTGTCGACTCACGCGCTGGCGAACGGTCGCGTCCCGGTAGACTCCCTCCGCTCGCGGGTCGTCGGCCTCAACGACGCAGCGCCTTCCTACGACTCGCTGTCCGACCGCGCAGTCGCCGCAGCCAGCGAGGCGTATCTCGCGCGGGTCGACGCTCGCCTCATGGAGCGCCGCGCAGACGGTGCACTCTCCGACGTGGGCGAACAACTCGGCGACCGCGGCCTCGAATCGCCACCAGACGCCCGGGCTACCGACGCCGACGCCGGCCCCGTCGCCGCCGTAGACGGCGCGCCGACGTACCTGACGCTCGCCGAAGTCACGCCGGCGATGGCGCCCGACGTCGAGCACGCCTTCCACCCGCTCGCCGCCCGGAACGTCAACTGGTTCACCGTCCCCCACGGCGACGCGGCCCAGGCGGTGCTCTCCCGGGCGCTACCGGACCCCCCGGAGACGGCGCGACTCGGCACCGCGGGGCAGGCGCTCCACTCCGCCAACCGGACGCTCGCCTCCGCCAGCAACCGGACGCTCCGACAGCGACGCGACGCCCTGCAGTCCGCCGTCGAGGAGGGCGTGTCCTCAGCCGCTCTCGCATATCGTGGCGTGCTCGCGGCGTCGAACCTCGCGTTCACCGAGGCGGAGCGACGCCGTGCGACGCGGTCGGCGCTCGCCCGCTGGGGGAGCCTCGACACCCGGGCGAGAGCGATAGCCAACGGCTCGGCGGCCCGGGCCGTCGCCACCGAAGCCGCCCGGATCGCCGACGCCGACGGCGTCAAGCGCGACCGATTGGCGGCCCTTCTCCGGTCGGAAGCTCCGAAAATCGCTCAGCGAGGCGCGGTCCGCGTCGAGTCGGGTCTGGTGTCGGACGCCGTCCAGTCGACGCGCCACGTCGGCCGCCTCGTCGCCGAGAACGCACTCTCGGAGGCCGGCGCCGCGACGGCCGAGCGCGTGGCCAGGCGCCTCGGCGCCGCCGACGTCGGGGCGGTGCCGGCCGGCCTGCCGCTGGCGCCCGTCCCCGGGTTCTGGTACGCGACGGCGAACGCGTGGTCCGTCTCGATTCGGGGGGAGTGGGCCCGGTTCGCCGTGCACGCCGCGGGCGGGTCACCGACCGGCCCGGGCAACGGGACCGCGTACGTTCGCGAGTCTGAACCGGTCGCGTTCGACGTGAACGGGGACGGCCGACCGGACCGCGTCGGCCGGAACGAGCGCCTCGCCTTCGAGGTCGAGGCGACGGTCGGCGTGGTCGTGCCCGCCGGGCCTCGCGGCGTCGGCGACGTGGGCGGTGACGCCGACGAGCAGTCGGCCGGCTGGTGAGTCGTAGCCTCCTTGAAGGCTGGGTGCCTACGTGGGGGCGTGCTAACCGACGACATCGCCGATCCGGACGCGGTGACCCCCGAAGAACTGCGTGCGGACTACCTGTCGACACTCCGGGACGTCGTCGAGTCGGGCGGCGTCGACGCCGTCGCCGAGCAGTCCGGCGTCTCGACCGAGCGACTCGACGCGCTGGTCGCGGGGGAGTCGCTGACGTTCACCCTCGAGGAGGCGGCGGGAATCCTCGGAACGAGCGACGACTGGCCGGCCGCCGAGGACATCCTCCTCGAGGTCCGGGACCACGTGATGCTCCAGATGAGCTCCGCCGTGATGGACGTGGACGCGCTCGCGGCCGGCCTCGACGGCGACCTCGACCCGAAGGAGATACAGCAGAAGATCGAGGGGCGACAGCCGATGACGCTCGCGGAGTACGCCCGCATCTACCGCCACATCGCCAGCGAGAACCCGTACTGATGGACGTCGCCGTACTCGGCTGTGGCTACGTGGGCCTCGAACTCTGCCGGCAGCTGACGGTGGGGGGCCACGACACGGTCGGCGTCCGGCGCTCCCCAGACGGCATCGACGCCATCCTGGAGGCGGGCTTCGAGGCGGTCCGCGCGGACGTCACCGACGCCGACTCCCTGGCCACGATTCCGGACGTCGACGCCGTCGTCTTCGCGGCGAGCTCCGGCGGCCGCGGGGCCGACGCGGCGCGCGAGGTGTACGTGGACGGACTGCGGACCGCGGTCGAACAGTTCGGCTCTCGGGAGAACCCGCCCGACCAGTTCGTCTACACGTCCAGCACGGGCGTCTACGGCGACCACGGCGGCGACTGGGTGGATGAGGAGACGGCCCTAGACCCGACGACAGAGAAGACGACGGTGCTCGCGGAGGCCGAGCGGGTCGCGCTCGAAGAGGGGTCGGCGGCGGGGATGGACCCGACCGTCGTGCGGTTCGCGGGGTTGTACGGTCCGGACCGCTACCGGCTGACGCGCTACCTCGACGGGCCGGTGACCGAGGGCTACCTGAACATGGTCCACCGCACGGACGCCGCCGGGGTCGTCCGCTTCGCGCTCACCGACGCGGACGAGGACGTGCTGCTCGCGGTGGACGACGAACCGGTGTCGAAGTGGGCGTTCGCGGACTGGCTCGCCGACGAGTGCGGCGTCTCCCGGCCCGACAAACAGACCGTCGAGGAGCGCCTGGACGAGGGCGACCTCTCGACGCCAGCCGAGCGCCGCCTGCGCACGAGCAAGCGCTGCTCGAACGATCGACTCCGCGAGCTGGGCTACGGCTTCTCCTACCCGACGTACCGGGAGGGCTACCGGCCCGCCATCGAGTCGTTCCGTCGCGGGGAGTACAAGTGAGCGGCGGGGCAACGTGAGGTATGGCCACCGCAGACGCGACGTTCCGGTACAAGGAGCGGTTCGGCGAGGGGATGGCGCGGACGTACTTCCGCCGCGTCGGCGACCGCGCGGTCTCCAGCGTCGGCCTCGGAACCTACCTCGGCGACCCGACCGACGCGGTGGACGAGGCGATGGGGGAGACGGTGCGGGCGGCTGTCGAGTCCGGCTGTAACGTCGTGGACACTGCCATCAACTACCGCCACCAGCGCAGCGAGCGCGTCGTCGGCCGGGCGCTCGCGGACGCCGACGTGGACCGAGAGGCAGTCTTCGTCTCCACGAAGGGCGGCTTCGTCCCCTTCGACGGTGAGCGACCCGAGAACCCGGGGGAGTACGTTCGTTCGGAGTACGTCGACACGGGCATCGTCGACCGCGAGGACCTCGCCCACGGCAGCCACGCCGTCGCGCCCGGCTACATCGAGGACCAGGTCGACCGGTCGCTGCGCAACCTCGACGTCGACACCATCGACCTCTACTACGTCCACAACCCCGAGACGCAACTCGACGAGCGGTCCGCCGACGAACTGTACGACCAGCTAGAGGCCACCTTCGAGCGCCTGGAGGAGCGGGCGGCCGCGGGGGACATCCGGCACTACGGCGTGGCGACGTGGGACGCGTTCCGCGTGCCCCGCGACCACGAGCGCTACCTCGACCTCGGCGAACTCATCTCCCGGGCGCGAGGGGCGGCGAAGTCGGTCGGGAACACGGCGACGCATCTCCGCGCGGTGCAGGTGCCGTTCAACGTCTACATGGCCGACGCGTTCACCTGCGATGCGCAGTCGGGGCCGGAGGGTGACCAGAGCGTGCTGTGGTTCGCCCACGAGGCGGGGCTCAACGTGTTCACGTCCGCGAGTCTCGCGCAGGGCGAGGTGGTTCAGGGGATCCCCGACGCCGTCGACGCGAAGCTCTCGGGAGAGACGGCTGCCCAGCGCGGCCTCAACTTCGCGCGGAGCGCGCCAGGCGTCACGTCGGCGCTCGCGGGCACGACGAACCCGGACCACGTCCGCGAGAACGTCGCCGCTGGCGCCGTCGAACCGCTGGGTGCGGACGCCTTCGACGCCGTCTTCGAGTAGCTCAGCGGAGCTGTTTCCACTCGCGACCGCAGTCGGGGCAGGCCCGCCGCCAGCCGACGCCGCCCCGGTCACGGGTGGTCAACTGCCTGTTGCAGTCCTCACACACCAGTCGCTCGTACGTGTCCTTCCGCACCGCACCGGAGCGTAGCGCCTTGGTCACCGAACTCATGGCACATCGTTGCCCACACAGTACCTTCAGTAAACGCCGGCTAACACCCGGGATACGGCCCGCTCCGGAACCACAACTGTTGAGGCGTCGGCCCGTCAACTCCGGCCGTGTCCACTCCGTCAGCCGGGAGCGACGCGGGGCGCGTCCGCCTGTTCGGGTCGCTGCTCGCGCTCGTGTTCCTCGTGAACTTCGGGCGCGTCGTCTTCGCGCCGCTCGTCGCACCCCTCGAGTCGGAGTTCATGGCGAGCGAAGCGGCCGTCGGCCTCGTCGCGACGCTGGCGTGGCTCGGCAGCGCGCTCCCGCGCCTGCCGACGGGCTACCTGCTGACGCGCGTCGAGCGCCACCGGGTCGTCCTCGGGACGGGCCTCCTGCTCGCCGTCTCCTCGCTGGGGATGACGTTCGCGCCCACCATCGAGTTCGTGATGCTCGGCGCGCTGCTCGTCGGCCTCGCCTCGGGGGCGTACTTCGTCGCGGCGAACCCCCTCATCAGCGAACTGTTCCCCCAGCGCGTCGGCCGCGTCGTCGGCGTCCACGGCACCGCCTCGCAGCTAGCGGCCGTCGTCGCGCCCGTGCTCGTGGGGCTGTTGCTCGCGCGCTACGACTGGCGCGCGCCGTTCTGGCTGCTCTCCGCGGCCGCCCTCGTCGTCACCGCCGTCATCTACGTCTTCGCGGGGCGCGCTGACCTGCCGGAGGCCGGGAACGCCGACCGCAACCTGCTCGGCGCCATCCGCCGCCAGTACCGCATCGTCCTGCTCGGCGTCGTCGTCGTCGGCACCGCCGGCTTCGTCTGGAACGGCTTCTTCAACTTCTACATCAAGTACCTCACTAGCACGAAGGACGTCTCCGCGGGGACGGCCCAGACGCTGCTCACCGTCGTGTTCGCGGCCGGTGTCCCCGCGTTCTGGTACACCGGCCGCCTCGCCGACCGCTTCCGCCACGTCCCACTGATGCTGACGGTGCTCGGCGGCTTCGTCCTCTCCCTGCTGGCGATGACCGTCGTCGAGAGCGTGGTCGGCGTGGCGCTCGTCTCGTTCGTGCTCGGCTACGCCATCCACAGCCTCTTCCCGGCCATCGACACGTTCCTGCTCGACAGCCTCCCGGACGCCGACCGCGCCAGCGCGTACGCCGGCTACAGCGGGGCGATGATGGTCGCGCAGGCGTTCGGGAGCGTCGTCGTCGGCACGCTGCTCGGGATGGAGTACGGCTACGACCTCGTCTTCCGCGTCGGCGCCCTCGGTGTCGGCGTGCTCCTCGTCGGCCTGGTCGTCCTCTACCGGGCCGACCGCCTGCCCGCTGGCGCAAGCTAGTTGGGACGCGCGTCCACAGACGGTGTATGGACTACACGCAGGAGCGCGTGGCGACGCTCCACGACTACGGGGGTGCCAACCCGGCCGCGCCGACGGACCGCGCCGCCGTGGTGGTGCCGATGACGGACCGGGAGTACGCCGGTCTCGCCCCCGAGCGCGTCTTCTCGGAGCTGGAGACCGTCGACCCCGCGGAGGTCGTGGTGCCGCTGCGCGCGCCCGCCGAGCGCGTCCCCGAGTTCCGGGCGTGGCTCGACGGATTCGACGTCGACCTCACCGTGCTCTGGTGTGACGGCCCGCGCGTCGAATCGCTGCTCGCGGAGGCGGACCTCGACGGCGCGCGCGGGAAGGGCCGGGACGTCTGGCTGGCGCTCGGCGTCGCCGCCGACAACGACTACGTGGTCGTCCACGACGCAGACACGACGACGTACGAGGCCCGCGACGTCCGCAAACTCCTGTTCCCGCTCTCGGCGGGCTTCGAGTTCTCGAAGGGCTACTACGCCCGCGTGGAGAACGACCGGCTGTACGGCCGGCTGTTCCGCCTGTTCTACGAGCCACTCGTGGCCGCCCTGGACGACGCCCACGACCACGAGGTGCTGTCGTTCCTCGGCGCGTTCCGCTACGCGCTCGCCGGGGAGTGCGCGATGACCGGCGACGTCGCCCGCGGGCTCCGCGTGCAGCGCAAGTGGGGTCTCGAGGTCGGGACGCTCGGTGAGGCGTTCCGCCTCGCGGGGACCGAGGGCGCTGCGCAGGTGGACCTCGGGCGCTACGAGCACGACCACCGCGCTGTCTCCGGACCGACCGGACTCTCAGAGATGAGCGAGGGCGTCGGGAGCGCGCTGTTCCGCGCGCTCGAGGACGCCGGCGTGGACGTCGAGTACGACACGCTGCCCGAGCGCTACCTGGACCACGCCGAACGGTTCGTGCGGGCCTACGGCGCCGACGCCGCGTTCAACGACCTGGACTACGACGCCGCGGACGAGCGACAACAGACCGAGACGTACGCCGGGGCCATCGACGCGCCCGGTCCGGATACCCGCCTGCCGGCCTGGGAGGACGCGCCCCTCGACCCCGACGAGGTCGCGGCGGCCGCCGCGGCGGACGCGGAGGATTGAAGCCACGCGGGCGACACCCCAGTCCATGGACGGCGACGAACTCGCGGGCATCGCGGACCTCTTCGGCGGGCTGACCCGCGAGGAACTCGACGACGCACTCGACGAACTGGCGTTCAAACGCGGCGAGGATGTCGCGGACGGCGACGCGGACGTGGAGGCGGCGCTCCGGGACTACTACCTCGTGGCAGTCGAGCACGACGATGAGGCGCTGCTCGCGCCCGGCCCAGTGGCGTTCCCCGAGCTCCCCGAGAACGCCGCCGACCTCCCGCACATCATGGACGTCGAGCGACGGCGCATCGACCGCGAGGCGCTCGCCGACGCGGTCAGGGAGCGACTGGAAGCCGACGCCGCCGGGGCCGACGACGAGCGCGCCCGCTACCTCGTCGACGTGACCTACGACGCGGAGGCGTGGGCGCCCGTCGAACTCGAGGCGGTCCGGCAACGATTGACCGGCGACGCGTGAGTTAAGGGCGTCGCGTCCGTCTCCGCCACCATGGACCTCTCGCGGGTGGCCGCCCACCGTCCGAAGCAGATCACGGACGAGGAGCGGGACGCGGCGGTGCTCGTCCCCGTCGTCGAGCGCGAGGCGGGCCCCGCGCTGCTGTTCACGATGCGCGCCGACCACCTCGGCGAACACCCCGGCCAGATGAGTTTCCCGGGTGGCGGCCGGGAGCCAAGCGACGCGGACCTCCGGGAGACGGCGGCCCGCGAGGCCGACGAGGAGATCGGTCTGCGCCGCGAGGAGCTCTCCTTCGTCGGGCAACTGGACGACATCAGCACCGTCAGCAGCTACGCCGTGACGCCGTTCGTCGGCCGCGTCCCGGACCGCGACTACGTTCCCGACGAGCGCGAGGTCGACGAGGTCGTCGTGCTCCCGATATCGGGGCTCACGGAGCCGGCGAACTACGAACTCGAGAAGCGCCGCCACCCGTCGTACGGCGAGGCGCTCGTCCACTTCTTCCACGTCAACGACTACACCGTCTGGGGGGCCACCGGCCGCATGCTCGTGCAGTTCCTCGAACTCGCCTGCGACTGGACGCCGCCCGACCGCGACCCGGACGTCGTCGAGATGGACCCGGACGTGTAGGAAACACGCTGAAGGTGACACGGCCCCAATAGCCGCCGATGTCCGACTCGCCGACCGTCGCAGTACTCGGGGGAGGAATCGGCGGCCTGACCGCGGCCCACGAGCTCGCCGAGCGCGGCTTCGACGTGACCGTCTACGAGGCCAACGACCGCGTCGGCGGGAAGGCCCGCTCCATCCCGATATCGGACGACGAGGCGGGGCTGCTGGGCGAGCACGGCTTCCGCTTCTTCCCCGCCTACTACCGCAACGTCGTGGACACGATGGAGCGCATCCCGGACGGTGACGGGACCGTCGCGGACCACCTTGTCGCGACCAGCGAGACGCTCGTCGCGGGGACCGGTGACCTCGCGGTCCGCGCGTCCACGGAGCGCCCGTCGACGCCCCGCGAGTGGTTGGACGCCTTCCGGCCCCAGATCGCGGGCGGCTCCGTGCCGCGCCACGAGATAGCCCACTTCCTCTCGCGGCTCGCCGTGTTGCTGACGAGCTGCCGGGAGCGCCGCGAGGACGAGTTCGAGCGCACGTCGTGGTGGGAGTTCATCGACGCCGCGGAGATGTCCCCCGCGTACCAGAAACACCTCGCGGCGTCCACGCAGGCGCTGGTCGCGCTCCGGCCGGAGGTGGGGAGCGCGCGCACCGTCGGCACCATCTACCTCCAGTTGCTGTTCGGCCAGTTCGACCCCGACAGGCCCGCCGAGCGCGTGCTCGACGGCCCGACGAGCGAGGTGTGGTTCGACCCGTGGGTCGCGTACCTCCGCGACCTGGGCGTCTCCATCGAACTCGAGGCCCCCGTCACGGCCATCGAGAGCGACGGCGAGCGGGTGACCGGCGCCGTGGTGGACGGCGAGCGCGTCACCGCGGACTACTACGTCGCCGCGCTCCCCGTGGAGGTGATGCGGCGCCTCGTCACGCCCGACCTGCGCCGCGCCGCGCCCTCCCTGGCGGGCGTCGACCACGTCGAGACCGCGTGGATGAACGGCGTCCAGTTCTACCTCGACCGCGACGTCCCCATCGTGGGCGGACACGCCGTCTACGTCGACTCGCCGTGGGCGCTCACGTCCATCAGCCAGCGCCAGTTCTGGGTCGACCACGACCCCGTCGCGCGCTCCGGCGGCGAGGTCGAGGGCGTGCTCTCCGTCATCGCCTCCGACTGGGACACCCCCGGCGTGCTGTACGGCAAGCCCGCCAGGGAGTGCACGCGCGAGGAGGTCGTCGAGGAGATCTGGGCGCAGGTGCAGTCCCACCTCGGCCCCGAGGAACTTCCCGACGAGGCCCGCGTCTCGCACTTCCTCGACCCGGCGCTCGGGCAGGGAGAGGGCGGACTGACGAACGACGCGCCGCTGGTCATCAACACGGTGGGGAGCCTCCGCCACCGGCCCGAGGCCGGGACGGAGGCCGAGAACTTCGTGCTCGCGGCCGACTACGTGCGCGTCGAGACGGACCTGGCGACGATGGAGGCCGCCAACGAGGCCGGCCGCCGAGCCGCCAACGCGGTCCTCTCCCGGTCCCGCGTGCACGCCCGCCCCTGTGAGGTGTGGGGGCTGGACGAACCCGCCGTCTTCGACCCGCTGAAGCGCCAGGACAGGCTCCGCTACGAACTCGGCCTCCCCCATCCCGGCGAGGTGGGCCACGACGCCTGGGCGGTTCTCAACTCGCTGCGGCCGTAATTCGCGATGGCGACAGCCTTTTGCCGGTCTGTCCGGTAGCCGGGGTATGGTCGCAGAGACGATGGATCGAGTTCCGCTACTGTACTGAGAGTCAACTGCGTCTCGCGGCCCGGGGTGAACTGTCGTGTTGAGAAGCGACAGCCACGCCGCGGTCGCGGGCGTCGACGCCGTCGCGCTGAAACCCGCCGAGACTGACTACCGACGCATCCCGGAGCTCCACGAGGCGCTCGACACGGTTGTCATCGACTACGAGGGCCACGAGCACCTCCCGGAGTTCGACGCCGTCGCGGACCTCGCGAACGGCGACCGCGAGGTTCGGCTCACGACGCCCGTCCGCGCGGACGGCTTCGACCCTCTCGGAGACGACTCGCTGGCCACCGAACTCCCCGAGCACGTCGGTCGCGTGGTCGTCGCCGGCCACGGCGCCTACCTCTCCGAGGCCGAGGCCGAGCGCGCGGTCGCTCCCCGGTTCGGCGCCGCCGTGACGGCCGACGCGGACGCCTGGGTCGGGACGGAGGGCGTCGAGCGCGCCGCGCTCGCGACGGGCGCGACCCAGTTCGAGTTGCTCGCCCGGCAGACCGAACGGGCCGTCCGCTCGCTGCGAGCGGCGGGGTACGACGGCGAGATAGCGGTCTACGCGCCCACCGTGCTGAGCGACGACGAGAACGAGATACTGGACGCAGTCGGCGCGTATACGGCGCGACGGAAACCAGTGGCGCGCGCGTTGCCCGATGGCGCAGCCGCGGACGGGACCGCCGACGGCCGCGCCCGCGAGGTGCTGTCGAAGGCCGTGCGGGACTACGCCCTGGTGGGCGACGAGGAAACCGTCCGCGAACGCGTCGAAGCGCTCCGCGAGGCGGGCGTCGACACCGTTGTCGCCTATCCCGCGGCCGGCATCGACGCCTTCCTGGCCTGATTACTCGACGGTGACGAGGAACGTCTTCCCGCCGCGGCGCTCGAGGAACGCGTCGTCGGCGTGGCTGTCGGCGTAGGCGGCGACCCCCGCGGCGGTCATCTCCGACACCTCGATGCGCCGTTCCGAACTGTCGGCCCTGCGCGGCGAGCGTCGGCGTCTTCCTTGGAGTGACATATCTGGAAATCAGACGGTATCCGCTTTAACCTCACCCGTGCGGGGTGAAAGTGAAACTAACTGCAGGCGTCCGGGCGCCGCGTCCGCGGCAGTTATGCGGGTGCCACCGTACGAACTGGTATGGACGACTCACGCAGCGACCCGGAGAGGCGGGTCGCGGTGGTCGGTGGCGGCGCGGTGGGTCTCACCGCAGCCCACGACCTCGCGACGCGGGACGCCGCCGTGACGCTGTACGAGGCCAGAAAGGTCGGCGGTGAGAGCACCGGACGGGCCGCTGGCATTCTCTACGACGCGTTCGCCGAGGACGTCGACGCCCGCATCGGTGCGCGCGCCATCGAGCGGTTTCGTGAGCTCTCGGGCGACGGCGACTTTGCGCTCCGCGAGACGCCGTACCTCTGGTTCGTCACCGAACCTGGCGCGAAGGCTGCGGCCATCCGCGACCAGGTCGCGGGGATGCAGCGCCACGGCCGTCGCGTCGAGCGAATCGACGCCGGAACGATCTCCGAGCGCTTCCCTGCGCTCCGGACCGACGACGTGGTCGAAGCTGCCATCGCTCGGGACGCTGGCGTGGCGGACACGAGCGCGTACGCCGACCTGCTCGCGTCGAAGGCAGCGGACGCGGGCGTCGAGGTGCTGGAGCAGACGCGGGCGGCGGTCCGGACCGACCCACCCCGCGTGAACGGCGAGCGCTACGACGCCGTGCTGGTCGCGGCGGGTGCGCACACGAAGCGCCTGCTCGCCGACGCCGGCCTCTCGGTTCCGCTGAAGCCGTACCGCGTGCAGGCGCTCACCGCCGGTGGCCCCGGCGAGATGCCGACGTTCTACGACGCGACCGGGGGCTACTACGCCAGACCGCACCCGACGGGGGTGCTCGCGGGCGACGGCACCGAACCCGTCGAGGCGGACCCGGAGTCCTACGACCGGGCGGGCGACGACTGGTTCGTGGACGCGATGCGCGACCGTCTCACCGACCGGCTCCCGGGCTACGACCCCGACGTGGAGCGGGCGTGGGCGGGCCTCTGCACCGCCACGCCGGACCGCGACCCCCTGCTCGGCGAACTCACGGACGGGCTCTTCGTCGCCGCTGGCTGGCAGGGCCACGGCTTCATGCGCGCGCCGGCCACGGGCGAAGCAATCGCAGAACAGATGCTCGGTGGTGACGGCATCCCCGCGTTCGACCCGGCGCGGTTCACCGGCGACGAGTCCTTCGATATCGTCGAGGGGATGACCGTCGAGTAGCTACTCGAGCGGGACGTCGTCGTGGTCCGACTCGTCCTCCGGTTCGCTGGCGTGTGCGCCACTCTCGGCGGTCGGTTCACCCGCCTCGACGTCCTCGTCCTGAGTTCCCTCGGTGACGTCGATGCGGGTGCTGTCGCCCTCGCCCTTCGGCAGGAAGACGTACAGCGTGCCGTCGTCGTTCAGTTCGGCGTGCGCGCTGTCGGCCTCTACGACGGCGTCGCCGGGCAGACGCGTTTCGCCATCCAGGGCCAGGCCGCGGCCGGGAAACAGCATGTCGAACCCCTCGCGGTACTCCCGGAAGCGGTCGACGCGTACCGACACCGTGTTGTCCGCGTAGTTCACCTGGACGTCGCTGGTCAGCGCGCCCGGGACGTCGAAGACGACGAGGTACTCGTCGTCGCTCTCCAGGACGTCGACCGGGAGCGGCGACTCCTCCTGGAACTGTGAGGCAGCCTGCCCCATCCGGCGCAGCACCGCGCCGCCGACCGCTTCGGCGAGCCTGCGTCCCCTCATAGCTCGATCTCCTCCAGCGGCTCGGTCTCCCGGCAGTACGGGCACGCGAAGTCCGACAGCCCGACGCTGTCGGGCATGTCGTACGTGTAGTGCATCTCGAACATGTCCATCTCGCAGTCGTCGTTCGTACAGCGGACCTCGAGCGTGGCGGGCATACCTCGACGTTGGGACGCCGTGGGCATAAAGCGGCCGGCCGCGGTGGGACGACCCCTGCCACCGGAACACGAAAGTGGCCCCAGTGGCACGTTCTCCCGTGCCACCGACCCCCGGATTCCGGTCGCTCCCCGAGCGCGCCAGGTGGTTCGCCTCGACGGTCGCGTCGACGCACGCCACCCGATTCGTCCTCGCGGCGGCCGTCGTCTCGGGACTGCTCACCGCCCTCGTCTTCCCCGCCAGGAACCCCGGGCAGGTCGCGCTCGCTAGCGACGTCTACTACGCCGCCGGCCGCGCCCTCCTCGACGGCCAGCCGCTGTACGACACCGGCTTCCTCTACCCGCCTCCGGTTGCCGTCGCCTTCGTCCCGAACGCCCTCCTCGGCAGCGCCACTCTCGCCTTCTCCGTCCAGATACTGGTCGGTGTGGTCGCACTCGGCGCCGTCGCCGTGGTCTGCGTCCGTCTCACCGAGCGGGCGGGCGCCACCCTCGACCCTACCGACCGCTGGCTCGTCGGCGCTGCCGTCCTCGTCAGTTCGCCGTCGGTCGTGAACCTCGTCAACGGCCAGGTCAACCCCGTGCTCGCGGCCGCCGTCGCAGCGGGATTGCTGGCGTTCGAGTCGGACCGCGAGTGCGCGAGCGGCGCGGCGTTCGCGCTCCCAGCGCTCGTCAAACTGTTCCCCGCGTTCGTCGGCGTGTGGCTCCTCAGGCAGCGCGCCTGGAGGGCCGTCGCCGCCGCCACCGCCATCGGTCTGGGCGTCCTGCTCGCCGGCCTCGCCGCCTTCGGCCCCGGGTCGTACGAGACGTTCGCCACCACCGTGCTCGGCGGCGAGGCGAACGTCGCCACCTTCCCCGACGGCCCAGACCCAACGGCGCCCTACGCCACCCTCAGACGCCAGCTGGTCGCCGTCGCACCGGGGCTCTCCGGGGGAGCGCTGCTGGCGACCAGCCTCGCCATCCTCGCGCCCGTCGTCGCCGCAGCCAACCGGGTCACCGCCACGCTCACCGACCGACTCGTCGGCCTCCACGCCGTCCTCACGGCAATCCTCGTCGCGTTCCCGCTGGAGCCGTTCTACGCAGTGCTCGCGTTCCCCACGCTCGTACCTTTGCTGTACGCCCTCGACGGCACCCCTCGGAAACTGTTCCTCGTCGGGTCGCTGCTCACACTCGTTCCGATCGCGCTCGGCGACGTCGCAATCGTCGCCGCACTGCCCGTGGTCCCGTCGGCCGTCGGAAACGCCGTTTCGGGTGGTGCCGAGACTGCATTCACGTACGTCCTGCCGCCCACCGTCGGCGCCGCGCTCACCCTCGTCGCCTGCGTCCTCCAGCAGCACCGCCGTGCCCCCGAGGCTGCTCCGAGAGCCGGGTAGTGGGGCCGGCAGTCGCCCCGTGTAGTCACGTTCTTACGCGTCGACCCCCAATCCCCCGCCAATGAACGACCCCGCGGAGCTGGACGTGACGCTCGTGGACGGCTACGTCGACGAGCCGGCGCACTTCGGCGTGCCGCCGTACATCTCCACGTACCCGCGGTACGCCGCCGGCGCGATGGTGGACGCCGGCGTCGACCCCGAGAACGTCACCTACCACACCATCGACGAACTGCGCGACGACCGCTCGAAGTGGGCCGACGTGGCGGACGCGGACCTCTTCGTCTACGTCGGCGGCATGACCGTCCCCGGGAAGTACGTCGGCGGGACGCCCGCCGAACCAGACGAGGTGCGGGAGCTGGCGTGGGTCGCCGAGGGGACGAGCGTGATGGGCGGTCCCGTCCGCTTCGGCGTCGGCGAGGAGAACGCGGGCGCCCAGGAGATGGAGCGCTCGGACCTCGACTTCGACTTCCTCGCGATGGCGGACGTCGAGGCCGCGGCCTACGACCTCGTGAACAACGGTCTAGATGGGTTCGAGGACCGCTACCGCGACAACGACGAGATCGACCGCTGGGGCGCGAAGGGCGCGTTCGTCGTCGAGCAGCACCCCAACTTCCCGGAGTACCTCATCTGCGAGATGGAGACCTCCCGTGGCTGCGCCTACCGCTGCTCGTTCTGCACGGAACCGATGTACGGCGACCCCGGCTTCCGGAGCGCCGACTCCGTCGTCCGCGAGGTCGGGAACCTCTACGACGCCGGCGCGCGGCACTTCCGCCTCGGCCGGCAGGCCGACATCCTCGCGTTCGGCGGCGACGGCGAGGCCCCGAACCCGGGCGCCCTGCGCGACCTCTACGAGGGTATCCGCGAGGTGGCGCCCGACCTCGGGACGCTGCACCTCGACAACATGAACCCCGTGACCATCGTGGACTACCCCGAGAAGTCCCGGGAGGCCATCCGCATCATCGCCGAGCACAACACCGCGGGCGACACCGCGGCGTTCGGCCTGGAGTCCGCGGACCCAGTCGTCGCCGAGGAGAACCACCTGCTCGTCTCCGCCGACGAGTGTCTCGAGGCAGTCCGCGTCGTCAACGAGGTTGGCGGCTGGCGTCCTGGCGAATCCCCGGAAGACGCGCCGACGTTCGGCGACGAGGCCGCGAACCGGCTGCCGAAACTGCTCCCCGGCATCAACCTCGTCCACGGCCTCAAGGGCGAGAGCGCGGAGACGTTCGAGCACAACAAGCAGTTCCTCCAGCGCGTGCTCGACGAGGGGCTGATGCTCCGGCGCATCAACATCCGGCAGGTGATGACTTTCGAGGGGACGGAGATGGCAGAAACGGGCGTCGAACTCGCCGAGAACCACAAGCAACTGTTCAAGCAGTACAAGACGGAGGTCCGCGAGGATATCGACAACCCGATGCTGAACCGCGTGGTGCCGCCCGGAACCGTCCTGGAGGACGTCCACCTCGAGTACCACCAGGACGGCAAGACGTTCGGCCGCCAGCTCGGCACCTACTCGTTGCTCGTCGGCATCCCGGGCGAGCGCGAACTCGGACGGACCATCGACGTGGCGGTCACCGACCACGGCTACCGCTCGGTGACCGGAGTGCCGTACCCCCTCGACCTCGACAGCGCGTCGATGGCCGAACTCACCGCTATCCCCGGCATCGGCGACCGGACGGCCGGCGACATCCTCGTCGACCGCCCCCACGACACGACCCCGACCGTCGACGACGCAGACATCGCGAAGTTCGTCCGCTGAGAGCGGTGCCGTCGCTGCCAGCATCGCGGGCCGCAGAAGGGAGCCGTTCGGCGACCGCGACCGCTCGGCAGTCCGCGTCTCAGTACGTCTCGTCGATGATCTCGCCGACGGCGAAGTTCGACTTCACTTCCGTCACCTCGACCTTCACGCGCTCGCCGATTTCGGCGTCCGGGACGATGATGACGTAGCCGCGCTCGACACGCGCGATGCCGTCGCCCTGCTTGCCGATGTCCTCGATCTCCACGTAGCGCACCTCTCCCTCCTCGACGGGTGGCTGTGGCTCCGTCGATGCCGTCTCCGTGCCGGACGAAGACGAAGCGGAGGAGGACGACGAAGACGAAGACGAGGTCTCCTCGCTCTCCGTCCGCGAGATGAGCGCGACGCGGTACACCTCTCCCGGGTCCACGGACCCGGCCTCGATTTCGCTGCGCGGCACCTCGACGACGTACTCGTCGTCTTTCACAGTCACTTCCGCGTTGAACAGACAGAGTAGCTGGTCAGAGATTTCCATGTCGAAGCCTCCACTGAAGCGTGTTGGTCCCGTGACTTAACCGTTGTCACGAGTTACCCCGCCCGGGGGCGCCTGCGACGCTCCGCTCCCTCGTTATCCTTCGTACTGGGTTCCGTCGGGGCGCTTGGCGCCTTCGGAGTCGTGGACCACTGCCTCGCCTGGCGCCGGGTTCGCCGGCTCGAAGTTGTCCCGGACCGAGATTGCCTCCTCCAGTTCCCGCACGGCGCGCTCCTTCAGCGCTGCGGCCAGCGACTCGGCGTCCTCGCGGGAGATGTCGCGGCCGAGTCCCTCGCACTCGTGTGCACGCACCATCCCAGCCTCGTCGACTGCCTCGCCCATCGGCTGACTGGTGCCGCCGAGCGCGACGCTGAACGGGTAGGTCTCGCAGATGAGCGGTCGGCTGTCGTGGACCGTACACTTCCCAGTCCCCTCGTCGTCCTCGTCGTAGAACGTGCAGTCCCCGCACGAATTCGTCTGGAGCGCCCACTCGAACGTCTCGCCGTCCCCGTCCTCGTCGAGGCCGTAGGGCATCGGGCGCGCGACGTCTCGCCAGTCGCGTTCGTCGCTCTCCCCCTCCACCCCCGCCTCCTGCAGTTCCCGCACCTCGTCCGGGAAGACGGTCGCCGTGTGCGGGTCCTCCTCTTCGCTCTTGCAGCAGGCACCACAGCGCGTGCACTCGAAGCCGATGGTCTCGATGGCGTCTGCGAGGTCCGCGACCGCGAGTCCGCGGGCCCGGTCGAGTTCGGCTTCGAGGTCGTTCACAACTCCAGTTCGGAGCGCTCGGGGAAAAGCTACGCGGGGGCGGCGTGCTCGCGGGTCGCTGCGCTCCCCGCTCGTTCAGAACGTGGTCTCGTTACGCTCGACTACGCGCGCCCCGTCCCACTCGACCCGGCCCTCGACGGCGAGTTTGTCGAGGTGCGCGCGGACGGTCTGGCCCGCGAGGTCCCGCACCCCCGCGAGGTCCTTGTCGTAGGCGGCGTCGAGGACCTCCTCCACCGTCTCGGCGCCAGATTCGACGGCCGCGAGCACGCGCCGTTCGCGGTCGCGGCGGTGTTCGTAGAGGGCGGCGAGGCGCTCACTCGGGGATTCGATGGCCGGCCCGTGGCCGGGGTGGAGGCGGTCGAAGTTCCGGGCGCGCACACTGCGCAGCGAGGCGAAGTAGGCGCGCATGTCTCCGTCGACCGCGCCGACGAACACGCTCCCGTCGGCGAACACGAGGTCGCCCGTGACGGCCTCGTTCTCTTCGACGAACGCCACGTGGTCGGGCGCGTGGCCGGGTGTATCGAGGACGGTGACGCCGGTGTCGCCGAGTTCGTCTCCCGGACGGAACAGGCGGTCTGCGGGAACGCCGGTCGCGCGTTCGAAGCGGTCGGCGAACGCCGCGTGGGCCCACACCGTCGCGTCAGCTTCGGTCGCGTACTCGGCGACGGCGCCGACGTGGTCCGGGTGGGCGTGGGTGACCGCGACGTGGTCGACGTCCGTCGCGGCGGCGTCGAGGGCTGGCGTGCGACCCGCCGGGTCGACGAGAAGTCCTTCGGGAGTCCCCAGGCGGTACGCGTTCGTCTCACCCTGTGGGGCACGCGTCTCGACGCGGACCGGGTACTGCTCGGGCACGGACGTGCAGAGGGACGGCGGCGGGAAAAGTGTCGCGTCAGTCGGCCAGCGAGTACACCTGCTTGCGGGCGTCCTGGAAGCTGTAGCGGGAGTCGACCAGGTCCTCGTCGTCGAGGCGGTTGAGGGCGTAGCGTACGGTGCGGTCCGGGAGCAGCGACTCGTCGGCGAGTTGCCCCTGGGAGAGGGGCGCGTCGATCTCGAGGACCTTGGCGACGAGCTTGGCGCTCGGGGGCAGTTCGCGGAGGCGCTCGCGGAACTCGTCGTCGTCTTCTGGTGGCTGGCTGTTCTTGGTGGACGTGCTCATGGAACTCCATCACATACTGGTGTAGGTAAAGGTTGTCTACCCCTGCGACTAAATACCTAATATCGTATAAGGTCGCAGGTGGCGTGTAGCGGCGGTCTGCGGCGACCACACGTTTTTGCCGGATTCGGTCGAACGTCCAGGCATGGCGACCATCCCGGAGGAGTACCACGACCTCTTCGAGAAGCGCTCGTTCCTCAGTTTTGGCACGCTCTCCCCGGACGGCAAACCCCACGTCACGCCCGTCTGGGTGGACTACGACGGCGAACACGTCCTCGTGAACACCGCCAGGGGCCGCCGGAAGGAGCAGAACCTCCAGCAGGACGAGCGAGTGGGGGGTTGCATCCTCGACCCGGACGACCCCTACCGGTACGTCGGCTTCCAGGGGACAGTTGCGGAGATAACGACCGACGGCGCCGTCGACCACATCGACGAACTCGCCGCCCGCTACTTCGACGTCGACGAGTACCCTCACCACGGCGAGGAGCAGGGAGAGCGCGTGCTCGTGCGCATCGAACCGACGCGCGTGTTCGACTGACGAGGGGATTCGCCAACGGCGCGCAGGTCAGTGCGTGTGGTCGTTGTAGGTCCCGAAGTGGTGGCCGCAGTCCGGACAGTGCACGCGGTGAATGCCCTCGTGGTCGTGGTGGGTCAGCTCCTCGAGGTCGAACTCCCCGTCGCAGTCGGGGCACGTTCTCATACCTCACGGTACGCGCCGAGCGGGCAAAGTCGTTCCGCGGTTTCCAGTACGGTTTTAACCGCCCCCCTACGATGTTGGCGTGAGAAGCGTGAAGGGACAGGAGTGGTACCAGGCCACCGAGGTCGCGGAGGAGTACGACGAGAAACGGTTCTCTCGCGGTGGCCGGCTCATCGACCGCCGGGAGAAGCAAGCAGTGCTCGACGCGCTCGGGCCCGTCGAGGACAAACGTGTCCTCGAGATAGCCTGCGGTACCGGCCGGTTCACGGTGATGCTCGCCGAGCGCGGCGCGGACATCACGGGCCTCGACATCTCGGGGCCGATGCTCCAGGAGGGCCGCCAGAAGGCCAGCCAGTCCGGCGTCACGGACAACCTGGAGTTCATGCGGGGGGACGCCGCCCGCCTGCCGTTCCCGGACGACCACTTCGACGCCGTTTTCGCGATGCGATTCTTCCACCTCGCGGACACGCCCGCGAAGTTCCTCACGGAGATGGCGCGGGTCGCCGAGGAGCAGGTGTTCTTCGACACGTTCAACCGCTTCAGCACGCGCTCGCTGTACAACTGGCTGCTCCCGATGGGGTCGCGGCTGTACGGCGCCAGCGAGGTCGAGGGACTCGTCGAGGGCGCGGGGCTCCACCTCGAGGACGCCGAGCACGACTTCGTCGTGCCGTACGGCTTCTACCGCGCGGTCCCCGACTGGGTCGCTGGCCCGGTCCGGACGGGCGACACGGCCATTGGCCGGACGCCGCTGGGCCGACCGCTCTCCTCGGTCTCCTACTGGGACGCCCGAGTGTAGCCCGAGCGCGGCCGCGGATTCCGGTCTATCGGAACCCGAGACGTTTTTACCGGCGCCGAGAGTGAACGGAACTATGGATATCTCGGTAGTGGTGCCAACCCTCAACGGGCGCGAGGCGCTCGCCGCGTCTCTCGACGCGCTCGCGACCCACGCACCCGACGCCGAGGTCGTCGTCGCCAACGGGCCGTCCGCGGACGGCACCTCCGGGATGGCCCGCGACCACGACGCGGTCGACGTGCTCCTGGAACTCGCAGAGCGGAACCTCAACGCCTCCCGGAACGCGGGCATCGCGGCCGTGACCGGGGACGTGGTCGCGTTCGTCGGCCAGGACACCCGAATCCGGGAGGGGTGGGTGCCGGCCATTCTGGACGCGCTCGCGGACGGCGCGGACGCGGTCACCGGCCCCGTCCACCGCAACGTCGAGGGCGGCGTCACCACCGAGTCCGTCGAGCGGCGGACCGTCTGTGGCCGCGAAGTGACGTACTTCGACGGCGGCAACGTCGCGTTCACGCGCGCCGCCATCGAGGCCCTCGACGGCTTCGACGAGTACCTCCAGACAGGCGCCGCGCGGGACGCCGCCCACCGCCTCGCGGGGATGGGCCACGACGTGGTCTGGGGGCGAGACGCCGTGGTGCTCCGCGAGGAGAAAGACGACATCGTCCACCGACTCCCGGAAGACCCCGAGGAGTCCGCGTGGGGGCTGAAGTACCGTTCGCTCGCCTACCGCCTCGTGAAGAACTACGGGATGGGTGTGCGAATCGGGGCGCGAGTCGTCCGCCACGCAGTCGGCGACGCGCTCTCCGTCGGCGGCGACGTGGCCCGCGGGAACGCCAAACTGACGGAGTGGTCCGCCGCGGGCGCCGCCGTCGTCCCGAACATCTGGCGCGGCAGCCAGGACGGCCTCTCCGCGCGGATGGGCGACCGGAGTCCGCGGCGCAACCCGAACGGCGTCTCCGCGCGGATGGACCGCGCGGTTGCGCGCTACGACAGGTAGGCAGCCAGCGACCACCGACTGTCGGCGCGACTCACTCCCGGTCGAGGCCGGGAATGACCCGCACCGGATTCTTCCCGAACACCTTCCGCATCGCGTCCTCTGTCACGTCGAGCGTCAGAATCTCCATCACCGCGACGTTCGGGTGGACGGCGGGCGCGCCGCTCCCGAACAGCACGCGGTCGGGGTGTTCGACGATGGCTCGTTCGAGCAGCTCCCGGTACCTGACGGCGGCCGTGTCGAGGTAGAGCTCCTCGTGGGTCTCCAGCATCGCGACCGCCTCGTGCATCAGCGAGCGGTCGAGCGGGTGGCCGCCGAAGTGCGCGAGGACGACGGGGAACTCCCGGCCGAGCAGCGTCTCCTCGAGCGCGCTCGGCGAGAAGCCGCGGCCGCCGTGGACGAGCACCGGGAGGCCGACGTCGTCCATGACGTCGAGCACGTCGGCGTCCGGGAGGCCGTCCCGCGTCGGGTCGAGTTTGAAGCCGTGGAAGCGGTCGTCGTATGCGTACTGCTCGATGTCCTCGGGGGAGGTCTGCCACTCGCGGCGCGACGACCGCAGGTTCCGCAGCTTCGACGTCGCGCCGTCGCCGGGGTCGCGGGGGCCGTCGATGCGCGCGAACGCGATGAACGGGCGCTGGGCGGCCTGCCGCGCGACGGCGTTGTTCGCGCGGAGGTAGCCCTGTTCGCCCTTCTGCGGGCCGGGGAACACGACGGAGCGGACGATGCCGGACTGGTGCATCTCGCGTTCCAGGTCCTCCGCGTCGATGGTGTTGCCGCGCACGGGCCGCCCCGGTCCGGCGTGGAGACGCACGTGGGCGTCCACGACGCGGAACCCGTGCTCCAGTTCGAGCATGGGCCAACGTATCCGGCCGACTATTTTGGTGTGACGGTGTGTGTAGTCCCATTTTGAGGGTCGACTGAGAACCCGATCACCCGGCCACAACGTGTAACCGGATCACTGCCCTCACGGCGACACGATGGCCGAGCAGCTCGGGCTAACCGAGTGCGTGTCCATCGCCCTCGGTGGCATGATCGGCGGCGGCATCTACGCCGTTCTCGGGGTCGTCGCGAAACTCACGATGGCGGCAACGTGGTTCGCGTCGCTGTCGTTCATCGTCGTCTTCGGCGTGGTCAGTCTACTGGCGTTCCACGAGCGTGACGCCGACGACGTCCACCCGGTTCCGCCCGCGCTCGGTGCCGTCGGCACCGTCGCGGTCGAACTCCTCTACTTCGAGCGGGAGCTCCTCGAGCAGGAACTCGCGTCCACCGAGGACAGCGTCGGGTCGCTGCGGTGAGCGTCGGTGTACTGGGTGAGCCGGGTGCCGGCTCCCCTCACCATGCCAGTTCCACCGGACTCTCGGGTTCGACGCCGAACGCCTCGTCGCCGCGCCCACGGTTCACCGCCAGCTCGACGTTCCCGTGGCTCCCGACTGTGACGAGTCGCTCGCCGCTCCCGACCGCCGCGTACGTCCGCTCGACGGAGACGCGTTCGCCGTTCACTGTGACGACCTCCCCGAACCTGTCCGCCAGGACGCGACCCGGGACGTTCGTGATGGCGTTCCCGAAGCCGTCTACGACGAGCACCTCGCCGCGGAGCGCGTCGCCCGCGAGGTCCGGGTCCGGGAACGCGAGCGTCTCGTAATCGTCCGTGCGCTCGTAGTCGCTGTACTCGTGGAACGTCTCGACGCCGCGCGCGTGGACGTCGGCCGCCGCGGGTGCGAACACGTCCCGGCCGTGGAACGTCGAACTCGCGGGGTCCTCGACGGCTATCTCGAACACCTCCACGTCCTCGGCTATCTGCCGCGCCGCGGGTATCGCCACCCCGTTGTCAGGCGCGACGAGCGCGTGACGACCCGCTCGCACCACGACGGCCGCGCGGTCGGTGCCGACGCCCGGGTCGACGACTACGAGGTGGACCGCCGGCGGGAAGTACGGCAGCACCTCGCGGAGCCAGAACGCTGCCGCGCGCACGTCCTGCCGCGGGAAGTCGTGGGTCACGTCGACGAGACGCGCGTCCGTGGACTGCAGGACGACGCCCTTCATCGCCGCCGGGTAGGGCGACCCGAAGTCGGTACTCAGCGTTATCATACCCGGTAGTAGTCGCGTCCTCGTTGAAAACTGCTCGTTCTGGGCTAGTCGAAGTCGGCGAACGGGGGCTTTCGAGGTCGTAGCCACCACTCCGTCAGTCTCAGAAGCAACCGCGAAAATCGACAGTACTAGGCCGGATTCGGGTCGCCGTTCGAGTCCGTGTCGCTGATCTTCTGGATGCGGTCGATGCCCTCGATCTCCTCGATGACGTCCGCGACGGTTCCCGGGACCAGGCTCTCCCAGTCGCCGTCCTCGGCCATCCGTCGGCGGATCTCGGTGCCCTCCAGAACCTCTCGGTCGAACATCGGCGACTGCCGGACCTCGATGCCGGCCTCGTTGAACAGGCGGATGACCAGCGGGTTGTTCGAGTACGCCACGTCGAAGTTCGGGCTCATCGACTGGACGTGGCTCACCCAGACGGCGTTCCGGTCCAGGTCCTCGATGGGGACGGCGTACGTCACCAGGTCGAACTCCACGAGCGACTTCGTGATCATCATGATCCGCTCGCCCGCCGTGAACGGGTTCCGGGCGCTGTGTGAGTCGCCCGCGCTCCCGATGCCGACGACGAGTTCGTCGACCTCCGTCGCTATCTGCTCGACGACGCGCTGGTGGCCGTTGTGGTACGGCTGGAAGCGTCCGATGTAGAACCCGCGAGTCATTCCTCTGGTGGACAAACCACTGCAGCGACCATAAGAATGGCGAGTCCGGCAGGTCCGAGTCCGTTACCCTCCGTTTCGAGTCGAACTACGGAATCGCTGTATAGGGCCTGAAAGCGGAGAATACGGCCGACTCGCGGTTTCGCCGAGGGAGAAAGTATATCAGTCGCCCTCCCCTGTTTTCGACTGTCGAAATCACTTCAATGAGTAACGAATCGAACAAGGACAGACCCCTCCACGACGACGACAACTCCGAGGAGGCTCCGGCCCCCGGGCCCGACGAGACCACGGGCGACCTCGAGGACCTCGGGAGCGACGTCGGCGTCGAGGGAGACCTGTCCATCAACGAGGATATCGCCGAGGACGACCTGCTCGGCGGCCTCGAAATCGACGACACGTCGAACATCGAGGTTCCCGACCGACTGGTCGACCAGGTCATCGGCCAGGAGGAGGCACGCGACATCATCCTGCGCGCCGCCAAGCAGCACCGGCACGTGATGATGATCGGCTCCCCCGGGACCGGCAAGTCGCTGCTTGCGAAGGCGATGAGCCACCTCCTCCCGAAGGAGAGCCTGCAGGACGTTCTCGTCTACCACAACCCGGACGACTCCAACGAACCGAAGGTCCGGACGGTTCCCGCCGGGAAAGGCGACCAGATTGTCGACGCGCACAAGGAGGAAGCCCGCAAGCGCAACCAGATGCGGTCGTTCCTGATGTGGATCATCATCCTCATCGTCGTGGGCTACGCGCTGCTGATGGTCAACCAGCCGCTGCTGGGCATCCTCGCGGCCGGCGTCATCTATCTCGTCTTCCGGTACTCCAACCGCGGCAGCGACGCCATGGTGCCGAAGCTCCTCATCAACAACGCCGACCGCAAGATCGCGCCGTTCGAGGACGCCACCGGCGCCCACGCCGGCGCGCTGCTCGGCGACGTCCGCCACGACCCGTTCCAGTCCGGCGGCATGGAGACGCCGAGCCACGACCGCGTCGAGGCCGGCGCCATCCAGAAGGCGCACAAGGGCGTGCTGTTCATCGACGAGATCAACACGCTCGACGTCCGCAGCCAGCAGAAGCTGATGACGGCCATCCAGGAGGGCGAGTTCTCCATCACCGGCCAGTCCGAGCGCTCCTCGGGCGCGATGGTGCAGACCGAACCCGTCCCGTGTGACTTCATCATGGTCGCGTCCGGCAACATGGACGCGATGGAGAACATGCACCCCGCGCTGCGCTCCCGAATTCGGGGGTACGGCTACGAGGTGTACATGGAGGACACTATCGAGGACACCCCGGGGATGCGCCGGAAGTACGCGCGCTTCGTCGCCCAGGAGGTCGAGAAGGACGGCCAGCTCCCGGCCTTCTCCCCCGAGGCGGTCCGCGAGGTCATCCTCGAGGCGAAGCGCCGCTCCGGCCGGAAGGACCACCTCACGCTGAAGCTGCGTGACCTCGGTGGTCTCGTCCGGGTCGCCGGCGACATCGCCCGTTCGCGGGACCACGAACTCACCACGCGGGACGACGTCCTGCAGGCGAAGAAGCGCTCGCGGTCCATCGAACAGCAGGTCGCCGACGACTACATCGAGCGCCGCAAGGAGTACGAGCTGAAAGTCTCCGGCGGCGAGGCGGTCGGCCGCGTCAACGGCCTCGCCGTGATGGGCGGGGACTCCGGCATCATGCTCCCCGTCATGGCCGAGATCACGCCCAAGCAGGGCGAGGGTGGCGAGGTCATCGCCACCGGCCAGCTGAAGGAGATGGCCGAGGAGGCAGTCGACAACGTCTCCGCCATCATCAAGAAGTACAGCGACCAGGACATCTCCCAGAAGGACATCCACATCCAGTTCGTCCAGACGGGCCAGGGCGGCGTCGACGGCGACTCCGCGTCCATCACGGTCGCGACCGCCGTCATCAGCGCCCTGGAGGACATCCCGGTCGCCCAGGACCTCGCGATGACGGGCAGCCTCTCTGTCCGGGGCGACGTGCTCCCGGTCGGTGGCGTCACGCACAAGATCGAGGCCGCCGCGAAGTCCGGCTGCAAGCGGGTCATCATCCCGAAGGCCAACGAGCAGGACGTGATGATCGAGGACGAGTACGAGGAGATGATCGAGGTCATCCCCGTCTCGCACATCAGTGAGGTCCTCGACGTCGCGCTCGTCGGCGAACCCGAGAAGGACTCGCTGGTCGACCGCCTCAAGTCCATCACCGGCAAAGCCCTCGAGGGCGGGGTGGACTCCGGCACGACCGGCGGCAGCCCCAGCCCGCAATAGGACCTTTTTCCTGCGTTCGGCGCGCTTCACGCGCCTCTCTTGCAAAAAGCTACGCTAAAAAGCCGTCACGGCCCCCCTCGCGCCCTCTGGGCGCGGTGGTCGCCGCTTGGCCCGCTCGCGCACTTCGTTCGCTCGTGGTGAGTGTGCTCGTATCGGGTGTTCCGTCGTCGCACCTCTCAAAATGACAGTTCATCTACTAAAATTGAGTCTCGGGAACGGCTTTTGTCGAGGCGTTCGTAGCCCACTTCGATGCAGAGCAGTCGGCGCACCGTCTGGCGCTACTACGCCTACCTCGCGACGACGGCGTACGGGTTCTACCTCCCGGTCGGCCTGCTCTACCTCCAGTCGGAGTTCGGGTGGGCCGTCGTCGGCCTCACGCAGGGCGTCTTCGCGTTCGCGCTGCTGCTCGCCGAGATTCCGACCGGCTACCTCGGGGACCGCATCGGTCGGCGCGCCAGCCTCGCCGTGGGGAACGCGCTGTCGGCGGGGGCGCTCGGCATCTTCGTCTTCCTCGACTCCCCGCTGGAGTACGTGTTACTGTACGCCGTCTGGGCGGTGGGATGGGCGTTCCGCTCGGGCACCGAGCAGGCGTGGCTGTACGAACTGCTCCAGTCCCGCGGGGACGACGACGAGTACGCGCGAGTCAGCGGCCGCGGAAGCACTGTAGTTCTGCTCGTGTCGGCCGTGACAGCCGCCGCGGCAGGCCTGCTCGTGACCTACGGCTGGGAGGTGCCGCTGCTCGCGAACGCCGCGCTCTCCGCGCTGGGCATTCCGGTCGTGCTGTCGCTGCCCGCCGTCTCCCCCGACGGCGACGCCCCCGCCGACGCGGACGTGTTCCGGGTCCGGGACGCGCTCCACACCCTCCGCCTGCAGGTCGGACGGCCGGAGGTTCGCTGGGTGGTCGCGTACGTCGCGCTGTTCCACGTGCTGTTCGCCGTGACACGACCCTACGAGTCACCAATCGCCGAGCAAGTCGGCGTCCCGGTGGCCGCCCTCGGTCTCCTGTTCGCCGGGTTCAAACTCGTCTCCGCTGGCGCGGCCTCGACCGCGGGCTGGTTCCGGGAGCACCTCGGTACCCGCCGCGTCTTCGTCCTGCTGATTCCCGTGTACGGGCTCGCCTACGCCAGCGTCGCGCTCCTGCCGGTGCTCGTTCTGCCGGTGTTCTTCCTCAACCGGAGCGTCCAGAAGGTCGTGCGACCGCTCCGCGACCAGTACCTCAACGACCGACTGACCGACGTCGGCCGTGCGACGGTGCTGTCGGGCGCGTCGATGGTGCTCTCGCTGGCGTCGGGGACGGCGAACCTGGTTAGCGGCTCGCTGGTCGAACTGCTCGGCCCGTTCCGGTTCCTCGCGGCCGCGGGCGTGCTGCTCGCTGGACTCGGTGGACTGCTGTGGCTCGCCGTCTCGCCGGTCCGGACGAGCGAGGGGACGAGCGCGACTCCCACGGCCACCACGGCTGACGCGGACTGACCGCCAGTTTTCTGTCGGCGTCCCGCGTGGGTCGTCCCGATGGAGACGTACTGGGTCTCGTTCGCGGTGGTCGCTCTCGCGCTGACCGCGGTCATCGTGGTGCTCACGAGACTGTCGGCGTCGCTGTTCGACGAGGACGCGACTGACCTCACGTCGACGGAACTGCTGGTGAACACGACCGCCTCCCAGGTCACGCTGGCGGCCATGCTGCTCGTCGCGGGGTGGCTGGCGGGGATTCCGACAGCGTCGCTCGGAATCGAATGGTCGCCGGAACTGCTGGCCGTCGGCGTCGCAGCGGGCCTCGCGTTCGCCGCCGGAAACGAGGCGCTGATGCGGGCGTTCGACGCCGTCGGACTGGGCTACGACGACTCGCTGCGGGACGCGCTCACGCCGACGACGCTCCCGGGCTGGCTGCTGTTGCTGTTCGTCGCGCTCCCCGTCGTCGCGGGCTTCGAGGAACTGCTGTTCCGCGGCGTGCTCGTTGGGGCGTTCTCCGCGGGATTCGGCCTCTCACCGTGGATTCTCGCGGTCGCCTCAAGCGTCGTATTCGGCGCGGCCCACACCGCACAGGGCTGGGTAGGCGTCTTCGTCACGACCCTCCTGGGGCTGGTGCTCGCCGCCGTCTACGTGAGCACGGGGAGCCTGCTCGTCGTGTTCGTCGCCCACTACGTCGTCAACGCCGTGGAGTTCACGGTCCACGCGCGCTGACTCAGGATTCGAGTTCGCGCAGCCGCCGGGCGACTCGTTCGGGCGCGCCGCTGGGTGCGTTGCTGACGCGGTGGTCGGGGACGAACAGCGGAACCGGGTTCTCCGCGAGCGCTGTGCGCGCGAGTTGACGGTCAGCCTCGTCTTCCGGGTCGCGCTCGGCGACCATCGTCAGGAGCGTGTCGAGGGTGATTCGGTCGCCGTACGGGACGTTCCGCACGGCCTCGAGGACGGCGCGCTGGTCGGTCGGGACGGTGAGTCCGACCGCGACGTCGTCGAAGTCGTCCGCAGCGCCGTCGAGATAGGCGTCGACGCGGTCGAACAGCGGGTGGTCGTCGTTCGCGTCCTCGGGTGCGTCCTCCGGGAAGGAGACGCTGACGACGCGGTCGCCCGCGACGCCGAGCTGGAGGAAGCAGTCGAGGAGCGGCGATTCGTGCGCGTAGATGCCAGCCGCGGTCATGGTGGACATCTCGCCCCTCGCGTCCTTGTACGTTCGCCACGCGACACAAGTCTTATGTACAGACTAGGCCATCAATGAACAACAATGAACGAGACAGCGGAGTTGGCGCCCGCGGTGCGCTCCATCCTCGACGCCGCCCGGGAGCGCGACGCGCCCGACGGCCGTGTGTCCGTCGAGCCACGGTCGCTGCCGGACGCGTTCGCCGCCGCCGAGGCCGACGGCCGGGTCCCCACGATAGCCGAGGTGAAACCGACCAGTCCGACGACCGATGGCGAGCGGAACGGCGACCCGGCCGAACTGGCCAGCGAGATGGTCGACGGCGGTGCGGCCGCCATCTCCGTCCTCACCGAGCCGGAGCACTTCGGCGGGACGACCGAGGACCTGGTGGCCGTCCGCGAGGCCGTCGACGTGCCCGTCCTCCGGAAGGACTTCCTCCTCCACGAATCCCAACTCGACGCCGTCGAGGCGGACGTCGTCCTGCTCATCGCGCGGTTCCTCGGCGACGACCTGTCCGTGATGCTCGATGCGGCTCGCGAGCGCGGCTTCCAGGTGCTCGTGGAGGTACACGACCGGGCGGAGCTCGAACACGCAGTCGACGCGGGCGCGACGCTCGTCGGCGTCAACAACCGCGACCTCGCGGAACTCACCGTCGACCTCGGGACGTTCGAGCGGGTCGCACCGCACGCGCCCGACGACGTCACGGTAATCGCGGAGAGCGGTGTCGGCTCGCCCGCGGACGTCCGCCGGATGCGCGAGGCGGGCGCCGACGGCCTGCTCGTCGGAAGCGCCATCATGGACGGGGCCGAAGCGGGGACCGTGACCGAGCAGACGCGACGCATCGTGAACGCATGAGCCGAGAACAACCACCGGAGGACGGACCCAGCGGGAAGTTCGGCGACTACGGCGGCCAGTACGTCCCCGAGGTGCTGATGCCCGCAGTCGAGGAACTCACGGACGCCTACGAGCGCTACGTGCTCGAAAACGAGGACGGCTTCGTCGACGACTTCCGGAGCCGAATCCACGAGTTCGGCGGCCGACCGACGCCGCTGTCGTACGCGGAGAACCTCACGGAGCGCTACGGGTTCGACGTCTACCTCAAGCGCGAGGACCTCCTCCACGGCGGCGCGCACAAGCTGAACAACGCGCTCGGACAGGTGCTGCTCGCGAAGTACATGGGCAAGGAGCGCATCGTCGCGGAGACGGGCGCCGGCCAGCACGGCACCGCGACCGCGATGGCCTGCGCGTACCTCGACATGCCCTGCGAGATATACATGGGCCGAACCGACGTGAACCGCCAGCGCCCGAACGTCTTCCGGATGCGCATCCACGACGCCGAGGTCAACCCCGTGGACGTCGGGTCGGGCACACTGAAGGAAGCCATCAACGAGACGATGCGGGACTGGGCGACGAACGCCGAGGACACCCACTACGTCATCGGGAGCGTCGTCGGCCCGCACCCGTTCCCCGCGATGGTGCGGGACTTCCAGTCGGTCGTCGGCGAGGAACTGCGCGTCCAGAGCCGCGACCAGCTCGGCGAACTCCCAGAGGCCGTCATCGCGTGCGCGGGCGGCGGGTCGAACACGATGGGCGCGTTCGCGTCGTTCGTCGGGAGCGCCGAACTGGCGGGGGCACCGGAGGGAACCCAGGACCCTGCATCGGAAGTCGACCTGCTCGCCGTTGAAGCAGGCGGCTCCAGCCTCGCCGTGGACGCCGAAGCGGGCTACGCGCCGAACTCCGCGAGCCTCTCGACGGGCACGGAGGGCGTGCTTCACGGCGCGCGCACCAAACTCCTCCAGACCGACGAGGGACAGATCGTCGACTCGCACTCCGTCTCGGCGGGCCTGGACTACGCGGGCGTCGGCCCGGAACTCGCCCACCTCGTGGATACTGGCCGCGTGACGCCGGTCAACGTCGACGACGACGCGGCGCTCGCGGCGTTCCACCGCCTCTCCCGCGAGGAGGGCATCATCCCCGCGCTCGAGTCCAGCCACGCGGTCGCGTACCTCGAGGAGTACGAAGGCGACGGCCCGGTCGTCGTCAACGTCTCCGGGCGCGGCGACAAGGACCTCGACACGGTCATCGAGGAGTCGACGGCCCGCGACCTGGACGCCGCGCCGACCATGGAGGTGTTCGAGGAGTGACCCGCAGCGACCTCCAGGCGGCCTTCGACGACGGCCCCGCGTTGATCTCCTACATCGCCGCGGGCGACCCGAGTGCGGCGGCCAGCAAGGCGTACGTCGAGGCGCTCGTCGAGGGCGGCAGCGACGTCATCGAGCTCGGCCTCCCGTTCTCCGAACCGGTCGCGGAGGGCCAGACCATCCAGCAGGCCATCAAGCGCGCGCTCGACGCGGGAATGACCCCTCAGTCCTACCTCGACCTCGTGGCCGACCTGGACGTCGACGTGCCGGTCGTCTGCATGACGTACTACAACCTCATCTACCAGTACGGCGACGAGCCCGGCCCCGAGGAGTTCGTCGCGGCCGCGGCCGAGGCGGGCATCTCGGGGTTCGTGGTGCCGGACCTCCCGGTCGACGAGTCCGGCCCGCTGTACGATGCCTGCCGCGAGCACGGGCTGGACCTGGTGTTCATCGTCGCGCCGACGACGACGCCCGAGCGACTCGACCGACTGCTCGACCGCACGACAGGATTCGTCTACGTACAGGGGCGCCTCGGCACGACGGGCGCCCGCGACGAGATGAGCGACGACACACCTGCCTCCCTCGAACGCCTGCGCGACGCGGCCCTCCCGAAGGCCGTCGGGTTCGGCATCTCCTCGGGCGAGCAGGCCCGCGAGATCGTCGCCAGCGGGGCCGACGGCGTCATCGTCGGGAGCGCGTACGTGGACATCGTAGCGGAGGGCGTAGAGAGCGACCGACCGACGGCCGAGGTGGCCGACCGCATCGCTGCGCTGGCCCGCGAACTGAAGGCGGGCGCCGTCGAAGCGGTGCCGGAACCGGAACGCAAATAGCGGACCGTTTGCTACTCACTACCAATGACAGCAGCAGGGAACACAGCGAGGCTAAATCGAATCGGTCGTGACGGGCGTTTCGTCACGATTCCGATGGACCACGGGCTCACACTCGGCGCGGTAGACGGGCTCGTCGACATCGAATCGACCATCGACGCAGTGACGGAGGGCGGCGCGGACGCCGTCCTCACGCAGAAGGGCATCGCGCCGCGCGTCCACCCCAACAAGAACGACGCGGGCTACATCGTCCACCTCAACGGGTCGACGACCATCGGCCCGGACGCCAACGACAAGCGCCTCACGGGCACCGTCGAGGAAGCCGTGCGCGCGGGCGCCGACGCTGTCTCTTTCCACATCAACGTCGGCAGCGAACACGAACCCGACCAGATCACGCAGCTCGCGGAGGTCTGCGACGACGCCGAACGACTCGGGATGCCCGTCCTCGCGATGGCGTACGCCCGCGGCCCGGGCGTCGACGAACACGACGCCGAGAACCTCGGCCACGCCGTCCGCCTCGCCGAGGAAGTGGGCGCGGACGTCGTGAAGACCGCCTACTCCGGCGACAGCGAGAGCTTCGAGCGCGTCGTCGAGTCGACCAGCAAACCCGTCATCATCGCGGGCGGCAGTCCGCAGGGCGACCGCGCGACGCTCCGCAACATCCGCGGTGCGATGGACGCGGGCGGCGCGGGCGTCTCGATGGGTCGCACCGTCTTCCAGCACGAGGACCCCGGCGCGATGGCATGCGCCGTCGCCGCCGTCGTCCACGACGACGCCACCCCCGAGGAGGCGCTCCGCGTCGCCGGCCTCCCGGTCGAAGCCTGAGTCTTCTCCCCGTCTTCTCAGAGTCGCCGGTCGAGGAAATTCGCGAGAAGCGCGAGCGGTGACTCCCCGTCGGCGTTCGCCCCGAAGTGGCCGCTCCCGGCGAGTTCGTGGTACTCGAAGTCCGCGTTCTCGCCCGCCTCGTAGCCGCAGTCCAGCAGCGCGTCACGGAAGTTGCGTGCCTGCGAGACGGGCACCCGTGGGTCGTTCTCGCCGCGTCTCGCAAGACCGGTCCCCTCCGGTACGTTGAAGGCCGCGTGCCGTCTCCTTCCGCCAATGACACGGTCCGTCTGGCTGAAGGCCGACGACGCGGTCGGCGACTGGGAGACCCGGAAGCGACGCATCACCGCCGGACTGGAGGCCGGCGTGGACTGGGTGCTCGTCGACGAGGAGGACGTCGAGAAGGTCCGCGAACTCGGCGCCGTGAACGTCGCGGCGTTCCGGACGGACGACGTGGACGTCATCGACGAGGCCGACCCGGACGAGGACGCGGAACCCGACGCGTGGGTCGTCGGGAAGGGCGGCGAGGGCGACGGCACCGTCGACCTCCCCGCGGACTTCTCGGGGAGCGCGGACCTCTCGGCCCTCCGGCGCGGGAACGCCGACGCGGGCTACGTCCACATCCTCGGCGAGGAGTACGAGTCGTTCGCGGAGGCCGCCGCCGAGGACGCCGAGTTCACCATCGTCGTGGGGAAGGACTGGACCATCATCCCGCTGGAGAACCTCATCGCGCGCATCGGCGGGGAGACGACGCTCGTCGCGGGCGTCGAGTCGGCCGAGGAGGCCGAGACGGCATTCGAGACGCTGGACATCGGCGCGGACGCCGTCCTCCTCGACAGCGACGACCCGGACGCCATCCGGCGCACCATCGCCGCTCGCGACGCCGCAGAGCGCGAGCAACTCGATATGTCGTGGGCGACGGTCACGACCGTCGAGGAGGCGGGGAGCGCGGACCGCGTCTGCGTCGACACCGGGAACCTCATGGAGGACAACGAGGGGATGCTCGTCGGGTCGATGTCTCGGGGCCTCTTCTTCGTCCACGCCGAGACGGCGGAGTCGCCCTACGTCGCCTCGCGCCCGTTCCGCGTGAACGCGGGCGCCGTCCACGCCTACGTCCGGACGCCCGATGGCGGCACGAAGTATCTCGCGGAACTCACCAGCGGCGACGAGGTGCAGGTCGTCGACCGTGACGGTCACACCCGGACCGCGGTCGTCGGCCGCGCGAAGATAGAGAAGCGCCCTATGTTCCGCGTGGAGGTCGAGACGGAGGCCGGCGACCGCATCGAGACGCTGCTCCAGAACGCCGAGACGATCAAGGTGTCCACGCGGGAGGGTCGGACCGCCGTCACCGACCTCGAAACGGGCGACGAACTGCTCGTCTACCTGGAGGAGGGTGGCCGGCACTTCGGCGAGGCCATTGAGGAGCGCATCATCGAACAGTAGCTACGCCGCGTTCTCCTCGCTCTCCTCGTCGGCGTCCCGCTGGAATCGCATCGTACACCACGGACAGAAGTCGAGTTCCTGGTCGAGTTCGCCGCCGCAGCTCGGACAGTTCTCCGCCGCCTCATCACCACTCATCGCGTCGGCGGCCGCCTTCGCCGCGGCG
The DNA here is from genome assembly GCA_000230955.3 of Halobacterium sp. DL1. NCBI lineage: Archaea > Methanobacteriati > Methanobacteriota > Halobacteria > Halobacteriales > Halobacteriaceae > Halobacterium > Halobacterium sp. DL1. The sequence continues at coordinate 831,556 of CP007060.1, forward strand.
TCGCGGACGGCGACGAGGTAGGCGTCGGCGACGTTCAGCGCGCGCACGGCGAGCAGGCTCAGCGTCACCTCGGGGCCGAAACTCTTGCTCGCTTCGACCAGTCCCTGGATGCCCTGGGTGTCGAACGCTTCGATGGCCGACGGTGGGACGACGAGCACGGCGGTCGCGAGGGCGAGCGCGAACCAGGCGAGGGCACGCAGCCACCGCCGGAGGTAGACGTGTCCTAACCCGGGATAGACGAGGCCGAGCACGGCAGCGAGAACGCCACGTCGGTTGACCACAGTTACCTCACCTCGGCACCCCGTACTCCTAAACCCACCGAACTATCGGAGGTCCGCGACGAGTTCCCGGAGCGTCGCCGCGTCGTACTGCCCGGGCGCCGTCGCGTCCTCGGCATCGACGGGCGCGTAGCCGATGCTGGAGCCGTACAGTGGGGCGACTGCGCGGGTGTGGCGGCCCGCCTCGCCCATCGCCATCGTCGCGACGGTCATCCCCGCTGCGCTGTACTCGTGGGTCACGCGCAGCAGGTCGAGGGCGTCGCCGCGCTCCTCGGCGGTGACCGCGAGTTTCCCGACGTCGCCGAGCGAGCACGCCTCTCCGAGCGTCTCCGCGAGGTCCGAGAGGTCCGGCGTCCCCTCGAAGTCGTGGGCTGAGACGATGGTCGTCGTCTCCGTCGAGCGCGCCGCCGCGAGCGCCTCCGCGCCGTCGTCGGTGAGCGCGGCGAGCTCGATGTCGACTGCGTCAACGCAGTCCATCCGCGAGGCCTCCGAGAGCGCGTCGATGCGCCCCGAATCCTCGGCCTCGCCGCCCTCCCACTCGGGGCGGTTGGTCGCGATGAGCGGGAGGTCGCCGTCGTAGTCGTCGAGCGCCTCGAGCGGGTCGCTCGCGAGGTCCATGCGGAACTCGACGGCGTCCGCGTGCTCGCGGGCCGCCGCCTCGTCTGCGAGGTCGGAGACGCTCGCCGCGAGCACGAAGTCACTGAAGTCCATACCGGAAAACTCGCGGCCAGCGGGAAAAACCTCTCTAGACCGGAATCGTCTCCTCGGCCTCGAGGAGTTCGTGGTAGCGGTTGCGGATGGTGACCTCGGAGATGTCAGCGACCTCCGAGACCTTCGCCTGCGTCGTCTTCTCGTTGGTGAGCAGCGCGGCGGCGTAGACGGCGGCCGCGGCGAGGCCGACCGGTGACTTCCCGGAGTGGACGCCCTTGTCCTTGGCCGTCTTCAGCAGTTCGCGGGCGCGGTGGGAGGCCTCGTCGGAGAGTTCCAGCGAGGAGGCGAACCGCGGCACGTAGCTCTCGGGGTCCGCGGGCGCGACCTCGAGGCCGAGTTCGCGGATGACGTAGCGGTAGGTGCGGGCAATCTCGGCCTTCTCGACGCGGCTCACGTCGGCGATCTCGTCGAGGCTGCGCGGAACGCCGGCCTGGCGCGCGGCGGCGTAGACGCAGGAGGTGGCGACGCCCTCGATGGAGCGCCCCGGCAGCAGGTCCTCCTCGAGCGCGCGGCGGTAGATGACCGACGCCGTCTCGCGAACGCTGTCCGGCAGGCCCTGTGCGGACGCCATGCGGTCTATCTCGCCGAGGGCCTGCTTGAGGTTGCGCTCCTTGGCGTCGCGGGTGCGGAAGCGCTCGTTCCACTTGCGGAGGCGCTGCATCTTCTGGCGCTGATTGGAGGACAGCGAGTTGCCGTAGGCGTCCTTGTCCCGCCAGTCGATGTTCGTCGAGAGTCCCTTGTCGTGCATCGTGTTCGTCGTCGGGGCGCCGACGCGGGACTTCTGGTCTTTCTCCTTGGAGTCGAACGCGCGCCACTCCGGTCCGCGGTCGATGCCGTCCTCCTCGACCACGAGGCCGCAGTCTGCGCATACCGACTCGCCGTGCTCCTCGTCCTGGACGACCAGCCCGTCGCACTCTGGGCAGCCGTCCGTCGTCTCCGTCTCGTCTGTGCGCTCCCGCTCTCTGGAACGCATGCGTGTGTCTGTCATGTGGCGTACATCCCCCGGAAAACCGGATGAGTCGTGGACAACTCGTTGTCCCAAATCACACTTAAGGGTTCCGGAGCTACGACGACCGAAATCGCCAGAACACGTCAACTTTTACCACGCAACTCCAACGGTCGTTCATGCACGTCGTCTCGCTCGCGCCGAGCGCTACCGCTACCGTCGCCGCCCTCGGCGGTGCCGGCCGACTCGTCGGCGTCACGACACATTGTGACGTCGACGCACCGGTTGTCGGCGGCTGGCTCAACCCCGACTACGACCGCGTCGCCGACTGCGACCCCGACGTCGTCCTGACGAGCGACGACCTCCAGCGCGACATCCACGACGAACTCGAAGACCGCGGCTTCGACGTGGCACACGTCGAACCGTCGACGCTCGACGACGTCCTCGCCTCGTTCGGCGACATCGGCGACGCCGTCGGACTGCCCGAGGCCGGCGAGGAACTGGAGGCCGAGAGCCGCGAGCGAGTCCAGAGCGTCCGCGAGCGAGCGCCCGATGACGGCCCCGTGGTCTACTGCGAGGAGTGGTCGGACCCGCCGATGGCCGCGGGCAACTGGGTGCCCGACGTGGTCGAGGCCGCTGGCGGCCACTACCCGTTCGTGGACGCCGGCGAGCGCTCCCGTGAAATCGCCGGGAGCGCCGTCGAACGCGCCGACCCGGACCACGCCGTCGTCCACGTCTGCGGGAAGGGCGAGCGCGTGAACAGCGACCCGGCCGCCCGCTGGGGACTCGACGCCGACGTCCACGTCGTCGACGACAGCCTGCTGAACCAGCCGAGTCCCCGACTCCTCGACGGTCTCGAGACGCTCGCGGCGACGCTCCGGGACGACTAAGGTCGAGGCGCCCCCTCCCCTCTCCATGCGAGTCGCAGTCGGTTCGGGGAACCCGGTGAAACGCGCGGCCGTCGCTGCGGCACTGCCTGACGCGACGGTCGAGGCCGTCACGGTGGAGAGCGGCGTCGCCGAGCAGCCGTGGGGCGACGACGAGACGGTCGAGGGAGCACGCAATCGCGCCCAGCGGGCGCTGGGCGAGGGATACGACCTGGGGGTCGGACTGGAGGGCGGCGTGCATCAGCGAGGCGGTCAGTTGTTCCTCGTCATGTGGGCGGCGGCGACAGACGGCGAGCGCGTCGAACTCGGTGGCGGCCCCCGCATCCGACTCCCGAACGACGTGGCCGCCCGACTCCGCGACGGCGAGGAGCTCGGCCCGGTGATGGACGACCTGCTGGACACGTCGGGGGTCGCGGAGAACCAGGGTGCAGCGGGCGTGCTCACGGACGGAATTACGGACAGAACAGAAGCGCTCCGGGCGGCCGTTGCGGGCGCGCTCGGACCGTTCCGAACCGACTACTACTAGTCCTCGGCCGACGGCGCTTCGGCCTCGAGGTCCCGTTCCGTGCCGTCGACGGCCTCGGTCAGCGAGACGTTCAGTGACAGCATCGACACCGCGCCGCCGGCGACTGTGACGAGGTTCTTCACGATGTGGTCGACGATGGCGACGCCCACTGCCGTGCCGAACGTGACCGGCAGTAGCGTCGAAACGATGGCCGCGAACGCCGCCTCGTAGATGCCGATGCCGCCCGGCGGCCCCGGAATCACCTTCGCGAGGTTGCCGACGCTCACCGCGAAGAAGCCCACCGCGAGCAGACTCACCAGCGAGAGGTCGAGGCCGAACGCGAGGAACACGAGCAGCGCCGTCGCCACGTCGATGGTCCAGATGAGGACGCTCGACGCGCCGATGCGGCCGAACGACCGGCCGTCGCCCGCGACCCGCTGGATGTCGCCGACGAACGACTCGAAGACGCTCGCGACGAGCTCCGTGTAGGAGTCGTCGCTCGCCCAGTTGACCACCCGGCGCACGTAGTTCGAGTCCGAACGCGCCGACCAGACGATGGCGACGACCGACGAGATGGCGAGCGCGCCCACCACGGCGGCGACGACGACGGCCTGCTGGACCGCCCGGGACTCCTGGCCACCCAGCCCCTGCCCGGACGCCGTCGCGGCGAGTTCGGCGAGCGTCGACGGCGAGAACGCGGCGAGCGCGACGAGCACGCTGCCCGCCAGCACCGTGATGGTGAGCAGGTCGAAGACGCGCTCGACGGCCAGCGACGCGAACCCGGTCGTGTACGGGACGCCCCGCCGCGCCTTCACGACGTACGCGCGGATAGCGTCGCCCGCCCGCGCTGGGATGACCAGGTTTCCGGTCTGGCTGATGAACACCGCGCCCGTGAGGAAGCCGACGCTCTCCCGGTACCCCAGTTCAGAGAGGATGTCGCGGTAGCGGAGGCCGCGCAGCGGCCAGGAGAGCACGTAGACGACGGCGCCCGCGGCGACGAGCGCGGGGTCGGCGTTCGAGACGGCGTCGACGAACGCGTCCACGTCGATGTAGACGAACATCAGCGCAAACGCCGCAACCGACAGCAGCGTCCCGACGAGCATCCCGGTGCGGCGGTTGGCGTACGGACTGACGGAGAACTCCCAGAAGCAGCGCAGTATCTGGCTCCCCATCCCGAAGACGTCCCGCACCAGGTCGACCTTCGAGTCGCCCTTCGGCTCCCAGTCGACGGCGAACTCCTTGACGCGGAAGCCGCGGCGCTGGGCGCGCACCAGCATCTCCGTGTCCCAGAACCAGTGTTCGTCCTCGACTTCGCCAACGAGGTCCTCGAAGGCCGCCCGGCTGAACGCCTTGAACCCGCACTGGTGGTCGCGGAGGTCCGAGCGCAGCAGGGTTCGGACCGCGAAGTTGAACCCCTTGGACGGGACGCCGCGCTTGGCGGGCCGGTCGGCGGTGTTGTCGGGCATCCACCGCGACCCCGTCGCGACGTCGTAGGCGCCCGAGCGAACGCTCTCGACGAGTTCTTCGAGGTGGCGCATGTCCGTCGCCATGTCCGTGTCGAAGTAGACCAGCGTGTCACCACGGGCGTCAGCGAACGCCGCGTTCAGCGCGCCGCCGCGCCCCAGTCGCTCGTCGCTGTGGAAGTGCCGGACGCGGTCGTCCGCTGCCGCGAGTCGGTCCGCGATCTCTGGTGTCTCGTCCTCGCAGCCGTCCTCCGCGACGACGACCTCGTAGCTGCCGTCCGGCAGGAAGCCGCTCAGGGTCTCGAGTGTCGTCCGCACCGTCGTCTCGATCGTTCCCGCCTCGTTGTAGGCGGGGAGGACGACACTCACCTCGACGGCGGAATCGCTCATTGGTCAAGGAATCGGCTCGAAGCCTGTAAGTACCTTCTGTCTCCGCCCGCCCCATCACGCCGTGTACGGCCGGTAGCGGACTGTACGCCGGACTGAACCCTGTTGTCCGCGCGGTGGTTACCGGCTGTCGGCGAGTAGGCGTCTCGAACCGCGTAGCCCGCTGTTAACCGCACCTACCAACGGGGGTGGTCCCCAGCCCGGTAGCCCACCGCGGAACCGACCAAAACCGCAAGACGGAAGCGAGTTTTACCGGTCGTACCAAACCCCTCTTGGGGGGACAGCACAACCCTACGAACATGAGCGCGACTGCCACGGCGACCGCGTCACTCACTCCCAAACAGCACCGCATCCTCGACTACCTCCGAGAGCACGCCGACGAGCGGACCTACTTCAAGTCCCGGCTCATCGGCGACGAACTCGAACTCTCCGCGAAGGAGGTCGGTGCCAACATGCCCGCCATCGAGAGCGGCGAGTTCGACGTGGACGTCGAACGCTGGGGCTACTCCTCGAGCACCACGTGGAAGGTCGAGGCCTGAGTCGGCTCTCGTCCCGCCGTCCCCACCCGCGACTGTCGTCCAGGCCCGTCATCCACCCGGACGACGCCCCCATTGACGCTCGCAGCGTCACTCGCCGGCCACAGTATCTGTCACTCGCGGTCCTGGCGGACCGCGCTCGTTCTACACTCCACAGCGCCGCCGCTGGGCAACCGAATTCCGGAGCACTGTCGACCGGTCAGGGGTCGTAGGAGAGCAGGTTCGCGGCCTCCCCGGCGAACTCCGCGGCGTTCGCGTCGAAGGAGTCGGCGTACCGCACGAGCAGGGTGACGAGGACTTCGGGCTCCTCTACCGCGTAGCCGTCCGCCCGGGAGAGCAGGCCGGCGTCCTCTAACTGGGCGGCGTACTTGCTGACCGTCGCCCGCGAGACGCCGAGAGCCTCGGCGATGTCGCCGCCCGTCGCGTCGGGATTCCGGAGCAACTCGACGACCATCCCGCGCGGGGTGTCCCGGCGGAGGTAGCCCAGCGCGCGGCGCTCGAACGGCGAGAACCGGCCCGCCGGGAACAGCCGGCGGTAGTCGCCGTCGCGCTCGCTCTCGACGGCGCCGTCCTCGAGCAGGCGCTTGAGGTGGTGCTGGGTCTCGCCGGTGCCGAGTTTGAGGTCGTCCCGGAGCTTCGAGAAGTGCGCGCCCGGCGTCGTCGTGAGGTAGCCGGCGATGGCGTCACGGACGTCGCTGTCGTCGCTGGCGTCCGCGTCGTCGCCGGCGAACCGGGTCAGCGGACTCGCAGCGCCCACGGCGGCGAACCGCCGGAGTGTCGAGCGCTTGTCCTCGTCGATGCCCATTCGACTCCGGGTAAGGCGTCCGGGGAGAAAAGGGTTCGGTACGCTGAGACTACCGTGTCACTACCACGCCAGTACGGCGCCGAAAAGACGGGTGGTTGTCAGGTGCTGGCGTTGTCGTCGTCGGTGTCGCCCGCCCCCTCCTCGCCATCGAGTTCCGCGTCCATCTCGTCGATGACGGCGTCGGCGTCCTTCAGGCCGGCGTCCTCGCCGCGCTGGACCGCCTCGGCCTTCTCCTCTAGTTTCGCGGGGTCGACGTCGGCCTCCTGGCTGATCTGGTTGAGGATCTCGTCGATGTCGTCGAGGCCGATGAGTTCGCGGGTCTCCACGTCGAAGTCGAGGCTGTCGAGTTCGGTGCCGTCGCCCGAGACGTCGCTCCCAGCGAGGTGTTTGCCGTACCGGCCGACGAGGCTGGACAGCTCCTGCGGGATGACGAACGTGTTGGACTCGCCCTCGCCGATGCCCTCCAGGGTCTCCATGCCCTTCTCGATGATGGCGCGCTCGCCCATCGATTCGGCGGACTTCGCGCGGAGCACCGTCGAGATAGCGTCACCCTGCGCTTCGAGGATCTGGGACTGCTTCTCACCCTGCGCGCGGATGATGTTGGACTGCTTGTCACCCTGCGCGTTCTCGATGGCGGACTGCCGTTCACCCTGGGCCTCCAGGATCATGGCGCGGCGGCGGCGCTCGGCGCTGGTCTGTTGCTCCATCGCCTTCTGGACCTCCTGGGACGGGTTGACCTCCCGGACCTCCACGCTCTCGACGCGAATCCCCCACTCGTCGGTGGGTTCGTCGAGTTCCGTACGGATGCGGGCGTTGATCTCCTGGCGCTTGTTGAGCGTGTCGTCGAGTTCCATGTCGCCGAGCACCGCGCGCAGCGTCGTCTGCGCGAGGTTCGACACGGCGGTCTTGTAGTTGTCCACCTCGAGGAACGCGCGCTTGGCGTCCCGCACGCGGATGTAGATCACGGCGTCGGCGGTGACGGGGGAGTTGTCGCGCGTGATGGCCTCCTGGCGGGGCACGTCGATGGTCTGCGTGCGCATGTCGAATCTATACGTGCGCGAGACGAACGGTGGCACGATGTTGATGCCCGGTTCGAGCAGGCCGCGGTACTCCCCGAACACCGTCAGCGCCTTCTTCTCGTAGGCGTCGACGATCCGGACCGTCTGGTAGACGACGACCGCGAGTAGTAGCAACAGCAACAGTCCGACGACGGTCACCACCGCGCCGCCGGTCTGGAGTGGTGTGAACATCGACTAGACTGTTCGGCGAGCGGACAATAAGGTTGCCGCCTCAGGCGGTGTCGCTCCCCTCGCGCTCCCGGTCGAGCTCGCGGTCGATCTTGTCGTCGCCGTCCACCACCTCGACGGTGACGATGTTGCCGCCGCCGGGGTCGACGACGACGACGTCTTTCCCCTCCGGGATGGTCCCCGAGATGGAGCGAGCGCCGTACGAGGAGTCGAAGCCGCCGGACTCGAGTTTCACGCGGCCGGACCGCGGCGTCACCTCCTCCACGACGTACCCCCGCTTCCCGCGGAGGTCACTGGAGTCCTGGGTCTGTCCGCGCCCGGTCCCCTCGTACAGTTCGTAGTAGCGGTAGACGTACAGCGCCCCCAGGCCGACACCGAGCACGACGAACGCTAGGACGAACGGCGTCGCCACCGCCGGGACGAACAGCCCCAGCAGTCCGGCGGCCAGCACCGCCACGCCGATGACGATGAAGTGCGCGCCCGGTGCGAACGCCTCGAAGATGCAGAGCCCAACCCCGATGAGGACGAGCAGGAACGACAGCGACTGCCCGAATATCGTAACCCCGGTCATACGGTGTGGTTAGGACCGGGTTGGGAAAACCGTTACCCGAACAGCAGGAGTCCGATGACGCCGAGCATGAACGCGACGCCGAGCAGGAAGAAGACGACGTTCTCCGCGCTCGGCGACCCCGGCTCTATGGAGTCGCCCTCTGGCTCCGCGTCCGGCCCGACGTCGTCGAGGCCGTACCGCCACGACCCGTCGTTGTCCGCCATACGTGGAGTTGACCGCGGACGCGGAAAAACTCGTGGGTCGTGTGGTCAGGGGTCGGCGGCGTACACCACGCCGCGCTCGCCGTCCACCGTCACCAGCGTGTTCGCAGGGACGGTCGCGACGTCGACGTCGCCGACCATCGGGACGTCGAGTTCGCGCGCGACCATCGCCGGGTAGCCGGTCATCCCCGACTGGGCGCTCACGATGCCCGCCACCTTCGAGAGGTCGCCGCTGAACTCGTCGTCGAACGTCGAGTCCAACACGAGCACCGCCCCCTCAGGCACGTCCGCGAGGTCGCCGTCCTCGACGTGCGTGGCAGTCCCGGTCGCGCGGCCGTCGACGACCGACCGCCCGGAGGCGAGCGTCTCGGCGGCGACGTGGACCTTCAGCGTGTTCGTCGTGTTCGCGCCCTCCAGTTCGGTCATCATCCCAACGAGCACGACCACGGTGTCGCCGCTCTCGACCAGGCCGGAGTCGACGGCCGCCTGCACCGCGTGCTCGACGACGGTGGCCGGGTCGCTGTCGACGACCGCCGCGTACTCCGCGTGGACGCCCCAGTTGAGGCCGAGCTGGCGGCGAACCCTGTTGGACGGGGTCGCACAGACGACGGGGACGCGCGGCCGGAACTTCGCCGCCTTCCGCGCCGTGTACCCCGACTCGGAGGCGACAACCACCGCGCTCGCGTCGATGTCCCGGGCGAGGTAGCGCGCCGACCGCGCCAGCGCGTCGGTCTTGGCCGCACCGTCGGACTCGGGCACGCGCTGCTCCATGAGTTCCGCGTACTCGTCGCTGGCCTCCACCTGGCGCACGATGCGGTCCATCGTCTCGACCACGCGCGTCGGGTCGTCGCCGACGGCCGTCTCCGCGGAGAGCATGACCGCGTCGGTGCCGTCGAGGACCGCGTTCGCGACGTCGGAAGCCTCTGCGCGGGTCGGCCGCCGCGCGTGCACCATCGAGTCGAGCATCTCCGTCGCCGTGATGACCGGGACGCCCGCCTCGTGGCACCGCCGGATGATGCGCTTCTGGATCATCGGCACGTCCTCCATCGGGCACTCCACGCCGAGGTCGCCGCGGGCCACCATCACGCCGCTGGCGGCCTCTACGATGCCCTCGAGGTTCTCCACCGCCCCCCGCCGCTCTATCTTCGCCACGATGGGGATGTCGGCACCGAAGGACTCGACGACGCGGCCGACCTCCAGGACGTCCTCGGCGTCCCGGACGAAACTCGCCGCGAGGTAGTCGACGTTCTGTTCTGCGGCGAACTCGATGTCGCGGCGGTCCTTCTCGGTCACCACGTCGAGGCCGAGCTCCGCGCCCGGCACGTTCACGCCCTTCTGGCTACCCAGGTCGCCGCCGGACTCGACGCGAGCGAAGACGCGCTCGCCCTCGACCCGTTCGACCACCGTCTCGATGCGCCCGTCGTCGAGCAGCACCCTGGTCCCGGGGTCGACCGCCGCGATACTCGTCGAGAGCCCCACCGTCTCGCCGGTCGTCTCACCGTCCGGGACGAACTCGACGAGGCTGCCGGACTCGAGGTGAACTGGCGACTCGGTCGCTGCGGTCCGCACCTCCGGCCCCTGCGTGTCCAGCATCACCGCCAGCGGCTTCTCGGTCTCGTCGTCCACGCGCCGCGCGGTGTCGACGAGCGCCGCCCGGTCCTTCAGCGTCCCGTGGCTGGCGTTCACCCGGGCGACGGTCATTCCGGCGTCCGCCAGCGCCCGCACCGACGCCTCGTCGTCGGTCGCGGGCCCAAGCGTGCAGACGATCTTGGCGTTCCTCATTGCCCGGCGATACGCCGCCCCCCGGGAAAAACCCACGTGGGGGACGGCTGCCACACCGGGCCACAGTCGTTTTGACCCCGGCCAGCGAACAGGAACGCATGCAGACCTACGCCGCCTTCGCCAACGTCGAGACCGGGGAGTACCAGAACACGCAGGAACTCGCGTCCATCTGGGGGGACCTCCGCCAGGACCTCGAGAACCGGAACTGCGAACTCCGGGACGCCTACATCCTTCTGGGCGAGCGCGACGTGCTCCTCCTCCTCGACGCCGAGGACCGACAGGCCGCGCTCGAGGCCTCTATCGCGGCACAGCACTACGGCATCGGGCTGGAGACGATGGAAGCCATCCACGTCGACGACCTCGGTCAGTTCGTCGACGACGCCTAGTACGCCCCTTTTGCGCTATCCGTCGAAAGAACGCTCGCGCTACTCGGCTGGCGAAAACTCGCCTCGACTACTGCGTAGCTTCAAGTGACAAGCCGGGACCAACCCGGCGCGTGACCTGAGACGCCGCCCGGTGCGCCCGGACTCGGTAGCGCGGCGCCGCGTACCGGAGCAGTCCGCCGCCTGTTCGCCCTACTTGACCTTCGTGCCGGGGACGCTGTCGCCGTGGGTCGTGAGGAGGTCCGCGGCCTCGCCGGCGGCGAGCACCATCCCGTTGGACTCAACGCCGAACAGCTCCGCTTTCTCGAGGTTCGCGACAACGACGACCTTCGTGCCGGGGAGGGCGTCGAGGTCGTGGAGCTGTTTGATACCGGCGACGATCTGGCGGACCTCGTGGCCGATGTCGACCTCGAGGCGCGCGAGGTCGTCCGCGCCCTCGATTCCCTCAGCGGTCTGGATTTCGCCGACGCGCAGGTCGAGGCTCTGGAACTCCTCGAAGCCGATGCGGTCGTCGGCCAGCGGTTCGAGTTCGACGTCTGATTCTTCGCCTCCCTCCGTCTCCTCGGAGTCGTCGGCGCTCGCGGCCTCGATCTTCTCCTGGAGCGTCTCGTCCAGTTCCGCGACCCGGTCGTCCTCGACCTTGGTGAACAGCTCCTCGGGCTCGCCGAACTCCGCGGGTGGCTCCTGCAGACAGTCCGCGATGGTGGCGTCCGCGACTGTGTCCGCCTCTTCGAGTTGCTGCCAGACCTCCTCGGCCTTCTCCGGCGTGAACGGCTGGAGCAGCACGGCGACGGCCTTCACCAGCTGCACGCAGTCGCGGATGACCGGCGTGGCCTCCTCGTCGTCGAGCTTCCAGGGCTCGTTGCGCTGGATGTACTCGTTGCCGAACCGCGCGAGTGCGACCGTGCGCTCGCCCGCCGTCCGCAGGTCGTAGTCGTTGAGCGCGTCCTCGTAGTCGTCCATCGCCTGCGCGATCTCGGTCTCCACCTCGTCGGAGAGGCCGGCCTCCGGCGTGCCGCCGAAGTTCCGATTCGCGAACAGCAACGCGCGGTAGACGAAGTTGCCGACGACGTCCGCGAGTTCGCTGTTCACGCGCTCCGCGAAGCGGTCCCACGAGAAGTTCACGTCGCGCTCGAACCCGCTGGCGGTCGTCATGTAGTACCGCAGGAGGTCGGGATCGAACCCTTCGTCGAGATACTCCTCGGCCCAGATGGCGCGGTTCTTCGACGTCGAGAGCCCCTTACCGTCGATGTTCACGAAGCCGGCCGCGCAGACCGCTCGCGGCTCGGCGTAGTCTGCGGCCTCCAGCATCGCCGGCCAGTAGACCGTGTGGTGCTGGATGATGTCGCGGCCGATGACGTGGACGATCTCGCCGTCGCCGTCCTTCCAGACGGACTCCCAGTCGAGGTCGCCCGCGCGCTCGCTGTACTGCTTCGTCGCGGAGACGTACTCGATGGGGGCATCCACCCAGACGTAGAGCACGAGGTCCTCGGCGCCCTCGCCCGGGTAGTCGATACCCCAGTCCATGTCCCGGGTGATGCAGAGGTCCTGCAGTTCGCCCTCGATCCACTCCCGTGGCTGGTTCTGGGCGTTGCTCGTCCCCTCGACCCGGTTGATGAATCCCTGGAGATGTTCCTGGAGGGCAGACAGCCGCAGGAACTTGTGCTCGCGGCGGCGGTACTCCGCGGGGTTGCCGGTGATGGTCGAGACGGGGTCTTCGATCTCGCCGGGTTCGAGGTGGCGCTGGCAGCCCTCGTCGCACTCATCGCCGCGGGCGTGCTCGCCGCAGTACGGGCACGTCCCCTCGACGAAGCGGTCGGGGAGCCACTGGTCGGCCTCCGGGTCGTAGGCGACGTCGATCTCCTTCTCGTGGACGTAGCCGTTGTCCTCCCAGGCGCGGACGAACTCCTTGGTCAGTTCCGTGTTCGTCTCGTCGTGGGTGTGGCCGTACTGGTCGAAGTCGACGTTGAACTTCGGGAACGTCTCCCGGTACTGCTTGTGGTGGCGGAGCGCGAACTCCTCGGGGTCGACGCCTTCCTCAGCCGCGTTCACGGCGATGGGGGTGCCATGCATGTCGCTGCCACAGACGTAGACGGCCTGCTGGCCGAGTTTCTGGAGCGCGCGGGTGAACGCGTCCGCGCTCACGTAGCTCCGGAGGTGTCCGATGTGGAGGTCGCCGTTGGCGTACGGCAACCCCGCCGTGACCACCGCTGGGTCGTCCGTGGGGTAGTCCTCGTAGCTCATACTCCCTCGTTCTGCTGGCGCGGGCCTAAAGCCCGCTGGTTGTGTCGTGACATTCCGGTTCCCTGTGGCGTGGCTGCTCGGCGATTCCTGCGGGGAGAACGGTGTTCGCGCCCGCCAGGCGATCGCATGAGGGCCCGAGGGCAGGCGGTTCGCACCACCGCCAGAAATTCGTTCCTCAGCGCTCGACGGTGACCCCGCCGAACAGCGCCAGTCCGGTCAACACGAGGTCGACGCCCTCACCGCTGGTGGCCGGCGGCCGCGGTCCTCGCTCCCGCCGAACAGCGAGGGGAAGAAGTCCCACAGTGAATCTGTGGGGACGAAATCGGTCGTGGTCAACAGCAAGAGGACGCCGACGAGGATGATGAGCCACCCGTGGTCGTCCGGTCGGAACGGGGACGTGACATACCCAGGCGTGAACGCCAGCCGACATAACCGTTGTCACGATTCTCCGGGCCCGCGTCTCAGACCACGAACAGCGCGCCCTCGAGGACGAGGATGGTGACACCGAGGCGGCCGACGCTGCCCGCGAACGTGGCCGCGGCGAACTTCGCGTACTCCTTCTCGATGACGGAGAACGCGTAGATGGAGAGCGTGTCCGGGAAGCCGGGGACCGAGAGGCCGAGGGCCATCCCGGCGTAGCCGTACCGCCGAACGAGTTCGACCATGCGGGCCTTCGACCAGGCGACAGGGTCGAACCCCACGCGGCGCAACGCTCGCACGACGAGGCCCGAGTGGCTGGCGCCGTAGCCGACGTACAACGCGATGACGCTGCCGAGTGCCTTCCCGGCGCTGCTGACGAGGACGACGACGGCGACGAGGATGGGGCCGGGGACGCCGAGTCCCAGCGTCGCACCCGCCGCGCAGACGTAGCCCGCGGGACAGAGCACGATCTCGCTGGGGAGCGGGAGGACGAACGCGATGAGGAACGAGTAGAGGAAGATGATCGCCAGGCCCTCCGCTCCGGACGCGGCCCGGACGCCGTTCTCGAAGGTGTGCAGGTCGATGCCGAACAGGAGGGCGGTCACTGCCGGAGAGTCACCCCCGAGTGTGAAAATGCTACTGGATGTTCGCTATATCTGCGAGGAACCGGTCGAGCATCCCACGAGTGACGTGGGGCATGCAGACGACGCGGAGTTCGCCGCCGGCCATGCGCGAGATACGCCAGCCCCGCTCGCGGAGCGCCGCGAACTCGTCGTCGGGGAGGTCGGCGGCGACCAGCGGGAGCACCGGGTCGACGACGTCGTAGCCGCGACCCTCGAGTTCGGCCGCGAGGAACTCCGCGTTCGCCATCGAGCGCTCGTACTGCTCGCGGTAGCCCGCGGGCCAGAGCGCCTCCAGGGCGGCGTGGGCACCCGCGACACCCGCCCCGGAGCGCGTGCCGCCGAGCGTCGGCTGGGTCTCCGATTCGAGGTACGGTGTCCGGATGGACAGCGCGTCTAGCGTCTCCGGGTCGCGTGCGAGGAACCCCCCGGAGGGGATGGGCGCCTGCCCCATCTTGTGCGGGTCGATGGTCATCGTGTCGACGGGGGCGTCCGCGAAACTCCAGTCGTGGTCCGTGAACGGGAGGACGAAGCCGCCCCAGGCCGCGTCGACGTGGAGGTTCGCGCCGACGTCCGTGGCCACCTCGCCGAGCGCGGGAATCGGGTCCACGCGCCCGAACTCCGTCGTGCCCGCGACGCCGACGACGAGCGCCGTGTCGTCGTCCGCGAGGTCGGTGACGGCGCCCACGTCCGCGCGGTGGTCGTCGTCCAGCGGCGCTAGTCTGAGTTCGACGTCGAGGACCTCTGCGGCCTTCTGGAAGCTGAAGTGCGCGCTCTCCGGCGCGACGACGTTCACGTCGCCGTCCGCGAGGTTGCGGGCGGCCCGCACCGCCTGCAGGTTCGCCTCGGTACCGCCGGAGCCGACGTAGCCGTGGGGGTCGTCGAGGCCGACCACGTCGCCGAGCATTCCGACTGCCTCCGCCTCCAGTTCGGATACGGCGGGGTAGGTCGCGGGGTCGCCGGGGTTGTCCGCGAGGAACTCGACGGCCGCCTCGCGTGCCGCCGGGTGGGGCTCGGTACACATCGAGGAGAGCACGCGGTCGAAGTTCTGTGGGGCGGGTCTGGGCTCCGCACGCGTCATAGCTCCGAGAACTGGGAGGAGTGGTTTAGCGGTTCCGCTCTCGGTCTACGGCGCCTCCTCGGTCAGGTAGCGGATGCGCTCGGGAACCGGCGGGTGCTGGTAGTGAAACGTCTCGTAGAGGGGGTGCGGGAACGGGTTGCCGAGGTTCTCGCTAGTGAGGTCCGCGAGCGCGTCCGCGAGCGGAGCGCCGCTGCCCATCACGTCGACGGCGAAAGCGTCGGCCTCGCGCTCGTTGGCGAGCCAGAGCTTGTTCTGGATGGGCGAGGTCAGTTCGTCGAGGGGCTGGAGCCACAGCGCCGCGAGCAGCAGGCCGGCGGCTGGCTGCTGAGGGACGGCGAACATCTCGTAGAGCCACGCCGACTCGACGAGGAACTGCGCGACGAACAGCAGCACGGCGACCTGCACGGCGCTCGCGGCCACGTTCTGCCAGATGTGCCCCTTCTTCCAGTGGGCGAGTTCGTGGGCGAGCACGCTCTGGACCGCCGTCTCGTCCATCTGCTCGACGAGCGTGTCGAAGAGGACGACGCGCTTGGTGCGCCCGAACCCGGTGAAGAAGGCGTTCGAGTGGCTCGACCGGGAGCTCGCGTTCATCACGTACACCTGGTCGCAGGTGAAGCCGGCGCGCTCGAAGACGTCCTCGACGGCGTCCCGCAGGCTCCCGTCCTCGATGGGGTCGAAGTCGTAGAACAGCGGCATCACGACCCGCGGGACGAGCACCTGGCTCGCGAGCAGGAACGCCACGACGACGCCCGTCGCGGCCAGCCACCAGAACGCGGGGAACCACTCGACGGCGAGCAGCACGCCGCCGCCCAGTATCGCGGTGAAGACGACGGCGACAGCGGTGCCGACGAGCTTGTCGCGCGCGAACAGCTGCGGCGACTGCTCGTTGAAGCCGAACGCCTCCTCGACGCCGAAGGTGTCGGCGGCGTCGAAGGGTAGCGACAGCACCTGGAGGGCGACGACGGCACCGACGAACAGCAGGACGCCGGCGAGCAGGTCGTTCGCCACGACGTCGAACGTCCACTCGACCGCCCCGCCGAACAGGCCCGAGTAGAGCACGAGCAGGACGAACGCGAGCACGACGACGCTCTGCAACTGGGACGCCGCGGTGCCGAGCCGGTGGTAGTCGAGCAGCCTGTCGGGGTCCTCGACGCCGCCGGTGTCCGCGAGCCACTCTGCGCGCTCCCGGACCGTCCGCTCGGCGTACCGGACGTTCAGTGCGGCGAGCACCGCGAAGAACGCCGTCGTGCCGACGACGAGCGCGAGGAAGACCGCGTGATAGACGAGCATACCGCGTGGTATGGAGAGATTCGTCAAACGTCTGTCGGTGACCGGCGAGAACGAGAACCAGCATTCGCGGTGTGAGCGGTTCGAAGAACCCGAGCACCGCGATTCACCGCGCGAATGAAGTGAGCGCGGGCCGACGACTGAGGGACGCGAGGCGCGTAGCGCCTCGGAATGCGCGAACGGCGAAGCCGTGAGCGCGGAGCGGACCGAAGGAGGAGTGCTTTTCCCAAGTTTTTGCCGAGTGGGGCGCGCTGGAGGCGCACCCCGCGTGGTCCGAGAGAGCTGCGCTCTCTCGTCATCTCGAAAGAGCGCGGCGCGCTCTTTCGGGGACAGCGCAAAAAGTGGGTTCCCTAGTCCCGGACCGAGTCGAGGATGAGGCGCTGTTCCTCGCGCTTGACCTCGTGCTGGACGTCGCGGACGGCGTCGATGTTCGCGGAGATGGAGGAGATGCCGGTGTCGACGAGGAACGTCACCATGTCGGTCTTGGAGCCGGCCTGCCCGCAGATGCTGGTGTCGATGTCGTGTTCGCGGCAGGACTCGATGGTCGTCTCGATGAGCTTCAGTACCGAGGGGTGGAGTTCGTCGAAGCGGTCGGCGACGTTGCCGTTGTTTCGGTCGACGGCGAGCGTGTACTGTGTGAGGTCGTTCGTGCCGAAGGAGGCGAAGTCGATGCCCTCGGCGGCGAGTTCCTCGATGGAGAGCGCCGCGGCGGGCGTCTCAATCATCACGCCCCACGTGCGCTTGTCGACGTCGATGCCGGTGTCGACCATCAGCTCGCGGGCCTGCCGCACGTCGTCGGCGTCGTTGACGAGCGGGAACATGATTTCGACGTTGTCGTAGCCCATCTCGAACAGCTCCGCGAACGCCTCCAGTTCGTGCCGGAAGACGTCCGGGCGGTCGAGGCTGCGGCGGATGCCGCGGTAGCCGAGCATCGGGTTGTGCTCGTGGGGCTCGTCGTTGCCGCCCTCGAGCTGGCGGAACTCGTCGGTCGGTGCGTCGAGGGTGCGCACGCGGACCGGTCGCGGGTAGAACTCCTCGGCGACGCGCTGGATGCCGTCGATGAGTTCCTGGATGTACGCTTTCTCGCCGTGGTTCTCGATGTAGCGCTCCGGGGTCTGGTTCGTCGAGAGGATCATGTGCTCCATGCGGAGCAGGCCGACGCCGTCTGCACCCGTCGCGGCGGCGCGCTCGGCCGCCTCGGGGATGGAGACGTTGACCTTCACCTCGGTCGCGGTCATCGGCTTGACGGGCGTCTTCGGTCGCGCCTCCTCGATGGGGTCGCGTTCGGCGTCCTGCTCGACGCGGCCCTCGGTGACGACGCCGCGGTCGCCGTCGAGGGTGACGATCTGGTCGTCCTCCAGGACTTCGGTGGCGTCCGTTGCGCCGACGACGGCGGGACAGCCGAGTTCCCGGGAGACGATGGCGGCGTGGCTGGTCATGCCGCCCTCGTCGGTGACGATGCCGGCCGCGCGCTTCATCGCGGGCACCATGTCCGGGGTGGTCATCTCGGTGACGATGATGTCGCCCTCGCCGACCTTGTCGAGCTGGTCGAGCTTGGTGACGGTGCGGACCGCCCCCGACGCGACGCCGGGGCTGGCACCGAGGCCGTTCACGAGCGCTTCGCCGCTGTCCTCGTTGCTCTCCGTCATGTCTTCGTTGGATTCGTCGATGGTGGTGATGGGCCGGGACTGGAGCATGTAGATGTCGCCGCCGACCATCGCCCACTCCACGTCCTGGGGTTCGCCGTAGTGGTCCTCGACGCGCTCGCCGATGGTGACGAGCGCCTGGATCTCCTCGTCGGTGAGCACGCGTGCCTCGCGCTTCTCGTCGGGCACCTCGCGCTCGACGGTCTCACCCGTCTCGACGTCCTTGACGTGCATCAGCTTCTTGTCCGCGACGGTGACCTCCTCGACCTCGCCGGTATCGCGGTTCACGTGGTAGTTGTCCGGGGAGACAGAGCCGGAGACGACCGCCTCGCCGAGCCCCCACGCCGCCTCGATGATGGCCTCGTGGGCGCCCGTCGAGGGGTGGCTCGTGAACATCACGCCGGACTTCTCGGCGTCGACCATGCGCTGGACGACGACCGCGATGTCCACGATGTCGTGTTCGAAGCCCTGTTCCTCGCGGTAGTAGATGGCTCGCTGGGTGAACAGCGACGCCCAGCAGCGTTTCACGCGGTCGAGGAGGTCCTCGCGGGTGACGTTGAGAAACGTCTCCTGCTGGCCCGCGAAGCTCGCGTCCGGGAGGTCCTCGGCGGTCGCCGACGACCGGACGGCGACGAACGCCTGCCCGTCGTCGAGGTCGTCGTACGACGAGAGGATGTTCTCACGGAGCGACTCGGGGAGCTCCGTGTTCATGATGATCTCCTCAGCGGCCGCCTCCGCGTTGGCGAGCGCTTCGGAGTCGTCCGGGTCGACGTCGACTGCCTCGAACAGTTCGTCGTCGATGCCGGCTTCCTCGATGAATGTGCGGTACGTTCCGGCGGTCACGACGAACCCCGGAGGCACGGGTAGCCCGGCGTCCGTGAGTTCGCCGAGTGACGCGCCCTTACCGCCGACACTGTCGATGTCGTCGGCCCGTATATCCTCCAGCCAGCGTACAGCCATGTGGCACGTAATTAGACCGGAAAGACGCATAAGTAGATTGCGAACAGCGCAGTCGTGGCCGAACGTATCGACGAGTCGAACGGTTGGTGGGGCGGTGGATTTTAACCCTCGTGCTGCTTTCCCCGGCACATGGACACCAAACGGTCTGCGGTACACGCCGGGAAGTACTTCCTCCTCACGACGCTGTTCGCCGTCCTCGGACTCGCGTTCATCGCTGGCGGCGCGTTCCTGAGCCGAGGGGCAGTGGACGCCGGGACGACCAGTGAACTCGTCTCCGCGGCGGTGCCGGGAATTGCCCTCGCCGTCGTCGGCGTCCTCCTCTACCGGTTCGGAGAGGCGTGGGCGCTGTACAAGACACTCACGGCCGCCCACGAGGAGGCGCTGGCGGACACCTTCGACACCCAGCACGTCAAGAGCGATATCGTTAGCGTGCTCGACGAACGGCTCTCGGACATGCAGACGGACCTCCAGTCGGTGAACCGCGAACTCCGGAAGCTGAAGGAGGACGACCAGTTCCAGTTCGGTCCCGAGGACGACTGACTCGCGCCATCGCCGGCCGAACTCGCTGGCGTTCCGGATTCACCTGCGTGGCGGTGGTCGCGTTCTCGTCGTACTCAGTTCAGGACCCGCCACCACTCCCGCCGAATCCGCCTTTCGACGCTTCCTGCTCCTTCTCCCATGCACGACCGTAGGCGCCTCTAGTGTAAAGAACCAGTGACGTGTGAGGCGAACCTTCTCGCCGGGCAACTGCGCTCGTCAGCACCCCACCAGTCGACGCGAGGGCGGCTCTCAGGCCTCCAGAATCTCGTCGCTCTCCGCTGCCGGCACCCGCAGCGTCCCGTCGAACGTCTCGACGGCCGTACCGCCGACTTGCGGCGCGCCCCCGTCGGCCGCGCGAACTCGGACTTCGCCCGGCCGGTCGACGAAGTGGCCCTGTTCGAAGATCATCTCCTCGGCCAGGTCGCCGCCGAACGCCTCGTAGTGGTGCAGGTAGGCGCCGGTAGCGCCGCTCGCGGTTCCCGTCACGGGGTCTTCGTCCACGCCTATGCTCGGCACCCACGCTCGCCCGTGGAGCGTCGAGTCGCCGTCGAGGGCGTCGAAGGTGAACGCGTAGACGCCCGCCGCGTCCACGTCGTCCGCGAGCGCCTCGACCGCGTCGAAGTCCGGGTCGGCGCTCCCGAGGTCCGAGAGGTAGGTGATGGGGACGACGAGGTACGGGAGGCCGGTGTCCGCGACGGCGAGCGGCAGGTCGTCGCTCGCGCCGCGCAGCGCCTCCACGCCCAGGCCGGTGGCGTCCGCGACGCGCTCGTAGCCCACGTCGACTTCGCGCACCGCAGGCGGGTTCTGCGTCATCCACACCGTGCCGTCCGCGGTAACCTTGACGTCGAGCACGCCGACGTTCGTCTCCACTGTGTGCTCGCCGGCGTCGATTGCGCCGTCGGCGAACAGGTGGGCGTGGCTCGCGATGGTCGCGTGCCCGCAGAGGTCCGCCTCGGTCGTCGGCGAGAAGTAGCGGATGCGGCGGTCGGCGTCCTGGCTCGGCCGGACGAACGCCGTCTCGCTCGCGCCCAGTTCCGCCGCGATGGCCTGCATCTGGTCGTCGGTCAGCCCCCCGGCGTCCGGCACCACGCCCGCCGCGTTCCCCGCGCAGTGCTCGTCGGTGAACGCGTCCACCAGCAGCGCCCGCGTCTCTGTCATGGCCCGGGGTTCGCGCTCCTCCGTGTTGCGTGTTTTCCTCTGGATGATTGCTTGGTGGTTCCTGGGCTACAGACTGAGACGACGTTGGAATCACTCAGAAAGGGGCGGCTGTCTGGATTCGGGAGGCTCGCTGCGCGCTTCACTCGCTCCGCTCGTTCCAGTGCTTGTGTCGCCTGCCTTCGTCCAGACAGCCGCCCCTTTCAGTCCCGCCCGCTACCGGCTGGCCACCTGGCCTGGGTGGACTGAAAGGGGCGCCGTGCTCGCAAGCACCCCCTGGTA
Organism: Halobacterium sp. DL1; assembly: GCA_000230955.3. Lineage (NCBI taxonomy): Archaea > Methanobacteriati > Methanobacteriota > Halobacteria > Halobacteriales > Halobacteriaceae > Halobacterium > Halobacterium sp. DL1. Next base: position 852,492 of record CP007060.1, read on the forward strand.
AAACGCACTAACTCGCAACTACGGACACCTGTAAACGGTTAAGTGGCGACGCACGCGACTCCCTACACGCAATGAGCGACCTCCCGGACGACTTCAAATGCACTATCACCAACTGGGAGTACATCTACGGACTCTGCCGGGACGTCAGCGACGAGGTCAAGCGCTCCGAGTTCGAACCGGACGTGGTCGTCGCCCTCGCCCGCGGCGGCTGGTTCGCGGGGCGCTGTCTCTGTGACTTCCTCGGGCTGAACGACCTGACGAGCCTCAAGATGGAGCACTACGTCGGGACCGCCCAGAAGTCCGGCGAACCCGAGGTCCGCTACCCGATGCCGGAGGGGTCGGTCGCGGACAAGGACGTGCTCATCATCGACGACATCGCGGACACCGGTGGCTCAATCGAGACCGCCTACGAGTACGTCCAGGACCGCGAGGCCAACGAGATCCGGACCGCGACCCTGCAGCTACTCCAGACCAGCGAGTTCGAACCCGACTACGTCGGCGAGCGACTCGAACAGTGGGCGTGGGTCGTCTACCCGTGGAACTTCATCGAGGACATGGTCGACATCATCTCCGGCGTGATGGAGACGGACGGCGACGGCCCCTACTCGAAGGCCGGCATCCGCCGCCTGCTCGCGGAGTACCACGACGTCGAGCGCATCGAGATGGAGATCGCCCAGCCCGACCGCCTCGACGAGGTGCTGGCGGAGACGGTCCGCCGCGACGTACTCGTGGAGGCGGGCGACGCGGAGTGGGCGCTCGCGGACGATGCCTGAGGACGTCGAGGCACTTCTCACGGCCTACCGGCTGAAGGACGAGGGCCGGACCGGCTGGCAGTTGCGGAACGTCGAGGATCCCGAGTCGGTCGCCGGGCACTCGTGGGGCGTCGCGCTGCTGACGCTGGCGTACGCCGGCGACGCGGGTGTTGATGCCGACCGGGCACTCCGCCTCGCGGTCCTCCACGACGTCGGCGAGGCAGAACTCGGGGACGTGCCGACGCGCGCCGACCCCGACCACCAGCCCGACGTCTCGCCCGAGGAGAAGGAGCGACGGGAACGCGAGACGGTCGAGACGCTGGCGGGCGCGCTCGGCGACGACGTGCTCGCCGACTGGACGGCCTACGAGGAGCGCGAGACGCCGGAAGCGCGCTTCGTGAAGGACATGGACCTCGTCGACATGTGCGTGCAGGCGCTGTACTACGAGCGCGAGGGCCGCTACGACCCGGACGCCGACGACGCGTTCACGGAGTACGATAGGCTGGACGAGTTCTTCGCGACCGCGGAACCGCGGCTCTCGACGGCCGTCGGCCGCGACCTCTTCGACCGACTGCGGGCGGCCTACGAGGACGCCAAGCAGTAGCGTCCGGGTTCACGAGCACGGGCCGTAGCGCATCGTTTAGGTGGGTCCGCCGTGACCGTCGTGGTATGATTGGTTTCATCGGTGGGTCCGGCATCTACGAGGCGCTCCCACTGGAGAACGTCCGCGAAGTGGAGACGTCGACCCCGTACGGCGACCCAAGTGCACCCGTGACCGTCGGCGAGTTCGGCGACACCGGCACCGAGGTTGCGTTCCTGCCGCGCCACGGCCCCGACCACCAGCGCGACCCGACGAACCTCCCGTACAAGGCGAACATCTACGCGCTCAAGCAGCTCGGCGTCGAGCGCGTGCTCGCCTCGAACGCGGTCGGCAGCCTCAAGGAGGACCTGCCGCCCCAGACGCTCGTCGTCCCCGACCAGATCTTCGACCGCACGAAGAACCGCGACCTGACGTTCTTCGGCGACGGCGTCGTCGTCCACCAGCCGTTCGCGGACCCGTACTGCCCGCACATGGTCGACCACCTCCACGACGCCGCGACGGACGCCACGGACGCGAAGACCCAGGCGGGCGGGACGTACGTCTGCATCGAGGGCCCGCAGTACTCGACGCGCGCGGAGTCGGAGTTCTACAAGGCCCAGGGCTGGGACCTCGTCGGCATGACCGCCATCCCGGAGGCGAAGCTCGCCCGCGAGGCCGAGATGTGTTACGCCACCGTCGCCGGCGTCACGGACTACGACGTCTGGAAGCAGGACAGCGAGGTCACCCTGGAGGAGGTCCTTGAGAACGCCGCGGAGAACGAGACGGCCATCAAGCAGGCCGTCGAGCGCGCCATCGAAACGATGCCCGAGGAGCGGGACTGTGACTGCGGACACAGCCTCGAGGGGACGGTGAACACGCCGACAGAGGCCATCCCCGAGGCCACCCGCGAGCGCGTCGACGCGCTGCTCGGCGACTACCTCTGAGCCTTCTGTTCGCGGCGTTTCGCGTAAGATACGCGCCACCGTACCAAAAATGTAAATACGACTCTCCCGTTGGTTACGACAAGCAATGGGGGACCACGTGGACGCGGAGGCATTCTCGAACGAACTCGCGGCGCTGAAGCGAGACGGCTGCAACGTGCTGGTCGTCAGCGACGCGCCCGGTCGCGGTCCGGCCTGCGAGCGCCTGTTGGGCGCGCCGGAACTCGACCGCAGTCACGTCTTCCTCACCACGTCTTCCGACGTGTCCACTGTCCTCGACAGACACCGCCCTCGTCGCACGGACGCCGGCTCCTTCGGCGTCGTGGACGCCACGACGGCCGCCGGAACGCGCTCGGCCGCGGCGTCGGCGCCCACGGCAGACGGACCGACGCTCGAAATCGCGGACGTCGAGGACTGGTACGACCGCGTCGACGACGCCACCGACCTCGAAGCGCTGTTCGCCACGACGAAGCGGGCCCTCGACCGCGTCGGCGTCGACGCCGATGGGCCCGGCGAACTCCGGTTCTGCCTCGACGGCCTCGACCCCCTGTTCGCTGCCGTCGAAGCGGGTGACGTCGACGAGGAGGCGCTGTTCCGGTTCGTCCACCTGCTGTCGAGTGCGGTCCGCCAGGTCGACGGGATGGGGCACTTCCACGCCTCCGCGAGCGTCGCCGACGACCACCTCGCCACCGTCGAACCGCTGTTCGACGCCACGCTCTCCATCGAGACCACGGCGTCCGGCGCCGTCCGGCAGCGCTGGCGGCTCCACGAGTCCGGCCGCGTCACCGACTGGTTCGAGTTCTAGACGGCCGGAAAACGCGTTCAGTCCGCGGCGGCCGCTGTCTCCGCTCCTGCCATCGTCTCGTCGCAGACCCAGAGGTCGCCGAACAGTTCGTCCTGTTCGAGCGTGACGGCGCCGCGGTGGGCGAGAAAGAGCAACGCGAGAAACGTCTCCACGCGCGAGCCGCCGGTGTCCGCGATCTCCTCGTACAGCACCTCCGTCCGTCCGGAGCCGTACTGCTCGGTGAGCGCGGCCTCGACGTCCTCGATGGTCGTCTCGATGTCCTCCTCGTGGGCGTTGCCGAGGGCCTCCGCCTGGGTCGGCTCGTCGTCCATCCGGAGGTCGTCGCCCGAGTGGTAGTCCAGTTCCTGGACGCCGCGCCGGAACCCCTGCGGCGAGTCGCTGGTGTCGTACTCGCGGGACTCTTTCCACCAGGTCCCGCGCTCGGCCTGCCTGAGGTCCCGCACGAGTTCCTCCAGGGTCTCGGGGTTACCGCGGGCGTGCTTGCGCTCCAGGCGGCGGTCCATCTCAGTCTCGAGGGCGGTCACGGGGTCGTAGGACGGCGCCCCCTCGGCCTCCTCGGCCGGCGCCTCCCAGGGCTCTCGCTCGGGCAGGTCGTCCTCGGGCTCGTCGTCCTGGCCGATGTCGAGCATCACGTCGCTCTTCATCCGCAGGAGGACGCTCGCGTAGAACAGCGCGCGCCCGGAGGTCCGCAGGTCCGCCTCGTCCATCGCCGCGAGGAACTTGTCCGTCACCGCCACGATGTCGATGTCCCACGGCTCTATCTCGCCGTCCTTCGCCAGCTGGACGAGCAGTTCGACGGGTTCGACCTCGTCGTCCTCGGGGTCCGCCTCCGGACTCGCTGGCGCCTCCGCGATGAGTTCCTCGGCGCTGTCCGGCGTCTCGCTGTCAGCCATGTCGGCTTCGTCTGCTGGAGTCTCGCGCTCCGCCGAGTCGGTCGCTGCGTCCGCCTCGTCCCCACCCTCCCGCTCCCGCTTGCGTTCTTCGTGGCCGGTGATGTCCAGTGGGATGTCGCCACCGTCGGCTCGCGGCTCACGCTGCTCACGGCTCCCACTGGTCGCCGTCCGCTGTTCTGCGCCCTCCCGGTGGTCGGGCGCGCGTTCACCGCTCGCGTTTTCGGAGTCGCCTGGCGACTCCCTAGTCATTCGCTATCGCCCCCTGCGACGAGAGGTCGATGCCGGTGACCACGCTGCGGTTGTCCGACTGCATCGTCACCCCGATGGCGCGCTCCGAGCGGTCGAGCATCGCCGACCGGTGGCTCACCACGACGAACTGCGCGTCGCCCGCGAGTTCGTCGACGAGCTCGCCGACGCGGTCCGCGTTCACCGCGTCGAGGAACGCGTCCACCTCGTCGAGCGCGTAGAACGGCGCGGGGTTGTGCCGCTGGATGGCGAAGATGAACGAGAGCGCGGTCAGGGACTTCTCCCCGCCGCTCATCGCGTCGAGGCGCTGGACCGGCTTGTCCGCGGGCTGGGCCTTCATCGTCAGCCCTCCCTCGAAGGGGTCCTCGGGGTCCTCGAGTTCGAGTTCGCCGGTCCCGGCGGAGAGCCGCGAGAAGATGCGCTGGAACTGCTCGTTGATGGCGTCGAAGGACTCCATGAACGTCGACTTCTTCTGCTCGTCGAAGCGCGCGATGCGGTCCTGGATGCCGTCCCGCTCCTCGACGAGCGTCTCCCGCTTATCCTCGAGGTCGTCGAGGTCCGCCTCGACCTCGTCGTACTCCTCGATGGCGAGCATATTGACGGGTTCGAGGGCCTCCATCCGGCGTTCGAGGCGCTGGACGTTCTCCTCGACCTCCTCGAGGTCCGGGATCTCCTCGGGGTCGTAGTCGCCGACGGCGTCGTCGAGCTCCTCGATCTCCTCCTCGAGGCGACCCTCCGCCCGGCGCAGGCTCTCGAGTCGGTTCTGTACTTTCTCGACCTCGCTGGCCTGCTCGTCGCGGGCGGCCTTCGCCTCGCGGAGTTCGTCCTTGAGGTCCTCGCGTTCGTCCTTGAGCTCCGTCAGCTCCTCCTCGAGTTCGGCGACGGCCTCTTCCTTCTCCGCGAGCGTCTCCTCTTTGGCCTCGACCTCCTCCTCGAGTTCGCCGATGTGTTCCTGCTGTTCGGCCTTCCGGTTCTGGGCGTCCTCGATGTCGTCGTGGAGGTCCTCGACGGCGTCCTCGGCGTACTCCTTCTCCAGCTGGAGGCTGTTCAGTTCGCCGTCGAGTTCGTCGATGCGGGACTCCAGGTCGTCGATGTCGCCCTGGATCTCTTCCTTCTGGGCCGTCAGGTCGGGGATGCGGGAGTCCGCGAGCTCCGACTCGAGCTCCTCGATGTCGGCCTCCACGTCCGCGATGACGGCTTTCTGGTCGTCGATGTCGGCCTCGATGGCCTGCATCTTCTCGTCGACCTCCTCGCGTTCCTCGCGGAGCGCCTCGATCGTCTCCTCGAGTTCCTCGATGTCGGACTCGGCGTCCGCGCGCTCGCTCTCGGCCTGCTCGATGTCGTTCTGGATGGAGCGCACCTGGTCGGTGGCGTCCTGGCGCCGGTCGCGGGCGTCGTCGAGGCGCTGGTCGATGTCGCGGACGTCCTCCCGGACGCTCTCGCGCTCGTCCTGGAGGCGCTGGATGCGCTCGGCGACGCGCTCCAGTTGCCCCTTCCCGGACTTCGAGAAGGAGTACCGCGAGCCCGACCGGCTGCCGCCCGTCATCGCACCGGACTTCTCGACGAGGTCGCCGTCCAGCGTGACGAGCCGGTAGTCGCCCATCAGGTCCCGCGCCGTCTCCATGTCCTCGACGACGAGCGTGTCGCCCAGGACGTACGAGAAGACCGCCGCGTACTGGCTGTCGAAGTCGACGAGGTTGTACGCGAAGTCCACGACGCCCGGCATCCCGGGCGCGCTCGGCAGCGAGCGGTTCTGCATCTTCGTGATGGGGAGGAACGTCGCGCGACCCGCGTTGCGCTGCTTGAGGTACTCGATGCAGCGCTGGCCGACGCCGTCGTCGTCGACCACGACGTTCGCCAGCCGACCGCCTGCCGCCGTCTCACACGCCGTCGCGTACTGCTCGCTGACGCCGCCGAGCTGGCCGACCGTGCCGTGGACGCCGTTCTGCTCGCTGTTCAGGATGGTCGTCACGGCCTTCCCGTAGGAGCTGTCCCCGGACTGGTCGGCCTGCGCCTCGAGGCGCGCGTACTCCTCCTGGGCGGCCGAGAGGCCGTCCTCGACGTCTGCCAGGTCGTCCTGCCGCCGGGACTTCTCCTCCTTGAGGTCCTCCACGACGTCGACAATCTGCTCGCGGTTGCGCTTGGCCTTCGCGAGCTCGTTCTCAAGGTCGTCGAGGGTCGCGTCCAGCTCCGGGAGCTTTTCGCGGGCGGCCTCGATGTCGTCCTCGGCCTCACTGACCTCGTTCGACCGGCGGCGTGCCTCGTCGAGCAGGCGGTCCTGCTCGCGCTGGAGCTCGTTGCGCTCACTCTTGGCCTCCTCGAGTTTCTCCTTGTTCTCCGCGAGGGCGGCCTTCAGCTCGTCGAACTCCGTGTCGACGGACTCGATCTCCTCCTCAACGTCCGCGAGCTCCGCCTCCTTCTCCTGGACGTCCGCCTTCAGCGACGCCTTCTCGACCTTCTTCTCGCGGATGTCGTCGTCGAGGTCGTCGATCTTCTCCTGCTTCCGGTCGATCTCCACGAACGACTGACGGCGCTCGTTCTCGGCGTCCTGGATGCGCTCCTCGCAGGTCTCGACCTTGTCCTCGAGCCGCGAGATGTCGCCCTTGATCTCCTCCATCTCGCGCTTGATCTCGAGCTGTTCGTCCTCGCCCTTCCGCTCGATCTCGGCGTTCAGGTCCTCGAGGTCCTCCTCCAGGCGAACCACCTTCCCGCGGCGCTCGTCGAGTTCCTCCTGGAGTTCGTCGAGTTCCTCCTCGCGGTCGGCGGCGTCCGCGCGCGTCGACTCGAGGTCGGCGCGCTTCTCCTCGAGCTCCGCGGCCTTCGCGTAGCTCTCGTACTCCTGTTTCTCGTCGCGCAGTCCCTTGTACTCGAGCGCCGTCTCCCGCTCGTCGGCGAGCTGGTCGAGGCGGTCGTGTTTCTCCTCGATGCGGAGGTCGGCCTCGCTGATGCGCTCCTCGACGACCTCCATCTCCTCGAAGGCGTCGGCCTTCTTCGCGTCGAACTCCGCGACGCCGGCTATCTCGTCGACGATCTCGCGGCGCTCGCCCGCGGTCATGTTGATGATGCCGGTGACGTCGCCCTGCATCACGACGTTGTACCCCTCCGGGGCGACCCCCGCCTGCGCGAGCAGGTCGCGGATGTCCGAGAGGTTCACCGACCGCTCGTTCAGGTAGTAGTAGGAGTAGTAGTTGTCCTCGGTGCGCTTCACGCGGCGCTTGACGGTGACCGTCTCCACGTCGCCGATGTTCTCGGAGCCGGCGGCCGTCTCCACTTGCGAGCGCGTCAGCGTGCCGTCCTTGTTGTTCAACACGACCTCGACGCTCGCCTCCTTCGGACCAGCCGTCTCGCCCTCGCCGTCGTGGGCGGGGTTGTAGATGAGGTCTGTCAGCTTCTCCGCGCGCATCCCCGACGTGCGGGCCAGACCCAGCGAGAAGAGGATGGCGTCGATGATGTTGGACTTCCCGGAGCCGTTCGGCCCGCTGATGGTGGTGAAGTCCTCGTAGAAGGGAATCCTCGTCGTGCCGCCGAAGCTCTTGAAGTTCTGGAGGACGATTTCGTCGATGTACATGGAAGCGGGGTCGGCCTCAGGCGACGATGATGCCGTCGAGTTCCGACTCCTCGTTGTCCCCAGACTGACCCTGACCACTCTTAGTCGCTTCGCCTCCGTCGGCGTCCTCGGAGTCGACGATGGACTCCTCGCGCGCCTCGCGGACCTCCTCGGTGCTCGGCGACTGGTCGAGTTCGGATTCGAGCTGACGGATGCGCTCGCTGGCGTCGACCAGCTCCTCGGTGAGCCCGCGCACTGTCGCTTCAAGTTCGTCGACCCGCTCTTCCAGTTCGTCCGCTCGGCCGCTGTCCTCAGTCATGGACGTTCAAGCGCACTCGAGACGTAAAAGGGTAGGTCGGACGAGCGTCAGACAACCGCCCTGCGAGCCGACAGTTCGGTCGGCCGGGGGCTTCGTCAATCATAAGCGCCCGCGCCTCGAATCGGGCTGCAATGAGCGCGCAGACCGCCGCACAGGACCTCACCGCCGTCATCGGCCTCGAGGTCCACGTGCAACTCGAAACGGACACCAAGATCTTCTGTGGGTGTTCGACGGACACCGCCGACGCGGAGCCGAACACGCACACGTGTCCCGTCTGTCTCGGGCTCCCGGGTGCGCTGCCCGTGCTGAACGAGGCCGCCGTCGAGGCCGCCGTGAAACTCGGGAAGGCCATCGACGCGGAGATCCCCGAGCGCACGCGGTTCCACCGGAAGAACTACTTCTACCCCGACCTCCCGAAGGGGTTCCAGATAACGCAGTACGACGCCCCCATCTGCCAGGACGGCGAACTCGCCGTGCCGGTCGCCGACGAGCGCCGTGCCATCGGCATCGAACGCGCGCACCTCGAGGAGGACCCGGGGAGCATGCAGCACGCGGGCGGCAGCATCGACACCGCGGACTACACGCTCGTGGACTACAACCGCGCGGGGACGCCACTGATGGAGATCGTCACCCGCCCCGACTTCCGGAGCGCCGAGGAGGCCCGGGCGTTCCTCGCGAAGCTCACGGAGGTCCTGGAGTATCTCGGCATCTTCGACGCCGAGCGCGACGGCAGCCTCCGCGTCGACGCGAACATCTCGATGATAGACGCCGCCGAGGTCGACGGCGAGGAGCCAAGCGACGAGACGCTCGCCGCCGCCAACCGCACGGAGGTGAAGAACATCTCCAGCCACAAGGGCGCCCAGAAGGCGCTGTCCTACGAGATCACGCGCCAGCGCAACCAGATCCAGCGCGGCCGCGAGGTCGAACAGGAGACGCGCCACTGGGACGAGGCCCGCGGCATCACGGTGTCGATGCGCTCGAAGGCCGAGGAGAAGGACTACCGCTACTTCCGCGAGGCCGACATCCCGCCCCTGGAGGTCTCGGACTGGAAAGAGGAGATTCCCATCCCGGAACTCCCGGACGCGCGCCGGGAGCGCTTCCGAGAGGACTACGACCTCGGCGCGGAGGCCGCAGCCAAGCTCACCTCCCGGAAGGCCGTCGCGGACCTCTTCGAGGAGCTCGCCGAGCAGTACGAGCCCGACCTCGCGGCGACGTGGGTGGCCGACACCATCCTCGGCGAACTCAACTACCGCGACCTCGACGTCAACGACGTCGACGACCGCATCGACGAGTTCGAGCGCCTCGTGGAACTCGTCGCCGAGGACGAGGTCACCGCGAAGAACGCCGAGGAGGTCGTCCTCCGCGGGATGCTCGACGAGGGCGACCACCCCGACGACATCGTCGCGGACGAGGACCTGGGGAAGACGACCGGCGGCGAGGTCGAGGCCGCCGTCGCCGACGCCATCGACGCGAACCCCGACGCCGTCGAGGACTACTACGCCGGCGAGGACGGCGCGCTGAACTTCCTCGTCGGCCAGGTGATGGCCCAGACCGGCGGCAGCGCCGACCCCGGTCAGGTGAACGAATTGCTGCGCGAGCAACTGGACTGAGCGTCCGCCCGTCTCCGTTTTCGACAGCGCTAACTTCGTCGTCCGTCCACCGACGCCCATGAGCTACGAGGTCCGCGAGGAACTCCCCACCGTCGACCGTTTCGTGGAACTCCGGGCGGCGGCCGGCATGTCGGCGCGCTCCCGCGAGGGCGTCGAGCGCGGCCTCCCGAACTCGGTCTACGGCGTGACGGTCGTCGAGGAGGAATCGGGCGAGACGGTCGGCATGGCGCGTATCGTCGGGGACGGCGGGTCGGTGTACCACGTCTGCGATATGGTCGTCCACCCCGACCACCAGCGGCAGGGCCTCGGCTCCCGGATGATGGACGCTGTCGTGGCCTACCTCGAGGAGCACGCGCCGGAGAACGCGTACGTGAACCTGATGGCGGACGTCGACGGCTTCTACGAACAGTGGGGGTTCGAGGAGACCCGCCCCGTCTCCAAGGGGATGTTCTACCGCGCGTAGCTACGGGGTGTCGAAGGAGTCGTAGCCGAGCACGTACAGCACCCCGATGGCCACGAGTGAGAGACCACCGAGCAGGACGGCCACGGTGTACACCAGTTCGCCGCCCTTCCAGTCGGCGTCGGTGACGCCGCCGACGACGAGCGACGTGCCGAGTGCGACGTCGCCGACGCCCACGAGCAGCCCCCACCGCAACCGGTCGGTGACGCCGGAGACGAAGAACAGCGCCCCGGCCAGGGCGAGCAACACCATCTGGACGGCGAGCACTGGCTCCGGGGGGAACGTCGCGACGAGTGCGCCCAGACCGACGACGACCAGCCCGAAGCCGAGCCACTGGAACAGCGTTCGCTGGTTCACGGGCGCAGTTCTCACGGGAAAAGGTTAGTTCACGGGGTCGTTCTCGCACGCCGCGAGTGACGAAAGCACGTGGTCCTCGCGTACACGCGCGTGGTGCGAGCGCGCCTTGGGGCGCCGCCTGCTTGCGATTATCGGCAGCGAAATCTTTACCCCGTACTGTAGCCTACCGCCACCAACGACCGCCCGAACGGGCGGAGGTACACCGTGGAACTCATCGTCACAGAGAAGAACAACGCCGCGCGACGCATCGCCGACATCCTCTCCGAGGGAGGGGCGTCGACGGACACGTACGCCGGCGTCAACGTCTACGAGTGGGGCGGCCGACGCTGCATCGGCCTCTCCGGTCACGTCGTCGGCGTGGACTTCCCGCCGGAGTACTCGGACTGGCGGGACGTCGAGCCAGCCGAACTGGTCCACGCGGACGTCGTGAAGGAACCGACACAGGAGGACATCGTCAACGCGCTCCAGCGCCTCGCCCGCGAGGCCGACAGCGTCATCATCGCGACGGACTACGACCGCGAGGGCGAACTCATCGGCAAGGAGGCGTTCGAACTCGTCCGGGCGGTCAACGAGGAGGCGCCGGTCAAGCGGCGCTTCTCCTCCATCACGGACAACGAGGTCCGCTCGGCGTTCGCCAACCCGGACGAGATAGACTTCGACCTCGCCGCGGCCGGCGAGGCCCGCCAGACCATCGACCTGATGTGGGGCGCCGCGCTCACGCGGTTCCTCTCGCTGTCGGCAAAACAGATGGGCAGCGACTTCATCTCCGTCGGCCGGGTGCAGACGCCGACGCTGAAGCTCATCGTCGACAAGGAGCGCGAGATAGAGGCGTTCGAACCCGACGACTACTGGGAGCTGTTCGCCGACCTCACCAAGGACGAGACGGAGTTCGAGGCGCAGTACTTCTACGAGAGCGAGGACGGCACCGAGGCCGAGCGCGTCTGGAACGAGGACGACGCCGAGGCCGCGTTCGCGACGCTTCGCGAGGCGAGCGAGGCCATCGTGCAGTCCGTCTCTAGCCGCACCCGGACGGACGACCCGCCGGCGCCGTTCAACACCACGCAGTTCATCCGCGCGGCCGGCTCGCTGGGCTACTCCGCTGGCCGCGCGATGAGCATCGCGGAGGACCTCTACACGGCCGGCTACGTCACGTACCCCCGGACCGACAACACGGTCTACCCAGACGACCTCGACGAGCGCGAACTGCTCGCGGCGTTCGAGAACACCGTCTTCGGGGACAGCGCGACGTCGCTGCTCGAACGCGACGACCTCACGCCGACGGAGGGCGACGAGGAGACGACCGACCACCCGCCGATTCACCCGACGTCGGACTTCCCGGACCGCAACCAGCTCTCCGAGGACGAGTGGGAGGTGTACGAACTCGTCGTGCGGCGGTTCTTCGCGACGCTCGCGCCGTCCGCAGTGTGGGAGCACCTGCGCGTCGTCGCGGACGCCGACGGCGAGCGCCTGAAGTCCAACGGGAAGCGCCTCGTCGAGGAGGGCTACCACGCGGTCTACCCGTACTTCAACACCAGCGAGAACCACGTCCCGGCCGTCGAGGAGGGCGAGGCGCTCGCGCTTGCCGACGCCCGCATCGAGGCCAAGCAGACCCAGCCGCCCCGCCGCTACGGCCAGAGCCGGCTCATCGAGACGATGGAGGACCTGGGCGTGGGCACGAAGTCCACCCGGCACAACACCATCGAGAAGCTGTACGACCGGGGGTACATCGAGAACGACCCGCCGCGCCCGACGACGCTCGCGAAGGCCGTCGTGGAGGCCGCCGAGGAGTACGCCGACCTCGTCGTCAGCGAGGAGATGACGAGCGAACTGGAGGCCGACATGACCGCCATCGCGGACGGCGAGAAGAGCCTCGACGACGTGACGGACGAGTCCCGGGAGATTCTCGACCGCGTGTTCGACGACCTCGCGTCGTCCCGCGAGGAGATCGGCGAACATCTCCGGACGTCGCTGAAGGCGGACAAGACCCTCGGCGAGTGTCCGGACTGCGGCGAGACGCTGCTCGTCCGTAGTTCGCGGACGGGGTCGTACTTCGTGGGCTGCGACGGCTACCCGGAATGCCGGTTCACGCTCCCGCTCCCGTCGACAGGCGAACCGCTCGTGCTGGACGAGGCATGCGAGGAACACGGGCTCCAGGAGGTGAAGATGCTCGCGGGCCGCAACACGTTCGTCCACGGCTGCCCGCTCTGCGCGGCCGAGGAGGCCAACGAGTCCGAGGACCGCGTCATCGGAGTCTGTCCGGACTGTGGCGAGGAGCACGACGGCGAACTCGCCATCAAGCAGCTACAGACCGGCAGCCGGCTGGTCGGCTGCACGCGCTACCCGGACTGCGAGTACTCGCTGCCGCTCCCGCGCCGGGGCGACATCGAGGTGACCGACACGTACTGCGACGAGCACGACCTCCCGGAACTCGTCGTCTACGACGGCGAGGACGACGACGACCCGTGGGAGCTGGGCTGCCCCATCTGCAACTACGAGGAGTACCAGGAGCGCCAGCGCAAGAAGGGCCTGGAGGTACTCGACGGCATCGGGCCGAAGACCGCGGAGAAACTCGAGGACGCTGGCATCGATGACGTCGGCGACCTCTCGGAGGCCGAACCCGAAACCGTCGCCGACGAGGTGGCGGGCGTGAGCGCGGACAGCGTCCGCGAGTGGCAGGCGAAGGCGGACTAGGTCTCTCTGATTTCTGTGCTCCCGCAGGCCGGGCAGTTCGGCGGCCGGTAGTCGAAGCTCGCGGTGCAGAGGCCGCACTCGAACTTCGCGGGGGTGCTGGCCGACAACCGCTGGCGGAGCGAGCCGACTAGTTCCATGCTAGCGCACACCACACGATTCACTATAGATGTTTTCAGGAAGGCACCTAATAGGGGACTAGAGAGTACAAAACGCCCTTTGACAATCCATGATTCGAATGGTTGCTCGGTAGTCCGGGAAAAAAGTGGCCGTTCGAACAATATTATTGCTAGCGGACGCCCGCGCAGATGCCGTCTGTCGTGACCTACTGGCGGTACGTCTGCTGGCCAGCGCGAGCGCGGCGAAGCGGGTAAGTGGGCGCCTGCGCAAGGGAGAGTCGTGCGACTCGACGACTACATCGAGGGACTCCAGCCGGACGAGGCGGCCGAGCGGCGGCGCCTCGCCGACAAGAAGTCCTACGAGATTCTGGACTACGTCGAGGAGGTGGCCTCCGGCGTGGAGTCCGCCGTCCAGGGGGACACGCTCTACGGCGCCACCGCGCCCTCGGTGTTCGTCGGCCGGTCCTCGTATCCGGACGTCTCCGCGGGCATCCTTTCGCCCGTTGGTGGGGATGCCGACCCCTCGGAGTTCGCCGCCAGCGGGGAGTGGTACCAGCGCGGCCTCGGCATCGACAACGTCCTCCAGTACCGGACCGGCCTGCTGAACTCCCGGCGCGCAGCGAACGTCAACGTCCACGACGTCTGGGACGGCTTCGTCGGCACCCAGCGCGAGGTGGCGATGGCCGACCGGCCCGTGGACGTCGAAATCGGCCTCTCGGACACCCCTGAGTTCGACCCGGATGAGTACACGAACCCGGCGGCGAACGCGCCCTCCGGCCCGAACGCGACCGCCGACTCCGCGGACCTCGCGGAGAACCCCCACGTCCCGCGATACGTCGAGAAGACACTCGAGGACGACGACTGGGCGGCCCAGGGCGCGATGACCTACCTCTACCGGCGCGGCCTGGACGTCTACGACATCAATCGCGTGCTCTCCGTGGGCGCGCTCGGGCAGGGCGAACACCGCCGCCTCGTGCCGACGCGGTGGTCAATCACGGCCGTCGACGACACCGTCGGCCAGTACCTCCGGGGGACCATCCGTGACGCCCCGAGCGTCGACCGCGTCACTGTCCACGTCAACGAGTACATGGGAAACCGCTACTGGGTGGTGCTCGCGCCCGGGAACTGGGAGTACGAACTCGTGGAGATGAAGGCGCCAGGCAGCATCTGGAACCCCGACCCCCACGGCGACATCTGGATGGGGAGCGCCAGCGAGGGCTTCGAGGGGCGCTCGGGCTACGTCGACGAGACGGCGGGCGCCTACTACGCCGCCCGCCTCGGCGTCCTCGAACACCTCTCGAACATCGGGCGGCAGGCGAAGGCGCTCGTGCTCCGGGAGGTCAGCGACGACTACTGGGCGCCCGTCGGCGTCTGGCAGGTCCGCGAGAGCGTGCGCAACGCCTTCGACACCGAACCCGGCGAGGCCGAGACGTTCCACGGCGCCGTCGGTGATATCGCCGAACACCTGCCCGTCTCGCTGGCCGCCCTGCGACGGAAGTCCAGCATGGTCGCGGGCGTCCAGAGTGACCTGTCGGCGTTCACGTAGCTTTTTGACGCTCACCAGCGAAACGCCGCGTACGATGGTCCCTGCCTCCTTCGGTGGACTGCCCGGCGGCATCGAACTCGCGGTCCTCGCGATGATACTGCTCACGTTCGTCGTCGCCGCCGTCGTCCTGCTCGCGGGCGGAAAGCGCCTGTTCGGTGGTGACGGCGGCGGCGAACGACCCGACGCCGCACTCGAAACTCGCGTCGCGGACCTCGAGAGCGAGGTCACGGAACTGCGCCGAGAACTCCGCGAGCGCCGCGACGACAGCTAACCCCGTCCTTTTTCGCCGCCCGACACGAACTACGTGACATGGATTCGGCGACTACTGACTCGAATCAGGCCTCCCCCGCCGCCCCGGACGCAGGCTCGGGCTCGAAGCTGCGGGCGGTCGGCGTCGCGTTCGGCATCGCGCTCCTGGGGTTCATCCTCGCGATTCCCGCGGGTCTCGTCGTCGCGAACGCCTACGTCCTGCTGACGGGCAACGAGATCGACGCCGTGGCGGGCCTCGGAATCTCGATGGTCTCACTGCAGGGCATCGCGTTCCCCGCAACGGCGTGGCTCTACATCCGGTACAGCGACCGCTCGTGGTCGTTCATCCCCGCGTCGCTGCCCTCGCTGCGCGACCTCAAGTACGTCGTCGCGTCGTACATCGGGGTGTTCGCCGTCATCTACGCCATCGCCATCTTGCTGACGGTCACGTCGACTGAGACGGCGTCGAACACGGCGGCCACCACCGCGCTCCAGCACCCAGAGATCATCCCCTACCTCATCGTGCTCCAGTTGCTGCTCATCGGCCCGGGCGAGGAACTCCTCTTCCGGGGCGTCATCCAGGGGTCGCTGCGCGAGCACTTCGGCGCGGCGGCGGCCATCCTGCTCGCGTCGCTGACGTTCGCCCCGCTGCACATCACCGCGCTGGTCGGCGGCCTGCAGGCCGTCGCCGTCTCCATTGCCATCCTCTTCGTCCCGAGCATCTTCTTCGGCTACGTCTACGAGAAGACGGAGAACATCGTCGCGCCCGCGCTGGCTCACGGCCTCTACAACGCGACGTTGTTCGTGCTCATGTGGGCCGCCGTCCAGGCCGGCGTCGAACCGGAACTTCTCGTCCTGTAGCTCACGCCGCATCCAGATTCGCGAAAGCATCGTGGACGTGCTCGACGGTCGCCTCGTGGTCCATCTCCAGGACTGCCTGCGCCTCGCCGTACTCCGCCGGGTCGACGTCGCTCGGGTCGAACGGTAGCATATCCGGCCCTCCGGGGAACAAGAATACACTCGGTCAGGCGGTCCACTTCGCCGGGGCAGAATGCCGCGTCGACGCGTTACTCCGTCTGGACCGGCCCGATGCCGACCGCGTCCTCGAGGGCCTGCACGAACTCCCGGCGGGTCTCGAAGTACGTGATGTCGACGTCAGCGAGCACGCTCTCGATGGTCTGTGGCCCGTCGGGCGTCCTGACGACCGTGTCGCCCTCCCGCCGAACGATCTCGCTCTTCTGGAGCGCCCACGTCAGCCGGGACGCGACTCGCGCTATCGGGGCGCCCTCGACGGACTCGCCCTCTCCGAGTTCGACGGCGGGCGCGTCCTCCTCCTCCTCCTCGTCGTTCTCGTCAGCCATGTCCGCGGCTTCGAGCGGCCGTGGATTCAACCTTTCGAAGCACTCCGCCCCGTGAACTGATGGATTGCTCCGGATGGTACCCGGTAAGCGAGTCACCGTTTCTGCTACTGACCGCTAGATGGAGACTACCCAGAACGCCCCGGCACGCTCGCGCCCGCTCGCCGGCACATCCGCTCGCTCGGCTCGCTCACGGACAGGGGCCGCCGAGGCGACCACGCAAGCGCGGGCGTGTCGCCCCTTTCAGTCCCACCCGTGGTCGGCTGGCCAACTGCCGTCAATGGCGCCCTGTTGCTGGCCAGCTCTTGGCGTGAAACTCTCCAACGTCTGACGTAGTGTTTTTAGGGTGGCCGCACAATGACCGCCCATGACTAGCCTGGGGGAAACCTACGACCGCCGCGCGGGCGAGGCGAGCCAGCGCCACGTCTACCTGGGTACCGGCCTCTTCGCCGCAGGGGCGCTGCTCGTTGTCGGAGGGATTCTCGCGGGCGCGACCGGTCTGCTCATCGAGAACGGGTTCGGTCAGTACGAGAGCCGCGAGATAGCCGGCATTCTCGCCGGCCTCGGCGTGCCGGCTGTGTTCTTCGGTATCTTCGCCGTGCTGCCCGCGAACCGCGTCCAGCGCGCCGCCGCGGCAATCGGCGCCGGACTGACGGTGCTCGGCGTAATGCTGTTCCGCGCGACCTACCCCTACCTCTACGTCCCCGAGTCGGGCGGCGTGCCGACGACGCAGACGCTGGCGTTCATCCTCGTGTACGCCGCCGGCATCATCACGACGTTCTGGTGTCTGTTCACCGCTGTCGCGACGTTCAAGACGCGAAACGACCCCGGCGGGACGGTCACGCTCACCGTCACGAAGGACGGCGAGACGCACACCGTCGAGGTGCCAGCGGACAACGTCGAGAGCGCACGCGAAGCGCTCTCCTCCGGGGGTTTCGGCGGCGTCGGCGTCTTCGGCGGCGTCGAGGACCCCGAGGAGCAGACGCGGGCCAACGCCTCCGAACCGGAACCTGAGACCACCACGACGACCAAGCGACCGCCGTCCACGAAGCCAGACCCGACGCCCGGCCCGGCAGCGTCCGTCTCCGACGGAGGCGCGGCGAGCCAGGAGCTCTCCTCACCGCTTGACGAGCAGGGCGCCGACGACGGGCCGGGACCGGACCGGTACTGCGGGAACTGCGCGCACTTCGACTACCAGAACGCCGGCAACGGCATGCAGCCCTACTGCGGCCTCTACGAGGAGGAGATGGACGACATGGAGGCCTGCAACTGGTGGGAGCGAAACGGCTGACCGGTCGCTTGCTTCAGATTTCTTCTAACCGCCGCTCGAGGTTCGTCCAGTGGCTCCCGCGCCAGAAGTACTGCCCGCAGTCCCGACACCGCCAGACGGTGTCGGCGTCGTCGGACACGTAGTCAGGCCGTGCTGCCTCCTGGGGGACGCTTTCGAGTTCGCCGTTGCAGGCGCCACAGCGCTCGCCCGCCGCGGGTTTCAGGGTGACGCCCGCGACGGCGAGTTCCCGCAACTGTTCGTCCGTGTCCTTTGCCGTGAGAAGGAGGCTGTCCGGCGTCCGCGCCGCGAGGTCGCGGTCGCGTGTGACGAGCGTTCTTCTCTCGTCGAGCGCGAGGCGCTTGACCGCGTTGTCGTCCTCGATTCCGCGGTCGAGCACGTACACTGCGTCGTGGCCACACATCCTGAGAATTCGCGCGACGTCGCCGCCCATCGCGTCGACGAGGAACGCCATCAGCCGAGGAACTCGCGCACGCCGTCGGCGTCCCGCGCGTTCAGCACGTCGCCGGTCTCGGCCCACCCGCGGCGGGCGGTGTGGACGCCGTACTCGACGTAGGCGAACTCGCCGACGGAGTGGGCGTCGGTGTCGATGGCGACCGTCGCGCCCGCCTCGACGGCGCTCTTGACGGCGCTCCCCCAGAGGTCGAGGCGGTGGGGGTTGCTGTTCACCTCGAGGGCGGTGCCCGCGTCGGCGGCCGCCGCGCCGAGCGCGCCGGCGTCGAACTCCATCGCCGGGCGGTTGTTGAGGAGGCGCCCGGAGGGGTGACCGATAACGTCCACCTCCGGGTGTTCGACCGCGCGAATCAGCCGCTCGGTCTGGTCCTCGCCGTTGCCGAGGCCCGAGTGCGGACTCGCGATGACGAGGTCGAGGTCCGCGAGCACGTCGTCGCTCACGCTCCCCACGTCCCCGTCGGCGTCGATGTTCGCTTCCGTCCCGTGGAACACCTCGATGTCGGCTTCCGCACGTACGGACGCTATCTCGTCGGCCTGCTCGCGGAGTTCCGCCCCGGAGAGGCCGCTGTCCGCGACGACGCCCGGCCCCTCGGCGTGGTCCGAGATGCAGACGTAGTCGTGGCCGAACTCGGCGGCGCCCGCCACCAGGTCCTCGATCGGGAGCGCGCCGTCGGACCACCCGGTGTGGGTGTGAAGGTCACCGCGGACGTCCTCGAGGGCGACGAGGTCCGGGAGGTCGCCGTTCGCCGCGGCCTCGATCTCACCGCGGTCCTCGCGGAGTTCCGGCGGCATCCACGGGAGTCCGACCGCCTCGTAGACATCTTCCTCGGTCTCGCTGGCGAGCAGTTCGCCGACGCGCTGGCCCGCGTCCTCGTCCGCGACCCCGGAGACGTCGAAGACACCGTACTCGTTGACCTTCAGGTCGCGGCCGATGGCGCGGTTGCGCAGCGTCAGGTTGTGCCCCTTGTTCCCCGTGAAGTACTGGAGCGCCGCGCCGTACTCGGCGTCCTCGACCACACGGAGGTCGACGCGCACGCCGTTCATCCTCACGCTCGTCTTCGTCGGCCCGAAGTCGATGGTGTCGCCGACGCGCTTCCACTCGGTGAGCGCGCGCCCCACGGCCTCCCCGTCGTCGCTCGCCGCGAGCACGTCCACGTCGCCGATGGTCGGCTTCCAGCGCCGCAGCGACCCGCCGACGTCCGCGCGCTCGACCGCGTCGTGGCTCCGGACGAACTCCAGGACCGACTCCCCGACCGGTCGCGCGTTCCCGAGCAGTTCGCGCTCCTGGGCCTCCCGGGCGAAGGCGATCCCCGAGAGGATGTTCTGCTCGGTCGTCTCGCCGAACCCCGACACCTCCCGGATTTCGCCGGCCTCCGCCGCGGCTTCGAGGTCGTCGAGGCTCTGGATGCCCAGCGCCTCGTACAGCGCACCGACGGTCTTCGGGCCGACCCCTTCGACGGCGGTCAGTTCCTCGATGTCGACGGGGAGTTTCTCGCGCTCCTCCTCGAGTTCCGCTATCTCACCGGTCTCGACGTACTCGACGATCTTCGCCGCGATGGCCTCGCCGACGCCGTCGATGCGCTGGACGGCCTCGACTCCCTCGCTCGCGAGGTCCTCGACTGGCTCGGGGTGGTCCCGGACGTTGTCCGCCGCGCGGCGGTAGGTGTTGGGCTTGTAGCTCACGTCCCGGGCCTCCAGGCGGGCCGCGTACTCCTCGAGCAGCGACGCCACCTCGTCGTTCCGGCTCACCGCCGGATCCCCTCGTTGTCGTCCTCGCCGAGGGCTTCCTTCAGGAACGAGTACCAGCGCTTCTGGTCGGCGCGCTCGCTGGCCGTCGCCTCCGCCTCGATGCTCGTCGTCCCGAGAGACTCGAGGGCGTTCAGCGCGCGGTCGATGCCCACCAGCACGGCCACGATATCCTCGCCCTCCTCTCGCGTGATTTCGGCCTCTTCGAGGCGCTCGCGGCGTTCGAGACGCTCCCGGCGCAGGAGCTTCTTCGTCTCCTCGACCTCCTCGCGGAGCTCCGCCGGCACGCTGTCGTGTTTCTTCACCTCGAAGACGAACGGCTGGAGCGCGAACGACTCCCCCTGCAGGTCTATCTCCCCGGGAATCGACGCGCCGATGGTCGCCCCCTCGCGGTCGACCCGTTCGAGGAGTTGCTTGCGCTCGTACTCGCGCATACGTCCACCTACCGGCGGGGCCAGCAAAAGCCCCGTGGCTGCTAGTTGCTTCCAGAACGTGTGGATGGGGCTCGGTCGACTTGAACACCCGAAAGCCCTCGCGCGGCTCGCGCACGCTCACCGACATATCGCTCACTGCGTTCGCGATAGTGGCCGCTGAGCGCACACGGGCTTCGCCCGCGAGCCGGCTCGCCCTTTCAATCCGCCAGGAATCGGAGCTCCCTGAGGTCTTGGGAGAGCAGAGCTCTCCCAGCGACCGCCAGGTGCCGGTTGCCCAACCGGCCATCGGGAGGACTGAAAGGGGCGGGCAGTTCGACGAACCCGGACGAAGCAAGCACCGAGGGACCGTTGCGACCGAGTCGCGCAGCGAGTCCCGGGAGTCGAACTGCCCGGGGCTTTCGAAGACATCCTTCCGACTGCATCGACAGAGTCCACGCAATCGAACACCGTCGGTGTACGTCGACCCAAAACAATTTCCACAGCCCTCCCTAATTCCCGGCAATGGCGACGTGTGACCGGTGTGGCGCCCAGGAATCGATGCCATACCAGTGTCGGCTCTGCGGCGGCACGTACTGCTCGGAGCATCGACTCCCCGAGAACCACAACTGCCCCGGGCTGGACAGCTGGGGCGACCCGGACAGCGTCTTCGACAGCGGGTTCGACGAAAGCGTGGACAATCCCGGCGGGAGCCAGGGCAGCTTCGCGGACCGCCTCTCCATCGACACGGGACGCGGCGGCGTACTCGCGTACTTCCGGGGGAACTTCACCTACCTCTTCCTCGGCCTGATGTGGCTGACCTTCCTCCTCCAGTTCGTCGTCGCGCCCGCGTTCGGCATCGAGGCGTTCCGTCCGGAATGGTACGGTCTGTTCACGGTTACGACCGAGCATCCGCTGTACGTCTGGACGTGGATCACGTCCGTGTTCTCCCACGGCGGTTTCACCCACATCCTGCTGAACAGCATCGTGCTGTACTTCTTCGGCCCCGTGGTCGAGCAGCGCATCGGCTCCAAGAAATTCGCCGCGCTGTTCATCGCCGCTGGCGTGCTCGCGGGGCTCGCGCAGGTCGGCGCCTCGCTGATTATGAACCCCTCGTGGTGGGGTCAGCCGCTGAGCCCCGCGCTGAACGTCGGCTCCGCGGTGCTCGGCGCGAGCGGCGCTATCGCCTCGCTGCTCGGCGTGCTCACCGTGCTGAACCCGAACCTCCGCATCTACCTCTACTTCATCATCCCGATGCCGCTGTGGATCGCCACGGCGCTGTTCGCGGGCTACTCCATCTTCGTCTCCAGCGCCGGCGGCATCGGCGCAGGCGGCGTCGCACAGGTCGCGCACCTCGCCGGCCTCGGACTCGGCCTGGCGTACGGCGCGAAACTGAAGCGGGAGGGCGAGCGCGCACCCCAGCAACTCCAGTTCGGCGGTGGCGGGCGCGGCCCCGGTGGCCCCGGCGGCCCGGGCCGTCGCCGCTGAGATGCGCGTCGTCCGCCCCGAGTTTCTCCCCGACCCCGCGCTCGCCCGCCAGGAGATGGAGGCCCTCCAGCGCGACCTCGCGGCCGAGGCGACGTTCGAGGACGACGTCGACTTCGACCCCGCTGACGCCGCCATCTCGGAGACGCCCGACGAGCAGGCGGGCCTCGACGCCCGCGACGCGCCGGTGGTCGTCGGCGTCGACCAGGCGTTCCTCGACGACGAATCGGTGAGCGCCGCGGTCGCGATTCAGGACGGCGCCGTCGTCGAGCGCGCGGCGGGCCGGGCGCCCCTCGAAATCCCCTACATTCCGGGACTGCTCTCGTTCCGGGAGGGCGGCGCCATCGTCGACGCTCTGGAATCGCTGTCCATCGATCCCGACGTGCTCGTCCTCGACGGGAGCGGCCGCATCCACTTCCGGCAGGCCGGCATCGCCACGCACGTCGGCGTCCTCTTCGACGCTCCCGCCGTCGGCGTGGCGAAGAACCTGCTCTGCGGGACGCCACGGAGCACCCTCGACGACCCGTTGCCTGAGGGCGCCCGCGTCGCCATCGAGGCCGACGGCTCGATGGACGCGCCCACGGGGACAGTGGTCGGCTACGCCTACCAGTCCCGCCAGTACCCGAACCCCGAGAAGCGACACGTCAATCCTCTCATCGTGAGCCCCGGCCACCGCGTGAACGCGGAGACCGCGGTGGACGTCGTCGAAGCGACCTGCGCGGGCTACAAGCTCCCGGAGCCGACGCGACTCGCGGACGCCTACGCCGACGAACTGAAGTCCGGGTCGGTGTGAGTCGCTTTTGCTGCTTCACCTACCGTGACCGGGGCTTTCTATGTCCTGTTGACGGCGAAGTGTCGGGGTACGAATGCGAAATCTGGGCCATCTACTCCGAGCGCCACGCCAACCGATAGGTGAACCGTTAACTTCGGGGCGCCCGACACGTCTGCCATGGAGAAGGTCGCGCTCATCACTGGTTGTTCCTCGGGAATCGGCGACGCGACGGCGCGTTCGCTGCTGAACGAGGAGTGGACGGTCGTCGCCACCGCGCGCGACACCGAGGACATCGCGGCGCTCGCGGAAGCCGGCTGCGACACGGCCGAACTCGACGTGACGAAGCCGGCCCAGTGCGAGAACGTCGTCGAGGACACCGTCGACCAGCACGGCCGGCTGGACTGCCTCGTGAACAACGCGGGGTACGCACAGCTCGGACCGCTGGAGGACGTGCCGACGCGGGCGCTCCACCGCCAGTTCGACGTGAATGTCTACGGGCCGCACCGACTCGTCCGGGCGGCGCTCCCGCACATGCGGAACCGCGGGGATGGGACCATCGTGAACGTCTCCAGCGTCTCCGGCCGGGTCGCCACGCCGGGGATGGGCGCGTACAACGGCTCGAAGTTCGCCCTCGAGGGGATGAGCGACGCGCTCAGGAGTGAGGTGTCCCAGTTCGGCGTGGACGTCGCGCTCGTCGAACCCGGGCCGGTCGAAACGTCGTTCGGCGACCGCGCAGAGAGCCACGTCGACGACCTGGACCCGAGCGGCGTCTACGAGACCATCTACGAGTTCTTCGAGGACGCGAGTGCGGTCAACGGCGCGGGCGCCGTGCCCCCCGAGCGCGTCGCCGAGGTCATCACCGAGGCGGCGGTCAGCCCGAACCCGAAGGCCCGCTATCCCGTCGCACGCGCTGGACGGTACGGCGTCGCCGCGCGATTCCTCCCCGACAGCTGGCGGGACGCGATGTACGGCCTCGCGCTGAAGTACTTGCACTGACCAGGCGGGCTGTTCGCCCCCGCTGACGGCAGTTCAGGGGTAACTGGTCACCGAACACCGTATCCGTGCAAACAGCGTTAATCGGGCGGATTCCGTCGAGTCGACCATGCACCGAAGACGGCTGCTCGCAGCGACAGGGACCGTCGTCACAGCGCTGATCGCCGGCTGTGGGTCGCCCGGCGAGGAGGGTGAAGAGGGCGGAGAGGGCGACGGAGGCGGTGGTGAGGGCGAGTCCGGTGGAGAGGGCGGTGAGGACCGGGCCGAACCCGGCCAGTTCGGTCCGCGGGACGCCTGACAGCGACGAACGTTCTCACTTGTGTCCTGGCCTCGGTGCTTCGCAGTCGAGGCGTGGGGCCTCGTTCTGCAATAAATAACTGACCGCCGGGTTTCCCTGGCATCCGGGCCCGACTTACGGGCCGGGCCGGGTCGGGAAGTCCTGGAGCGCGCTACTCGCGGCGCCGTAGGCGGGCGCGCCGCCGTGGATGTCGGTCGGCTGGCTCATCGGCTGCTGCTGTTCGAACCCCTGCCCCTGGGGTGGCTGGACCGAGCCCTGCTGCTGTGGTGGAATCTGAGACTGCTGCTGTGGCGGGAGGGAGCCCTGCTGCTCTGACGGAAAGGGTCGCTGCTGCTGTCGTGGCGGCGACTGCTGGTGCTGAGGAGATTGAAACGAACCCTGCTGTCGACGCGGCTGCTGGGAGCCCTGCTGCTGTCGAGGCTGTTGCTGCCGGGGCTGCTGCTGGCCCCGCTGCTGTGGCGGCATCGAGCCCTGGGACTGCTGCGGTGGCTGGCTCGGGCTCTGCTGCTGTGGCGGGAGCGAGCCCTGACCCTGCTGTGACTGACCGGAGCTCTGTTGCTGTGGCGGGAGCGGGCCCTGGGCCTGCTGTGGCGGAATCGAGCCCTGCTGCTGTGGCCGGAACGACTGCGGCTGCTGGCGGAACTGCCCGGAGCCACCCTGGAGCGAACCCTGGGTGGACTGGATGGGCTGCGCGACGTCCTGGGGAAGACCCTGGGGTGCGCTGATCGGCGACGAGACGTCCTGCGGGATTCCCTGGGACTGCCCCATTCCCTGGGTCGGGGCCATCGCCTGGGGAGCACCTCCCTGGATCTCTATCTGTGACCTGCCGCTCTCGGAGCCCGACATCGACCGGCTGCCGCCCTGCTGGCCGCCGATCATCTGTCCCGCGCCCTGGGACTGCGACCCCTGGGGCTGGCTCATCGTCGCCGGAACCTGGTTCCGGACCTCGGTCTGGAGGTGGGACTCGAGGAAGTAGAGCTGGGTGTCCACCTCACGAGAGATCTCGGTGAACAGGTCGGCGGTGTCCTCGTCGCCGAGCTTGGCTGCCTGTTCGATGGCGTCCCGGAGGAAACTCGCGTGGTGGCCGACGTGGTCGGCCAGCCACTCGATGTACTCGACGTCGTCGACAGCCTCGACCGGCGGCTCGGGGATGCGGCTGGTCTTCGCGGCGATGCGCGTCGTCCCCATCGCCTGCCCGCCGAGCGCGGTGACGCGTTCGGCGAGCAGGTCGACGTGCTCGGAGAGCGTCTCCGCGATCTCGTCGAACAGGAGGTGGAGCTGGAAGAACTCCCGGCCCTTGACGTTCCAGTGGGCGAACTTGGCCTGCGACTGCAGGTCGGTGGTGTCGGCGAGCGCCTGGTTCAGCGTCTGGATCACCGGCACGCGGCTCTCCTCGGAGAGGTTGACGGCTGTCGAGTAGAGGTTCGTTTGCGGCGCCTTGCTACGCGAATTTCGCTGTTGTTGTTGTGACATGTGGAGCAGACCTCCACGCTCTTCTATCGGCAATTGCAGGGAAAACTGTACTCGGCAAGTAGTTATCAGCTACTCCCCAGTCGGGAACTGCGTCGGTTAGCGTCCCCTTTCTGTTGACAGGAACTGCGTTCTAGTCGAGACAGGCGGCGACGACGCGCAGCGGGCGCTCGCCGCGGACCTCCTCGGCGAGCAGCGGGACGCGTTTCACGTCCGGCCCGCGGAAGAGGTCCTGGGCCCGCGCGAGCGCCCCCTGCTGGACCTCCCAGCGGCGGGCGCAGAACTCGCAGTCCTCGTGGTTCGGCGCGACGAACGCTTCCGTCGGGACGTCCGCGACGTCCGCCAGCGGCTCCATCACGCGGTTCACGACGACGGTGCCGACCGGCACGCCGTACTCGTCGAGGCGGGCGACGAGTCGCTCGGACTCCATGACGCTCATCTCCTCGGGCACCAGCACCACGCGGAAGTCCGTGCGGGCGGGGTCCGTGAGGACTGCTCGCAGACGCTCGACGCGCTCCTTGACGGCGTCCAGGTCGCCGAAGCCCTGTTCGTCCTCTCCCTCGCCCTGCCCGAACATCCCCTTCAGGCCGTCCATCATCCCGCCCAGCCGCTCGCGGACCTGCATCATCCGCCCGACCATCGAGTCCAGCACCTCCGGGAGTTCCAGCAGGCGGAGCGTGTGGCCGGTGGGCGCGGTGTCGACGACGACGCGGTCGAAGCGCTCGTCGTCCATGTACTCCAGCAGCAACTGCATCGCCGCTGCCTCGTCCGCGCCGGGCATCATCGCCGCGTCGTCGGCGCTGTCGCCCGCTGTCCCGCCGAGGAGCGCGTCCATCCCGCCGGCGAAGCCGCCGTCCTGCCCGAACATCCCCGCCTGCGAGAGCGCGTCGTCCGGGTCTATCTCGACCGCCCACAGCGGCCTGTCGTCGAACACCTGCGCGGGTCGGGCCGGCACCTCGACGCCGAGCGTGTCCGACAGCGAGTGCGCGGGGTCGGTGGAGACGACCAGAGTCGCCGTCCCTTCGTTCGCGCTGGCGAGCGCCGTCGCCGCCGCCATCGTCGTCTTCCCGACGCCGCCCTTCCCGCCGTACAGCACGTACTCCGCGGTGCCCGCAGTCACGCCGGGGTCGAGCGAGTCGACCGCCTCGACCTCGAGTTCGTCCATGCCCCGGGATGAGCGACCCAGCGGGGTCAATCCGTCGGTCGAACGAGGCTCAGCCAGGCGCGGGCCGACGGCGCCCCGCGCTCAGCCGAAGTAGTCCGCGAGTCGGTCGGCGGCTTCCTCGACGCGCGGGGAGACGAGCGCGAAGCGGAGCCAGTCGTCGCGGGTTGACCCGAACCCCGAACCGGGCATCCCCGCGACGCCCGCCTCGTCGATGAGTTCGAACGTGTTCTCCAGGCTCCCGGGGAAGTCGGGGAACCGCGCCAGCACGTAGAACGCGCCGTCCGGCGTCGTGTACTCGGCGCCCGCGTCGTCCAGCGCGTCGGTGAACGTCGCCACGCGCTCGCGCAGCAGGTCCCGGCTCTCCCGGTAGTAGTCGGGGTCCGTCTCCCGGAGCGCGTGCAAGACGGCGGCCTGTGGGGGGCGACTCGACGTCACGTTCGTCAGCATGTGCCGGGACTTCATCGGCTCCGTGTGCTGCTCGTGGGCGATGGTGTAGCCCACGCGGAACCCCGTCATGGCGAGCGACTTCGAGAAGGAGTTCGTGACGATGCGGTGCTCCGAGTCGAACTCGAGTGCGCTCGTGAACTCCCCGGAGAAGTCGAAGTGGTCGTACACCTCGTCGCTCACCAGGATGGCGTCGTTCTCCTCCGCGATGGCGACGAGCTCCGTCATCGTCGCCTCGTCGTACACCGCGCCAGTCGGGTTGTTCGGCGTGTTCACGATGATGCACGCGGTGTCCTCGCCGACCACGTCGCGGACCGCCGCGGGGTCGAGGCTGCCGTCGGTCTCGGTCTCGACGAACCGCTGGGTGCCGCCGAGCATCGTCGTCTTCCCGGGGTAGTAGGGGTAGACAGGGTCGGCCATCACCACCTCGTCGCCGGCGTCGCGCTCCAGCGCGCGCGCCATCGCGAGGTAGTTCGCGCCGCCGCCGCCGTTCGTGATAACGACCTGCTCCACCGGAACCTGGCGGCGCGAGGCGATCTCCTCGCGGAGTTCCCGCAGGCCGTCGCTGGGCGGGTACTGGAACGCCGCGCCGCCCTGGTCGGCGTACTCGTGGAGGCCCTCGGCGACCGCGGGGGGTGACCCCCAGTCCGGGTTGCCCGAGACCATGTCGATGACGTCGCCGTCCGCGCGGGCCGCGTACTGCATCACGCGGAAGAACAGCGGCTCCTCGTACTCCATACGGGAGAGTCCGTGCCGGAGTACGTGTGTCTTTCGCCAGACAGTGGTCGTCCGGGCGCCCGTAGCTTCTTGTCCCATCCCGCGGTAATTCGTGGTATGCGCGAGTTCGCCGCCGACCCGCCGGTCGAGGAGACGCTCGGCGACGCCCTCCGGGAGGCCGGCCACACCCTCGCCACCGCGGAGTCCTGCACCGGTGGCCTCGCCGGGTCGCTGCTCACAGACGTGCCCGGCTCGAGCGACTACTTCGACCGCGGCGTCGTCACGTACACGTACGACGCCAAACTCGCTCTCGGCGTCGCCCGCGAGGCGCTCGACGAACACGGCGCCGTCAGCGAACCGGTCGCCCGCCAGATGGCGCGGGCCGTCCGCGACAGCGCTGGCACGACGTGGGGGGTCTCCACGACCGGCATCGCCGGGCCGTCCGGCGGAACCGACGAGAAACCCGTCGGCAGCGTCTACGTCGGCGTCGCCTACGCAGGCGACTGGGGGACCCAGTCCTCGTACGCCACCGTCGAACAGCACGTATTCGACGGCGACCGGCGTGAAATCAAGGAGCAAATCGCCCGCCGGGCGCTCGATGCGGTGGCGGACGAACTCGAAACCGTCACGTAGCCCCGGGGTCAGTTTTCGCTGTGAACAAGGGAGACCACGTCCTTAACGGCGCGTTGCTGGCCGTCGGACTCGGCTACGTTCTCTACCCGTCGGGGGGCGTCGAGACGCTCCGGACCATCGCGGCCGTGCTCATCCCGGTCGTGCTCGGCGCGCTGTTTCCGGACGTGGACACGGACTTCGGGAAACACCGCAAGACGCTGCACAACCTCCCTGTGCTGGCGCTGCTCTACGCGTTCCCGCTCTACTTCGGCAACCTCCAGTACGTCTGGGTCGGCGTGCTCACCCACTACGTGCTCGACGTGGTCGGGAGCAAGCGCGGCATCGCGCTGTTCTACCCGTTCTCCCCGTTGGAGTACGGCCTCCCGGTCGGCGTCGCCACGGTCTCGAACTACGCCACGTTCGTCACCGTCGTCATCACGGCGGTCGAACTCGTCGTCGTCGCAGTCGTCGTCCACGTCGCGCCAGACGTTCTCCCGAGCGAGGCGGTGAACGTGCTGATGCGGCTCACGAACGTCCTCTGACCGCCTGAACAGCCCTCCAGCCTCAGCTCTCACCGTCCTCTTCTTCGGCGTGTCGCATCTTGAGCTGGGCGACGAGGTTGAGGTGCATGATGTGGAGGTGCATTCCGATGCCGTAGAGGAGCAACCCCATCCCGACGAAGATGGTCGGCATGAGTACGGCGTCGACGGCGCTCGGGACGCTGTCGAGGTTGTACGGCAGTCGCCCGACGACGGCGAGCAGGAAGGCGAACAGGATGACGCCGAGACCAGCCCTGACGAACCGGGAGAACCGTCCCAGTTGCTGGATTCGTTCTTCGATTTCTGCGGTGCTGAGTTGGGCCTGGTTGTCTGGCACTGGCGGTCACTCTCGACTGTCACTCGCTCGCCGACGCGAACGCCTCGCAGACCGCGTCGAGGTCGTCCGGGTCGAGAGCAGTGCCGACGCCGTCTAGGTCCTGCTGGGATGTCCCGCTCATCGACACAATCTTCGCCTGGTGGACGGACAAGGCGCGGGCTTGCAACCGCAAGAGCATACCGACAAACGAGAGTGACTCAGTACACCGCGACGTCGTCGAACTCGCCGCCGTAGGCGATGTGGCGCGGATGTGTCGGCTCCATCCCGGAGAGCAGCAGCCTGTCCACCTTCTCCCACGTGTTCTCGTAGACGAGGTGGAGTTTCTCGACGAGACGGCGCCGGCGGTGGGTCAGGCCGTCGCGGTGTTCCGTCCACCGGTCCACGCCGGACTTGAGCGCGTCGACCAGGGCCCGTTCGCTGTCGATGTCCGCGTCGAACTCCGTCCACACCTCGCCGATCGTGGACGGGCGGTGGGCGTACGAGGAGGCGAACGTGGGGATGGCGTGTGCGTCGGCGAGCGTCGCCGCGCGTTGGTTGTGGTGGGAGAGGTGTTTCGGGTTGTACGTCTCCACGGCGTCGATGCGGTCGCGCAGTTCGCAGATGTCGGTGGCCGTGAGGCTCACCGTCAGGAACTCGGGGTGGGGGGCGAGCACCGCGGCGTCCTGCCACTGGCACTCCGCGAGCGCGCCGTCGAGTGTCACGAAGTCGGGGACGCCCTCCGAGAGGCCGACCGCGAGCACGTGCTTGCGGTCGCGGTACGAGCCGGTGAACACCTCGCGGCCCGGCACGACGAGCAGGTCCTCGTCGGAGAACTCCCGCGCGCGGTCCCGGATGTCGGGAAGTCGCGTGAAGTGCGGGGCGTACACCAGGACCTCGACGCCCGCTGCTTTCGCTCGACGCACGACTGCGTCGTCGAGCACCTTCACGTGGAGGTCGACCCGAGTCGTCGGCACACCGACCCGTTCGAACGCCCCTGATTAGCGATTTACGGTTCGCGCGTGAACCCCGTCCCCGTTGTCCCGGGTTCTGAGGCGATTTATCCGGCTGGCGACCCACGCTACTGTATGGGCCTGACTCTGCTCTCCGAGGACATCGTCCCCGAGCACGCGCGGGACGTCAAACGCGACGCTCGGGAGTTCGCGGCCGAGCACATCGCGCCGAACGCCGAGGAGTACTATCGCACCGGCGACTACCCCTGGGAGATCCTCGAAGCCGGGATGGACGCCGGGCTCGTCGCCCAGGACATCAGCGAGGAGTACGGCGGCCGCGGCCTCGACCTGACGCAGGTGCTGGCCATCGCCGAGGAGTTCTACCGCGCGGACGCCGGCATCGCGCTGACGCTCCAGCTCGCGAGCTTCGGCGCGGAGATGCTCGGCGAGTACGGCACCGACGAGCAGAAAGAGCGGTTCCTCCGGCCGGTCGCCGAGAACGACCAGATCACGGGCCTCGCGGTCTCCGAACCCGACGTCGGGTCGGACCTCGCGGGGATGCAGACGACCGCCGAGAAGGATGGCGACGGGTACGTCCTCAACGGCGAGAAGTACTGGATCGGCAACGGCGTGGAGGCGGACTGGCTGACGGTGTACGCGAAGACGGCGGACACTGACGACCGCTACATGAACTACTCCGTGTTCGCGGTGCCGACGGACGCGGACGGCTACGAGGCCGAACACATCCCCGAGAAGATGGGGATGCGCGCGTCCAAACAAGCCCACGTCGTCTTCGACGACTGCCGGATTCCCGAGGAGAACCTCGTCGGCAGCGAGGGGGCCGGGTTCATGATGCTCGCGGACTTCTTCAACCACGGCCGCGTCGTCGTCGGCGGGCACGGTCTCGGCCTCGCCGCCGCGGCGCTCGAGGAGGCGTGGTCGTTCGTCCACGACCGCGAGCAGTTCGGGCGCACCATCTCGGACTTCCAGGCCGTCCAGCACGGTCTCGCGGACATGCGCATGGAATTCGAGGCCGCACGCGCGCTGAACTACCGGGCCGCCCGGAAGGTCGAGGCCTACGAGAACCCGGGACTGTGGGCCGCGATGGCGAAGACGAAGTCCACCGAGGTCGCCACGGCGAACGCCGAGCAGGGGATGCAGTTCCACGGCGGCCGCTCGAACTTCACCGACCGCCGCATCGCCCGCGTCTACCGCGACGTCCGCATCCCGGTCATCTACGAGGGCGCCAACGAGATCCAGCGCAACCTGATCTACAGGCAGAGTGGCGAACAGTAGCGAGCCACTCGCCGAACATCCCCGATTTTCGGATGGCCGGCGAGCAGTAGGGAACCAACCCCGGGAGTGTAGTCGGTGAGAACGAGCGAAATAGCCAACTGATTACTGGGCACCCTCCCGGGTATGCATCCGTACGCACTGCTCGGTCTGGTGATTCTCTCGGAACTACTGGAGACGACGGCGCTCGAACTCTCCGAGGGGTTCTCCCGCCTCCTCCCGAGAGTCGGCGTTGTGGCCGGCTACGGGGCGGCCTTCTACCTCGTCTCGCTCACGCTCGAAGAACTCCCTCTCACCGTCGTCTACGGGACGTGGGCCGCGCTCAGTGTGGTCGGCGTCGCGGCTATCGGCGTCCTCGTATTCGACGAACCTGTCGACACAGCGGGTGTTACCGGACTGGCACTCATCGTCGCGGGTGTTTACTGCGTCAACGTCGTCTCCGAATGGGCGCCCACTGAGCCGGCGTTCTGGAGCGTCGAGAACCCGATTCAGGGGGTCGTTTCCCCGTTTTCGCTCGTGATACTCTGTCAGACGGGCGACAGACAAACGGCAGACGGCGCGGGTTGCGTGGCCCCGGGGGCGACACAAAGTTTATCTGCGCGCTAAGGATACACCCAGGCATGTCCGGGTGGGAATGTGCGATAACCGGTTGCGGGTCGGCGTTCGACACCGTCGAGGCGCTCCTCGCGCACCAGGTGACCGACCACGACGACCACGACTGCGAGATCTGTGGCGAAACCGTGCCGGAGGGCTACTTCGCCGTCAAGCACGGGTTAGAAGAGCACACGCGCGCGGAATACGTACGCTTCTACGACGGCGACGCCGCCGCAATCCGAGAGCGCGAAGCCGTCCTCGAGGACGTCGTCGCCGCCCTCGACGTCGAACTATTGGAGGACCTGTTGACCGACGAGACGGCCGACGCCCTCGACACGTCCGACCCCGCGACGGCGACGACTAGCTGACGGCGTTCTCCGAGGCTCCCACCCCACCCACCACCCACTCACCCACCGTTCTCCCCTCCACTGACTGGGTTCGCCGACAGTGACGACAGTCGATACTGTGCGCTACGAAGTCTGAGTCGCAAGGAAACTCGGCGGATAGTCGTCCGTACTGCCGCGCGTTCAGCGCTCGGCGTACAGGCTACCGTTCGTCGGAGTCCAGCACGCGGATCTGGTCGCCGCGCACCGTCACCGGAATCGGGACGGTCGCCTCGTACAGTTCGACGGTGACCTGGTCCTTGCCCTCGTCGATGCGCTGGACCTGGGCCTTCTCGCCCTTGAACGGGCCGGCGATGAGTTCGACGATGTCGTTCTCCGCGATGCCCTCGACGTCCGGCTTCGGGGAGAGGAAGTGCTCGACCTCCGTGATGGAGGACTTCCCCGGGACCAGGCTGCGGGCGTGGGGAATCTCGTCCATCACGCGCTGGATGATGCTGGAGTCGTCGGCCTCGACCATCACGTAGCTCGTGAGCGCGTCCGGCGCCAGCACTGCGTGGATGTCGTCCTCCTCGCGGTTGGCAATCATGCTCGCGACGGTCTGCTCCTGGCTCGCGGTCGTCTTGACGGCGAACACCGGCATCTCAGATCACCGACGTGACGACGCTCATCAGTAGGAAGATGAGGAAGCCGAGCAGGCCGATGAGGAAGATGCCCGCTGCGGCGATCTTGGCGATCTGGGAGAACTCTTCCCACGATGGCGTGCTGGCGAGCCGCAGCACGCGGGTGTACGCGGAAAGCTCTAGGGGAACGTCCATAGTATGGGGATTGTTGCGCTCGCTTTTCTATCTATTGATGCTGCGCCGTGTTCCCCGGCGGAACTTCGGGGGTGCGTCGTCTCGCAGAACCGATGGTCGAAGCAGTGCGGGCCGCTATCGGCGGCCAGCGATCGCGTGATGACAGTTAACTGACAGAGTACGGCCGTCTTACTGCCCTCACGTGGGGTATTACAATCCGTGGCTATCGAGTGTGTTCGATTCGAGTATGACCGAGAACCGTCCAGAGACTATTGATAGTAGGTCCCTTCTCCGAGACCAGTACGACGGCTCGAACGACGACGTGTACACGTCGCCGGAAGCCGTGGAGAAGTACGCGGAGGAGGTGTACCGGGAGGGATTGTTCGATGGCGAGGAACTCGTCCTCGACAAGTACTTCCTCGACGAGGGAGCGACGGTTCTCGACCTGGGCTGTGGAGCAGGCCGGACGACGAAGCCGCTGGCCGAACGTGGATTCGACGTCGTCGGTGTGGACAAGAGCGAAGAGATGGTGGCGGCCGCGCGCGAGATCCACACCGAACTCGACTTCCGCGTCGGCGACGCGACGGCCCTCTCGTTCCCGGACGAGTCGTTCGACTACGTGCTGTTCTCCAACAACGGCATCGACTGCATCTATCCGGAGTCCAAGCGCACGCAGGCGCTTCGGGAGGTACGCCGGGTGCTCCGCCCGGGCGGCCTGTTCGGGTTCAGTTCGCACAACAGACTGTTCTTCCTCCCCTCGTTGCTCACGAAATTCGAGCTAGTCAGGGGGAACTATCTGTCGAACGGGAACCGCCAACGAATCGGGTCGCCGTACAAGACGGACTCCGACGAGTTCGGTCTCGACATCTACTGGGGCCTCCCGTGGCGGACCAAGGCCCAGATAGACGACGCCGGGTTCGAACTCGTGGAGTGGATTACGAAACGAGAGAGCCCGCTCAAGTACTTCGAGAAACTCCACCGGTACGTCGCGATGAAACCGGGGCGCCGGTAGCGCAGCGCGCTACTCGACGTAGTCGATGTCCTCGATGTCGCTGGCGCCGCCGTCGGGTTCCGGTTCGGGTTCGGGAGCGTCGTTGCGGCCGTAGATCTGCGGGGAGTCGACGCCGGTGACGACCACCATCGTGCGCATCTCGCCGTCGAGGTCGTCGTCGATGCTGGTGCCCCAGATGATGCGGGCGTCCGGGTCGATGCGGTCGTAGAGCTGTTCGACGACGCCCTCGGCCTCCTCGATGCTCATGTCCGGGCCGCCGGTTACGTTGACGAGCGCGGAGTTCGCCGAGGAGATGTCGACGTCGAGCAGCGGGGAGCGCAGCGCGGACTTCACGGAGTCCGCGGCCTTCGCATCGGAGTCGGCTTCGCCCAGACCGATCATGGCGACGCCGCCCTTCTCCATGACCGTGCGAACGTCGGCGAAGTCCAGATTGACGAGGCCGGGCTTCGTGATGAGTTCGGTGATGCCCTTCACCGAGCGCATCAGCACCTCGTCGGAGACCTTGAAGGCCTCGCGGACGGGGAGCTTGCCGACGGAGTCGAGCAGGCGGTCGTTCGGCACGACGATGACGGTGTCGGCGACGTCGCGGAGCCGTTCGAGACCCGCTTCGGCGTTCGTGCGCCGGACCTCGCCCTCGGCGGTGAACGGCGTGGTGACGATGGCGATGGTGAGCGCGCCCTGTTCGCGAGCGGCTTTCGCGACGACGGGCGCGGAGCCAGTGCCGGTGCCGCCGCCGAGACCGGCGGTGACGAACACCATGTCCGAGCCCTCGATGGAGTCGCGAATCTCGTCCTGGGACTCGAGAGCGGCCTCCTCGCCGACCTGCGGGAGCGAGCCTGCGCCCCGCCCCTGGGTCTTCTGCTGGCCCATGAGAATCTTCGTGTCGGCGTCGATCTCGACGAGGTGCTGGACGTCGGTGTTGGCGGCGACGAGGTCGGCACCGTGGATGCCTTCCTTCGCCATGCGGTCGACCGTGTTCGAACCGGCCCCGCCGCAGCCGACCACCGTGATGCTCGTCTGGAGTTCCTGGAGGACGTCCTCGAGTTCGTCGTCGGTCATCTCCCCCGTGGGGACGGTGGAGGATGTGTCCTCCACCCGGACGTCACCCGAGTCCGAGGCCGGTTCCTCGCCGTCCTCGGCCTCGTCGATGGCGTCCTGTACAATCGAGTCCATTGTTGGCTAACGGGTAGCGTGTGAGGCTTAATTACCTTTCCCCTCCGCGTCGGACGGGCGTCGCACGCGTCCGCGAGCGCGGTAGCCGAAACCTACCGGAACCGAGAGCGTCTCGTTCCGGGCGACGTCCGCCGGTCGGACCTCGCGTCCCTCCACCTCCACGACCTCCCCGTTCGCCAGTCGTCCGAACGCCGGCCCCTCTGGGACGCCCAGGTTGCTGGCTGCGGCGGGGTCGAACGCCTCCCGGGTCGCCGTCAGCGTCTCGCTGTCGACCGCCACGTCGTCGTAGTCAGTCTTGAGGACGTCGGCGACTCGTTCGAGGAACGCCTCGTAGGTGGTCTCGTCGGGGAACGCCGCGGCGCCGGTCAGACGGTTACCGTTCTCCTCGGTCGCGACAGCGAGTGCCGTCGAGCCCCCGGCCTCGACAGTGGCCTGCGCGTCCGCGGCGTGGGCCGCGTCGAGCAGTTCCGTCGGGAGGTCGACGACCACGTAGTCGCCCGCGTGGTCCTCGGACGGGTCGCCGAAGCGCAGGCCCTCGTCAACTGGCCCGAGGTCCCCTTCGATGGACGCGGCCAGCGCCAGCGGGACGCCGCTGGTCTCCCGGACCCACGTCTCGCTGACGACGCGGTAGCCGAGGTCAGCGACGACTGACTCGACGTCGGGCTTGTCGCCGTCCACGACCGCGCGCGTCGCGCCGCTAGCTGCGAACATCCGGTCGACAACGTCGGCGTGCTCGCGGGGGTCGCCCAGGTCGTCGAGGCACCAGTCGGCGGCGACGTGACCGACTGCCCACTCCGTCTCGCGGACGATGCGCTCGGGGCGGGGGGCGTAGTGGCTGCCGCCGAACGCGACGAGCGAGCGCTCCGTCCGCGGCGCGACGCCACGGAGGTCGAGTACGGCTTTCGCTACTGCCCGCGCACCCTCGGAGTCGCTCCACTCCTCTTCGCCACTGCCGAGTTCGACGAACATCGACGGCGCACCGACCTCCGTCGGGCCGTGGTGGGTGCACTCCACGCCGACGTCGTAGCCCTCGGGGGCGTGGGCGTCCAGCGCGGTGACCACCTCGCGGTGAGCGTTCGGGCAGGCCGGAGCGAGCGACCGGTCCGCTCCGCCGTACTCCGCCGCCCCAAAGTTGCCTGTGAAGTGCGCGGTGAGTAGCGGTCCCGTGTCGCCGGCGTGCCGGGAGACGAACACGACGAAGTCGGGGTCGTCGAAGGCGGCGGCGACGCCGTCGAGGTCGAGGTGGAGGTCGTCGAACTCCCGGAGTTCGAAGCCGTCGGCACTGTAGACGCCGTCGTCGGTGCGCTGGAAGTCGCCGAGGTCGAGCAGGTGGTCGCCGATGTGCGCCGAGGCGCTGTCGGCCCTGCTCACGACGATGCCAATCACGACCCGCGGTAGGACGCGAACGGTAAAACGGCTGGCGTTAGTCGTCGGTCTCCGCGGCGGACGTCCGCCCGAAGGCGGAGCTGGCGTTCCGCACGGTCTTTCGGAAGAGGAAGACGACCTCCTGGCGCCGTGCCGCGAACAGGTAGAGCGCGAGCACGAGGTAGACGACGGTGTAGGCGTCGAGGAGTAGGATGCTGAGTTCGGTCGCCCGCGCTTCGCTGGCGACCGTCTGGATGATGGCGAACTCCGTGACGACCTGTGAGACGAACAGCACGAACAGCGTGAGCGCCTCCCGGAGGCTGATGTTGAAGTTCGTGAGGATGGCGATGGCGAAGAGGCTCTGGGCGGCCGTGATCCAGATCTCGGCCTGCTGCTTCTCGTCGAACGGGAGCGTGCCGATCTGGCCCGCTGCGATGCTGTAGACGACGGCGAGGGTCCCGATGAGCAGCGTCCACTGGTTCAGCTTCGAGGAGATGAGCGCGTTGAACCCCGCCGTCGAGCGGGCCTTGTTCACGAGGTAGGCGACGACGATGAGTTCGGGGCTCTCGGAGGCCAGCGGCGCGATCCACTGGATCATGAAGAACGGCGGGATGCCGGCAGCCTCCCCGATTGACTCGAGGCCGTGGGCGAACGGATGGACCGCGGTCGCGATCATCAGCCCGGAGTACAAGAACAGCAGGATGACGATGGGTATCCGGTAGCGCCGCACGAACCCCTGGAGGTAGGCGGGGACGCCCACCTGGTCGTCGTGGACGACGACGTCGCCGCGGATGATGATGCCGATGTACGCGACGTAAAGGCCGACCAGAACGAGGGTGTCGAGGATGCCGATGCCGCCGTTCAGCGGCACGAAGAAGGCGTAGGCGGTGGCGACCAGCAGGAACGATATCTCGGTGCTGATGTTCCGGTCGAGCTGGACGCGGCTCGCGAGGAAGCCGTCACGGCGCTCGACGGCGGTGTCGCGGGAGGTGGTCGCCCGGTACACGGTGAACATCGCGATGCCGGACCAGCCGAGACCGATGAGGATGCGGTTGGCGCCGGTCATGTTCGCGACGGCGAGGTTGGCGGCCTCCATGCCGCGGGGCGTGCCGACGTTCGCGCCGGCGGTCCACGCGTACAGCGCGTCGACGGCGTACTCGGGAGCGACGGCGAGGACGGCGAGGACGGCGATGGCGAACGCCCGCGGGACGTCTTTCTCTGCTGTCTCGGCACCCCACGCGAGCAGGAACGATGCGCCGAGCACCGCCACCCCGCTGACGGTCACCGTGAGGAGATCCGAGAAGCCGTTGGCCCCGGGGCCGCCGGTCAACTCGACTGCCACCCACGGGAGGGTGAGCAGCGCTGCGAACGCGAGCGCCGCTCCCGGATGTTTGAGCCGGTCGACGAGCATGTACGAACACAGTCCGCTTCGGCGAAAGTAACGCTTTGTGGTTCAGGGAAGCAGGAAGTAGATGAAGCCGGCGTAGCCCGCGATGAGGCCGACGCCCTCGATGCGGGTGACGCGTTCGCCGACGCCCATGATGCCGAGCGCGACGAACGTGAACCCGAGCATCACGGGGAGTTCGTAGGCCATCGTGCTCGCTTCGACGGTGATGGGGACGAGGAGGGCGACGATGCCGATGACCGCGAGCACGTTGTAGATGTTCGACCCGACGACGTTGCCGATGGAGAAGTCGGCCTCGTCGCGGAGCGCGCTCACCACCGAGGTAGCGAGTTCCGGGACGGAGGTGCCGAACGCGATGATGGTGAGTCCGATGACGAGGTCGCTGAATCCCCAGGCGGTGAGCACGCCGCGGCCGCCGAGGATGAGACTCCGGGAGCCGACGAGCAACAGGAGGATGCCGCCGAGCAGGGTGAGGTACTCCCGGGCACCCGCGGTCGAGTTCTCGGCCTCCATCTCGACGTCCTCGGGGAGTTTCACCGACCCCTGCTTCGACTGGTAGTAGAGGTAGCCGGTGAACCCCGCGAGCAGCGCGAGGAGGAGCGCGCCGTCTAGCTTCGTGAGCGTCCCGTCGAGGGAGAGCACGACGAGCGCGACGGCGGCGGCGAGCATGAACGGCCCGTGCTGGTAGAGGATGTCCTCGTCGACGGCCATCGGGCGGAGGAACGCCGCTGTCCCGAGGACGAGACCGATGTTCGCGATGTTCGACCCGACGATGTTGCCGAGGGCGATGCTGTCGGAGGCGGTGAGGCCGCCGATGGAACTGACGAACAGTTCGGGAGCGGTGGTGGCGAACGCGACGACGGTGACCCCGACCGTGGCGGCTCGCAGACCGTGGGACAGCGCGAGGGCGGAGGCCGCAGAGACGAGGAGTTCGGCACCGAGATAGAGCAGCACGACACCCGCGAGGAGTATCGCGCCGTCGACGAGTAGCGGTTCGACCATGTCCGCCGGGATTCGGTTCGTAGCAAAAAGCGATTCGGTGTGGGTACCAGTTATGAGAACGCCGGTACTGGGTGGGTGTATGCAGGTATTCGGTCTCGTCGGCTCGCCGGTCGAGCACTCGCTGTCGCCGCCGATGCACGAGGCGGCCTACGAGGAACTGGGGATGGACGCCCGCTACGTCACCTTCGAACCGGCCCGCGCGGACCTCGAAGCCGCGCTCGCGGGCGCCGAGGCGCTCGGCATCGACGGGCTCAACGTCACGATTCCGTTCAAGCAGGCGGTCCGCGACCTCGTCGACGTCGACGACCTCGCGGCGCGCGTCGGGGCCGTGAACACGGTGGACTTCTCGGGAACGGATCCCACCGGCCACAACACCGACGTGGCCGGCGTCCAGCGCGCGTTCGGCCACCACGACGTCGAACTGGCTGGCCGGGACGCGGTGGTCGTCGGGGCGGGCGGAGCGGGCCGCGCGGCGGTGTTCGCGCTCGCCGACGCCGGCGCCGACGTCAGTATCGCCAACCGCACCGTCGCCACCGCGGAGGAACTGGCGGCCGAGGTGTACGGCTCGGGCCACCCACTCGACGACCTCTCCACGTTACTCGCGGACGCCGACGTGCTCGTGAACGCGACGAGCGTCGGGATGGAGGAAGACGAGTCGCCGGTCCCTGCCGACGCGCTCCACGCGGACCTCGCAGTACTCGACGCCGTCTACACGCCACTCCGGACGCGCCTGCTCCAGGATGCGGCGGGCGCGGGCGCGACGACGGTGGACGGCGCCTGGATGTTGCTCTACCAGGGCGTCGCTGCGTTCGAACTGTGGACCGGGCGGGACGCGCCGGTCGACGCGATGAACCGGGCGCTTCGGGCACGGCTTTAAGTGCGGGCAGTTGAAATGGGCTCCCAATGGGACTACTCTCGAAACTGAAGTCGCTGCTCGGCGCGGGCGACGGCGACCGCTCCGCGGGCAGCGGCGTCGACGTGACCGTAGAGCGCGACTCGTCCGCGGACGCCGAGGAGGCGGGCGACGTGACGACCATGGCCGACGAGACCGCCGAGGCGGACGCGGACACCGCTTCCGAGACACCGGCGGAGGAACAGCCCGCCGACCCGGCCGAGGCCGACGAGGAGCCACAGGTCGAGGAGGCCGAACTCGAGCCGGAGACGGAGACCGAATCCGAGCCGGAAGTCGATGTCGAAGAGGCCGAACCGGCAGTCGAGGAAGCCGAGGCCGAGACGGACGCCGACGAAGCGGAGTCGGCCGAGGAGGAAGCCGAACCCGCCCCGGAGACGGAGACCGAATCCGAACACGTCACCGTGCTCGACGGCATCGGGCCGGCGTACGGTGAGCGCCTCGAGGACGCGGGCGTCTCGACGGTCGCAGAGCTCGCGGACGCGGATCCCGAGGAGCTCGCGGACCAGATTGACCTCTCCGCGAAGCGCGTCGGGCGCTGGGTCGACAGCGCGAACGACCGAAGCTGATGACGCCGCCGAGGGATGCGTGACGAACGGGCGGCGGTCGTCTCCGACCGCGACGCCCTCCGCACGGCAACCGCGGACGCGCCAGACGACAGTCGCGTCGTCGTCGAGGCCCACGTCCCGGTCGAGGACTCCTTTGTAGCGTACCGTCGCGCCCGGGGCGACGAACCGGGATTCTACTACGAGACGACCGGCGGCAGCGACGGCTGGGGCTACTTCGGCGTCTCGCCAGCGGCGTTCCTGACTGTCGGCCCCGGCGAGGACGGCGCGCTCGACGCGCTGACCGAGCGAATCGGCGAAACGGTCGTCCGGGGGGACTGCGAGATACCCCACCCCGGCGGGCTGTTCGGCTGGCTCTCCTACGACGTCGCCCGCGAACTGGAGGACCTGCCCACGAACGCGACCGACGACCGGGGGCTGCCGCGCGTGCAGTTCGGCGTCTACCCGGTCGTCGCGGCCTGGCGCGAACCGTTCGAGGCCGGTGACCCTCTCCGCCTCGTCGCGAGCGTTCCCGTGAACGACTTCGACGACGCATTCGACGAGGGTCGCGAGCAGGTTCTCGCGCTCGCCGACCGTCTGCAATCGGGCGACCCCGTCGTCGGCTCGCCGCCGACGAATGAGAGAGCCCCCTTCGAGAGCGCTTGCGGACGGACTGCGTTCGAGGACCGGGTGCGCGCCATCACGACGTACATTCGCAACGGCGACACGTTCCAGACGAACGTGAGTCACCGTCTCGAGGCGCCCGCGAGCGTCCACCCTGTCGAGGTGTTCGCGGCGCTCCGCGAGGCCAACCCGGCGCCCTACTCCGCGCTCGTGGAGTTCCCGGGCGTCGACCTGGTCTCCGCGAGCCCGGAGCTCCTGCTCGAACGCCGCGGCCGCGACCTCGTCACGGAACCCATAGCGGGGACGCGGCCGCGCGGCGACACCGAGGCCGCGGACGCCACGCTGGAGGACGACCTCACCAGCAACGAGAAGGAGCGCGCCGAGCACGCGATGCTCGTCGACCTCGAGCGAAACGACCTCGGGAAGGTCAGCGAGTACGGCAGCGTCGAGGTGAGCGAGTACCGCCGCGTCGACAGATACAGCGAGGTGATGCACCTCGTCAGCGAGGTGCGGGGGCGAATCCGCGGGGACTGCGACCTCGCGGACGCCATCGCTGCGGTGTTTCCCGGTGGAACTATCACTGGGGCGCCCAAGCCCCGGAC
Source organism: Halobacterium sp. DL1 (assembly GCA_000230955.3). NCBI lineage: Archaea > Methanobacteriati > Methanobacteriota > Halobacteria > Halobacteriales > Halobacteriaceae > Halobacterium > Halobacterium sp. DL1. Next base: position 894,283 of record CP007060.1, read on the forward strand.
GATGGCGCTCGTCGACGAGGTTGAGGCGACCCGCCGCGGCCCCTACACGGGCAGCATCGGCGCCGTCGGCTTCGACGGCGACGCGACGCTGAACATCGTCATCCGAACGCTCGTCCGGCACGCGGCGGCGTACCACCTCCGCGTCGGCGCCGGAATCGTCCACGACTCGGACCCTGGAGCGGAGTACGAGGAGACCCTCGACAAGGCTCGCGCGCTCGTCGACGCCATCGACGCGGCGCTCGACGCCGGCCCCGCGGAGGAGTTGGCGCTCAGCGAGGGTGGTCCGAGGTGACCCGCGTCCTCGTCGTGGACAACTACGACTCCTTCGCGTACAACCTCGTGCAGTACCTGGGGGAGCACGCCGAGGAGGTACTCGTACGGCGCAACGACGAGATCGACGTCGCGGGCGTCCGTGACCTCGACCCGGACGGCGTCGTCGTCAGTCCAGGGCCGGGTACGCCCGACGACGCGGGGGTCTCGGTCCCCGTCTTCCGGGACCTCGACTACCCGACGCTGGGGGTCTGCCTCGGCCACCAGGCCCTGTGCGCGGCCAACGGCGCGGACGTGGGCCACGCGCCGTCGGTCGTCCACGGCAAACCGTCGACTGTGCGCCACGACGGCCAGGGCCTCTTCACGGGGCTTCCGGAGCGCGTCCAGACCGGGCGCTACCACTCGCTGTCGGTGCTCGAAGCCGACCTCCCCGACTGCCTCGAGCCAACCGCGTGGACGGACACGCGGGACGCCGAAGGCGTCGTGATGGCGGTCCGTCACCGCGAGCGGCCCCACGCAGGTGTACAGTTCCACCCGGAGAGCATCCTCACGCCCCGGGGCAAACAGATGACTAGCGCATTCCTCGACGCATGCAATACCACGTAAACGGCGAACTCGTGGACGACGCGGACGCCACGGTGAGCGTCCGCGACCGCGGGTTCCAGTACGGCGACGCCGCCTTCGAGACAATCCGCGCGTACGGTGGACAGACGTTCGCGTGGGCCGCCCACGAGAAGCGCCTGGACGCCACCTGCGAGGCGCTCGACATCGACCACGGGCTCTCCGGCAGCGACCTCCGGAGCCGCGTCCACGAGACGCTCGCTGCGAACGACCTGTCGGACGCTTACGTCCGCCTCTCCGTCTCACGAGGGGTCCAGTCCGGCCGTCTCGCGCCGGACGACGACGCGGACCCGACGGTGGTCGTCGTCGTCGAATCACTCCCCCGTGGTGGCGTCGACGGCGAGCGCGTCTGGAACGCGCCGGTGACGGCAAGAACGGTCGACGTCCAGCGCGTTCCCGACGAGTGTATCCCCTCCGTCGCGAAGACCCACAACTACCTCGGCGGCGTACTCGCCCGCATCGACGCTGGCGACGCCGACGAGGCGCTACTGGTCGACGCAGAGGGCCGGGTGACCGAGGGCGCTTCGAGCAACGTCTTCTTCGTCGCTGACGGCGTGCTCCGCACGCCGAGTCTCGACCTGCCGGTGCTTCCCGGCATCACCCGCTGGGCGGTCATCCAGCTGGCCGAGGACGTCGGCATCCCCGTCGAGGAGGGCCACTACACGCCCGCGGACCTCCACGACGCCGACGAGGTGTTCTTCACGAACACCACCTGGGAGGTCCGTCCAGTCGCCCGCCTCGACGACGCCTCCTACTCGACGTGCAAAGTCGGCGCCGGCCTCGCCCGCGCGTTCGCGGAGGAGGTCCAACGGCGTCACTACTGACGGACCACCACTGGCGAGCGCGCCTCAGAGCGTCGGGACGTCCTCCGGCGTGTCGAAGTCGTGGAAGTGCTCACCCTCTTCCTTCGAGAGGACGTTCAGCGCCGCCGCGCCGCCGTCGCCCGCGGAGATGATGGCCTCGTATTCGCCGTTTCGCACCATCGCGCCCGTCGCGTAAACGTCCTCGACGCTAGTCTCCATCGTCACGTCCACGTCCACCACGTCGCCGTCGAACGCACAGCCCAGTTGCTCGGCAAATGTCGTATCGTCACCCGTCGCCAGCACGACGTAGTCGGCGTCGTACTCGCGGTCCTCGGTCGCGACGTGGAAGCCGGCGTCGGTCGATTCGACCGACTCGACGCTCTCGCCCTGGTTCAGGGTGACGCCGCGGTCCCGTACCTGCCCGCGGGCGACTTCCATGAACTCGTCGCCCGAGATGCTCCTGATGCCGAGGTAGTTGAACAGGTGGGCGTGGTGCATCCACGTCTCGTCCGTGTCGAAGACGACCGTGTCGAGTCCGTTCTTCTCCGTGAACAGTGCCGCGCTCAAGCCGGCGGGGCCGCCGCCGACGACTGCTACGTCTGACATGTGGCTCCTCGTTGTGGGCCGTCAGTGAAAAGCAGTCTCGAAAAGCAGTTACAGTTGGGAATCCGATAGTACTCCCTCCCGTCGCAACTGTCGACTGTTCCGGTGCGTTCAAACCCCACCGCCGGGTAGGCCGATTCGATGGGTGAGGCACGTATCGCCGGCGTCGACGAGGTGCCCACCGAGGGCAGTCTCCTGTTCACGGTCGCCGAAGACGGCGAGGAGAAGGAGGCGTTCCTGGTGAAACTCTCGGACGGCACGGTCGTCGGCTGGCGCAACTACTGCATGCACTGGACGGACGTGAAACTGGACACCGGCGACGGCGCCGTCAGGAACGGCGAGGTGGTCTGCCGGAAGCACGCCGCCACCTTCGAGAAGGATTCGGGCGTCTGCACGCACGGCCCCTGCGAGGGCGCGGAACTCGACCCCGTCGAGGTGGCCGTAGAGGACGGCGACGTCGTGCTGGCGGACCCGGACTACGAGTTCGTTCAGACCGGCGTGGAGGACGGCGACCCCGCCGACCTCTCGACGTCGCCCGGAGCGCGCCTCGGGTTCTAGGGCGACTCCACGACGAACGCTGGTTCCTCGATCGCCTCGCTCTTGCACTCGGGACACCGCGAGGGGACGTTCACGGGGTCGTCGAAGCCGTCGAAGCCGCAGTCCCGGCACGCCGGCGGCCGCACGAGCAGTTCCTCGTCGGTGCCGTCGAGCGTCTCCGAGAGGTGGCGGACGTGGGTCAGCGCGGTCCCGCGGGCGATGGTGAACTTCTCCGCGAGTCCGCTCGGGGTCTGTGGCTGCTCGCGGAGCGCGTCGAGTATCCGTTCGCGGGTCGTTCTGTCGTCCATACGTACACGTCGGAACCCGGATGAAAAAGGACTTATCGGACGCCGTGGACGATTACACCATGAAGGCAGTCGTTCTCGCCGGCGGATACGCGACCCGGTTGTGGCCGATAACGAAACATCGGCCGAAGATGTTCCTGCCGGTCGGTGACTCGACAGTCATCGACCGCATCTTCGCGGAACTGGAGTCCGACGACCGCATCGACGAGGTGTTCGTCTCGACGAACGAGCGCTTTGCCGACGACTTCGAGGCCTACCTCGCGGACAGCGAGTTCGAGAAGCCGACACTCACGGTCGAGGACACGACTGAGGAGGACGAGAAGTTCGGCGTCGTCGGCGCGCTCGCCCAGCTCGTCGACCGGGAGAACGTCGACGACGACCTCATCGTCATCGCCGGGGACAACCTCATCAGCTTCGACATCTCCGAGTTCGTCGACTTCTTCGAGGAGAAGGGGACGCCGACGCTGGCGGCCTACGACGTCGGGAGCCTCGACCGCGCGCAGTCCTACGGCGTCGTGGACCTCGACGGCACGGAGGTCGTGGACCTCCAGGAGAAACCCGACGAACCGAAGAGCACGCTCGTCTCCATCGCCTGCTACGCGTTCACCCGGGACGCCGTCCCGATGCTCCGGACCTACCTCGACGAGGGCGAGAACCCCGACGAACCCGGCTGGTTCGTCCAGTGGCTCCAGGACCGCTGCACGGTCCACGCGTTCAGCTTCGAGGACGCCTGGTTCGACATCGGGACGCCGGCGTCCTACCTCGACGCCGTCGCGTGGACCCTCGACGGCGACAACCTCGTCAGCGACGACGCCACTGTAGAGGACTCCACGCTCGGCGAGAACGTCCACGTGATGGCGGGCGCGGAGGTCGTCAACTCCAACCTGGACAACTCGGTCGTCTTCCCGAACGCCTCCATCTACGACTGCGACGTGCGCAACTCCATCGTCGACGAGGAGACCCACCTCGAACAGATCGACTTCTCCGGCGCGCTCATCGGCGCCCACACCACCATCTCGAACCAGAACTGACGAGGGTTCAAGTACGAAGCCGGGACCAACCCTGGCCGTGACCTGAGAACCTGCCGCGAGGCGTGGGGTGCGATGCACCCATCGGAGCGAGCGGTGGAAACCGCGAGCCGAATAATAGCGTGTCGCCCGCCTCGCGGACGACCCCGTCTCGACACCTGTTCGCCCAGATACCGCTATCCGTCGCCGAGCCAGGCGTCCGCGATCTCGACGTGGCCGCGGTCTCCCTCCCACACCGTCTCGTAGTCGAGTTCGATGGATTGGGCCATGTGCGGGCCGTCGGTGACGAGCGTCTCGAACTCGCCGCCCTCGCCGAGCACGTGCACCCCGTACTCGTCGTTGAGCGCCGCCAGTTCGTCGAACGCGGTGGCGTCGAGCGTGCGGCCCAGCCACGACTCGTCGAGGCCGTACGCCGCCACCTGGATGACACGAATCTCGAACCCGGCGTCGAGCATCTCGTCGGCGAGTTTCCGGGGGTCCCGTTGCCACAGCGGCGCGAACAGCTCGCAGCCGAGGCGCTCGCACATCGCCTCGATGCGACTGGTCTGGAACTCGCTCTCGACAGCGCCCGCGGTGACGCCCGCTAGTCCGCCGTCGAGGTCGGCGGCGAGTTCGGAGAGCGCGGCTTCGAGCGGCTCGAGTTCGGTGTCGCCCTGCTCGCCCGAATCGGTCGCGTCCGCCGCCGCGAAGTCGTCGGGTTCCACGCTCACTAGCGGGATGCCGATGCTCTCGGCGGCGAGGTCCGCCAGTCGCGTCGCTGGCACGTGGTACATGTAGGAGTCGCCCTCCGGGTGGACCGTCACGAGGCGGCCCACGTCGAGTCCCTCCTCCAGGGCGCGGTAGAGCGCCCACGAGGAGTCCTTCCCGCCGGAGAACAGGCTCACCCACTGGCCGTCGTTCATACTTCGGATTGCGCGCCGGTGTTGAAATGTCTCGCCTTTCTACTGGCGTTCGGGCGCCTCCTCTACGTCCTCGAGGTCGACGCCGCTGAAGTGCGTCGCGATGCGGATGCCGACGACGCTGAGGAGCACGCCGAGCACGACGAACACCGCGAGACGCTGCTCAGGCGTGAACGCGAACTCCCGGACCGCAAGCGGGCCAAAGCGCGTCGACGGGACCTCGATGGGGCCGAGGCGACCGGCCCGCTCCATGAAGTACGCCGAGAAGCCGCGCACGACCAGTCCGACCGCAAGCACGCCGAACGGGAGGTTGAGGAACGACGTGCGGACGCCGCCCTGTCGGATGAGTTCGTCGAACAGGCGGCCCGCGCTCGCGGTGAGCGCACCGAGGGCCACCCACGGGATGCTGTAGTAGGTGAACGCCATCGCGGACAGCAACAGGGCCGTCTCCGCGGGGAGATCCGAGACGCCGAGTGCGCCCGCGAAGACGCCGACGAGCGCCAGTCCCGCCGCCACGACGTACGTGACGATGGAGACGCGGCCGGAGTACAGCGCGTCCCGCGCCTGGCCGGGGACCGCCGCGAGGTAGTCGTCGATACTCAGGCCCTTGTACAGCAGGAACAGTCCGATGACGGCGGTGATGCTGGCAGCGGCGACAGCGAGACTCCCGGTCGCGAGCATCAGCGCCGGGAAGACGAGCATCACGATGCCCAGCGGGACGAGGACGGTCTGTCGGAGTTCCTCGTCGGCGAGGAACTGCTTCAGCAGGTAGTACGTGGACTCCAGGTCGCGGGCCTGCCGGACGACGACGCGGTCGACGGCGTCGACCTGCAGGCGACTCTCGATGATTGGGACGAGTCGTTCGTCCTCGGCGCTGTCGATGACGACGACGGCGGAGTCCGGGTCGTAACGCTCGACAAGGTCGTCCAGTTGTTCGGCGACCGAGCGGTCCGCGCTGACGCCGTCGCCGTCGCCCGAGACGGCCGCGACCACGGCATCGTCGTCCTCGTCGCGGAGATCTCTCGTGACCCGGAGCGCCTCCAGGAGGCAGTTGACGCCGGAATCCTCGGGGTCCGCGATGCCCATCTCCGTGACGAGGGACTGCACCGCTTCCCAGCCGGCGACCGGCGTGCGTAGCCCGGTCTTGCGGGGGATGTCACCCGTCCGGTCTACGGAGACGACCAGCGTTCGCATCAGTCAGTCGGACGGTCACGCCGCCGGGATAAAAACCCCGCGCTGACGGCGCTACTGGCGAGCACTCCGCCACAGTCGCTCCGGCCGCCCGACCGTGCAGAACGGCCCAGAGCGGCCGCTACGCGGCGGGAAATACAGAGAATCGAATCGCGTCGATAGGGGTTACAGGTGGCCGGACTTCTGGAGCTTCCGGAGGTCCTCGGTGTCGAGGGTCTCGCCCTCCTTGAACCGCTCGTAGATCTCCTCGGCTTCCTCGCGGGCCTCCTCCTGTTCGGCGGCGCGCTCGTCCTTGCGGGACTCCTCCTCCTGCTTGTCGAGTTCGCGGAGGCGCTTCTGGACGCGCACGAACGCCTCGTGGTGGGCGTCTGCGGCTTCCTGGGCCTCGACGAACTTCTCGTGCATCTCGTCGGCCTCGTCCCGGATGTCGTCGGCCTCGCGGTAGGCCTCGATCATCTGGTTGTGGTGTTCCTGGGCCTTGTCCGCGAGCTCCGTCACCTTCTCGTGGTGCTCGGAGGCTTCCGCGCGGACTTCCTCGGCCTCCTCGACGAGCTCCTCGAGATTGCCGGACTCGTCGAGTTTCTCCTTTCGGTCCTGGTACTCCTCGCGCTTCTCCTCGATCTTCTCGATGAGTTCGCGCTCGTCCTCGGTCGAGAGGACCTCGGTCTGCTGTTTGAACTCGAGTTGCTCGATCTCCTCTTTGAGCTCCTCGAGGTCCTTGCCCTCGTCGAGTTCGAGGTCCTCCTTGCGCTGCTCGACTTCGTCGAACAGCTCGTTGGCCTCCGCGTTCAGCTCGTTGCGGACCTCCTTGTGCTCCTGGACTTGCTCGTTGAGCTCGTCGCGCTGTTCGCGGTGTTCCTGGGCCTCGTCGACCTTCTCGCGGGTCGCGGCGTTGAGCTCGTCGCGCTCGGAGGCTCGGGAGCTCGCGAGCTGGTTCAGTTCGTTCCGTCGGTCGCGGAACTGACCGGCGTTCTTGATGAGCTGCCCCTTGGATTTCTCCTGGAGTTCCTCGTCAGTAATGAGTTCTTCTGCGGTCGATACTTCGATAGTTTGTTCTTCCTCAGCCATTGTTCAAACCTCTATGCCATACTGCTGGAGCCCATCGCACAGCGGCCGCTCGGAGAGCAGTACTGTCCGGTCGGAAGGAGAACGTCCTGTCATTCTCTCTGAGCTGTGCGTGAACGCTCGCAGCGTTCTGGTGACAGATAGTAGACTACCGCACTACTTAAAATTTGCGTGTGGTACGTGCCCGCAAACAGCTAGCAGACCCGCTCAGACTCGTGGCAACGGCTCACACGGTGTCGTGGTGGGCACATAAAGGGGGCGAGGGATGCCGGGACCGGACACGGTTCGTCCACTGTGCTCTCCGCTCGACTTCGCTCGTGGAGAACGCTGTGCACAAGTACACACACCACTTCGCCGCTGGCATGGAAGAAGTCGTGCAGGCACACGGCCACGAACACGTCGCCGGCGCCCACGCGAGCACGCTCGAACTGACGACGGACGACTACCTGACTCCGGCGGGGGACTGCATCCTCGGCATCGAAGCAGACCGGACGCCGGCGGACTTCGACAGCGAGTTCGTGGGAGCCTGCCGCGACGAGACGGCCGAAATCACGCTCGTCCTCGAGGCCGACGGCCACTCCGACACCGTGACGGGGCAGGGACACTTGGACCTCGAGTTCACGAACGAGCGAAGTTTCGTCGCCCGCACGAGCACGTACGTCGACGACCGTACCGTGCTCGTGGACGCCGACAAGGCCGCAGCGGACGTGGACCGGGACCTGGTCGACGCGCTGGCGGCGGGCGCCGACCTGACGGCGACGTTCCGCGTCGAGTAGCCTTTTTGCGCCCGGGCCACGGAGTTCCGCGCATGGACGACGAACCCGCCGAGAACATCTCCGGCGGCTACGGCGGCGCCGGCCGCTTCGCTGCGTTCGACCTCGGCGAAGCCGACACCCGCGCCGCGGCCGTCGTCGCGGAACTCGGTGACATCTACTGGCAGAAGACGTACGGTGGGAGCGACGCCTTCGAGTGTCTCGTGCGCACCGTCCTCAGCCAGAACACGAGCGACGTGGCGAGCCAGCCCGCTCACGACGCGCTGCTGGAGCGGTACGCGCCGGGCGAGGAGACCGACCTCGCGCGAGCGCTCGCCGACGCCCACCAGGACGAACTCGCCGAGACCATCTCGTCGGCGGGGCTGTACAACCAGAAGTCCGAGACGCTGATCCGGCTCGCCGGGCAGATCTGCGAGGAGTACGGTGGCGAGGCGGGCTTCGACGAGTTCGTCCGGACCGAGGACCCCGACGCGGTACGCGACGCGCTCCTCGACATGAAGGGCGTCGGCCCCAAGACGGCGGACTGCGTCCTGCTCTTCTCGGGAGGTCGAGCTGGCGTTTTCCCCGTGGACACGCACGTCCACCGCATCGCGCGCCGGATGGGGCTGGCGCCCCCCGACGCCGACCACGAGGGCGTCCGGGAGGCGCTGGAAGCGGCGGTGCCCGCAGAGGCCTGCGGGTTCGGGCACACGGCGATGATCCAGTTCGGTCGGGAGTACTGTACGGCGCGCAAGCCGGCGTGCCTGGACGGCCCGGAGGCCTGCCCGCTGTACGACTACTGTGACAGGGTCGGCGTGGACGAACTCGGGGAGGAGGTCGTCGACCCGGCGGCCGCTCGGGAGTGACGGCGACCGGCGCCACGGGGGTTGCGGTCAGCGGTGTCGCCAGCAGGTGTCGGTGAACGACTTCAGCGAGAGGTCCGCCCCGGAGTCGATGCTGACGAAGAGGCCGCGGTACTCCGCATCGGCGAAGTGGAACGCCGTCACCTCCTCGAAGCGGAGCATCGAGCAGCGGAGGTCCCCCGCGGCGAAGAGGTCCTCAAGGTGGTCGCGGCTGATTCCCTCGAGGACGAGGTTCCGGTGGATGCCGTCCGCGCGTTCGCGGAGGCGCGTGTCCACGTTCTCGCGGACGTAGCGGACGTCGTAGCCGGTGCGGTCGTACTCGGCGACGACGCGGAGCGCGTCACCGGCTTCGGCCTGCAACGCTTCGACGAGCGTGTTCTCCCCAGGCATGACTATTGGTAACGAGGGGTACGTGATGAAGGCTTGGGCAGAATTGGCCGGTTCTCGGTGCGCACCCACGTTGGCGGTGTCTCTCCCGGCGCTACCGGGCGCTCCCGTTTATCGTCCGGTTGTCCCGGTAGTTGAAGTCCTCGCCGGCGGCCGGTCCGGTCGCGAGGAACGGGAGGTTGAGCTCCCACTCCGCGGTGACGGAGAACCGCGACAGCGGGTCCGAGAGGAAGTCGCCGAGCGGGCCGACGCCGCCGAAGCGCAACTGGAGGTCGACGACGACGATGCGGGTGTCCATCGCCGTGCCGACACCGCTGAAGCCGAAGTCGCCGGCGGCGCCGAGGTTCGTCAGGAGGTCGAAGTGCAGCCAGAACGTGATGTGGGGGCTCTCGTCGCCGATGTCGAAGCGGTGGCCGCCGTCGCCCTCGACCGGCGGAGCGGCGGCCGCGCCACCGACGAACGTCGACAACACCACCATCGTCGCGAGGACCACGCCGACGCTGCGTGTGCGATTCACGGCCCGTGGTACAGCCAGCCAGAACATAGTAGTACCGCCTGCAGCGAGCGGGTGGGCCCGTCAGATGAAGCGGAACGTCTCGAGGTTCTTCGGCGCGAACGTCCGCATGTTGAACTCGTGGTAGAGCGCGCTGGAGAGGTCCTGCGTCGAACTCTCGTCGCCGTGGACGCAGAGCACCTTCTCCGGGCGGGGGTTCATCGTGCGGACGAAGTCCTCGAGGCCCTGCCGGTCGGCGTGGCCGGAGAAGCCGTCGACGGTCTCGACCTCCATGTTCAGCTGGAGGCGGTCGGTGCGGCCGTTGTCGCGGCTGTCGGGCATCGGAATCTCGTCCCAGCCGGACTGGATGCGGCGGCCGAGGGTCCCCTGGGCCTGGTAGCCGACGAACGTCATCGTGGAGTCCGGGTCTGGACCGATGTGCTGGATCCAGGACATGATGGGGCCGCCCTCGACCATCCCGGACGTCGAGAGGATGATGCACTGGTCGTCGTCGGCGACCGCCTGGCGCTCCTCCTCGCCGCCGTCGATGTGGTTGAACTGGGGCGCGAGGAACGGGTTCTTGTCCTCGTGGAAGATGCGGTCCCGGAGGTCGTCACGGAGGTACTCGGGGTAGGTCGTGTGGATGGCGGTCGCCTCCCAGATCATCCCGTCGAGGTGGATGGGCATTTCGGGAATCTCGCCCTTCCGCATCGCCTCCTCGAGGACGAGCATCATCTCCTGGGAGCGCCCGACGGCGAACGCCGGAATGAGGACCTTCCCACCGCGCTCGTACGTCTCGTTGATGACGCGTTTGAGTTTCCGTTCGGAGTCCTCCTGGTCGGTCTGGTAGTCGTTGCGGCCGCCGTAGGTGGACTCAAGGACGAGCGTCTCGACGCGCGGGAAGTCGTTGACGGCGCCGTTGAACAGGCGCGTGTCGTCGTAGTGGATGTCGCCGGAGAACGCGACGTTGTAGAGGCCGTCGCCGATGTGGAAGTGAGTGACGGCGCTCCCGAGGATGTGGCCGGCGTTGTGGAACGTGAGCTTCACGTCCGGCGCGATGTCCGTCACGTCGCCGTACTCCAGGGGGATGGTGTGCTTGATGGCCTCCCGGACCATCTCGGACTCGTACGGCGGCGCACGCCCCTCCTTCGCGGCGACATCGAGGTAGTCGAGCGTGAGCAGCCCCATGAGGTCGCGGGTCGGCTCCGTGGTGTAGATGGGACCGTCGTAGCCGTACTTGAACAGTATCGGGATGAGCGCGGAGTGGTCGAGGTGGGCGTGGGTCAGGACGACCGCGTCGATGGTCGCCGCGCCCGCGCCGAGGGCCTCCTGGACCTGGAGGTAGGGGACCTCGTCCTCGCTGCCGGGCTTGTCGCCGCAGTCGATGAGGATGCGCGTCTCGGGCGTCGAGAGGATGAAGCTCGCGCGACCGACCTCCCGGCAGCAGCCCAGCGTGGTGATGCGGACGTACTCGTCGTCGGACATCTGCTCGCGGTGGATCTGGCGGCCCACCTTCTCGAGGATGTCCCGGCGGTCGTCGCGTTCCTGCTTGAGGAAGTTCCGGACGTTCGACACGGTCGAGGACTCGATGGGCGGCGTGCGCACGACTTCGGGCGTCCAGCCGGCTGCCTCCGTGATATCGCGAAGGGTCGAGCCGTGGCGGCCGATGACCATGCCCGGCTTCTGAGCCTCGATGACGACCTCGCCGGTGTCCTCGTGGAAGTCGAGGTTGGTGACGCCGGCGTCCTCGGGGATGACGTCCATGATCTTCTGTCGGGCGCGCTCCGGGTTCGAGAGGACGTCGGGGTCTGGGCGCACGGTGATGCGCTTGCGGAGCTGGCTCGCCAGCTGGCGGATGAGGTTGCCGTCCTGGGCGAACTGCTTGGGGTCCCGGGTGTAGACGACGAGCTCCGGGCCTTCGTACTTGACGTCGGTCACCGAGATATCCGGCGGAATCTCGTTCGCAATCTGCTCCTGTAACTCCTCTAGCTGCTTGTCTACAGTGCTCATAGTCGGTAGGTGTGCGTTCGGGAGTCCGCGAATCCCTGGCTACTGCCGTCCCTCACTGGCCGGCACGCGCCGGCGAGCGAGCGGTCCGAAAAACGTGGTGTTCGAGCCCACAGTGTCGGCATATCAGTAGTGCGGCAGTCCCGGCCAAACGGGGCCGGGCCGCGGGGATCAGGTCACGAAAACCCGCTTACTCGGGGGTATACGCCCGGGATTATAAAAGCCTTCGCAAAGTTGGTAGGTGTCCAGACACCATCGGACGTATGGAACTCACGCCAGCGCGCGTCGTCCACGAGGCCGAGTGGGTCCACGACCGGGCCGACAGCGTCGTCCCACTGGTCAACGACGTGCGCGCGTCGCTCGGTGACGCCTTCGACACCGACGTGGCCCGCATCACCGAGGAGCAGTACCACCAGGCTGTCGACGACGTCTTCGCCGACGGCGACCGCGGTGTGAACGCCGCGGCCCTCGTCGCCATTCTCCGTGACCTCGACGTAGAGGGCGACTATCCGGGTTTCGTCGTCGACGAACTACTCGGCCGGGAACTCGCCGCGGTTCTCGCCGGCGAACAGCCCCGGCGACTCCTCGCCGAGGCGACGTTCCACTTCGCGGACGTCACCACGGACGTCCCGGGCGAGGCGGGCCGCGACGACCTGGACGCCGCGCTCGCGGCGGGGTTCCAGACGAGACTCCCCGGCTGGTCGTGGACAGAGTCCGAGAGTCCGTTTTCCGTCCCGCGGGAGTGACAGCGCCGACAGACTGGTGGGAGTAGACCTTTGGTCACGGAGCCGCGGGTTCCGGCATGGAGAAAGTCACCGTCGACGACGTGGAGAACCGACCGAACCCGCTCGGCGTGCACGGCGTCCGCCTCCCAGTCTCCCAGGCGCTCGACACCGAGGACGTGGCGCTCGTGGTGTACGAACTGGAGCCCGGCGAGCAGTTCTCCGGCGGCCTCCACACCCACCACGACCAGGAGGAGATATTCTACGTGCTGTCGGGGACCGCCACCTTCGAGGTGGGGACGGAGCGCGAGGAGGTGACCGTCGACGGTGGCGAGGTGATCCGATTCCCGCCGGGCGAGTTCCAGAGCGGGCACAACCACTCCGACGAACCGGTTCGCGCGCTCGTCGTCGGTGCGCCGGGCGCGCGCCACGAGTGGGACGCGCTCGAGTCGATGGCGCCCTGCGCGGACTGCGGCGAGGAGACGAGCCACGCCGTCCGCCCGCCCAACGACGAGGGCGTGATGCAACTGGTCTGCAACGAGTGTGGCGCCGAGATGTTCTGACGCTGTCGCTGGGGGTCGCGGTGCTTCGAAGAATGGTGGGTCGGGGTCGAGAGGGGTTATTCGCCGAACTCGATCTCTTCGTCGGGGAGTTCAGGGGCTTCCGCCGGTTCGTCGGTGGCCTCGAGGGTGCGCTCTACTTCCCGCTCGCGCAGTTGTTCGCGTTTTTTCTGGCCTTTCCGCTCGCGGCCACGCTTCGTGTCACCCATACCGTGGGGCATGTTCCCACGACACTTAGTTCCCCCGCCGGTATCGTTATGTGACCACCCGGGGAATGGGTCGGGAGTTCGCGAGGCCACGCTCTGTTATCCCGTGGCCGGCGCTACGCGCCCAGCCAGTCGTCGTTCCGGACCTCGTAGCCGTTGCTCCGGCAGAACTTCGCGGCGCGCTTGCGGACCTTCCGGGACTTCGGGAGGCGCTCGTTCTCTCGCATCTCGTCGATTAGCCACGCGGTGACGAACGCGATACCCTCGTCCTCGTCGTCGGCGTCTACGTCCTCGAGCGCGCGCAGCGTCTTCTTGTAGGCGTCCCGGCGTTCGCGGAACTGCTCGCGGAGTCCCGTCTCTCTGCTGACCGTCTCCAGGCGGCGCAGCGACGCGGCAACGGACGGCCGCTGGAGCTTCTGGCGTGCGTCCTCGGGGGACTCGTACTCGTCGCGCGCGGACTCCTCGACGACCTCAGCCACGGGAATTGCGTCGTCCTCGGTCTGCACCTCGTACTCCCCGGCGGCCTCGACCACCTGGTCGGCCGGCGCGGGGTACTCCAGTTCCTCGAGCGCGTCGTCCAGTTCCCGCGGCGGTTCGGTCTCGTGGTACCGCGTGAGTTCCTCCTTCGTGGCGCGTTCGATCTGGCGCCGCCGTTCGTCCTGGGCCTGCTTATCGCGTCCGTCTTTCGTGTCTCCCATGAGGACACATTGGGCCGGGACGCGGATAACCTGCGGGGGCGACCCACGCCCGCCGGCGAGTGACGCTTCACGGGATTTAAGAGCGCATCGGGCCGTTGTACACCTAATGAGCGACGAACAGGAACTCGGCATCACCGAGTCCAAGGAGCACAACCCCGGCGACTGGTACGCCGAGGTGGTGCAGAAGGCGGAGCTCGCGGACTACGCGCCGATGGGCGGTTTCATCGTCACGCGCCCGCGCGGGTACGCTCTCTGGGAGGCCATCCAGGACAACCTCGACAGCTGGTTCAAGCAGACGGGCGTGGACAACGCCTACTTCCCGCTGTTCATCCCCGAGTCGTACCTCGAACGCGAGAAGGACATCGTCGAAGGGTTCGACCCGGAGGTGGCGTGGGTCACGCAGGGCGGCCACGAGGAACTCGAGGAGCGCCTCGCCGTGCGCCCCACCTCGGAGTCCATCATCGCGCCGTACATGGCCCAGTGGGTACGCTCGCACCGCGACCTCCCGCTGCGACTCAACCAGTGGAACTCCGTGGTGCGCTGGGAAGCGACGGACACGAAGCCGTTCTTCCGCACCAAGGAGTTCCTCTGGCAGGAGGGCCACACCGCACACGCCACCGACGAGGGCGCGTGGGCCGAGACGACGATGCGCCTCGACCAGTACCAGCGGCTCTACGAGGACGTCCTCGGCATCCCGGTGCTGCGCGGCCAGAAGCCCGACCACGACAAGTTCCCGGGCGCGGACACCACCACGACGGTGGAGGCGTTGATGCCCGACGGGAAGTCCGTGCAGGGCGGCACCAGCCACCACCTCGGGCAGTCGTTCGCGGAGGCGTTCGACATCACGTACTCCGACGAGGACGAGGAGGACCGCACCGCCTACACCACGTCGTGGGGGCTCTCGTGGCGCGCCATCGGCGCGCTCGTCATGTCCCACAGCGACGACCAGGGCCTCGTGCTGCCGCCGACCGTCGCGCCCAAGCAGGTCGTCATCGTCCCCATCTGGCAGGAGGACACCCAGGACGAGGTGCTCCAGTACGCCACGGAACTCGCGGCGGAACTGGAGGGTGCGGGCGTGCGCGTCCACCTCGACGACCGCGACGAGCGCAACCCCGGCTTCAAGTACAACGAGTGGGAGCTCAAGGGCGTCCCGGTGCGCTTCGAGGTCGGGCCGAACGAGGTCGAGGACGGTGAAGTCACCGTGGTCCACCGGCCCGACGGCGAGGACACCGTCGAGGACCGCGCGGATATCACCACCTCCGTCTTCGAGCACCTCGATACGGTCTACGACAAACTGTACGACGCGGCCGCCGAGCGTCTCGACGAGAACGTCCGCGAGGCCAGCGACCGCAACGAGATTCTCGGCACCATCGGCCAGCACGGCGGCTACGTGAAGGCGCCGTGGTGTGGCGACGAGGAGTGCGAGGCCGAAATCAAGGAGCAGATCCACGCCGAGATCGTGATGGTCCCCCTGGGTGAGGAGTCCGCGGCCCGCGCGGCCTCCGAGTTCGAGGGCGAGCGCGTCCCCGAACCCGACCACGAGGGCGAGACCTGTGCGGTCTGTGGCGAGGACGCAGAGCAGACGGCCTACTTCGCGAAGTCGTACTGACACAGTCCGGCGTCCCAGTCGCCTCGTTTTCTCCAACACTGGACGATCGCAACCACTGTTAGTACGTCCTTATACTACCTTTATTGTGTATATATTACCCTTAGCCATTCAGGGTCAGTGTTATGCGCTACGGAGCGCCCCGTGCGAACATGAATCAAGGCACGAACGACAGTTCTCTTCTCGCGGACCCGGACGACGCCCGGTCGAACTGCGGCGTCGGCGTCGTCGTCGACCTCGACGGCGGCCAGTCTCACCGCGTACTGGCGGACGCACTGACGGTCCTCGAGAACCTCGACCACCGTGGCACGACGGGGGCCGAGGAGAACACCGGCGACGGCGCCGGCGCACTCATCCAGACGCCAGACGAGTTCCTCGCAGCCGAGTTCGGCGGTCTACCGGAGACGTACGCCGTCGGCTCGCTGTTCCTCCCGCAGGACGCCGACGAGCGCGCCGCCGTCCGTGAGACCATCGAATCCACGCTCGCGGGTCGCGGACTCGCCGTCGTCGACTGGCGCGACGTCCCGACCGACAACGCCGACCTCGGCCAGACTGCCCGCGACTCGGAACCGCACGTCGCGCAGTGTCTCGTCCGACCCGACGGTTGTGCGGACTTCGAGAAGGCGCTCTACGTCGGGCGGAACGACGTCGAGGCCGCCGTCGACCACGACCAGTGTTACGTCTGCTCGCTGGACGCCGACACGCTCGTCTACAAGGGGCTGCTGAAGGGCGACCAGGTCGGCGACTACTATCCGGACCTCCGCGACGAGCGCGTCGAGACCGGGTTCGCGCTCGTCCACGCGCGCTTCTCGACGAACACGCTCGGCGCCTGGCACCTCGCCCACCCCTACCGCAATATCGTCCACAACGGCGAGTTCAACACCATTCAGGGGAACGTGAACTGGATGCGCGCACGCGAGGCCGACCTCGACAGCGCGGGCTTCACCGACGACGAACTCGAGGCGGTCCTCCCTGTCGTCGACGACCCCGAGCAGTCCGACACCGCGAGCGTCGACAACGCCCTCGAACTCCTGATGCAGACCGGCCGCTCGCTCCCGCACGCCCTCAGGATGCTCGTCCCCGAGGCGTGGCAGCGCGACGACCGCATGAGCGACGCCCGCCGCGAGTTCTACGACTACCACGCGAGCCTCGTCGAACCGTGGGACGGCCCCGCGCTCGTCATCGGCACAGACGGCGACCGCGTCGGCGGCGTCCTCGACCGCAACGGCCTCCGCCCCTGCCGCTACGAGGTGCGCGCCGACGGCACGCTCGTGATGGCCTCCGAGCAGGGCGCACTCGACGGCGACGCGAGCGAGGTGACCGAGCGCGGCCGCCTCGCGCCCGGCCAGCTGTTCCTCGCGGAACCCGGCCGCGGCGTCGTCGACGACGACGCTGTCTTCGACGAACTCACTGACGAGCAGTACGGCGAGTGGGTCGACGACCAGCAGCTCCGCCCGGAGACGGGCGGCGACTCGCTGCCGAGCGACCCCACCGACGACCTGCGCGCGACGCAGGCGCTGTTCGGCTACACGGAGGACGAACTGAACGAACTCGTCGCGCCGATGGTCGCCGACGGCAAGGACCCGGTCGGCTCGATGGGTGACGACACGCCGCTGCCCGGGCTCTCCTCGTTCAACCACCCGCTCGCGTCGTACTTCCGCCAGCTGTTCGCGCAGGTGACGAACCCGCCCATCGACTACATCCGCGAGGACCTCGTGACGAGCGTGGAGACGCGCCTCGGCCGCCAGCGCAACCTCCTCGAGGAGTCCCCGGAACACGCACGGCAGGCGGTCCTCGACAGCCCCGTGCTGGCGGACGCCGACCTCGCGACGCTCCGGGACACCGACCTCCGGAGCGCCACCATCGACCTCGCGTTCGACGCGGACGCGGACCTCGAGAGCGGCGTCGAGGCCGTCCAGCGGGCCGCCGCGGACGCCGTCGAGGACGGCGCGGAGCTGCTGGTGCTCTCGGACCGCGCCGCCGGCGAGGGGTCGCTCCCGATTCCGTCGCTACTGGCTACGGGCGCGGTCCACCACCATCTCGTTCGCGAAGGACTGCGGGCTCGCGTCGGTCTCGTCGTCGAAGCAGGCGACGTGCGCACCGTCCACCAGCTCTGCGCCACGGTCGGCTACGGCGCGGGCGCGGTCAACCCGTACCTCGCCGTCGAGTCCGCCTGCGACATCGTCGCGGGCCCGGACGGCGCGGCCCCCGAGGACGCCGTCTCCTCGTACCTCGGCGCGCTCGAGGACGGCCTGCTGAAGGTGATGTCGAAGATGGGCATCTCCACGGTCGCCTCCTACCAGGGCGCACAGATATTCGAAGCCGTCGGGCTCGACAGTTCGGTGGTCGACCGATTCTTCGAGGGGACCGCGAACCGGACGGAGGGCATCGACCTCGACGGACTGGAGACTCACATCCGGGACCGCCACGCGGCGGCGTTCGAGGACGGTGACCCGGCCCTCGACCGCATCGGCGAGTTCGAGAATCGCACCTCGGGTCGGTTCCACCAGTGGAACCCGAAGACGGTCCACAGCCTCCAGGAGGCCGTCGAGAACGGCGACTACGGGTCGTTCGAGGAGTACGCTGTACAGGTGAACGACCAGACCGAACAGCTCCAGACGCTGCGCGGCCTCCTCGACATCGAGACGGAGGACCGCGAGTCCATACCCGTAGAAGACGTCGAACCGGTCTCCTCGATCGTCGAGCGGTTCTCGACGGCGGCGATGAGCCTCGGCAGCCTCAGCCCGGAGGCTCACGAGACGAACGCCCAGGCCGCCAACGGCCTCGGCGCGAAGGCGAACACGGGCGAGGGCGGCGAACCGCCCGAGCGCTTCGGCACCGACCGCGAGTGCAAGATCAAGCAGGTGGCGTCCGGGCGCTTCGGCGTCACCTCCGAGTACCTCGCCTCCGCCGAGGACCTCCAGATCAAGATGGCTCAGGGGTCGAAACCCGGAGAAGGTGGCCACCTCCCGGGGAAGAAGGTCAACGAGATGATAGCGGACGTGCGCTGCTCGACGCCGGGCGTCGGCCTCATCAGCCCGCCGCCACAGCACGACATCTACAGCATCGAGGACCTCAAGCAGCTCATCCACGACCTGCGCGCCGCGAACCCCGAGGCGCGCGTCCACGTCAAACTCGTCTCCGAGGCGGGCATCGGCACTGTGGCAGCCGGCTGCGCGAAGGCGGGTGCGGACTGCATCCACATCTCGGGGCACTCCGGCGGGACGGGCGCCTCCCCGAAGACGAGCATCAAGCACGCGGGTCTGCCGTGGGAACTCGGCCTCGCTGAGGCGAACCAGTTGCTCCGCGAGACGGGGCTGCGCTCCCGGGTCACGCTCCGCGTCGACGGCGGCCTCAAGACCGGCCGCGACGTCGCCGTCGGCGCGCTGTTGGGCGCCGAGGAGTTCGCGTTCGGCACCGCGTCGCTCGTCAGCGCGGGCTGCGTGATGGCCCGCATCTGCGAGACCAACAACTGTCCGACGGGCGTCGCCACCCAGGACCCCGACATGCGCGACCGGTTCCGCGGCACCCCGACGATGGTGGCCAACTACCTCACCTTCGTCGCGCGCGAACTCCGCGAACTCGCCGCGGAACTCGGCTACGAGAGCGTCGAAGCGATGGTCGGGCGGGTCGAACACCTCTCACAGCCGGAGACCGACCACCCGACTGGCCGCAACTTCGACCTCTCCCGGGTCCTCGCGGAGCCGTCGGGCGACTCCCGCACGCACACGCGAGCCCAGGACGACGCCGACGTCAGCCTTGACGAAGACCTCATCGACGCCGCGGAACCGGCGCTCACCGGGGGCAGCGACGTCGACCTGGTCCGCGAGATAGCGACCAGCGACCGGTCGGTGGGTGCGCGGCTCTCCCACGCGGTCAGTAGCGAGCGCGGCGGCGCTGGTCTCCCCGAGGACAGCGTCAGCGTCTCCCTCGAGGGGAGCGCGGGCCAGTCCTTCGGCGCGTTCCTCGCGCCCGGCGTCACGCTCTCGCTGACCGGTGCGGCCAACGACTACGTCGGGAAGGGGCTCTCCGGTGGGACCGTCGCGGTGCGCACGCCGCCGGAGGCGGGCTTCGACCCGGCGGAGAACACGCTGGTCGGGAACGTCGCGCTGTACGGCGCGACCGACGGCGAGTGCTACGTCAACGGCGTCGCCGGCGAGCGGTTCGCGGTCCGGAACTCGGGCGCGAACGCGGTCGTCGAGGGCGTCGGTGACCACGGCTGCGAGTACATGACCGGCGGCATCGTCGTCGTGCTCGGGGACGTCGGCCGCAACTTCGCGGCCGGGATGTCCGGCGGCGTCGCCTACGTCCACGACCCCGAGGGTACGTTCGAGGAGCGCTGCAACACCGGGATGGTGGACGTCTCCCGCGACCTCTCGGAGCCCGACGAGGCCGCCGTCCGCCGCCTCGTGGAGAACCACGTGGCGCGCACGGCCAGCGACCGCGCGGCCGCGCTGCTCGACGACTGGGACGCCGCCATCGAGGAGTTCGCGGCCGTGATGCCCGAGGCCTACCGGGACGCAATCGCCGACCGGCCGGAGGCGGACGCGCGCCGCTCCCTCCCCGAGCGCGCCGGCTGTGGCCGCTCACTCGCCGGGAGCGCGGACTGAGCCCAGCGCTCAAACGAGAGTTTTAGTCTACCCAACAGTTTTCCCCCGGCCGGACGACAGTCCGACGTGACTCGAACGTACAGCCGCCGCGCACTGCTCGGCGTCCTCGCCACGAGTCTCGCGGCGCTCACCGGCGCGACCGCACGCCCCTCCTGCGCGCCGATCACCGGGTCGGCGGACGTGGAGTGTGGGGGACCGCTGTCGCTGTCCGGGCCGGCGGCCGTCCAGCAGAACGGTTCAGCCCCCCGGTTCGTCTGCCGGAACGAGGGCGACGGGGCCGTCCGCATCGCGGCGGGGCGGTGGGAACTGTACCGGTACGGGGACGGCTGGCTCCGCCTCGCGTCGGGACAGACGACCGACCGAGAGACGCTCGCCCCCGGCGAGGAGACGGCGTGGGTCCTCCTCACCGACGACGGAAGCGGGGGGTCCCTGAGCACGATGTCGACGACCACGCGGTACGTCGGCCCCGTCTCGGTCCGAGCGGGCCGCTACGCGTTCGCCGTGCGCGGCGGGCAGCCCGGCACCCAGTACGAGGCGACCGCCACGTTCAGGTAGAATAGCCACCGCTTTTGTCGCGCCGAACCGACTGTGCGGTATGGATTCGGCGCTCGTGGTCGGCGGCACGCGGTTCATCGGCCGCCACCTCGTGGAGGAACTGCTCGCTCACGACTACCGCGTCACGACGTTCACGCGCGGCAACCACGACGATCCGTTCGCCGAGGACGACCGCGTGGCCCACGTCGAGGGCGACCGCACCGACCGGAAGGACCTGCTCGCCGCGAAGCGTGAGGTCGACCCCGACGCCGTCTTCGACAACGTGGCCTACAAACCCCGGGACGTGGAGTCCGCGACCGACATCTTCGCCGACGTGGACGCCTACGTCTACGTCTCCAGCGGCGCGGCCTACGGCGACGAAGCGGTCCCCAAGCGCGAGGGCGAGACGGCCCTCGAGACGTGCACGGCCGAGCAGGCTACCGACGACTCCCCGGCGAGCTACGGCGCCCGCAAGGCCGCGGGCGACCGCATCGTCTTCGAGGCCGCCGAGCGTGGTGTGAACGCGATGGCAGTCCGTCCGCCCGTCGTCTACGGCCCCCACGACCACACCGAGCGACTCGCCTACTGGGTCGACCGCGTCGCCGAGCACGACGAACTCGTCGTCCCGGGCGACGGGACGAACCTCTGGCAGCGCGTCTACGTCGAGGACGTCGCGCAGGGACTCCGACTCGTCGCCGAGGAGGGCGACCCGGGCGAGGCGTACAACGTCGGCGACCGGAACGCGGTCACGCTCGACCGCCTGCTCGACCTGATTGCGGACGCGTTGGGCACCGACGTCGAGCGGGCGTACACCAGTCCCCGCGAACTGTCGATAGTCGACCTCTCGCCCGACGATTTCCCGCTCTACCGCGACTACCCCCACATGCTGAGTACGGCGAAGGTCGCGGAACTCGGCTACGAGTCGACGCCCCTCGACGAGGCGATGGAGCGCACCGTCGAGGCCCACCGCGCGAACGGCCGCACCGGCGACGACCAGGGCCCGGACAGGGAGGCCGAGGAGCGCCTGCTCGACGTGCTCGGCACGGTCTGAGGTTCCGTGACACACCCCCCGAACAGTTTTCACCGGGCTCCACGAACCTCCGGTAGAGCTGACCGATGACCTGGCTTCTCCTCCACTGACGGCGTTCGCGCCGTCGCTGGCCGCGCACCGAATTCGACCAGCAGCAGCCACACCACCATGGAGATACGAGAAGCCACACCGGAGGACGCACCGACAACGAACGACGAACTACTCCACCCCGGGTTCCGGGAGACCGCTGCCGTCGACCCCGAGTTCTCGGAACTCGACGAGGACGGGGTCGCGGACGCCGGCATCGACCGCTGGCTCGACGACGACGACCGCGTCGTCTTCGTCGCGGAGCGCGAGGGCGTCTCAGAGGGCCGTAGCGAGTCTGACGCTCGTCACGAGCGAAGGCCGAGTGACGGCGACCTCGTCGGCTACATCGCCGGCGTCCGCAACGACAGCCCGCCCATCTACACGCGGGGGCCGCACACCCACGTCGACGGCCTCTACGTGAAACCCGAGTTCCGCCGCGAGGGGGTCGCCTCCGCGCTGTTCGAGCGCATCGAGGCGTGGGCCCGCGAGCGTGACTGCGAGTACCTCGGCGTCTCCGCGCACGTCGACAACGAGGCCGCCGTCGAGATGTACGACGACGCCTTCGAGCGGAAGTACGTCAGCTACCGACGGCCTGTTGGGGACGAGTAGACTTTTACTCGCGCCCCGGCGACGTACCCCCATGTTCGAGAAGTCGAAGTGGATCAGCCTCCCGCGGAACGTCGTCGTCGGGCACGGCGTGCTCGACCAGACGCGGGAGGTCGTCGCCGACACCCACCTCACGGGGCGGCCGCTCGTGGTGACGAGCCCCACTCCGAAGGAGGTGGCCGCCGACCGCATCGTCGCGCAGTTCGCCGAGGCGGGCGACGACCCCGAACTTGTTGTCGTCGAGGAGGCGACCTTCGACGCCGTCGAGGATGTCCTCGAGGTCGCTCGCGGCTGTGACGCGGGCTACCTCGTCGGCGTCGGCGGCGGCAAACCCATCGACATCGCGAAGATGGCGAGTGACCACCTCGGCACCGCGTTCGTCAGCGTGCCCACGGCGGCGAGTCACGACGGCATCGTCTCCGGGCGGGGCTCCGTTCCGGAGGGCGACACCCGCCACTCCGTCGCCGCCGCGCCGCCCGTCGCCGTCGTCGCGGACACGGGCGTCATCGCGGACGCACCCTGGGCGCTCACCACCGCGGGCTGTGCGGACATAATCTCCAACTACACCGCGGTGAAGGACTGGCGGCTCGCGAACCGCCTCCAGAACGTCCCCTACAGTGAGTACGCGGGGTCGCTCAGCCAGATGACGGCAGAGATGCTCGTCGACAACGCCGACGCCATCAAGCCGGAACTGGAGGAGTCCGCGTGGGTGGTCGTGAAGGCGCTGGTCTCCTCGGGCGTCGCGATGTCCATCGCCGGCTCCTCCCGGCCCGCATCGGGAAGCGAGCACCTGTTCAGCCACCAGCTCGACCGCATCGCGCCGGGGAAGGCCCTCCACGGACACCAGGTCGGCGTCGGCTCCATCCTCGCGGAGTACCTCCACTCCGGCGAGCAGGGCGAGTGGCGCGCGGTCCGGGACGCGCTCGCCAGCCTCGACGCACCGACGACCGCAGACGGCCTCGGCGTCACCGACGAGGAGGTCCTGGAGGCGCTCACCTCCGCCCACGAGATACGGGACCGCTACACGATTCTCGGCGGCGGCATCAGCGAACCCGCCGCCCGCGAAGTGGCCCGGAAGACCGGCGTCATCTGACCGTCTCGTCGAGCGTGGTCAGCGCGAGGCCGCCGAAGACGACACGCGGGCCGAACGCGGCCACGCGGAAGAGGACGAGGGCCGACGCAAGCGCCCCGAGCGGGTAGCCCGTGAACAACGCGATGAGTCCCCCGAGCGCGACGTCGAGTGTCCCGAGGCCGCCCGGAATCGGGAGCGCGAGCGCGAACCCGGCCACCGGCATCACCACCATCACCACGTACACCGACACTGGGAGGCCCACCGCGTGGAGCGAGAAGAACAGCGGGAAGACGTTGAGTATCCAGCCGAGCGTGGCGGCGCCGACGGCGAGCGCGAGGCGGCGGCGGTCCGCGAGCAGCGCCTCGACGCTCTCGAAGAAGCCGTCGAGGACGCCGCGGACCTGGGACCGCGAGAGGCGGTCGTTCAGCCGGGGAACGACGCGCCCGAACGTCCGGCGCAGGAGCGCCGACAGCCACAGCAGAACGTCGACGACGCGGCCCCGGCGGCGGGCGATGGCGACGAGCAGGCCGACCGAGAGTACGAGCATCGCGGCGAACGCCACCAGCACGACCAGCAGGTTCTCGGTCTCTCCGCCGGCAGCGGCGACGCCGACGACGCCCGCTGTCGCGACGACGGCCGACGCCACCATGGTGAGGAACTCCCAGCTCGCCGCCGCGGCGACCCCGGAGCTAACGGTCACGTCGTCGTCGTGGCTGACGCTGTACGCGATGAACGCGCTGCCGCCGACGGTGCCCGCGGGGATGATGCTCCGGACGAACGTCGACGCTAGCCAGGTGCGGCGGGCGAGCGACGCGCCCGGCCCCCGGGCCGGGAGGTCGAGGACGACCCGGAGCCCCTCGCCGTTGACGAGCATGCCGAGCACCGAGACGGCGACCGCCGCCGCGAAGATGCCGAGGTCCGCCCCCTGGAGGTTCCGCACGACCCGTTCCCAGCCGACGCCGGCGACCAGGGCGGCGACGATTGCGGCGCCGACGAGGAACCGGAACGCGACGCCGCGTCGGTCGTATTCCACACGCCCACCAACTCTCGACCGCTCAAAAACGGTTGGGGTCGCGGAGCCGGTCGAGGCGCCGCGAGACCGACGGATGCAGCGACAGCAGGCCGACCAGCGGCGGGCGCTCGGTCGGCACGAGCCCCCGGTCGGCGAGCGTCGCGAGCGCGCTGTCCATCGCGCAGGCGCCGACGCGCCTCGCGGCGTAGGCGTCGGCGTCGAACTCCGTCCAGCGAACCACGGGTCCGGCGGCCAGGAGCAGTCCGAACGAGGCCACGACGGCGGGCGCGAACTCGACGACGACACCGCTGGCCGCGAGGAACAGCGGCACGAGCGCGAGGCCGGTGGCGAGGAACCGGGCGAGGACGTGCCCGCGGCGGTGGTGGCCCGCCTCGTGGGCGACGACGGCGGCGGCCGCCTCGGCGTCCAGTGTCTCGAGGAGCGCGTCCGTCACGAAGACGTAGCGGAACCCGGGGAGGAGGCCGGCGGCGACGGCGTTCGCCACGGGGTTGCGGTCGGTCACGACGACGCGGACGCGCAGGCCGCGCGCGCAGTTCGGCAGGACGGCGCGTTCGCCCGCCGTGAGTTCGCGCACCGGGCCGAAGGCTGCGGCCGCGACCGGGAGTCCGGCGACGACGGCGAGCGCGGCGCCGCCGACGTACGCGACCCCAACGATGCCCGACGGGGCGACCAGCCACGCCGCGACGACGACGAACGCGGGCACCGTGAGCAGCCCCGCGATGGCGAGATACCGCCGGATTGTGGCGGGGTAGTCGGGGGACTGGTCGGCGACTGACGCCCACGCGGGCCGCGACCCGAGATGGACCGCCAGCGTGGGTAGGACGCCCCCGACGACGACGGTGCTCGCCAATCCCGCGAGCAGGCCGAGCGTGAGCGGGCCCGGTATCGCAGCCGCGACGACGTCGTCGAGCGGCGAGGCGGTGGCGAGGACGACGCCGCCGATGCCGACGAGCGCCTGCAGGAGGCGGTTGAGGCGCCGGAGACGGGTCGCTGCGGCTGTCGGCGTGTTGCCGGTCCGGACCGCGGCCGTGGCGACGAGCCAGCTGACTGCGTACGCGCCAGGGGGGAGCGCGAGGAGGGCGGCCGCGTGCATACCCACTCGTACGGGACCGTGGCACTAAGCCGCGACGGTCGGGGGTAGTTCAGACGTGCTCGCCGAGGAACTCGACGACCGTCTGGTAGGCCGTGATCCTGTTCTCCAGTTTGGCGAAGCCGTGCCCCTCGTCCTCGAAGACGAGTTTCTCGACGGGGACGTGTTCGCTCGCCTGCTCGGCGATCTGTTCGGCCTCGCCGACCGGCACCCGGGGGTCGTTGGCGCCGTGCAGGACGAGCAGCGGCGAGCGGATCTTCTCGGCGTTGTTCGTCGGGCTGATGGACTCGAGGAACTCGCGGTCCTCGGCGAGGCTGCCGTACTCGGCCTCGCGGTGCTCGCGGCGCCAGTCGCCCGTGTTCTCGAGGAACGTCACGAAGTTCGCGATGCCGACGATGTCGACGCCCGCGGCGAACGTCTCGGGGTACTCAGTGAGCGACGCGAGCACCATGAACCCGCCGTAAGAGCCGCCGTAGGCGACGATTCGGTCGTCGTCGACGTCGTCGCGGGCGCCGAGCCAGTCGACGCCCGCCTTCCCGTCCTTCACCGAGTCCATCCGGTTGCGCACGTTGTCGAGGTTCATGTACCGCTTCCCGTAGCCCGAGGAGCCCCGGACGTTCGGCTCGAAGACGGCGTAGCCGTTGTCGACGAAGTACTGCCGGAGGGACATGAAGAACGGGCGGCGCTGGGCCTCCGGGCCGCCGTGGAAGTCGACGATGACGGGGTGGGGGCCGTCGCCGTCTGGGAGCGCGAGGAACGCGGGAATCTCCAGGCCGTCGAAGCTCTCGTAGTGGACGAGTTCGACGTCGCGGAACGTCTCGCGTGGGATGCCGGCCGTCGAGGCGTTCGTCCACCGGCGGCACGCGCCCGTCTCGACGTCGACCACGTGGACGTTCGTGTTGTCCGTCGGCGAGGACAGCGAGACGGCGACGCGCTCGGCGTCCGGCCCGAAGCTCAGGCCGAACACGACGCCATCCGGGAGTTCCGGGACGGGGTACTCGTCGAGGGTCGTCCCGTCCGCCTCGGCGAGCGTGAGTTCGCTGTAGCCGTCGACGTTCCGGACGTACGCCAGGCGGCCCGAGCCGTGGTCCACGGAGACGGCCTCTATCGGCCAGTCGCCGCCGTCGACGACGCGCTCGACCGTCCCTGTCTCGGGGTCGAGCAGGCCCAGGTATCGCACGTCGGCGTCGTGGTCGGTCGCGACGTAGATGCCGTCGCTGTCGGGCGTCCACGCCACCGAGGAGAAGCGCGTGTCGGCCTCGAACGGCGTGGCGTGTGTGACCTCGCCGCTGTCGAGGTCGAGGACGTGGAGGTCGTGGCTGAAGTTCGAGTGACCCTCGTGGAGCAGCAGTCGGTCGTCGCCGGGGCTCCACCCCGCCGCCGAGATTCGGCTGAACTGGTCGCCCTCCAGGACCAGTTCGGCGTCCTCGCCAGTTTCGTCGCGGTCCTGCACGTAGACGTCGAAGACCGCCTGGTCGCGGCGGTTCGCCGCGTACGCGAAGCGGTCGCCGTCGTGGCTCCAGCCGCCCCAGTTGTGTTTCGCGTCGGGGGCATCCGTGAGCGCGACGTCCTCGCTGCCGTCCGCGGAGAGGCGATGGAGCTGGACGAACTCGTCGCCGCCCTCGTCCATCCCGTAGACGAGTTCCTCGCGTGTCGGCGAGAACGACGCGTAGACCACGCGCTCGTCGTGGAACGTCAACTGCTCGGGCCACGCCTCCGGTTCGTCGAGTTGCCACACCTGGTTCGACCCGGTCGTGTCGAGCATGAACGCGAGTTCGCCAGACGGCCCTACCGTGGGACCGCCGGCCCCGCGGATGTTGAGGTACCGCTCGATGTCGTAGGCCATTGCCCTACGTCTGGGCCGGAACGACCGTTACCCTTCGGGTGCCGGAACTCCCTCTGCCCGCTCGTCGCCTCGCCGTCGTCAGCCGAACAGCACGCCGCGGGCCGTCTTCCCCAGGTAGGTGGCGACGGGTCGCCCCCGGGGGAGGGTGTAGAGGTCGCCGAGCTCCGCCTCGGAGAGCGTTTCCGGTTCGAACTCGTCGCGTTCGAGCCGGCGGGCGCCCTCGGCGAGCATCTCCTCGGAGGCGTCGAACAGTCGACACCGGACTGCGCCCCACGTCGGCGCGTCGGCAATGTCGACGCGCCTAGAGTGGACCACTTCCCCGCCGTCTAGCGTCTCGTTGATGCGCTGTAGCGTGACGCCGGCCTCTGGGCGGCCGTGGACGTACTCCCAGAACCCCATCGGCTGACCCCGGTACTCCCGGAAGTCGCCGTGGTGGAAGCTCAAGACCCCCATCTCTGGCGCGGTCAGCGCGTCGCCGACCAGGAAGCCGAAGCCGAAGCGGACCGCCACGTCCGTCTCCGCAACCCGCTCGACGGCGTCCTCCGGGAGCGCGTTCTTCCAGCCGTCGACCGTCTCCGGTTCACACTCCACCCACTCGGCGTCCGCGACGCCGTCGATGTCCCGAATCGGCACCGGTTCTAGGGGGTCGAGGTCGTCGGCGAACAGCTGCATCACGGCCGCGACGACCCCCCACTCGCGGAGTTCGACGAGGCGGCGCACGGCGTCGGTCGTCGAGCGCTCGCTGTCCGAAGCGTCCTCGACGACGAGGCCGACCTCGGCGTTCGTCTCCGCGACCATCCGCTGGACGGCCGCGGCCGCCCACGCGGGGAGGGTCTCGCTGTGGGCCAGCAGACAGACCTCGGTGGTGTCGTCCTCACCCACGCGTGCTCACCACCTTCGGGTCGTCGCGGACCGCCTCGTTCAGTTCCGCCATCGTCCGGACCTCGAGTTCGCCCCGGTCGCGCCTCGTCGCGAGTTCCGCGAGAAACGCCCGCACCGCCGGCCACTGGGCCTCGTTCGAGAGGTCGTAGAGGTGACACCAGAGGTGACAGTCGCCCTCCCGCTCGACGGCCGCGTCGAGCGCCCGGCTGAGATACTGCCGCTGGAGGCGCTGCCTGAGCCGGACCGGGAGCGTGCGGAACGGGGCGGGCGCCGGCCGCTGGCCCGACGGGAGCGCCGACGACGTCAGCGAGGGGTAGGAGGTGCAGTAGGTCTCGACGACGCCGTCGACCAGGTCCGGTTCGAACACCGGGTGAGGGCCGTACAGCAGTTCCTTCGCCCGGGCGACGCTTCCGCGGCCGCTCGTGTCCCGGCTCATCCGCATGCACTCGACGCCGGCCTCACGGAGCGGTTCCGCGGGCGGCCTGCTGTGTCGCGGCGGGACGATGGAGTCCGTCTTCGACCCGGTCGCCGAGCGGATCAGCGACTGGGCCGCCTCCAGTTCCCACGCGATGGTCTCTGGGGAGGCCTCCCCGCAGATGACGTGGGAGTACGTGTGCGTGCAGAGTTCGTGGCCGGTCGGCCGCTCGAGTATCTGTCGTACCATCTCCGGTGCGTAGAACAGCGGGTCGCGGGCCACGGCCGTTCCCGGGTCGTTCTGGAACCACCCCTCGCGGTGCGGGCCGTGGTGGTCCCGCTCGCAGTCCGGCTCGAAGAGGTGGCCCACGACGTCGAAGGAGATGGGGACGTCGACGGAGTCGCAGTGGTCCAGCAGGTGACCGAGACACGCCCGCTCTGCCGAGCCGTCGTCGCTCAGGTGCGGGTACTCGCCCACGTCGTGGACCCCCCAGCCGAGCTCTATTTCGATGCTGATCGTGACCGCCATCTCCTCGAGTTTCAGGGAGCACCGGGATTAGTAGCCACTCGCTTACTGCGCCCGTTCGGCAGTGGAGTCGACGTTCGTCGCGGTGTCGTCCCGGGAACGCGGAACGGAACGGTTTTTACCCGCGTGCTGCGTGCCGACGTGTATGCGAGTGGCGTTCGTCTCCGAGACGACCGCCCACCACGCCGACGGCGACGATCTCGACCGGCTCGACCTGCTCGCGGGACTGCTCGCCGAGCGGGGACACGAGGTCCACGTCTGCTGTGCGCAGTGGTGGGAGGGCCGGCCGGACACCTTCGACTACGAGGACGTGACCTACCACGCCATCACGGCCGACCCCGGCCGACGCTGGTTCTCCCCGAAAGCCGCCGCCACCCTCCGCGGCATCGACCCCGACGTCGTCCACGCGACCTCCCGCACGCCCGGCCACGTCTACGGCGCGCGCTGGGGCGGCCTGCTCGCCGGCGCCCCGGTCGTCTGCGAGTGGTACGACCCCCACGACACCGGGGACGGACTACGCGGCCGCGCCTACCGGTACGCCGCGCGCCGCCCGAGCGCGGTGGTGACGCCCTCCCGGACCGTGAAGACGAGCGTCCGCGAGTGCGGCCGGGACGGCGAGGACGTGCGCGTCGTCCCGACTGGCATCGACATGGACCGGATTCGCCGCGCGGTCCCGGGCGACGACGGCGACATCGTCGTCAGCCGGCGCCTAGACGAGAACGCCAACCTGGAGTCGCTGTTCCTCGCGCTCGCGGAGTTCCGGGAGTACGACTGGAACTGCACGGTCGTCGGCGACGGTCCAGCACGCCGCGGCTACGAGCGCCAGGCCAGCGACCTCCGCATCGCCGACCGCGTGGACTTCGTCGGCGACTGCACCGTCGAGGAGCGCGTGGAGATATTCAAGAACGCCCACGTCTACGTCCACACCGCCGAACGCACGTCGTTCGCGTGCGACCTGCTGTGGGCGCTCGCCTGCGGCTGCGTCGGCATCGTCGAGTACCACGCCCAGTCCAGCGCCCACGAACTCGTCGAGACGTACGACCGGGGCTTCCGCGCGACCAGCGACGAGGAGATCGTCGAGTGCCTGGTCGCGGCGGGCGACCTCGAACGCAAAGCCGTCGACGAGACGTTCGCCGACTACGACTACGACGCGTTCGTCTCCGCCTACCTCGACACCTACAGCGACGCGCAGGCAGACGCCGGCCTGCTCTGACCTCTCGTTCTGTCCACCCTGGAGACGAGGCGGACGGACGTTCGGTACAGCGTGTCAAGGCACCAGCAGCTTTCTCTGGTAGGCCGAGAACGGGTAGGCATGACAGACTGGTTGACCGAGTACACCGAGACGGACGACCTGAACGAGAAGTACGGGCTCCTCCGCGAAGAGATGACCAGACTCCGCGGGCAGCGCGACGACATCGAGTTCTTCGACGAGGACGCCGTCGGGAGCGACGTCCGCCGGCTGAACGAGACGGTCGACGGCGACCTGGTGGTGTTCCTCGCGAACGACTTCGGGCGTCCGCGGGCCTACCGGCCGAGCGGCGTCGAGAGGGAGGCCCAGGACGAGATTCGGCGGGCGCTGCTGGCGAACAAGTACGACGACACGAACGAGGACCTGAACGAGATTCGCCGGGAGTTGCTAGACGCACACCCCGCAATCCACAAAGTCCTCGTCGCAGTGTCCGCCGCGGACGGAATCCGGTACCACCTCCCCGAAGGTTCGAACGAGACGACGAACTTCCTCACGGTCCGCGAGATGGTCGGCCTCGTCGACTACACGACGAACAGTTTCCAGAGCGACGGTCTCTCGCGCACGTACTGACGCGAGACACTGCCTCTCGGGCTACGCTTACCGGCCGTCCTCGTCGCGCATCTGCTCGGCGACGCGCACCGCAGCGACGTTCTCTTCGACGTCGTGGACGCGCACGATGTCGGCGCCGCGGTCGGTCGCGAGCGCCGTCGCCGCCGTCGTCGCGTAGCCGCCCTCGTCGGGGTAGCGGTCGACCGCGCCGAACATCGACTTCTGGGAGTGCCCAACCAGCACTGGACAGCCGAGCGCGTGGAACTCGTCGGTGCGGTCGAGGATATCGAAGCTCTCCGCCGCCGACTTCCCGAAGCCGACGCCCGGGTCGACGATGATCTTCTCCCGCGGGAGGCCCGCCTTCTCCGCGAGCAGCACGCGCTCGGTCAGTTCGTCGACGACGTCCTCGACGACGTCGTCGTAGTGGACGTCCTGGCCGGGTTCGACTGGCGCGTTGATGGAGTGCATCACGACCAGCGGCGCGTCGTACTCGGCGGCGACGAAGCGCATCTCCGGGTCCTCGAGGCCCGTCACGTCGTTCAGGATGTCGGCGCCAGCGTCGAGGGCCTGCCGGCCGACTTCCGCCTTCCGGGTGTCGACGGAGACGAGCGCGTCGAGGTCCGCGAGTCGTTCGATCACCGGGAGCACGCGGTCGAGTTCCTCCTCGACGGGAACGGGGTCGGCGCCCGGTCGGGTGGACTCCCCGCCGACGTCGACGATGTCGGCCCCGACCTCGACCATCTCCTCGGCGCGCGCGACGGCGTCCTCGACGCGCTCGTAGTCGCCGCCGTCGTGGAAGCTGTCCGGCGTGACGTTCAGGATGCCCATCACGGCGGTGCCGTCCTCCCACGGGTAGCCGTGTTCGGCCGGTTCCGTCCGGATGCCGAGGTCCGCACGGAGTTCCTCGGCGAACACCGAGAGCCCGTACGGCTGCCCGTCGAGTTTCTCGCAGAGGCGCTTGAACTGCGCGAGCGTCCCCATCAGCACCGCGTCGAGCGTGCCTCGGGGCTGTTCGTTCAGTCCCGACAGCGAGCACTCCGCGCCGAGGCTCAGCATCTCCTCCTTGAGGTACTGGGCCTGGCGCTTCCGGACGCGGGTCTTCACCACGCGGTGGACGCCCTTCCCGCGCATCCGCCAGACGCCCGGGGGCGTGACGTGGGCGCCCTCCAGCGTCTCGCGGGCCTCTTCGAGGTCCCGCACTCGCTTGGGAAGGTTCGTTCGCGTCCAGCGCGTCCGCGCCTCCGCGACGGTGAACAGCGACCCCGTGACGAGCACCAGGTCGTCGTCGGCCGCCTCCTCGAGCGCGGCGTCGACGGCCGCCTCGACGGAGCGCCTGATCGTCGTCTCGCCGGCGCCAGCCTCCGAGAACACCGTCTCCAGAACTTCGGCGTCCTCCGCGCGGTCGGTGTCCGGTTCGCAGACCCACGCGCGGTCGGGCGTCGGCAGCGCGTCGGCCATTCCGCGGTGGTCCTTGTCGTGCATCGCGCCGAAGACGCAGAGCAGGCGGTCGTAGTCGAACTCTGCGACAGTGTCCGCGAGCGCCTCGCAGGCGCCGGTGTTGTGCGCGCCGTCGAGGGCCACGACGGGGTCGGCGCTCATCACCTCGAAGCGGCCCGGCCAGTACGCCTTCCGGAAGCCGCGCGCGATGGTCTCCGCGTCCACGTCCGCGACCTGCCGAGCGAGCACCGCCGCGACGCCCGCGTTCCGGGCCTGGTAGGCGCCGAGCAGCGGAATCCGTGTGTCGACGGACCAGCCGTCGCCCGCGAGCGAGACGGCGGCCTCGGTGTGGTTCGTGCGTCCCCCGTAGCGCACCGTCACGTCGACGCCAGCGCCGTCCTCCCCGACGGCGACGACGTCTCCGGCCTGCTCGCGGACCGCCGCGAGCGCGTCGCCGGTGGTCGCCGTCACGAGCGGATTGTCGGCGGGCGCGACGTGGGCCTTGTCGCGCGCTATCTCCTCGACCGTGTCGCCGAGGACGCCCGTGTGTTCGAGCGTGACCGAGGTGACCGCGCTCGCCTCGGGGTCGACAACGCTCGTCGCGTCGTACCGGCCGCCGATGCCCACCTCCAGAACCGCGACGTCGACGTCCTGCCGGCCGAACTCCCAGAGCGCCATCGCGGTCACGACCTCGAAGAACGTGGGAGCGTCACCGTCCGCCGCGCGCTCGTTCACGCGCGGCCGGACCGCCTCGACGAACTCGGTGAGCGCGGACTTGGAGAGCTGACGGCCGTTGACGGTCGCGCGCTCGCGCACGTCGTCGAAGTGCGGGGAGGTGTACAGCCCGACGTCGAGGCCAGCCTCCCGGAGCGTGGACTCGACGAGTCGGGCGGTGCTACCCTTCCCGTTCGACCCCGCGACCTGCACGTACCGCGTCCCCTCGTGGGGGTCGCCGAGGGCCGCCAGGAGGTCTGCCGTCGAGTCCGTGCCGGGTTTCGGCCGGTAGCGACGGAGGTCGAGGAGGAAGTTCGCCGCCTCGTCGTATCGCATGGTCGAATCGAACGCGCCGCCCCGCATTAGACTGTCGGACCCGTCGGAATCGCAGTCATTCCCCGAGGGCCGATGCCCGCCCGGTCGGTGAACTGGCCGTGCCGTGGTGCGTGCCAACGGGATACCTGAAACGGCCGTTTGTGTCTCCAGAACACATTTTCCACCCAGCCTCTATGGACGGGTATGGAACGACGTAGGTTCCTCGCTGGCCTGTCTGCCACAGTTCCGCTCGCCCTCGCGGGCTGTCTCGGTGGCCAGGACGACGACACCTCCACCACGGCATCGAACGACGAAACGACCACGCAGACTCCCGACGACACGACGACATCGACGACCGACTCCGGTCCGCTGTCGGTCGGGGAGAAGCTCAGTCTCGGCGACGACCGTGCCATCGGCGTCGTCGGCATGGACGCCACGGCGTTCGTCCTCACCCGAGAGGGGACCGACTATCAGGTCCATTCCGGCAACACCACGCGGTACGTGCTCGTGACCTTCGACATCGACGCCGTCAGCGACTACGAGTCCCTTGTCGCGGAGAACGTCACACTCACGCTGAACGACGAGCAGTCGTTCGGCGACCCGGTGTTCCCGCTGGGAGGCGGCGCCAACCAGTTCGTCGCTGCCTACCCCGTCCCGAACGACGTGACGCCGTACACCGGTTCCGTCGACCTCGACACTGGCGACCAGCCCGCGACGTGGGAGTTCGACGCCCGGGACATCGAGTCCATCACCCAGAACGTCGACTGGGAGGTGACGAGCGAGACCGTCCCGGACAGCGTCGCTCCGGAGGCGGAGTTCGGCGTCGACCTCGAGATCGAGAACAACGGCGACGCCTTCGAGTTCGTCACGACTGTCGCCGGGACAGCGTCGGCGCCCACTCGCGCAACCTTCGACGTCCCGGCCAGCGACACGGTGACGAAGACCGTCGAACTCACGGCTCCGGCCGCGGACGGCGAGAGCGAGTTCCACGTGGAACTCGACTGGGGCGGCACCGGCATCATCGAAGTCATCCCGTTCGAGTAGCGGATACGTCAAAGGGCTGTTTGTGCTTGCCCAGTCTCTTTGATACTACCCACACTCGGTCAGGATGGAGCGCGTTCGGCCCTCCCAAACACCGCAGCTCTCCCCCGCTGCCCGGTGCGACAGCCCACTACTGTCATCCTCGCTGGCGCTCCACGTTTCCCTCCGTTCTTCCGGTTACCAGCGACGTGACTACGGTACTGTCGGAAGATTTACTACCATGAGGCGCGCGGTCGTCCATCGAGGCGGGCACAAATCGTGCCGGATGCGCCGAACCACTCACTCACGGTGACGCGCTCGGGGCTCGAACGTGGTTTCCCCTGTCACCGCCAGCCAGAACATCCCTGTTGCTCTGTCAGTCCGTGGCTCTGTGCTCCACGCCAGGACCGCGAAAAGACCTATCGCTCACTGGGTGTTCGTGGGTGAGCCAACTGGGCTACTCCAAGCACAACCGCCACTGAAAACGCTACAAGAGCACCG
The DNA here is from genome assembly GCA_000230955.3 of Halobacterium sp. DL1. Lineage (NCBI taxonomy): Archaea > Methanobacteriati > Methanobacteriota > Halobacteria > Halobacteriales > Halobacteriaceae > Halobacterium > Halobacterium sp. DL1. Next base: position 929,414 of record CP007060.1, read on the forward strand.
ATTGCCCAGCTACTGCCGTCGCCACGAACAACGCTAACCAGTTGGCTAGCTCCGGCTACAGCAAGTGCCGCAGTAGAGATCATAATTAGTCTAGTAGACGGTCGTCTCATAGCCGGTACTGTGTTTTTAGTCGTCTTACTACTATTGGTGATACGTACGCAGCTGGACTGAGCGGCTGATTTGTGGTGTCAGTAGCGAACAGAACTTGCTGGTGCCCCGCACCTGACCGAGGTCGACTCGCTCCGTTCGTCTATCGAGCTTCCGCCACTAATCGTGACGGAAACGCCGGAGCGCTCGTCCCTCGCGCTCCGAGCTTCAGACACGCCTTCGCTGGTGCTCAGTCGTGTCTGAAACACCGGTGGCCGGTGAACACCATCGCCATCCCGTGCTCGTCGGCAGCCTCGATGACGTCCTCGTCGTTGACAGAGCCACCCGGCTGCACGATGGCCTCAACGCCCGCCTCGGCCGCCAACTCGACGGCGTCCGGGAACGGGAAGAACGCGTCCGAGGCCATCACCGCGCCGTCCGCGCTCTTCTCCTCGGCGTCCCGCTCGGCCTTCTTCGCCGCGATCTCGACGGCGTCCACGCGACTCACCTGGCCGACGCCCAGTCCTACGGTCTCCGTGCCGTCGGCGAACAGGATGCCGTTGGACTTGACGTGCTTGAGCACGCGCCACGCGAACAGCATCGTCTCCACCTCCTCGTCGGTCGGTTCGCGCTCGGTGACAACCTCGAGGTCGTCCGCCTCGGGCGCCCACTGGTCGCGCTCCTGGACGAGTCGACCGCCGACGATGGGCTTCTCGGTGAACCGTTCGGTGGCGTCACCGAAGGGCCCGGTGTCGAGGACGCGGAGGTTCTTCTTCTCGCGGAGGACGGCGAGTGCGTCGTCCGTGTAGCCGGGCGCGACCACGACCTCCTTGAACGACTCCGTGACGAGTTCGGCCGTCTCGGCGTCACAGGTCCGGTTCAGTGCGACGATGCCGCCGAACGCGCTTTTGGCGTCCGTGGCGAGTGCGTCGGCGTACGCCTCCGCGAGCGTGTCGGCCGTCGCACAGCCAGCGGGGTTGGTGTGCTTGATGACCGCGGCCGCCGGGTCGTCGAACTCCTTGATGAGGTTCAGCGCGCCGTCGGCGTCGTTGTAGTTGTTGTACGACAGCGCCTTCGCGCCCTCGTTGCGCTGGTCGGCGGCGACGACGCTGGCCTCCTCGCAAGTGTCGTCGCGGTACACCGCGGCCTCCTGGTGGGGATTCTCCCCGTACCGGAGGTCCGCGGCGCGACTCTCGCCAGAGAGGCGGCGCACGGGGAAGTCGCCGCCCGTGTCGGCGCCGACGGTGACGCCGTCGTCGGTGCGTTCGACGCCTCCTTCGGCGACCCACCGGATTGCCCGCGGGTAGGCCGCGAACTCGGCGTCGTACAGCACCCGCTCTTTGAGCGAGTCGACGTCGTCGTCAGCGAAGACCGGGACCGGTTCCTGGGTGACGATGGGACCGGCGTCGATGTCGTCCTCGCGGACGCTGCCGTCGTCGGCGACGGCGTTCGTCACGACGTGGACGGTGCAGCCAGTCACCGAGACCTCGGCATCGAGTACCTGCTCGTGGGCGTCTGCGCCGGGGAACGACGGGAGGAGACTCGGGTGGACGTTGAGGGTGAGCGGGACCGAGTCGAGGAACGTCTCGGAGAGCACGCGCATGTAGCCGTCGAGGCAGACGAGGTCGACGTCGTACTCCGAGAGCGCGTCGACGACGCGCTGCTCGTGGTCTCGCCGGCTCTCGTCGTCGCTTCGTTCGACGACCTCGGTCGGAATCCCGCGTTCTGCGGCGGCGTCGATGACGGGCGCGTCCGCGTGGTTCGAGAGCACGACGGCGAGTTCGGCGCCGCCCGGTCCGACGTCGTCGACGTGCAGGAGGTTCCGGCCGCGGTTGCTGGCGAGCCCAGCGATTCGTGTCATGTCTACACGAGCGGCCGCGACCTGCAAAGTGGTTGCGGTTCGTTCACGGGAAGTATACACAACCTCGTACAGGCTGGGCGATATAGTTCCGATTGGGCCGCTCTGTTACACACGTCCGTGCCTTTCGGCGACCGGCAGGCTTTTGGAGCGAGCGCGGCGATTCGGAGCCATGACCGACGACCACGCTCTGTACGCGGTGACGCCGCTCGACGGCCGCTACGCCGGCCGCACCGCGCCGCTCGCGGAGTACGCCAGCGAGGCGGCGCTGATGCGGGCCCGGGTTCGCGTCGAGGTCGAGTACTTGCTCGCGCTCGCCGACCTCGACCCGGTGTCGCTGGACCTCGCGGACGACGAGCGGGCCGACCTCCGGGCCGCCTACGAGGAGTTCGACTCAGCGGACGCACGGGTCGTCAAGCAGATCGAGACCGAGGGCGCCCTCGGCTACGACGCCACGAACCACGACGTGAAGGCCGTCGAGTACTTCGTCCGGGAGTCCGCGCCCGAACGCGCCCACTCCTGGATCCACTTCGCGCTCACCAGCGAGGACGTCAACAATCTCGCCCACCGCCTGCTCGCCAGGCCCGCGGTCGAGGACGTGCTCGTCCCCGAACTCCGCGAGGTGCGGGACGCGCTCGTCGAGTTCGCCTACGACTACGCCGACCTCCCGATGCTCGCGCGTACCCACGGCCAGCCGGCGACGCCGACGACGTTCGGCAAGGAGATGGCCGTCTACGCCGCCCGGCTCGGTCGCGCTATCGGTCGCGTCGAGGCCGCCAGCGACGACCTCGCCGGGAAACTCGCCGGCGCGTCCGGCACGTGGGCCGCCCACCACGCCGCCTTCCCGGACGTCGACTGGCGGGCGTTCTCCCGCGAGTTCGTCGAGGGCCTCGACCTCGACTACGTCGAACCCACGACGCAGGTCAACCCCTGCGACGACCTCGCGGCGCTGTTCGACGCGCTCCGCGGCGCGAACAACGCGCTGCTCGACCTCTCGCGGGACGTCTGGCTCTACGTCTCCCAGCGCTACCTCGGCCAGGAGGCCGCCAAGAGCGAGACCGGCTCCTCGACGATGCCCCACAAGGTCAACCCCATCGACTTCGAGAACGCGGAGGGGAACCTCTCGAAGGCCAACGCGGACCTCACCTTCCTCGCCGACTACCTCACCACCAGCCGCCTCCAGCGGGACCTCTCGGACTCCACCGTGAAGCGAAATATTGGCGGGGCGTTCGCCTACTGCCTGCTCGCGTACGGGAAACTCGGCGACGGCCTGGCGAAGGTAGCACCCAACGAGGCCGTCATGCGCGAGGACCTGCGAGCCAACCCCGAAGTCATCGGGGAGGCCGTCCAGACCATCCTCCGCCGCGAGGGCCACGGCGACGCCTACGAGCGCGTGAAGGACCTCACGCGCGGCGAACGGGTCGAACTCGAGGACTTCCACGACCTCTTCGCCACGCTAGACGTCGACGAGGACGTCCGCGAGGAACTGCTCGCGCTCACGCCAGAGTCGTACACGGGCGTCGGTGCCGACGTGGCTCGCGACGCCTGACGCGAGAAGATTTTTACCGGGCCGCGCCGCACCTGCGACCATGTCCCCCCAAGAGAACGGCTGCCCGAAGTGCGGTCACGACGAGGTCGACGTCGGCAACATCTCCACGACTGGCTCCGGTCTCTCGAAAATGTTCGACGTCCAGACCAACAAGTTCCGGACGGTCACCTGCACGAGCTGCGGCTACACGGAACTGTACAAGGACGTCGGCTCCCGCGGCGGCGACATCGCGGACATCTTCTTCGGCTGACTCAGACGAGCGAGCCGACCGCTTCGGTGAGAATCTCCGCCGCCCGCCGGACGTCCGAGCGGCGCACGTACTCCCGCTGTGCGTGGGCCACGGGGCCGTCGTCGTCCGCGAGCACGCCCGGGCCGAAGACCACCGTCGGCGCCTCGGCCGCGAAGTAGGAGGCTTCCGTCGCGGCACCGAACGGCCGCGGGTCGCCCGCGCCCGCCGCCACCATCGCACGGACGACGTCGGCGTCGTCGGGCGTGTCGAACGCCTCGAGGAACGGCGTGTCCCGGTCGACCGGGTGGACGTCCGCGCCGACAGACTCGTCGACGGCGTCGCGGACGTGCGCCTCGAAGCCGGCGAAGAACTCCTCCTGGCTCTCCGGCGGGACGGTCCGGCGGTCGACGACGAGTTCGCTGCGGTCCGGGACGCGGTTGGCCGCGTCACCCCCCGAGACGACTGTCGGCGTGAGCGTCGGCGGACCGAGTTCGGGGTGCTCGTCCGGTCCTCGCTCGGCGTCGAACGTCCGAATCGCTGCGAGCGTACTCTCGAGGGCGGCGACGGCGTTCACCCCCTCGTCGGGGCTCGCGGCGTGCGCACCCATCCCGGTGAGTTCGACCGTCCCCTGGAACCGGCCGCGGGCGCTCGTGCACGCCGCGAGGTCCGTTGGTTCGCCCACGATGTAGGCGTCCGCGTCGAGGTCCAGTGCGTGCGCACCGTTCGAGTCCGTCTCCTCGTCGGGCGTAATCGCGAGGGTCACCCGGCCCTCGGTCGGGTCGACGGCGAGGAACGCGGCGAGCAGCGCTGCAAGCGGTCCCTTCGCGTCGCAGGCGCCGCGCCCACGGACCACGTCACCCTCCCGCGAGAACCCGACGTGAGGCGGCACCGTGTCGATGTGGGTGTTGAGGACGACGTGGGGGTGGCCGCTCTCGCGCGACGCGAGCACGTTCCCGCCGTCGTCCACGTCCGGGTCCTGACCGTGATCGCGTAGCGTCTCACAGAGGAGTTCCCGCATCTCCGTCACGTCCTCGTGTGACGGCGTCTGTACTGCCGTCTCGTGGAACGAGAGCGGGTCGAACTCAGACATCGAGGGAGCGCGCGGGGACGGCCTCGGCTTCGCCGCCTTCCTCCTGCTCGGTCGCCCCGCGGAGCGTCGCACGGCCCCCCGAGAGGTCGACGTGCAGTTCGCCGCCCGGCGGCCGGACCCGGACCTGTTCGCCGCTGCGGCCGGCGCGATGGGCGACGGCCGCGATGGCGACGGCACCCGTCCCGCAGGACTGCGTCTCGCCCTCGACGCCGCGCTCGAACGTTCGCTGGCGGAACTCTCCGTCGCCGTCCGGCGACGCGAACGTCACGTTCGCGCCCTCCGGGAACGCTTCGTGGCTGCGGATGGCGGGCGCGTCCGCCTCGACGTCCACGTCGTCGACGTCGTCGACGAACGCGACGGCGTGGGGTACGCCCGTGTGCACCGCGGTGACGTCGTACCCCGCCAGGGACTCTTCGACCATCGGATCGTCCCGGAGCACCGGGACCTCGGCCGGATCGAACCGCGGCGTCCCCATCTCCACGGTGACCGTCTCGCCGTCGACGTCCGCGCGCCGGGTGCCGGCCTGCGTGTCCAGCATGACCGAGTCGGCGCCGGTGCGCTCGGCGACCCAGCGGGCCGCACAGCGCGCGCCGTTCCCGCACATGTCCGCCGTCGAGGCGTCCGGCTGGAACAGCGTCATCACTGCGCGCGGCGGTGTGTAGGCGTCTTCGAGCGCGAGGAATAGGACGCCGTCGACGCCCAGGCGGTCACAGAGCGCCTGGGCGAACGCCCCCCGGTCGGGGACGTGTTCGGTCGCGTCGACGATTGCGAAGTCGTTGCCGGTGCCGTGGTATCGGTCGTAGGGAATCATCGTTCTGGGGCGGTGAGGGTGGGGAGTTCGTCGCGTACGCGGACGAGTCGGTCGTCGCCGCCCTCGACGGCGACCACCGCGGGGCGGGGTCGGGAGTTGTACTGGGAGGCCATCTCGATGCCGTAGGCGCCCGCGTTGCCGACCGCGAGCAGGTCGCTGCGCTCCGGGCGCGGGAGCCGCCGGTCCTCAGCGAGGACGTCCGTGCTCTCGCAGATTGGGCCGACGACGCTCACCAAGTCCTCGTCGCGCTCGGCCGCGTCGGCCGCCAGCGACTGGACCTCGTGGTGGGCGCCGTAGAGCGCCGGCCGCAGGAGCGTCGTCATCCCGGCGTCGACACCAGCGAGCGTCGCGTCGTCGGTCGACTTGACGGTGTTCACCTCGGTCAGCAGGACGCCCGCGTCCGCGACGAGGTAGCGGCCCGGTTCGACGACGAGTTCTGCGTCGACGTCGGCGAGCACGTCGCGGGTCGTCGCCGCGACGGCTTCGAGGTCGAGCGGTTCCTCGTCGGGGTGGTACGGAACGCCGAAGCCACCGCCGACGTCGACGAACGAGAGGTCGACGGGCGACTCCCGGGCCACCGTGGCGAGTCGCTCGACGACTTCGCGGTGCGATTCGACGTCGGCGTCGTCGAGCATTCCGCTGCCGACGTGGGCGTGGATGCCGACCACGTCGAACCCGCGGTCGGCGGCCTCGCCGAGGACGTCGGGGGCCTCGTCGTGGGGGACGCCGAACTTCGCGTCCGCGCCGGTCGCCACGTCGTCGCTGTGGCCCGCGCCGACGCCGGGGTGGACACGGAGCGCGAGGCGGCCGGCGAAGCCGCGCTCGGCGAGTCGGTCGATGGTGTCGCGTGCGCCCACGACGAACGTCGACTCGGGCGCCGCGTCGAGCACGTAGTCGAGGTCCTGGGCCGGCGGGTTGACCGCGGTGTAATGTATCTCGCGGGGCTCGTAGCCCGCCTCCAGGGCCCGGAACACTTCGCCGGCGGCGGCGCACTCCGCGCTCGCGCCGGCCTGGCGGAGCGTCCGGAGGACCGCGCCACCGGCGTTCGCCTTCACCGCGTAGTGGACGTCGGCCTCGGGGAACGCGGCGGCGACGCGCTCGTAGTTCTGTCGGGTGCGGTCGAGGTCCTGCACGTACAGCGGCGTCCCGTACTCCTCGGCCAGGCCGCGGAGCTCCGGGGCCGACCAGTCGGCGAGCCGTCGTACGGCAGGATTCGGTGTCACGACCTGAGTACCTCCTCTCGCTGCGTGGCGTCCAGTGTCTTCGCTTCGAGGTCCAGCGCTACCACCGCGGGCTTGTACGCGCCGCCCTCGAAGAGGTCGTGTTCGCCGACGCTCGACTCGACGAACCGCGTGAACGCCCGGCGCTCGGGCGGCAGTTCGCCGTAGAGTATCTCCTCCTCGACGAGGTCGTAGACGGGGATGCGCGGCGTCAGCAGCGTGTTCTCACCGACCACGGAGTCGTGGCCGACGACGAAGCCCGAGGTGACTCGGCAGCCGGCGCCGAGCGAGACGTCGTCCTCCACGACGACGGGCGCGTCCTCGACTGGTTCGAGCACGCCGCCGATGAGCGTGTTCGCGCCGAGCTTCACGTCCTCGCCGATCTGCGCACAGGAGCCGACGGTGTCACAGGAGTCGACGAGCGTGCCGTCGCCGACGTGCGCGCCGACGTTGACGAACGCCGGGGACATCACGATGCAGTCTGAGCCGACGTGTGCGCCCCGGCGGAGGACGGTGCCGTCGGGCGTGTTCCGCGTGCCGCGCTCGAAGAGGTCGTCCGTGCGGCGCAGCGGCAGCACGTCGTGGTACGTCACGTCGCCGTACTCTCGGGGTTGGGTCTCGCGGAGCGCGAAGTTCAGGAGCACCCCGCGCTTCACCCACTCGACGGCGCTCCACTCCCCGTTCTCCTTCCGCGCGGCGCGCACTTCGCCGGCTTCGAGCGCGTCGAGGAAGGCGTCCAGCGTGTCGGCGTCGTCGGCCGTCGCGGTGTCGGCGTCCACGCCGCCGTCCTCGTGTCGCTGCCAGAGGTCGCGTACGTCGTCTTCGAGACTCATAGTTCGGACGCCACCTCCTCGAAGCGGTAGAAGCCAGCGGGCTGGTCGGCCAGCCACTCGGCGGCGTCGAGGGCGCCCGCCGCGAACACACGCCGACTCCCGGCACGGTGGGTCAGTTCGAGGACCTCGTTGTTGCCGGCGAGCAGTGCCTCGTGCTCCCCGGTCACGTTGCCCGCTCGGCGTGCGTGGACGCCGATTTCGCCCTCCTCGCGGGGCTGGTCGCCGACGCGGCCGTGGACGCGTTCGCTCGCCCCACGCGTCTCGTCTATCCTGTTCAACAGCACGTTCGCCGTGCCGCTGGGCGCGTCGCGCTTCCCGTTGTGGTGGGTCTCGGTGACCTCCACGTCGTACTCGGGAAGCGCGGACACTGCGGCCTCCACGGCGTCCAGTAGCGCCTGGACGCCACGGGAGAAGTTCGCGCCGAGGAGGACGGGGACGTCCTCGCCGGCGTCTCGGAGCGCCGCTCGCTGGTCTTCGTCGAAGCCGGTCGTCCCGACGACCGCCGGGACGCCGGCGTCTGCTGCTGCGGTCACGTGCGCCACGCTCGCGTCCGGCACGGTAAAGTCTACGACCGCGTCAGGATTCCCCGAGACCAGCAGTTCGGGGAACTCCTCGGCCGCGTCCAGGTCGCCGGTGGGGTCGCGGGACGCCGCGAACGCCACCTCGTCGCCGCGCTCCGCTGCGACCTCGCGGACGGTCCGTCCCATCCGGCCGGTCGCTCCAGTGACGCCGACTCTCATACCGACAGTTCCCGTTCTTCGAGTTCCTCGAGCGCCTCTCGGAGCGGGTCCCAGTGTTGTTCTGAGAGCTGGGTGAGCGGCGAGCGGTAGTTCGCCGGACCGTGGCCGCGGAGCTCCTGGGCGGCCTTCACCGGAATCGGGTTCGACTCGGCGAACAGCGCGCGGTTCAACGGTTCGAGTTCCTGGTGGCGCCGCCGGGCAGTCTCGTAGTCGCCGTCGAGCGCCGAGTGGACGAGGTCGCCGACGCGCTCGGGTTCGACGTTCGCGGTGACGCTGATTGCGCCCCGCCCGCCGACCGAGGCGATGGGGAGCGTCAGGCCGTCGTCGCCGGAGAGCACCGAGAACTCCTCGTCGGTGGTGCGCTCGACGATCTGGCTGACGCGGCCCACGTCGCCGCTGGCGGCCTTGTAGCCGACGACGTTCTCGTGGCTCGCGAGCTCGACCGCCGAGTCCACCTCGATGGTGCGGCCCGTCCGGGACGGGACGTTGTAGAGTATCTGGGGGACGTCGACGCGGTCGGCTATCTCGCGGTAGTGGGCGACCATCCCTTCGGGTTCGGGTCGGTTGTAGTACGGCGAGATGAGCAGGAGCGCGTCGGCGCCGGCGTCGACGGAGCGGCCGGCGAGGCCGACCGCCTCGTGGGTCGAGTTGCTGCCCGCGCCGGCGATGACCGGCACGTCGCCGTCCGCGGCGTCGGCCACGGCCTCGACCACTTCGACGTGTTCGTCGTGGGTGAGGGTGGCGCTCTCGCCGGTGGTGCCGACGGGGACGAGGCCGTCGACGCCACCGTCGACGAGGCGGCGGGTGTGGTCGCGGAGTCGGTCGAAATCGATGCTTCCGTCGTCGGTGAGCGGCGTCGTCATCGCGGGGAAGACGCCGTCGAGGGGTGTCGTGAGTTCCATCTGAGTTCTGTGGGTGTCGGTGAGCGGGCCGTACTGCCAACGGCGGCCCGACACGGGTGCGCTATGCCCGCGTCGAACCTAGTGGTCGGCTGTGCGGCGTTTACCCGAGAAGGAGACGGCGCTCCCGGCGGCGACGGACGGAGCGGTGGAAGCGCCAATCATATCTCCGACTGGGAGCCACAGGGGTAAAATCCTGTCGTCACGGTCATCGTCTGCCGCCGCCAGCGCCGACTGCTCGCCATCGGGGGTTTTTTGCCCCGTCTGGACGGAGTATCTCTGGATGCTCGTCCTCGGCGACGCCCACGCGGAGACGCCCGACCGACGGCAGTCGCTGTTCGCCGCCTACCGGGCGGCGGACGCCGACGTGGCGCTCCAGGCCGGGGACCTGATGTACTACGACCTGCCGATTCCCACCTACTTCATCGGCGGCAACAACGAGGACTTCGACGTCGTGGAGGCGCTCCGACACGGCCGCATCGAGAGCGACGACGTGTCGAACGCCGTCCTCCTCCACAGCACCGTCGAGACCGTCGACGGGCTCCGGGTCGCCGGCCTCTCGGGGAACTACGCGCCGACGCAGTTCGAGAAGGACCGGACGATGCTGCGCGGGGACCGCCGCCGCCACTTCGTCCGCAACGACGTCGAACGCGCGAAGGAACTCGAAGACGTCGACGTGTTCCTCGCCCACGAAGCGCCTCACGGCCTCCCGGTCACGGAGGAGTACGACGTCGGTTGCAAGTACATCGACGAACTGCTGGACGCCCTCGACCCCGACCTCTGTCTCGTCGGCCACCACCACGAGCACGCGGAGTCCACGTACGGCGACACCCGCGTCATCTCGCTGGCGCCCGCCTGGAACTCCTACTACCGCCTCGACCCCGACACGCTCTCCGTCTCCAGACACGACACGCCGTCGGCGTGACTGTCGCGTACTTTCATTACGGGTCGAACCCGAAGTGCCAGTATGGCTCCGATTCAGGACGCACAGCGCGTCGCGGTTCTCGCAGACTCCCAGAACCTCTATCACTCCGCCCAGAGCGTCTACTCCCGGAACATCGACTACGGCTCGCTCCTGCAGAAGGCCGTGCAGGGCCGCCAGCTCACCCGCGCCATCGCCTACGTCATCCGCGCGCAGGCCGAGGACGAGGACAGCTTCTTCGAGGCGCTGCAGGAGATCGGCTACGAGACGAAGATCAAGGACATCAAGACGTTCGGTGACGGCTCGAAGAAGGCCGACTGGGACGTCGGGATGAGTCTCGACGCCGTCTCCCTGGCCGACCACGTCGACACGGTCGTCCTCTGTACGGGCGACGGCGACTTCTCGCGGCTCTGCACCCACCTCCGCCACGAAGGCGTCCGCGTCGAGGCGATGGCGTTCGCCGAGTCGGCGGCCGACGAACTGATCGAAGTCGCGGACTCATTTGTCGACCTCAGCGAGCGAGAAGAGACGTTCCTGCTCTAGACCATTCGGCCGTCCGAACCGGTACTCCCCATCAGCAGGGACCCGGCTGCCAGTCCGCTCGTCGCAAGCCCGGAGATTGCGAGTAGGGTCACCGTCGCGTTCGGATTGAGCCCGGAGTAGAACAGTAGCGCGGCGCTAACCAGCAGTAGGACGCCCGCAATCCCGATTTTCGTAGTGTCGCTCATGGACCTGCTTTGCAGCCGATAGTACATAAGCCCATCCAAATCGTCGACCCGAAGCGGCTTTACGCGCGGGTAGCCGACCAAAACCCATGCAGGACGCGGACGTCGAGTCGCTCCGCACGGTCGCGAACTACCAGTTTGGCGCTGGTGCCGGAGCCGCGCTCTTCCCCGAGGACGGGCGCCTCGAGGTGCGGCGCTCGAGCACCGGTCGGCCACAGCAGGTCGCCCGCGGCGACGGAAGCAGACTCGTCTCGGTCGGTCTCGACGGTCGGTTCACGCTCGGCACCGCGGGCGGCCAGCGCCTCGTCGACGCGCTCGCCCACCCGGTCGCTCGCGTGGTCGTGGGCGACGACAGCGAGCCGTTCGTCCGCGAGGGGAAGAACGTGTTCGCGAAGTTCGTCCAGGCGGTCGACCCGGCGGTGCGGGCTGACGACGAGGTGGCTGTCGTCCACGAATCTGGTAGGTTACTGGCGGTGGGACGCGCCGAACTCGACGCGCAGTCGATGCTCGACTTCCGAACGGGGATGGCGGTGATGGTGCGGTCCGGCGTAGACCCGGAGTAGTACTCGGCCGACCGTGGCGACTCGTGGTCGAGCGACCACCCGCGTCGCGGCGGACGGTTCGCCATTCTTTTCTTCTCGCGACGCGACCGTTCGCGTATGTTTGGCGGAGGCGGCATGAACCCACGGAAGATGAAACAGATGATGGAACAGATGGGGATCGACGTCGACGAGATCGACGCCACGGAGGTCGTCATCAAGCGCGCGGACGGAACCGAGATCGTGTTCTCGGATCCCGACGTGACGAAGATGGACGCCCGCGGCCAGGAGACCTACCAGATCATCGGCGAACCCAGCGAGCGGGAGGGCGCCGCCGACGCGGCCGAACTCGAGTCCGGCGACGAGGACGCCAGTGAGGACGACGCGGGGATTCCGCAGGGCGACGTCGACATCGTCTCCCAGCGCACGGGCGCCAGCGAGGACGAGGCCCGTGAGGCACTGGAGGCCACCGACGGCGACCTCGCGGCGGCCATCGACCGGCTGGAGTGATACTGCTCGTCCGCGGTGACCGGGAGTTCCTCGTTGCACCGGGAGAGGAGCTACACACCGACCTCGGCGTCGTCGAGGTGCCCGAGAACCCGGCGTCTGGAGACACCGTCGAGTCGCATCTCGGCGAACCGTTTACCGTCCGGAAGCTGCGCGGTCCGGACCTGTTCAACCACCTCGAACGCACCGGTGCGCCGATGATGCCCAAAGACATCGGGCTGGTCGTCGGCCACACCGGCGCGGCCGCGGGGGACCGCGTGCTCGACGCCGGAACGGGGACTGGCGTGCTCGCGGCGTACCTCGGCCGACTCGGCGCGGACGTGGTGACCTACGAGCAGAAGGCGGAGTTCGCCGACGTCGCTCGCGAGAACATGGAACTCGCGGAGGTCGCCGACACCGTCGACGTGCGGACCGGCGACGTCACAGAGCACCTCGATGACCTCGCCGGATTCGACCTCCTCACCCTCGACACGCAGAACGCCCCGGAGGTCGTCGCGAGCGCACCGGCCCTGCTCGTCTCCGGCGGCTACGTCGCCGCCTACTCACCGTTCGTCGAGAACGCCCGCGAGACGGAACTGGCCGCGCGGGAGGCCGGCCTCGCGGACGTCGAGACGCTGGAGACCATCCAGCGCCGGATGGACGTCGACGACCGTGGGTCCCGACCCTCGACGGCCGGCGTCGGCCACACCGGCTACCTGCTGTTCGCGCGGAAGCCCTGAGCTGTCCGGCGGCTCGTCTCCCTGGGTGGCTCGCCGCCTCGCCGCATCCACCACCCCGCTTCTTCTCAGTCCATGGCCGTCGCTGGTCGCGTTCTCGTAGAAAAGGATTCGCGCTGGCGGCCTAGTTGTCGTCTTCGCGCCAGCGGTGCTCGCACTCCGTACAGATGAAGAAGCGCGTCTCGGACTCGTCGGCCGAGCGGATCTGCTGCATGTACCAGTGGGCCTTGTCGTTCTCGCAGCTCGGACAGACGACCGTCGTCTTCGGGAGTCCCTTGTCCTGGGCGTCGCTGACGTCGACGATCTCGGTCTCCTCCTGGCCCTCGGTGATGACGTAGGAGGCGTCGGGGTCCTTCGCCTGCTTGTTCGCGCAGCTGCCGCAGACCCACAGCCCGTCGTCGGCCTTCATCATCGAGCCGCACTCGTCGCAGAATTCCATGCCCCGGACTTTCTCGTCCCCGCAGTTAAGCGCCGTGTTTCACCCTTCGCCCTCGGACTGGCCGGGTTCGCCGACGGCCTCGGTCGGGAGGTTGCTGTATATCTCGGATTCGAGGTCGTCCCGGCTCTCGAAGACGTCCTCCGTGGAGCGTTCGAGCACGTCGACGAACCGCTCCTCGCCGTCCGCGTACCGCAGTACCACGTCGTCGAGTGCGGTCGCGGCGTCCTCGTGGCTCGCCGGGTACGAGAGCACGTCGAGTTCGCTGGACAGGTGGTTGAGTTTGACCTCGCGCATAGACAACTAGTAGCACGCCCGACTTCCTAACTGTTTCCCGGTCAGCGTGGCCGAACCCCGAACGGTAAACCGGGGCGGAGTCGTAGGCCCTGTCGATGGCCCTGTTCGACACGGACCGACGCGTGCTGGTGCTGGCGCTGGCCCGGATGGCCGACGCCGTCGGCAACTCGTTCCTCATCGTCCTCCTCCCCGCGTACATCGGAGCCCACGGTCGCGTCCCTGTCGAGCAGTACACCGGCCAACTCGCGGTGTTCGGCGTGGACCTGCTGGTCGTTACGCCGTCCCTGCTCGTCGGCTTCGTGCTCTCCGCGTTCGGCTTCTTCAACAGCTTCCTCCAGCCGTTCACGGGCCGCGCGTCGGACCGCGCGGGCAAGCGGAAGCTGTTCATCCTCGCCGGCCTGGCGCTCCTCGGCATCGCCTCCGGGAGTTACGCGCTGGTCTCCGACTACCGACTCGTCATCGTGTTGCGCGCGCTCCAGGGCATCGGCGCCGCGTTGACCATCCCGGCGACGGTCGCGCTCGTCAACGAACTCGCGACGACCGACACGCGGGGCAACAACTTCGGCGTGTTCAACACGTTCCGCCTCATCGGCTTCGGGTTCGGCCCGGTCGTCGCAGGGTTCGTGCTCACGCGCTACGGCTTCGACGCCGCCTTCGGGGTCGCCGTCGTCGGCGCGTTCCTCAGCTTCCTCCTCGTCAGCCTCCTCGTCTCCGACGCCGAGGAGACGGCGGCGAAAGCCGGCGAGGACCTCTCGATAGCCGTCCGGGGCGACCGCAGTCTGCTCGACCCCGTGTTCGCGCTCGGCGTCGCCACCGTCTTCATGGGTATCGCCATCTCGCTGTTCGCCACGCTCGAACCGATAATCAACGAGCGACTCGGCCAGGACAACGTGCTGTTCGGCCTGGAGTTCGGGACCGTCGTCATCGCGAACGTCCTGCTCCAGGTGCCCATCGGCCGGGCGAGCGACCGCTACGGTCGTCGCCCCTTCCTCGTCGGCGGGTTCGTCCTCCTGATTCCCGCGACGCTCGCCCAGGGGTACGCGCTCACGCCGGCGACGATGATCGTCTCCCGGTTCCTGCAGGGCGTCGCGGTCGCCGCGGTGTTCGCGCCGTCTCTCGCCGTCGCCGGCGACCTCGCGAGGGAGGGCGAGTCGGGGACGACGCTCTCCATCCTCACGATGGGGTTCGGCCTCGGCACCGCCATCGGACCGCTCGCGTCGGGGTTCCTCGTGCGCTTTGGCTTCGTGGTTCCGTTCGCGGTGGGTGCCTCGCTCGCTGCCGTCGCGCTGGTCGTCGTCTACTCACAGGTCCAGGAGACGCTCACCGACCCGCAGCCGATTCGGGCGGTGCCCGGCGACTGAGCCGTCCTACTCGAAGTTAGGGTCGCGGTCCTCGAGGAACGCCGCCATCCCCTCGCGCTGGTCGTGGCTACCGAACAGTCCCGCCCAGGTGCGCCGCTCGAAGTCCAGGCCCGCCTCCAGCGTGGTCTCGTGGCTCTGATTGATGGCTTCCTTGGCGGCCTGCAGCGCGGTTGCCGGCTGCGCTGCCAGTTCCTCGGCGAGGTCCGCGACGTGCTCGCGGAGTTCGTCGTGGGCGACGACCTCTCCGACGAGCCCCTCCTCGTGGGCGTCCGTGGCGTCGAGTCGGTCGCCGAAGTAGACGAGCCGACGCGCCGTCTCGTCGTCGACGAGTCGGGGGAGCCGCTGGGTCGCGCCCCATCCCGGGATGATGCCGAGGTCGATCTCGGTCTGCCCGAGGACCGCGCGCTCGGAGGCCACCCGCAGGTCGCAGGCGAGCGCGAGCTCCATCCCGCCGCCGAACGCGTAGCCGTTGATGCAGGCGATGGCGGGCGCCGGGAACGACTCGATGGCGTTGGCTACTGAGTGCCCGAGGTCGGCGTACTCCTCGGCCTGCTTGACGTCCATCTCGGACATATGGGAGATGTCCGCACCCGCGACGAACGCCTGGTCGCCGGCCCCAGTGAGAACGAGCGCCCGGGCGTCCGCTTCCTCGGCCTCCTCGATGGCGTCCTCGAGTGCGTTCAGTGTCTCCACGTTCAGCGCGTTCAGGCTGTCCGGCCGGTCGACGGTGACGGTCGCCACGTCGTCCTCGACGTCGAGTTGAACGGTGTCTGCCATGGTCACAGCGACGCGGAGAACCGACATAATCTCCGGGGATACACCGCGACTGTTGTTCGGACGGTGGACTGCGATTCTCGGTCAGCAGGTGGACTAGCCGACACCCTGGCGGATTGAAAGGGCGAGGCGCTGTCGGCGACGTCCGACGAAGGTAAGCCGAGCGAAGCGAGGCGAACGTCGGGAGAGCAAGCTCTCCCGGGAGAAGCACTGCAACGACCGAGCACCGCGAGAGAGTGAAGCGCGCAGCGAGGCGCACGAGCCGACAGCGACGAGGGCTTTCAGGTAGGGTCGTCACCCACACGACGGTCTCACATCTCCCAACCGTCTGCCCGGGTCTTCGCAAGCCCGAAATACCGCGCCAGTGAACTGGCGCCCATGAGTCTCTCCGAGGAGGACCGCGAGCGGCTTGCGGACATCGTGGAACTCCAGCCGACGAAGAACGGGGATCTGCAGGACCGCTGGGGGATGGACAGCGGGAGCGACGTCCACCAGTACCTCGAAAACGAACTGCGGGACTACTACTACCGCGACGAGAACAGTCTCATCCGCGCCACCGCGGAGGCGACCACGCTGGTCGGCGAGGAACCGGAGGGCGGCGAGGCGCCCGCGGTCCACATGTCCGAGAACGAGCGCCGCGTGTTCGCGGTCATCGCGGGGCCCGACGAGCGCGCCGAGAGCGTCGTCTCGGTGCTCCACTCGGTCCGCGAGGAGTTCGACTCACCGGAGACGGAGGCCGCGGACGTCCGCCGGGCGCTCCAGACGCTCAAGCGCAAGGGTATCGTCGAAGTCGAACACCGGACGGTCCCGACGTACAAACTCGCCGTCCCCCGCGACGAAGTCAACGTCGCGGACGACTGAGTCCGAAACCGAGTCGCAGCCCCCTTCTCAGCGCTGTCGTTGCCTGCGTTCTTCGAGCACGTCCCGGATTCCCGACCCGGGACCTCCCTTCAGCGGCCACCTCTTCTGTCGCCACGCTGGCGGCTCGGGCTCGTACTCCGGACACGAGCCGGAGCACTCCGCGGCGGTCTGCTCGCGCCCCTTCGCGCCGCAGTACGGGACGTAGCCGTGGTCGGCCCGATTCACGGCGAAGTGCCGGCAGTCTGGCCGCATCGTGTCGAGGTACGACCGCCAGCCGCGCTCGTAGGCCCGTTCGGCGATTTCGAGTCGCTTCTCGGACTTCCACTCGGCGTCCACGTACTCGAAGGTCGCCGCGGACTGGTCGAACTCGCCGCCGCTCGGGCGCTCGGTGATACGGGTGCCGGCGCCGTCCGTGTCCAGCGAGCGCGGGTGCCACTCGACGGACGCCTCGCCGCCGCTGAACGCGAGGATGCCGGCCTCTACGGGCATCTCCTGGAGGAGCGCGCGCTCGACGCGCTCGCCGTCGCTCTGGGTCGCCAGCCACACCTCGTCGGCGAGTGACAGCGCGACGTCCCGCTCTAGCTGGTCGGCGAGCGCGTCCGCCGCCGAGGCGTCGAGGTCCGGCTTGTTCTCCACGGCGACGATTCGCTCCACCCACTCCGGATACGGCCACTTCCGGCGGAGCTCTATCTTGTTCCCGTTCTTCCGCGTCTCGACGACACCGCGGTCGCCCGCACGGTGGACAGCCTCCCGGACGTACCGCCACGGGTAGCCCGGGTAGGGGAGCGCGTCCCGGTAGAACTGCCAGTCGGCTGGTGCGTTCCGCACGACGTGGAGGAGGTCGGAGTCCAGGCGCTTCGTTCCGAAGTTCGCGCGCGCCGCCAGCGCCTCGGGGTCCACCTCGACGACGACGGTGTCCCAGCGCCGGTCGCGGGTGCCCAGCTGGCGGGCGACGAGAGACGGACGCCCGGGCTCGTCGGGGTGCCAGTGCCGTTCCGCCCACGCGCAGACGCGGAGCTCGAACGCGAACTCGGAGTCGGCCACGGGGGAACGAGCGCGGGCGAGCAACCTACCTCTTTCGCCACGACTGGGGCCCGCCCGACGGAGCAGTCGCTGGGCACACGCGCCAGTCCGGAGTGGGAGCCTCCGGTCAGGCCTCGACGGCGTCGTCGAGGAAGTCGTGTGCGTCCCGGAGGATGTCCCGGGGGCCGTCCTGCGTGATGGTGTTGATGGCCTGGTCGTAGTCGCGCCACTGCATGTCCGAGTGTTCGCTCGACAGCTCCGCGTTCGCCTCGAAGGACTTCGCGATGAACAGGTGGACTGTCTTGTGGATGCGTTTGCCGTTGGCCTCGAACACGTAGTCGTAGTCGTCTCGGAACCCGTCGACGAGGCGGAAATCCTCGATGCCGGCCTCCTCCTGTACCTCTCGTATCGCCGTCTGCTGGAGCTCTTCGTCCCCCTCCACGCCGCCCTTCGGGAACTCCCAGTCCCCGGGCCGGCTCTTCAGGAGGAGGTATTCGCGCCGGTCCCGCGTGTCGCGGAACAGGATCGCTCCGGCGCTGGTCGCTTCGACCGTCATTGAGGGGATATATACAGGCGGCAGTTAAGAGAATGTCGGACCGTCCGGCGTAGCGACAGTCCGAACGGCCAAACGGACGCTTTTTCACGGTGGACCGCTTCACTCTGCACCAGCACCCAGTCATGACTTTCGTCACTAAACTCTCCCTGAAGAGCGGGGACCGCGCGGCCCTCGACGGCGTCGTCTCCGACATCAAGGAGACCTGCCGCCGGAAGGGCGCCCAGATGAAGGGCCCCCACTCGGACGCGCCGAGCAAACTCTCCGTACCGCTGTACGTCAGACTCGACGGCGACGACGGGGCGTCTGCTGGCACCTGGACCTACACCGTCTACCGCCGCCGCATCGAACTGTACGGCCACGACGACCTCGCTCGCTCCATCATGGAGCGGGAGTTCCCGGACAGCGTCCACGTCGAAGCGGAACTCGAACAGCAGAAACCCCTCGGCTCGGCGTAATCTCGCAGTCGACCTGTCTCGACTCTCCTCTCCGATAAAACAGACCGACGAGCGGCCGGTGCGCCTAGAACGCGCTCTCGCCGACCGTCTCGATGAACTCCGCCTCGCCGACGTGGTCGTCGTCGTCGAACTCGGTGACGCGGAGCAACACGCGCTTGTCGACCAGATTCACCGACTCGTCCGGCAGGTGGAGTACCGTGTCGCCGATGCGAGCGATGGGCGTCCCGTCCCGGTCGCCGGTGACGAACACCGACAGTTCGTCGCCGACGTCGAAGCTCGGATGGTTCGTCCGGAACGACAGCCCCTCCGTGAACGCGTCGAAGCGACTCATAGGCGATCGACCTCCTCGGACTTGCGGTCGCTAGTGTACTCCAGCCCGAACCCGGTGAGCGCGGCGAGCAGGAACACCGCCACGAGCACCCAGCCGTGGAACACGTACGGCACGACGTCCGCCGGGTTCACGACCATCGCCTGGGTGAACCACTCGTACTCGTCGGGGAGCCCTTGTAGCTGGGTGTAGCCGACGAGCACGCCGCCCGACCAGGGGAAGATGTAGCCGAGCGCGGACGTGTTCGCGTCGAGGATGTTCGCGCGCCGGTAGCCGTTGATGTTGAACCGCTCGCCGACCCGGGCGATGTACGGCCCGATGGCAATTTCAGCGGCCGTGTTGATCGTGATCATCGCGTTGACGATTGCGGTCCCGAGCACCATCGACGTTTCTGCGCGCCGAACGCTGGTCGCGACCGATTCGAGCAGCCAGTCCTGGAGCGCTTCGAAGCCACCGCCGCGGATCATGACCTGCGCCGCCGCGACGATGAGCAACACGAGCACGATGAGCGGGAAGAAGCCCGCTGCCCCGCTGTAGAGGCTGCCACCTACTGCCGCACCGACGCCCTCCTGGGTCGTGTCGACGAGTTCGACGAACGGGAGCCAGGAGAGCGACTGCGCGATTTCGAGGCCCTCCGGCGCCTGGAAGACGACCATGTCGGCGACCGACGCCAGTCCGAAGAGGACGTTGAAGACGAACGCCACGATGATGCCCCAGGAGATGGCCTCGATGATGTGTCGTCCCGCGACGGCAGTGCCGATGACGACGAGCATCGAGACGAGGTGGAGGAGCCCTGCGGGCTCGCTCTCACCGACGAAGATCTGCTGGGCTTCGGCGGCGATGTCGATGCCGGACATCAGGCCACCCGCGACCACATGACATCCTCCCCGGCGTGAACGCCGGGGTTTCCTCACGCTGGGGGTATCGCTTACCGGCTCACGGAGGCAACTTGCGGGTTCGTATGCTCCTCGTTGGGAACTGAGCGTGGTGACTCTGACCAATTATGGTCGTCCCACTTGAGGCATACAGGCCGTGCCATCGACCGTGTTACCGTCGTCTGCCGCCTCAGGAACGTTTCTGACGCCGTGAGGTCGGCGTGTCCCTCGAATCCGCACGGACACGTCAGCGTGTCGTGGTGGCGCGTCGTATCCTCTGTTGAACCGCAGTTCGGACACTCCTGACTCGTCCACGCCTCAGACCGAACCTCGACCGACATACCGTATTCTTCGGCTGTGCACGCCAGTCGGTTCACGAACGCGCGGAACGCCCAGAAATTGTGAGTCTTCGCGTTCGTCTCCACCGACCAGTGCGTTTCCAGTACATCCGTCAACGCTCCAACGTACACTGTCGAAACACCCTCGTCGTACAGGCGTTCGATGAGGTCACGGGCGAGTGCGTCTTGAGCGTGATCACGCCGCTTGGTACGCCGGTCGTACAGGCGTCGGATGCGGTGACTGCTGTATCGACCGTCTTCCAAGAGTGATTGGAGACGTGCTATTTCTCGCGTCGTCTCACGGAACCGCTCGAACAGGTCACGTCCTTCGTACAGGAGTTGTTGGCCGGTTGTGGTTGTGCAAGCGACGAGGTTGTTCGCACCAATGTCCAGAGCGGCTTCTTCCGAAGCCAGTGGTTGTGCCAGTCGAGAATGGTCTTCGCTGATTGTGACTGGCTGAAAGGCCCTGAACGATTGGGCTTGCTCGTCGTAGAACAACTCTAATCGGCCCTGCTTGTCGTACTCTTTCCAGTTGGGGTCGCCTCGAAGTTCGAGCCGGAGGCGTTCGCGGTGTCCCAATCCGTACTCGTCTTTCAGGTCTTTGCCGACAAGGATTTCGAGTCGGGAGTATTCACCCCACTCAACGGAGTACGACGTGTTGCGGATGTACGTGCGGAGTTCTCTCCCGTCTTCCGAGTTGCCCCAGAATCCGGGTTTGCCGTTCGCTTCTCCCTTCTTCTTGAGGCTGAAGAACGACTTCCACGCTTCGCGGTTCTTGCGCTCAATCTGCTGAACCGTGGACGCACCGAGAACACCGCTGTAGCGACCGCGATACTCGCTGATGTCCCATACGTCTCCATCTGGGTCAGCATAGTTCTCGCGGCGCTCATAGTTGATTTCGTTCCAGAGAGCGGCAGAAGCGTCCAACAGCCGTCGAAGCAACTCCTCGTCCTCTGGGGACTGCGGAATCACGTCGAACGTGTTGGCTCGCTTCATCGACTACATATTATATCGTAACGCACATAAATATTCCGTTCATGTGATATTATATGGTTGCAATTCGCATCGAGTTTGACGACGACGAACAGTACGAACGACTGAAGGAATTGAAGAAGCACCGTGGATTGACGTGGAAGGGCTTACTCCTCGAAGGAGAGAAGAAAGTCAGAGAGGATACCCCTGAATAAGCGTCGAACGTGGTTTGTGCCGTGGAGTGTCGGATTCACGCCCGCCGTGAACGGCGGGACTCTCTCCTTGATTCAGGTAGCTCTCCGACGTCCTCGTCGGTCAGGGCGCTCTCTTCGACGGCTTCGGCCACCTGCTCGAGGGCGTTGGTGTCGTCGCCCATCTTCCTACAAGGAGGGAATCCCGGCCTTCAGGCCGGGAGGGAATCCGACAACTGCTGAACTAACCACGCTCAGATGCTCGGTCTGAATGCCGACCGTCATCTTTAACTTACGTGGGTCCTTATGTTTTGTCGGATGAGAGCCGATTTCGATATGGAGCGTGGCGGGCCACTTCACGAGGTTGTGAAGGACTATGCCCGCGATCACGGGATACGACACTCACGAGCGTACCCCGAACTCCTCCGCAAAGGACTCGAATCCGAAGGCTACGATGTCAACGACTCAGACAGCGAATAAAACACTGGAAGCCACGCTCGTACCGCCCACACGGTGCAAAGAGCAACGCCTCCAGCAAACGCTGTCCGAATACCGTGAGGCACTACATGACGCCTTCGAGCAAAACTGTACGACGATGAGTGCCACGAACGACGTGGTGACACCGTACAACCTGCCGTACCAAGCGAAAGACGCCCTCAAATCATACGTCCCGAAACTCCACAAGACGTACAACGCTCAGGAATTGGATGACGAACACCCGCTCCGATTCGTGAACCGAGCCGGGAAGTTCGACCGCGACTCCTCGCGTGAGTACGAAATCTGCTGGAACGTTCCGCAACCCGGTCGCGGAACTAACTTCTGGATTCCTCTTCGATTAAATCCAAACCAGCAAGAGTTCTGGGACGATCTACTCGATGAGGAATCGAGTACGAACGTGGGCGAGCTTCGCTTGCAGAAACACCGAAAGACGTGGACGCTCCACGTCACCGTCGAATACGAGATCGAGGATACTTCCGAACACCCCGAGAATCCGACTCGGGTTGGATTCGATATTGGCGAGTCAATGTTGGTCACGGGCTGTGCCCTCCAACACGACACTCCCACGAAACCACTGTTAATCAACGGGAAAGAAGCCAAGCGAATCCGAAAAGAGATGCACACAACGCTCAAACGACTCCAAGAGCGAGACGCTTCGGACTGGCGTACCGAGGAACGATTCTCGTACTACCAGAATCGACTCACAGACATCATCGAGAAGGCGTCTCGTGAGTCTGTGGAGTATGCTCGCCAGTTCGAGAATCCCGTCATCGTGATGGAGGACTTGGCATACATCCGTGAGTCGCTGGACTACGGGAAGTACATGAATCGACGGTTGCATTCGTGGGCTTTTGCTCGGTTGCAGGGGCGTATTGAGGACAAAGCCCGAGACGCGGGTATTCCGGTGCGGTACGTCCACCCGCAGTACACCAGCAAGACGTGCCACTTGTGCAAGCACATCGGGTATCGGCCTCGGCAAGCCGAGTTCAAGTGCAGAAACCCGGAGTGCCACGTATCGACGTTTCAAGCCGACATCAACGCGAGTGCGAACATCGCACGTCGCGTAGACCCGTGGGGAGAGAGTCTACCAGTGAAACAGGTGGACGATGACTCGCCACAGGACGGGAGCCGTTGTGACACGGCCACGACTCACTGTGAGCAGAGCGAGACATCCTCGCAGATGACACTCACAACATTCCAAGAGTCGAAATCCACTGCCAGCGACGACTAACTGGCATTCCCACCGTGTGGGAAGCCCCGTCGTTTACGACGGGGAGGATGTCACCGGTCAGTTGAACGGGTTGTCGGGCGTTTCCAGCCGCGTGACACCGTCGAGCGTGTCGAAGTCGTCGTCGAATGAATACAGGTACTCGATACCCTCGCGCTGCATGTATGCGGCGATGGTCGCGTCTCCGAACGACAGCCCCTCGTAGGTCTGGAACAGGTCGACGGCGCTGGGGAAGTCCTTCTGGGCCGCGTGCAGTACCTCGAATCCGGCGGACTGGTTCAGCCGCTCGTAGGTCTCGACGGCCTTCGAGTGCCGTTTCCGGTTGTGTATCCAGTTCAGCGTTTCGAGGACGATGTAGTTCGTCACTCGCCCCGTCGGGAGGTCGCCGTGATCCATCCCTTGGACGATCTCCATCGCGACGTTGTGGTGTTCATCGTCGGCGTCCGCCATCCCGACGAGGACACCTGTGTCGACGACTGCGACCGCCATCAGTTGCTCTCCGAGAACGCGGGGTCGCCCTCGTGGCCGGCGAGGTCGTGCGTCTCAGACCCGCCGCCACCCATCGACACCGGCTCGAAGTCGTCGAAGGCGCCGTATCGCTGCTTGACGACCTCGACCGAGAGGTTCCCCTCGTCGTCGGTGTCCCAGCGGAGCTTGTCGCCGGCCTCGATGTCGAGACGGCGCCGGAGCGCCGCCGGGATCGTGACCATCCCTCGGTCGCTGACCTTCGTTTCCTCGGGAGCTTCTTCAGTTGCCATACCCGACAGTACAGCCTCTCTTGTGATACATGTTGCGCCACATGCGGGTCAGCCGGGAAACCAGTCGATGCGCCGCTTCTCCCGAATCGTGGCGGCCATCTCCTTGGCCATCGCCTCGCGGTTCTCTTCGCTGACGTCCTCGTCGACGAGCATCCCACGGCCGGCGTCGTCCTTGTCCTCGGTCATAGTCCGTAGAGTTCGCTCCGCTCGAGGGCGCGGCTCACCGTCGACCGAGCGCAGTCCAGCCGGTCGGCGGCCTTCCGCTTCGAGAGTTCGTCTTTCTGCACCATGTCGAGGACGGCGACGACGTCGTGATGACATCCTCCCCGGCGTGAACGCCGGGGTTTCCTCACGCTGGGGGTATCGCTTACCGGCTCACGGAGGCAACTTGCGGGTTCGTATGCTCCTCGTTGGGAACTGAGCGTGGTGACTCTGACCAATTATGGTCGTCCCACTTGAGGCATACAGGCCGTGCCATCGACCGTGTTACCGTCGTCTGCCGCCTCAGGAACGTTTCTGACGCCGTGAGGTCGGCGTGTCCCTCGAATCCGCACGGACACGTCAGCGTGTCGTGGTGGCGCGTCGTATCCTCTGTTGAACCGCAGTTCGGACACTCCTGACTCGTCCACGCCTCAGACCGAACCTCGACCGACATACCGTATTCTTCGGCTGTGCACGCCAGTCGGTTCACGAACGCGCGGAACGCCCAGAAATTGTGAGTCTTCGCGTTCGTCTCCACCGACCAGTGCGTTTCCAGTACATCCGTCAACGCTCCAACGTACACTGTCGAAACACCCTCGTCGTACAGGCGTTCGATGAGGTCACGGGCGAGTGCGTCTTGAGCGTGATCACGCCGCTTGGTACGCCGGTCGTACAGGCGTCGGATGCGGTGACTGCTGTATCGACCGTCTTCCAAGAGTGATTGGAGACGTGCTATTTCTCGCGTCGTCTCACGGAACCGCTCGAACAGGTCACGTCCTTCGTACAGGAGTTGTTGGCCGGTTGTGGTTGTGCAAGCGACGAGGTTGTTCGCACCAATGTCCAGAGCGGCTTCTTCCGAAGCCAGTGGTTGTGCCAGTCGAGAATGGTCTTCGCTGATTGTGACTGGCTGAAAGGCCCTGAACGATTGGGCTTGCTCGTCGTAGAACAACTCTAATCGGCCCTGCTTGTCGTACTCTTTCCAGTTGGGGTCGCCTCGAAGTTCGAGCCGGAGGCGTTCGCGGTGTCCCAATCCGTACTCGTCTTTCAGGTCTTTGCCGACAAGGATTTCGAGTCGGGAGTATTCACCCCACTCAACGGAGTACGACGTGTTGCGGATGTACGTGCGGAGTTCTCTCCCGTCTTCCGAGTTGCCCCAGAATCCGGGTTTGCCGTTCGCTTCTCCCTTCTTCTTGAGGCTGAAGAACGACTTCCACGCTTCGCGGTTCTTGCGCTCAATCTGCTGAACCGTGGACGCACCGAGAACACCGCTGTAGCGACCGCGATACTCGCTGATGTCCCATACGTCTCCATCTGGGTCAGCATAGTTCTCGCGGCGCTCATAGTTGATTTCGTTCCAGAGAGCGGCAGAAGCGTCCAACAGCCGTCGAAGCAACTCCTCGTCCTCTGGGGACTGCGGAATCACGTCGAACGTGTTGGCTCGCTTCATCGACTACATATTATATCGTAACGCACATAAATATTCCGTTCATGTGATATTATATGGTTGCAATTCGCATCGAGTTTGACGACGACGAACAGTACGAACGACTGAAGGAATTGAAGAAGCACCGTGGATTGACGTGGAAGGGCTTACTCCTCGAAGGAGAGAAGAAAGTCAGAGAGGATACCCCTGAATAAGCGTCGAACGTGGTTTGTGCCGTGGAGTGTCGGATTCACGCCCGCCGTGAACGGCGGGACTCTCTCCTTGATTCAGGTAGCCCGCGAAGGCGATGACGGCCGCGACGATGGCGTACTTGAACCGCGAGGCGACGACCCCCCCGATGTCGGAGTCCTGGGTGACCGCGCTCACGATGGTCGTGTCGCTGACCGGCGCGAGATTGTCCCCGAAGACGGCCCCGGAGAGGATGGCGCCGAACAGCAACACCGGACTGGCGCCCAGCAGGACGCCTGCCGGGAAGAACAGCGTGGTGAACGCGACGGTCGTCCCGTATCCGGTGCCGATGCCGGTCGCCAGCAACGCCGCGAGGATGAACGTCGCGGCCGGGAACAGCGCGGCACCGATGCCCGCTGCGTCGGCCGCCCAGACGAGTCCGCCGACGAACCCGCCCACCTGAATCGTTTCGGCGAACATCCCCGCCCAGAGCCACGCCACGACTGCGGTGGCCGCGACCCGACGGGTCATCCCCTCGAAGATGGTGTTCGCGTAGCCTTTCCACGATCCCTTTACGAAGAGCAGGCCCACGATGAGGCCCACGAGCATCCCAGCGACGAGACCGGTGGTGTCACCGATTCGGAGGATGCCGCTCTGGAAGATGGCCCACACCACGAAGAAGGCGAGTGGGAACGCGCTCATCCACTTCCCGCCGTAGAAGTCGATACGAGCGCCCCTGTCCTCGCCCGTAGCCATCGCCTCGGCTTCCCCTACCTCTTCGTCGTACTCATCACCATTACTCATGCTAACACGATACAAAATCGAAACCACGTTGTAAATAACTTACCTCCAGAGACCACTTATGACAGATTTATAGTGACTGGCGCTCCCTCAACAGACATGAGCAGTACGGAACTCGACCCGCTTCTCGCACTGCGACGCGACCTCCACCGGCACCCCGAGCCGGCGTGGTGCGAGTTCTACACGACCGCGCGCGTCGTCGAGGAGTGCGAGCGAATCGGCGTGGACGAACTGTACGTCGGCGCCGACGCCATCGACCCCGCCGCCAGGATGGCCGTTCCGGACGACGAGACGCTGGCGACGTGGCGCGAACGCGCCCTCGAGGACGGCGCCGACGAGGCGGTCGTCTCCCAGCTGGCGGGCGGCAACACGGGCGTCGTCGCAGTGCTGGAGCGGGGTGACGGGCCGACGGTCGGCCTGCGCGTGGACATCGACGCGCTCCACATCACGGAGTCCAGCGACGCCGACCACCACCCCGAGAGCGAGGGGTTCCGCTCGGAGCACGAGGGATATATGCACGCTTGCGGCCACGACGGGCACATCACGCTCGGTATCGGCGTGCTCGAAGCGGTCGCGGACAGCGACTTCGAGGGCACACTGAAGCTGTTCTTCCAGCCAGCAGAGGAGCGCGTCGGCGGCGGGAAGGCGATGGCCGAGAGCGGCCACCTCGACGACGTGGACTACTTCTACGCGGTCCACCTCGGACTCGACCACCCGACCGGCGAGGTGGTCGCGGGCATCGACGGCTTCCTGGCGGTGAGCCACCTCCTCGCGGAGTTCCAGGGCGAGTCCTCGCACGCGGGCGCTCACCCCGAGGAGGGTCGGAACGCGGTGCAGGCGATGGCAACCGCGATTCAGAACCTCTACGCGATTCCGCGACACGACGGCGGCGCTACTCGCGTGAACGCCGGCCGCGCGGGCGGCGGCACCGCGACGAACATCGTCCCTGAGGAGGCGTTCGTCGAGGGAGAGGTGCGGGGCGAGACCACGGAGCTGATGCGCTACATGAAGGAGAAGGCCGAGCGGGTCCTCGAATCGTCGGCGGACATGCACGACTGCGAGGTCACGCTCTCCACGGAGGGCGAGGCACCGAGCGCGACGAGCGACCAGGCGCTCGTGGACGTGTTCGCGGGCGAAGCGAGCGCGCTCGCCGGCGTCGAGAACGTGATGGAGCGCGACGACCTCGGCGGCAGCGAGGACGCGACCTACCTCATGAAGCGCGTCCAGGATGGGGGCGGACTCGCGTGTTACGTCTGCGTGGGAACCGACCACCCCGGCGGCCACCACACGCCGACGTTCGACGTGGACGAGGACTCCCTCGACATCGGCATCGACGCGCTCTCCCGGTCCATCCTCGCGGTCGGCGAGCAGCGTCCGTAGCGGGGGCTGGCAGACGACGCGGACTACGAGTACGGGGCGGTGCGTCGCCGTTCCGATGTCGCCGCCCCGCGTCCAGTCAGCTCACGGGGTGGGCTGGTCCCGGCTTCGCACTTGAAGTTCAGGAGGAGGCGACTTCGCGTCAGTACTTCGGGTCGGCGCCGGTGACCGCGTAGACGTCCTCCATGATGTCGTCGCGGCGCGACTGCCAGGTCGGCATCGCGTCTGGGCTGGAGGGATAGTCCTCGTAGTGGTCGATGAGGCGGTCGGCCTGCTGTTTCGTCTTGTAGAACTCCCAGATGTTCGACCAGTAGCCGAAGGACTTCAGCGCGGTCGCGACCTTTAGCCGGAGGCTGAAGTCGGTGCTGCCGGCGTACAACGCCTCCGCGAGCTTCTCGCCCGGGAGCGCGGCCAGCAGTCCCATCAGGTCGTCGACGTCGACGGCCGTCGAGAGCACGTTGTACACGTCGAGGCCTGCGTAGCGCGCGCCGAAGTGGTCCATCACACGCTCGTTGTACTCCCACAGCGCGGCCTCCGAAACGTCGCCCGATTCGAGTGCCTCGATGGCCTGCTCGCCGGCGTACTTGCCAGCGTACGCGGCGCCCGCGATGCCGCCGCCCGTGGTCGGGTTGACGTGGCCCGCTGCGTCGCCGACTGCCATGAAGCCGGGCGCCGTCGCCGAGTCGTACGGGCGTCGCGTCGGGAGCGCGGCGCCGAGCTTGTCTGTCACTTCGGCGCCCTGGAACTCGGGGCGCGCGCGGAGGTCGCGCTTGAGGTCGTCGACGAGTTTCATCGGCTCCTCGTTCATCTGGAAGCCGAGGCCGGCGTTGATCTCGGTGTCCGTCCGCGGGAAGTACCAGAGGTAGCCCGCGGCGCGCTCGGTCGGCTTGAAGACGAGCGCGTCGTCCCACTCGACGGGTTCGGGCACCTCCACGATCTCGCGGTACGCC
The DNA here is from genome assembly GCA_000230955.3 of Halobacterium sp. DL1. Taxonomy (NCBI): domain Archaea; kingdom Methanobacteriati; phylum Methanobacteriota; class Halobacteria; order Halobacteriales; family Halobacteriaceae; genus Halobacterium; species Halobacterium sp. DL1. The sequence goes on from CP007060.1 coordinate 958,031, forward strand.
GAGCAGAACTGCGAGTAGGAGACGTTCGTGTCGAAGGTCGCGTCAGCGACGTCGACCTTGTCCTGCAGGACGGAGAGCGCGCCCGCGGCGTCCACGACGATGTCTGCTTCGAAGTCGACCACGTCGCCGCGGTGCTTGCCTTTGATGCCGGTCACGCGGCCCGAGTCGTCCTGGACGACGTCCTGGACGACGACGTCGTAGTGGAAGTCCGCGCCAGCGTCGCTGGCGCCCTCGATGACGCAGCGGCCGTACTCCCAGCGGTCGATGACCGCGAGTTCGCCGGGGACGGGGATGTCGAGGACGGTGTCCTCCTGGGGAATCTCGAAGCGGCCGTGGTCGACGCCCGTGTTCGTGAACGCGCGTTCGAGGCGCTCTTTCGGGATGGCCTCGGGGAACGCGTCGGCTCCCTTCAGCGCGTCACCACAGGCGATGTGGCCGGCCTCAGCCTCGGACTTCCGCTCCACGACGGCGACGTCGTAGCCCGCTCTGGCGAGGGTCGCGGCCGTGTAGCAGCCCGACGTGCCGGCCCCGACGACGGCCACGTCGTACTCGTAGGTAGTCATACTCGCGAGTTGACGCCCCCGAGGAAAACTCTTTATGCACTAATCCGTCGGATAGGCGAGGACAGGGACGAACAAAGAGTTTTACCCGCCGTCGACCAACCCGCAGACATGACAGAGTACACCGTGGAGTTCGTCGGGACCGGGGAGGAGATCCAGGTCTCCGGCACCGAGACCGTCCTGAAGGCGTGCCTCCGCGAGGGCATCGCACAGGAGTACTCCTGCCGCGTCGGCATGTGTCTGGCCTGCTCGGCGAAGATAGAGGAGGGGGAAGTCACCCAGCCCGCCGCACGCGGCCTCACCGACGAGGAGGCCGAGGAGTACGCACTCACCTGCATGGCCCGGCCGCAGTCCGACCTCGTCCTCGACCGCGGGAAGTACCCGCCGAGCATCGAGCAGGACGCCGCCGCAGCGGATGCCGCCGCTGCGGACGACGACTGAGTACAGCGTTACCTACACTTTACGCCGACGACACTGCGCAGTTGTTCGGCCCGCGCTCCAGTTCCAGCGTCCCCTCCTCGATTTCTCGCCTTCCCAGGTTCACCGCCACGATGTCCGCGTAGTTCGCGGGCCGCGGCGGGAGGTCCGTCGTGAGTCGCTCGACGAATTCCTCCTTATCGAGTTCGCCGAGTCCGAGGTGCTCGCGCACTTCGCTCAGGGGACTCGCGAACCCCCGGTCCCCCGGGCGGGTGGTGGCTTCGACGTGGCCCGGGAGCACGCGCGTCTCGTCGTCGTGGGCGAACACGACGTCGTGGAGTGTCTCGTACTGCCGGCCAGCGAGTTCGCGGGCGCGGTCCTCGTCCTCCAGGTCCGGCCGGCCCACGCCATCGAGGAACAGGCAGTCCGCCGTTAGCAAATCCCCGCCCCACTCGAGGACGACGAGTTCGGTCGTGTGGCCGGGCGCGTGCTCGACGACGAGTTCCCGGTTGCCCACTGCGATCGCGTCACCATCGTCGACGAGCGTCGCGTCGTACTCGAGGCCACGTTCTGCTGCGCCCTCGGGCAGGACGCGCTCGGCTCCCGTCTCCTCGGCTACCGCGCGGACTCCGGAGACGTGGTCGGCGTGGACGTGGGTGTCGACGGCGTACTCGATTTCGAGGCCGCGCTCCGCGGCGTCGTCGGCGTATCCGTCTGCAGCCGCGGCGAGCGGGTCCACCACCGCGGCTTCATCGCCGTCGGAGAGGAGGTAGGAGAGACAGCCACTCGAGGGGCGCTCATACTGGACGACGCTGTCTCCCAGGTCGTGACTGACGACGAGTTCGGCCCAGGCCGCCATACCGCCCTCCAGGTTCGCGGCGTCGACGCCGTCTTCCCGGAGCGACTCGGCGACCTCCCCGCTGGACTCCCCGACCGCACAGACGGCGACGATGGGTTCCGAGAGGTCGTCCGGCAGGAGGTCCGCGGCGTTCCCGGTGACCTTGGCGGAGACGAACTCCATGTACGGCACGTGGGCGGCCGTCACGTCCGGGCCGTCGACGTGCCAGGCCTCGAACTCGTCGCGGTTGCGCACGTCGAGGACGCTCACGTCGCCGCGCCGGATGCGGTCGTACAGGTCTCTCGGCGAGACGGACGTCGTGGTCATGGTGGACCTATGCGCTCGCGTGCCAAAAACTCACGTTCACCTGCCTCCTACGGCGTGGTATGCACGCCGACGACTTCCGCGACAGCGTCGAGGCGGCGAACGCGACGCAACTCGACCGCCTCGGCTCGTCGAAGCGCCTCGTCGCCATCACGGGTGCCGACCTCTCCGAGGAGACAGTCCTCCGCGCGGCCGCCGCCAGCGAAGCCGCAGCCACCGGCGTGTTCGAGGCCTGGGCCGCCGAAACCGACGGCGACGCGGCCGAGACGTTCGAATCGTTCGCCGCGCGCGAGCGCGAGCACTACGACCGCGTCGTCGCGGAACTTGGCGACGACGTGGCTGAGGAATCGGGCGCTGTCCACGACTACCTCCGCGAGCAAGACGACCCCGTGTCGCGGGCCGGTGCAGTCGTTGGCCGCGGCCTCGTCGCCACCCGCACGCTCACGCAGTTCGTCGGCTACTTCGTCAACAACGCCGACGAGTCCCGCGCGGACCTGTTCCGCGACCTGAAGCGCGAGACGAGTGAGGACACCGACGCGGCGGTCGAACTCCTCGCCGCGACCTGCGAGAGCGACGACGACTGGGAGCGCGCGGAAGCCGCTGCCTCGGGCGCCATCGACGCCGCCTACGAGGAGTACGTCGCCGCCCTGGAGGGGATGGGTGTGAACGCGAAGTCCGTTTGCTAGCGCAGGGATTTTTGCGGGTCCGCTTCGCGGCTGTACTGTGCGCCGCGTACTTCGGTTGGTTGACCGGACGCTCGCGCTGAGTCTCGCGTTCGCCCCGCTCGGCCAGCTGCTCGCTGGGTCCTCAGTGGGGACTTCCGGCGCGGTCCTCGCCGGTGGGGTGCTCTCGTTGCTCGTCGCCGCGCTCCTCGACTTCTTCGCCGTCTCCGTCCTGGCCCGCTACGGTGGTTCGCTGGTGCTGCGAGACTCGCCGCTCCTCGGACCGCTCGCCTGAGTCGTCGTCGCTGTGGGAGCATTCTGGCTGGTCGAGCGGCGCCACGCCGGGACTGTGGCCTGAGGCAGACGGCGCAAGGCCTTTCTCCGCGGTCGCGCTACGTTGGGTATGGCTTTCGACCCAATGGACTCCTCGATGGACCAGGAGGCGGTCGACGAGATCGTCGACACCGCGATCGAGAACAACGAGGTCGTCCTCTTCATGAAGGGCGACGAGCGGATGCCTCAGTGTGGCTTCTCGGAGCGCGCAATCGGACTGATTTCTCAGTACCGCCCGGACGTGCACACGGTGGACGCGCTCCAGAGCCTCGACGAGTTCCGCGTCGCCCTCGAGGAGCACAGCGGCTGGGAGACCATCCCACAGACGTACGTCGACGGCGAGTTCGTCGGCGGCAGCGACATCCTCGCGGAACTCGAGGAGCGCGACGAACTCGGCGACGAACTCAAAGAGGAGAACGCTGACGCCGTCGAGGACGAGAGCGTCGACGACGAGATTCAGTCGCCGTTCTAGATCTCCATTCAATCGCAGAGCATTCGGCGGCCGTAGGCCGCCGATTCGCCGCGCGAACGAGCGAAGCGAGTGAGCGCGGGACGTTTTTAGCGTAGATTTTTGCGAGACGGGTTCCCGCAGCGAGCAGCGTAGCTGCGAGCGAGGAAACCCGTCGAAGTAAAAAGGTCCTGGAGAAAGGTACGTTAGTAGATCAGTTGGTCGTCCTTCTCGACCATGTAGACGGTGCGGGCGCAGATGTTGACGGCGTGGTCGCCGACGCGTTCCAGGTCGCGGATGGTGAGCAGGAGCCGCGAGACGTCCTGCATGAGCGCCTCGACCTCGGCCTCCTCGGTCTCGTCGTCGATCTCCGTCTCGATGAGGTCCCGCATCACGGTGTTGGAGGCGTCACGGCAGCGGTCGTCGAGGTCGTCGTCGCTGGCCGCGATGGCGTAGCAGGCGTCGATGTCCTCGGTGGCGTACGCCTCCATCGCGTCCTCGACCATCTGGACGGTGGTGTTGCCGATGGCCTGGATGTCGACCTCCGGGAACATGTCCCGTCTCGCGTCGAGGGTGTGTTCGGCGAGGTTCACCGCGAGGTCGCCGATGCGTTCGAGGTCAGTGATGATCTTGAACGAGGAGGCGATGAGCCGGAGGTCGCCCGCGACCGGCTGCTGGAGCGCGAGCAGGTCGATGCACTCCTCCTCGAGGTCGAGGTAGAGCTGGTTCACCTCGTCGTCGCCGTCGATGACCTCCCACGCGCTGTCGGTGTCCTTCTGCTCCATCGCCTCGAGCCCGAGGCGGAGGCGGTCCGTGACCACCTCGCTCATGTAGAGGACGTCGCTCTGGAGGGCCTCCAGTTTCTCCTGGTAGCTGTCTCTGGCCATACGTATTACCCGAACTTGCCGGTAATGTAATCTTCGACGCGCTGGCTGTCCGGGTTCTCGAATATCTGGTCTGTGTTCCCGAACTCGACGAGCTCGCCGCCCGTGAGGAAGACCGCGGTCTTGTCGGAGATGCGGGCGGCCTGCTGCATATTGTGGGTGACGATGACGACGGTGTAGTCCTCGGCGAGCTCCTCGATAAGGTCCTCGACCTGGCTCGTCGCCACGGGGTCGAGGGCGGAGGCGGGCTCGTCCATCAGCAGGACCTCGGGGTCGGGAGCGATGGCCCGCGCGATACAGAGCCGCTGTTGCTGACCGCCGGATAGCTCCAGACCGGAGCTGTCGAGCTGGTGGCTGACCTCGTCCCAGAGCGCCGCCCGCTTGAGTGACTCCTCGACGATCTCGTCGTGGTCACCTTCGACGTTCTGGATCTCCAGCCCGTAGGCGACATTGTCGTAGATGCTCTTCGGGAATGGGTTCGGCTCCTGGAACACCATGCCGACGCGCCGCCGCAGCGCCACGGGGTCGACGTCGTCGTCGTAGACGTTCTTCCCGCGGAGCGAGAGTTCGCCAGTCACGCGGCAGGCGGCGATGCGGTCGTTCATGCGATTGATGCATCGGAGGAACGTCGACTTCCCGCAGCCAGAGGGGCCGATGATGGCGGTCACGCGATTCTCGGGAATGTCGATGTCGATGCTGTCGAGGGCCTGTTCCTCGCCGTAGAAGACGTCGAGGTCGCGCGACCGGATGATGGGGTCCGGGGTCGTGGTCGAGTCGTGGCCGTCGGTCGCGCTGGCGACGTCCGTCTCGATGACCATGTTGTCGTTTGTAGGGTCGGCGGTCGTCCCGCCGTCCGGTTCGGCTGTCGTCTCTGTCGTGTTCTCTGTCATTGTGTACTCACTCTCCGGTCTGGTACTTGTTTCTGAGGACGATGGCGACGGAGTTCATCGCGAGCAGGATGACGACCAGCACCACGACGCCGGCCGGCACGACCTTCTGGTAGAACTCCTCGCCCGCGTAGAGGCTGGACCACGCGTACACCTGGAGGGGCATCGCGCTGGCGGCCTCGCCGAGTGCTGTGGGCGCCGCGAACTTCACGTTCGGTGCACCGATCATGATGAGCGGTGCGGTCTCCCCGATGGCGCGGCCGAGCGCGAGAATTGTTCCGGTGAGGATGCCCGAGAACGACCGCGGTAGCACGACGTTCTTGACGGTCTGCCAGCGGGTCGCGCCCATGCCGTAGGAGGCGTTCCGGACGTCCTGGGGGACCGAGCGGATGGCCTCCCGCGCCGAAATGATGACGATGGGGAGGATGAGCAGCCCGAGGGTGGCGCCGCCGACGAGGATGGTGCCGGCCGAGCGCCCGAGGTAGGTGACGAAGATGCCGAGCCCGAGCAGCCCGTAGACGACCGACGGTACGCCGGCGAGGTTCGAGATGTTGACGTCGACGACGCGCTTGAATCGGTTTTCCGGGGCGTACTCTTCGAGGTAGACGGCGGCGCCGACGCCGACCGGGAACGCGAGGACGGCGACGGCGAGCATCAGCATGATCGACCCGGCGATGGCGGGGTAGAAGCCCGCCTGCTCCGCGAAGCGACTGTGCGGGCTGGTGAGGAACGCCCACGTGACCCAGGAGTCGGGGCCGGCGAAGCCGAGCGCGTCGGTGGCGAGCACGCCGACACCGGTGCCCGCGATGACGACCGCGGGCAACAGGAGGCCGAGTCGTTCGTGTTCGCGGTTCACTCCGACGCCCGCAGCGTAGACTGCTGGCGGCGCGATGCCGACGGCCGCAACGACGGTCGCGGGCATCGAGTCGACGCCGAGCAGCGGGCCGACGAGCGCCCCGAGTGCGATGCCGACGAGCACGGCGGCGGCGACGGTCGCCTCCGTCTGGCGCCCTCGGTCGGCGGCGACGAACCGGCTCCCCGCCAGGGCCACCGGCCCGCCGACGACCAGCGTCACAGCGAGCCACGGGTCGGGGGCGTACGGCGCGTACAGCACGACGTCGACGAGGCTCGGCACGACCAACGGCAGGTCGAGCAGGCTCCCGATTGGGCCGGGCAGCCCGAACAGCGAGACGTAGAAGGCCGCTGTGGTGGTCGCGAACTGCACCGTGAACGACAGTGCGCGGTCGCGGCTGACGACAGCGACGACGACGGCCATCGGTGCGAGTACCGCGACGGCCACCGCGAACAGCTCCAGCGGGGCGACGACGTCCACGAGCAGCAACGCGGCGCCACCGCTGAACAGCAGGGAGACGACGAGCAAGCCGACCGCGAGCGCGCCAGTCTGCAGCGCTTCCACGTTCGCTCGGTAGAGGTACGCGCCGACTGCGAGCGCTGGTGCGAGCAGCGTCGCCAGGTACGTCAGGTGCCAGCCGGTGTCGGCGGTCAGCGGCTGGAAGGCGTCGTTGGCGACGTAGACGAGCAGGATCGTCATCACCACCAGCCCGAAGAGGGTGGCGGCGAGCAGCAGGTATCGGAACACGGTCCCAGCGGTGCGGCTCACGCGACCGAAGCCGCCAGCGGCCGTGGAGTCGTTCTGTGTCGCCATCTCAGTACTCCTCCCGGTAGTGTTGTGCGACGAGGTCGCTGACGATGTTCATGACGAGTGTGATGACGAACAGCGTGAACCCGATGGCGAACACGCTCCGGTAGGCGATGCCGCCCCCGGTGATGTCGCCGCCGACGAGTTCGACCATCGCGGCGGTCATCGGCTGGGCGGCCTCCGTGTAGGAGCCTGGATTGAACGGGTTCAGGAACTTCGCCTGCGAGCCGGCGGCGATGGTGACAGCCATCGTCTCGCCGATGGCTCGCGAGAGCGCGAGGATGAACGACGAGAAGATGCCCGAAAGCGACGCCGGGACGACGATGCCGGTCGACACCTCGAACTTCGTCGCGCCCATCCCGTAGCCAGCCTGCCGGAGTTCTTCGGGCACGGCGGACATCGCGTCCTCGCTGATGGACGCGACCATCGGGATGATCATGATGCCGACGACGATGCACGCCGACAGCATGTTGAACGTCCCCAGGCCGGGGACGAACGGCTGGAGCGCGGGCGTGATGTAGATGATGGCGAAGAAGCCGTAGACGACCGTCGGGATACCGGCCAGAATCTCGAGGCCGGGCTTGAGCAACGAGCGCAGCCGAGGGCTCGCGTACTCGCTGAGGTAGATGGCGGTGCCGACGCCCAGCGGCAGGGCGATGAGCGACGAACCAATCATCACCATCAGCGTCGACGTGACGAGGGCGAGTACGCCGAACTTGCCGCTCGTGACTTCCCAGGTCGTCCCAGTGAGGAACTCAACGACGGTCGCCGTCTCGCCGGTAACGCCGACGAGGGCTGCCGAGAAGCTGAAGAACTTCGCGGCCTCTCCAGTCAGCAGGACCACCAGGCCGATGGTCGTCGCGATGGAGAGCGCCGCGCACGCGAAGAAGAACGACCGTGAGAGGAGCTCCGGGGGCGCGTTCTGCGTGCGACGGGTGAGTGCGTCCTCGAGGTCGTCGGCGCTCATTGCTGTGCCTCCACGATCGCCGCTTCGAGTGTCTCCATCTGTTCCTGTTTGGTCTCCTGGTCGAGGGGGACGTAGCCGATTTCGTCGGCGATGATGTCCCCGTTCGTCGTGTTCTCAATCCAGAACCGCGCGAACTCCGCGACGTGCTCTTCGGCGAGCGCGGACAGCTTCGGGTACGTGAACAGCGGCCGGGTGAGCGGCGAGTACTCGCCACTCCGGGCGTTCGCCAGGGACGGTTCGACGGGCTCACCGTCGCCGTCGTCGACGGGAACTCCACGGACCACGTCCGTGTTCTCGGAGTAGTAGGCGTACCCGAGATACCCCATCGCGAACTCGGAGCCTTCGACGCCCTGCAGGATGGTGCGGTCCTGCTCGGTGCCGGAGTAGTCCTGGCGGTGGCTCAGCTTCTCGTCGCCGCTGTGGAGGATGGCCTCGATGAAGTAGTCGTAGGTCCCGGAGGCGTCCGACGGGCCGAACAGTTCGATGTCCTCGTCGGGCCAGTCGTCGTTGACTTCGTTCCACGTCTCGGGGCTCTCCTCTTCGGACCAGATGGTCGCGAGCTCCTCGACGGTCACGCGGTCGATCCAGTCGGCGTTGTCGTTGACGATGACGGTGAGCGCGTCGGTCGCGACGACGAGCTCGACGGGCTCGACACCGTTGGCGGCACACTGGTTCTGTTCCGGCTCGCGGATGGGTCGCGAGGCGTTGTTGAAATCCGTCCGACCGGGACAGAAGTGGTTCGCGAACCCGCCGCCGCTCCCGGTCGACTGCAGGTTGAACCCGACGTCTTTGTGGTTCTTTCCGAATATCTCGGCGAACGCGGTCGCGATGGGGAACACAGTCGAGCTACCGGCGATGTCGACGGTCCCCGAGAGGCCGGTCGATGCGTCGTTGTCTGGATACGTGTTCCGAGAGCAGCCTGCGAGCGCCGTTGCACCGAGGGCCCCGGCGCCGGCGAGGACCTGGCGGCGCGTGCGCACGCGCTCCCGGTCGTTTCCATCCATCGGTGGAATCTGGGGAAGCGACGAATAAGTACCCTACTATGATGGCTATAATGGCGTATCTATGTACGGAGTAACACGGGCATCCTACTGCCGAACTTATTCTGTAGGGCGCTCCTAAGCGCGGAAGAGGGCTCTCTGGTTCCGGTATCGGGGTATGGGTAACGCCGGCTGGAAAATATATATGCTTGAATGGATTTATATGGGGTGGGTCCAAACGCCCGGACATGGAACGCAGGAAGGTCCAGGTCACGGGCGGGTCGACGTTCACAGTGTCCATCCCGAAAGACTGGGCCCGGGACCACGACGTCGAGGCCGGTGACGAGGTGGGCTTCCACCCGGACAGCGGGTCGCTGCTACTGACACCGGTCACGTCCGGGGACGAGGACGAGGGCACCCTCGACATCTCCGGGATGGAGGGCGACGAACTCATGCGCGCGGTCATGACGATGTACGTCAGCGGCTTTGACGTGCTCGTTCTCGAGGCCGACCGCATCGACGCCGACCAGCGCCGTGTCATCCGGAACGCCACCCAGGGCCTCGTCGGCCTCGAGGTGCTCGAGGAGACGAGCAACCGCGTCGTCATCCAGGACCTGCTGGACTCCTCGGAGCTCTCGATCCACAACGCCGTCAGGCGGATGCACCTCATCTCGGTCTCGATGCTCGGGGACGCCCTGCAGGCGCTCGGCGACCGCGACCCCGACATCGCACAGGACGTGATGGAGCGCGACGACGACGTCGACCGCCTCTGGTACGTAGTCTCCCGCATCTACCGCGGGGCGCTGCGCTCACCGACGGTCGCCCAGGAGATCGGCGTCTCCCGGGAGACGGCCTTCGACTACCACTCCAGCGCGCGACAGCTCGAGCGCGTCGCCGACCACGCCGCGAAGATCAGTCGCGTCACCCAGGACCTTGACGCCGAAGTCCCAGAGGCCGTGATGGACGCACTCCACGACCTCGAGGCCGACGCCACCGACATCATCCAGACCGCGATGGACGCGCTGTTCGCCGACGACCCAGAGACGGCCACCCAGCTCGCCAACCAGGCGCGAGCGGAGGTCCGGGAGATCGACGAACAGACCCGGGCCGTCGACGACCTTCTGCACGACCTCGACGCCCGCCAGGCCCAGCACCTCGGTCTCGTCGTCGACTCCCTCTCCCGGAGCGCGGACTACGGCGGCAACATCGCCGAAACCGCACTTCAGAAGGCGGCTCCTACCCCCGGTCCGTAGCGAGGTTAGACGCGCCGAGAACCAAGGGCCTATACGGAGCGGCGTTGACACCGCTGGTATGGGCGAGGCATTCCCAGAGTACCTCGACGTCGACTACAGTGACGGCGAAGGCGAATCCTCAGAGGACTACCCGACGCTCCAGGACAAGATAGAGAAGGGCATCGAGGTCACCCGCAGGGGCCTCGAGCAGTACGAGAACCCCGCCATCATGTGGACCGGCGGGAAGGACTCCACGCTCACGCTGTACCTCGTCAAGGAGGTCGCCGAGCAGTTCGACCTCGAGGTACCGCCAGCCATCTTCATCGACCACTTCCAGCACTTCGACGAACTCCACGGCTTCGTCGACAAGTGGGCCGACGAGTGGGACTTAGAGGTCATCTACGCGCAGAACACCGACGTCGGGGACTACGTCGACGCCAACGGGCTCACCCCCGGCGACGACATCCCCATCGACGAACTGAACGACCAGAACCAGCACCACGTCCGGGACCTCCTCGAGTACGAGGAGGACAGCTTCCCGTTCCTGCTGGACACCTACGTCGGCAACCACCTCCTGAAGACCGTCGCGCTCAACAACGCCCTCGAGGAGTACGACGTCGACGGCATCCTCAGCGGTATTCGCTGGGACGAACAGGAGGCCCGCGCGGACGAGACGTTCTTCAGCCCGCGCCACGACCCCGACGTCTACCCGCCCCACGACCGCATCCAGCCCATCCTCCAGTTCGACGAGGCCGCGGTGTGGGACGCCTTCTGGTACTACGTCGTCCCCGAGACGGTCGAGGGCTACCCGGACGACGGCTACGTCCCCCAGAGCTACGACGACCTGCCGAACGGCCTCACCCACGAGGACATCCCGGTCTCGCCCAAGTACTTCAAGGGCTTCCGCTCGCTCGGCAGCGAGGTGTCGACGGACAAGGCCGCCGAGGAGCCCGCGTGGCTCCAGGACCTCGACAACACCACCGAGCGCGCCGGCCGCGCCCAGGACAAGGAGGACCTGATGGAGCGCCTGCGCGACCTCGGCTACATGTAAGTCGGGCCATTTTGCTGCCGCCGAAAGAGCGCTCCGGGTCACTTCTCGAGGCGTAGCGTCCCGCTGTCACTCGTCTTCAAAACTGCTATAAACCGCAGGTGGTCAGTTGGAGGCAGAGATGGTAGCGGCGACGCGCCTACTCCGGTCGACGTCCCACTCGCAGTGGCGTCGCCTGTCGGCCGGTCGGCGTGTCGCCGTGGTCGCGAATAATGTGCCTGCGTGAGCAGGTGCACCACAAACTTCTATCGTCCGTTCCGACCGGTCGCCCCTCACCAGGGGTCGGTACCGCAGCCGACTGCTCGCAGACACCCACACACCCATGCTCGAACGAACCTACATCGACGACGTATCGCCCGACGACGACGGCAGCGAAACCACCATCGCCGGTCATGTGCACGAACTCCGCGACCTCGGCGGCATCCTCTTCGTGGTCGTCCGCGACCGCACCGGTCTCCTGCAGGTCGTGGTCAAGGAGGACGACACCCCGGAGGTCTTCGAACGCGCCGAGGCGCTGTCCAGCGAAGACATCGTGCAGGTCCGCGGCACGCTCGAGGCGACCGACCAGGCACCCGGGGGCGTCGAACTCGCGCCCGAGGAACTGACCGTGGTCAGCGAGGCCAGCGGCGACCTGTCTATCGAGATCTCGAAGGACGTCGACGCCGACCTCTCGACGCGCCTCGACGAGCGCCACCTCGACGTCCGGAAACCCGAGAGCCGGGCCGTCTTCTCGCTGCGCTCGAAAGCGATGGGCGCGATGCGGTCGTGGTTCTACGACAACGAGTTCGAGGAGGTCGACACGCCGGAACTGTCGACCGCCGGCGCGGAGGGCGGCGCAGACCTCTTCCCGGTCGTCTACTACGACCAGGAGGCGTACCTCTCCCAGAGCCCGCAACTGTACAAGCAGATTCTCGTCGCCTCGGGCTTCGACCGCCTCTTCGAGGTCGGGCACGCGTTCCGCGCGGAGGACTTCGGCACCTCCCGGCACGTCTCCGAGATCGCGATGTTCGACGTCGAACTCGGCTACGTCGAGGACCACCACGACGTGATGGACGTCCAGGAGGAGTCCCTGCGGCACACCATCGAGGCCGTCGTGGAACGCGCGGGCCGCGAACTCGACGTCCTCGACGCCGACCTGGCGGTCCCCGAGGAGGACTTCCCGCGGGTCACCTTCGAGGAGGCCCGTGAGATTCTCCGCGAGGAGTACGACCACGTTCCCGAGGACGACACCGACCTCGACACGAAGGGCGAGCGCCTGCTCGGCGAGTACTTCGAGGAGCGCGGCCACCCCGCCGTCTTCGTCGTCGGCTACCCCGACGAGAAGTTCTACTACATGCAGGGCGTCCCCGGCGACGACGTCGCCTCCCGGAAGTTCGACCTGCTGTACCGCGGGCAGGAACTCTCCTCGGGCGGCCAGCGTGAACACGACGTCGACCGCCTCCGGGAGACGATGACCGCGCAGGGCGTCGACCCGGAGAACTTCGAATTCTACCTCGACGCGTTCCGGTACGGCGTCCCGCCCCACGGGGGGTACGGCCTGGGTATCGACCGCCTCATCCAGCAGCTCGCCGGCGTCGACAACGTCAAGGAGGCGATCTTGTTCCCGCGGGACCCCGACCGTCTCGAACCCTGAGCACGACACCGGGTTCACCCGGAGTCCGGTCACCCGGAGTCCTCCATCGCGTCGACGAAATTGCAACTGTTGGACGTGGCCTCGAAGACGGGAGAACCGAGCGAAGCGGCCGCTATCTCAGTTCCAGGGACCGAAGTCCGGGTCGACCTGCCGGTCCCGTCCACTGACGCTGTCGATCTGTTCGACGTCCTCGTCGTCGAGTTCGACGTCGAGGCTGGCGAAGTTGTCCTCGATGTGGTCCCGCCCGGTGGCCTTCGGGATGGCGGTCGCACCCTTCTCGCGGACCCACGCGAGGCTGACCTGGGCCTCGCTCACGCCGTGCTTCTCGGCGACGTCCTGTATCTCGGGGATATCGAACACCTCGCCGCGCGCGAGCGGCGAGTAGGCGACGAGTTCGAGGTCCTCGTTCGCGGCGTACGCCTGGAGGTCCTCCTGGGGGAGCAGCGGGTGGAACTCCACCTGGTTCGCGAACGGCAGTTCGCCGAGCACGTCGCGGGCCTCGTCGAGGTGACGTGGCTCGAAGTTGCTCACGCCGATGCGCTCGATGGCCCCCTCGTCGCGGAGCTCCGCGAACGCCGACAGCGTCTCCTCGGGGTCGTACTCGTTGGCCGGCCAGTGAACGTACAGCAGGTCGAGATAGTCCGTGCGGAGGCGGTCGAGGCTCTCCTCGGTCGTCTCGAGGACGTCGTCGTGCGCGAGGTTGCTGGTCCACACTTTCGTCGCGAGGAAGACGTCCTCGCGGTCGACGTCAGCCTCCGCGATGCCGCGGCCGACCGCCTCCTCGTTGCGGTAGGCCTGGGCGGTGTCGACGTGCCGGTAGCCGTGGTCGAGTGCGGTGCGCACGCTCTCTGCGCACTGGTCGTGGTCCTCGTTCTGCCAGGTGCCGATGCCGAGGGTGGGTATCCCGTTCGATAGCGGTGCGCGTCGCTCCGAGTCCTGTGACATGGTCGGGGAAAGGAGAGGCGCGCGGTTAGGAATTGGGGCTCCGGCGAGACCCCACCTGGGCGCGAACCCGGGGCTACTCGGCGAGGCGCTGTTTCGCGAACCGCGCGAGCAGCGGCAGGTCGCTCAGGTGGAACAGCTTCGTGAGCGAGCGCCAGCCGCCCTCGTTGGCCTGGCTCAGCGTCTCCATCTCGGCGTCGTTGAGGTCCCGCATCAGCGTGTCGTAGCGCTCGTTCGGCGCGAGGTAGAGCAGTTGGGTCATCGTCAGCCGGGTACGCATGTCGGGCGCGACGCGGCTGTGCCAGAGCTCGTCGTAGACGGACATCGAGTCCGCGGAGGTGTCCTGCTCGTTGCCCATCAGGCAGCGGTCGGCGGTGATGGCGGCGGCGCGGGCGGACTCCATCCCCTTGTGAATGCCCTCGCCCCACAGCGGGTCGATGGTCGGGACGGTGTCACCGATGGCCATGAAGTTGTCCGTGCTGAGGTTGCTGGGCATCTGGATGTGGGCCGACCCGCGGTGCTGCTTGCCCTCGAGTTTCTCGGCGTTCTCGAAGCGGGGGTCCGACTCCAGCCAGTAGCCGAGGTAGTCGTCGATGCCCATCCCCGAGTTCCCGAAGCGCTGGTAGCTCTCGTTCTGGATGTAACAGAGGCCGACTTTCGCGGTGTCCTCGCCCGTGTGGAAGATCCATGAGTAGCCGCCGGGCGCGAGGTCGTGGTCGAGGCGCAGCATCATCGCGTCGCTGAGGTCTGCGTAGTCCTCGTGGTCGACGTCGACACCCTCCATCTCCCACTCCACGCCGATGGCCTGGTGCTTGCGCTTGAGGTCGCAGACGCCGAGTTTCTTCGCGAGCGGGGCCGCCGGCCCGGTGGCGTCGACGACGATGTCGGCGTACAGTTCCTCGGAGCCCGCGTACTTCACGCCCACAATCTCCCCATCCTCCACGATGGGGTTGTTCACGCGCGAGTCGAAGCGGTACTCCGCGCCCTCATCGCGGCCGTCGGCCACGAGGTAGCGCTTGAAGTCAGCGAACTCCAGGACCGCACCAGGCTGGTGCTGGACGAAGTGCTCGTTGGGGGATTCGAGGATCACGTCGTCGGTGTAATGCATCACCACGTCGTCCGGAATCCCGAACGCGCCGGTCATCGACGCGAACGTTCCCGCGGTCGACTTGTTCGACTGCCGGGGGAACCCGTCCTCGGACTCGGTCTCGAGGACCACGACGTCGTAGTCCCGTCGGGCGAGGTCTCTCGCGCACTGTGCTCCTGCCGGGCCGGCGCCGGCGACGACGACGTCGTAATGCTCAGACATAGGAGAACTCCTCGGAGGGGTCGCTCGTGTGGCGGCCACGCCCGTCGCGCTCGGACCGGCGGCCCGACCGGTGGGTGGCCGGACCGGAGGTCGCGGGCCGACGGAGACGGCGGCTGGCTGCGTCCCTGGCCATGGTTACGCAAACTAATTCAGGTCAACGATAAAAAACACGCGGGAACGTTCCTGACGCCCGCGAGAGGGCGCAATTCCCGCGGCGCCGACTCGACGACGCGCCGACCGCGGTCACTCCGCTTCTGTCCCGTCGCCCATCCACCGCAGACCGAGGGAGCGGTAGCCGTCGAACTCGCCGCGTTCGATCTCCCGCTCTATCTCGGCGTGGGTCTCGGCGTCGATGCGTGCGAGGTGACAGAGCGGGTGCCCCGGCAGCGCCACAGGGTTCTCGAGGACCCCGACGAGAATCCCCGTGAACGGCGCTGTGACGACGTGTTCCTCGCTGCTGAAGTGGTCGCTGATTGTGCAGATGGTCTCGCCCTCGTGGACGAGGGGCGCCGGCCCCCACTGCATCTCCACGAGGCCACCCGTGTCAGCTCTGAGCCACCGCTTCTCTTGGTCGCCGCCGAGAATCTTCTGCCAGTGGGGGTCCGCGCGCTCGCCGCCGGGACGGACCCCGTACTCCGTTAGCACGCTCTCGACGCCGGTCTTCGCCTTCTCGATGAGCGGCCGCTGGAACCGGTGGGCCTTCCCCATCTCGACGGTGACCGTCGGGATGCCGTCCCCGGTCGCGACGCCGCGAAGCGACCCGCCGTCGCCCGCGCCGTCCAGAATCACGTTCGCGCCGAACGCCTCGGCCAGGCGCTCGACCTCGGGGTTCGACATGTCCGCGCGCACGTGGTACATCGTCGTCCGGTTCCGCGTCGACGTGTGGAGGTCGATGCCGAGGTCTGCCTGGCTGACGAACCGGCGGTAGACCTCGTGGGCCATCCGTTCGGCGGTGTTCGAGCGCTCCCGGCCGGGAAACGACCGGTTGAGGTCCTGGTCGTAGATGGGGATGTCGCGCTGCTGGGCGAGGTAGCCGGGGACGTTGACCACGTGCAGGCAGACCAGCGTCCCGTGGAGGTCGCCCGGTTCGTAGCGGTCGGCGACCTCCTGGAGCACCTTCACGCCGTTCAGTTCGTCCCCGTGGACGCCAGCCGAGAGGAACACCGTGGGGCCGCCAGCGTCCCCGTTGACGACGGTCACTGGCATCTCCACGGGGTCGCCGAGGTACGTCTCCCCGATCTCGTAGCGGATGTGGCGTTTCTCCCCGGGGTCGACCTCGGCGTCGTACCGGAACGGCTCCGGCAGTGTGTCCGTCATAGCCGTCTCCTCGTGGCCAGTCAGGAAAAGCACGGTGTTCCCCGCGCCGACGCCCCTGGTCAGTGGGCGAGTGGATACCGCGCCACCGTCTCGAATTCCGGGAATCGCTCGTCGCGGTCGACCGCCACCAGGTCGACGTCGGTCACTCGCGTCGACGGCGCCTCAAGTGACCGGTTGCTCTCCAGCCACGCGAGGAGGTCCTCGTACTCATCGCGAGACCGGAACTGCGCGAGCGTGAGGTGCGGAACGTACCCCTCGTCGCGGCCGTGGACCTCGATGCCGTCGATACCACACGCCCGCTCGTTCAGGCCCTCGAACGACCCGCCGTCGTCCACCGACGCGAACACCACGGACGGGAAGAGGTCCAACTGCGGGAACGTCACCTCGAACGCCGACGCGTCCGCGAACGCCGTTCGGCCCGCCGCCGCGACGCGCTCCTCCTCGTGCTCGGAGAGCCGCTGACCGGAGCCGACGTTCCCGGCGATGGTCACCGTCACGTGGAGGTACTGCTCGGGGACGACGGCGAGACAGTCGAACTCCGACAGCGCGTCGAGCGTCGGGCGCAGCGTCTCGCGGACGCTCTCGTCGTCGACGCGCGCGAGGAAGACGAGATGGCGGACGCCGTTCTGGTCGGCGACGTCCGCGTCAGTCGTGGGGTCCACGGACATCTCGTGGCGTTCGTCCCAGTAGGATGTCACCTCTGGAACGACGGGTGGAAGCGGGGTAAACTTTGGTCCGGTGGCGTACGAGGCCAGCATCGGCGCGCGGAGCGCGCCGTTCACTGCGCGAACGAAGTGAGCGCAGGGAGTTTTTAGCGTAGCTTTTTGCAAGTGGGGGTCGCCGAAGGCGACCCTCCGCAGTAAAAAGGTCCGTTAGTAGAACTCGCGGACGAGGTCCGTCGCGCCGTCGGGGGCGCCGTCCGGGATGTCCGCCATGTTCTCGGTGATGCCGTGGGCCTCGTGGTAGGGGACGGAGTCCTCGTTCTGGTAGAGCACGCCCATGTACTCCTTGTCGGCCTCGAGGATGGCGTCCTTCGCCTGGTCGTAGTCAGACGGGTCGTAGTCGTCCTCCTCCGAGAGGTCGACGAGGCTGTCCCGGAAGTAGCCGTACGTGTCCACGTCGTTGAACGTGACACAGGGACTGAAGCAGTTCACCAGGCTGAAGCCGTCGTGCTCGATGGCCTCCTGGACGATCTCGGTGTGGCGCTTCGCGTCCGAGGAGAAGCTCTGGGCGATAAACGAGCCGCCGGCAGCCATCGCGAGCGCGAGCGGGTTGACCGGGGGCTGCTTCGGGCCCTCGGGGGTGGTCGCCGTCTCGAAGTCCGACCGGCTGGTCGGGGACGCCTGGCCCTTGGTGAGGCCGTAGATGCGGTTGTCCATCACGACGTACGTGATGTCGACGTTCCGGCGGACGGCGTGGACGAAGTGGCCCGCGCCGATGGAGTAACCGTCGCCGTCGCCGCCCGCGACCATCACTTCGAGGTCGGGGTTAGCGAGTTTGACGCCGGTGCCGACCGGGAGCGCGCGGCCGTGGACGCCGTGGAGGGCGTACGACCGCATGTACGTCCCGATCTTGCCCGAACAACCGATGCCCGCGACGACGAACGTGTCGTCGGGCGAGTTGCCGGTCTGGGCGAGTGCTTTCATCATCCCGTTCATGGTGCCGAAGTCGCCACAGCCGGGACACCACGTGGGCTGCTTGTCGGACTTGAAGTCGGTGAATCGGACGTTCTCTGAGCTCATGCTAGGGTCTCCTTGATCTCGGCGGCGAGTTCGTCGGCCTTGAAGTCGACGCCGTCGTACTTGTTGATGCGCTCGACCCGCTCGAGGACGTCGTGTTCGACGACGTCGGCGAACTGGCCGGTCGCGTTCGCTTCGACGACGACGACCGTCTCCGCAGCCTGGACCTCGTCGCTGAGGTCGGGGCGGGGGAAGATGTACGGCACCGAGATGACGCGGACGTCCACGCCGTCGGCGTCGAGGTAGTCGAGGGCCTCGACGAGCGTCCCCTCGTTGGACCCCCACGAGATGACGAGGCTGTCGGCCTCGCTGTCGCCGAACTCGCGGTAGTCGAAGTTCTCCTGTTCGATCGCGGTGTCGACCTTGCGGTAGCGCTTGTCGACCTGCTCGACGCGGACGTCCGTGTCCTCGGTCCGTCGGCCGAGCTCGTCGTGCTCGAGGCCCGTGGACATGTGGACGCCGCCCTTCGTACCGGGGAGCGCGCGCGGGCTGACGCCGTCGGCCGTGTCGGCGTGGGGCTTGAACTGCTCCTTCTCGTTCTGCCAGGCCGATATCTCGCCCTCATCGACGAGTTTCCCGCGGTCGACCTCGACCGCCTCCATGTCGAACTCGTCGGGTTCGTAGGTGCGCTCGGTAACCGCCATCGAGAGGTCGGCGGTGAGGTAGACCGGTATCTGGTACTTCTCGGCGAGGTTGAACGCCTCGACGGTCTTGTGGAAGCACTCCGCGACGGAGGTGGGCGCGACGACGAAGCGCGGAACCTCGCCGTGGCCGCCCTTCAGCATCATGTTGAGGTCGCCCTGCTCCTGCTTCGTCGGCATCCCCGTGGAGGGACCCGAGCGCATCACGTTCGTGATGACCAGCGGCGTCTCGCTGGTCGCGACGAGGCCGAACGTCTCGGCCATCAGGTCGATGCCCGGGCCCGACGTCGCGGTCATCGCCCGAGCGCCGGCGCGTGCGGCGCCGAGCGCGATGTTGATGGCGGCGAGTTCGTCCTCGGCCTGGACCACGTGACCACCGAACTGGTCGATGCGGCCAGTGAGGTACTCCATCACGTCCGTCGCGGGCGTGATGGGGTAGCCGGCGTAGAACCGGCAGCCGGCGGCGATTGCGCCCATGCCGATGGCCTCGTCGCCGTTCAGCAGGACGTAGTCGTTGTCGGTCGTCTCCAGCGAGTAGCGGGGGCCCTCCGCTGGGAAGTTCTCCTCGACGTACTCGGAGCCGAGGCGGGCGGCCTGCTTGTTGTTCTCGACGATGCTCTCGCCCTTGTCACCGAAGCGCTTCTCCAGGGACTCGTCGAGGTTCTCGATGGGGAAGTCGGCGACGGCGCAGACGGCGCCGAGTGCCACGACGTTCCGCATGATGGCGCCGCCGGCCTCCTCGGCCAGCGACTTCAGCGGGACGTCCAGCCCGGTCACGTCTTCGGGCGCTTCGAAGTCCGAGAACTCCGTTCGTTCCCCGTCGTAGATGATGACGGAGTCCTCGTGGAGTTCGTCGAGGTTCTCGTCGACGGTGCGCTCGGTGAGCGCGATGAGAATGTCGAGGCGGTCGACCACGCTCTGCACCTGGTCGACCGACGTCCGGACCTTGTACGCCGTGTAGCCACCCCGGATACGAGAGGCGAAGTCCTTCGAGGTGAACACGTGCCGGCCGGCGCGCGAGAGCGCCTGAGCGAAGATTTTGCCGGTCGAAGCGATTCCATCGCCGGCTTCGCCGCCGATGGCCCAGTTCAGGTCGTCGTGCATGTGCTAGCGGCTTGCCGCGCCGCGAGCAAAAAGGCTTCTGAAGCCGCATTCCGCGTCCAAACGCCGGACTCAGCGCTCGACTCGTGTTGAATTGGACGAACGTCCAGTTCTTGGCCCAGGGGTGGGCCTATTGGTGTCTCAGGAACTCAGTACCGCCCGACTGTCTACTGCGCACGCCGTGGCGAAACCGGGGTCGCCGACGGACTCGTGACGGTGGGGCCGGAAGCCAATCCATTTGAACCGCGACCGTGAATTCGGTGCATGGACGAGACTGCAGTTGCGGTTCGCGAGGTCCGCGAGGTCGGACCGGACACCGTCGCACTGACGTTCGAGGCGCCGGCGGAGTTCGCGGCCGAACCCGGACAGTTCGTGCGCATCCTCGCGGAGTTCGACGGCGAGGAGGAGGGGCGCTACTACACGCTGTCCTCGCCGACCGTCGAGGGCACGTTCGAGGTCACCGTCGGGGTCGACCCGGAGGGGACGCTCGGACCGTGGCTCGCCGACCGCGAACCGGGAGACGAGGTCCGAATCGAGGGCCCCTACGGCGACGACTACTACGAGGGCGAGAAGTCTGTTGTCCTGCTCGCGGGCGGCCCCGGCGTCGGGCCCGCCATCGGCATCGCGGAACGCGCAATCACCGAAGACGCGGACGTAACGCTCGTCTACCGGGACGACGAACCGGTCCACGAGGAGCGACTCGCCGGCCTCTCCGTCGCGGGCGCTCGCGTCGTCTTCGTCACCGGCGCGCTCTCGGACGCGGTGCAGTCCATCGCCGAGAGTCCCGACGCTGCGCCGTTCGTCTACGGGTTCAGCGACTTCTGCGAGGAGGCCGTCGAGGCCCTCGACGCCGCGGGCTTCGACACCGAGACGGCGAAGGTCGAGAGCTTCGGCCCCGCGCCGTAACCGAAATCGACTTGTCCGGACGCCGACTAGTCGCGTCTCCGTGGCCATCAGCGTTCGCTCCAGGCGCGAGATAGACCGCCGCATCGACGCACTCCGCGAGACGTACGGCGAGTTCCCGGTCCACGAGGAGACGGTCGAGAACGACCCCGGCCTGTTCGAACACGGCACAGCGTTCTTCGAGGCCGGCGGCCGGGGTGGGGCGGGAGCGCGCGTCACCGACGACGAGGGCCGCGTCCTCCTCATCCGCCACCCGCGCGACCCCGGACAGTGGGTGTTGCCGGCGGGCGGACACGAACCCGGCGAGTCGTTCGCGGAGACCGCAGTCCGTGAGGTGTGGGAGGAGACGGGCGTCGACTGCGAACTCACGGGCGTCTGGCAGGTCAAGCGCCGCCGGTTCGTCCACCGCGAGGACCCCGAGCGCCGCGGTTACCTGCTCTCCGTTTTCTTCACCGCAGCGTACGCCGGCGGCGAGGCGGATCGCTACCCGGAGCGCTGGGACGAAGACGCCGACGAGGAGATTCTGGACGTCGAGTGGTTCGACGAACTCCCGGAGAACGCCGCGGGGTACGTCACCGACCCGGACGTTCCGGAGCGAGACGCCGTGAACGACTCCTGACTGTCAGTGCTCGACGAACTCCACGAGCGCGCCGCCCGTCGACTTAGGGTGGAGGAACGCGACGTCGTGGCCCCACGCGCCGTCTCTCGGTTCCTCGTCGATGAGTTCGACGCCGGCTTCGCGGGCGGTGTCGAGCGCCGCCTCGATGTCCTCGGTGGCGAGCGCGACGTGGTGGATGCCGCTCCCGTTGTTCTCGAGGTATCGCCCGATGGTCGTCCCGTCCTCAACCGGTTCGAGCAGTTCGAAGTATCCCTCGCCGTCGAGTTCGAGGAAGACGACGCGGAGGCCGTCGAACGTCTCCTCGTGCGCGACGGGCGCGTCGAACAACTCGGTGTAGAGGTCTGCGAGGCTGCTGGCGTCGTCAGTGGCGACGCCGACGTGGTCTACGTGCATACTCGCGTGGAGACGGCGGTCCGCAATCAAGGCTACGGCGTCCGCCGGAAGGAAGCGCCGGAGGGACGTGGGAACTGGTCGCTCGGCCACCCTCCTGGACAGTCACCAGGAGGTCACTGCTACTGCGGGGCGGCCTCGGGCGTGGGGAGGTCGAAGCGCGCGCCGGTGAGTCTCTCGGAGACGGTCCAGAGTCGGCGGGCGACGTCGCGGTCGTGCGACCGGGCGCTGGAGGACTGTTTGGCTGGGTGACCACGCATGTTCAGGAACCCCCCGGGACCGACGTACTCGCCGCCGTCGATGGAGGGGTGCGTGGCGGCGAACAGCATCGACCACGAACCGCGTTCGGCGCTCTGGGCGAAGACGACGTTCGCGACCTTCATCCCGAGCAGGCGGAGCCGCGAACCGGCCTGTTTGGGGCCTCTACGCTGGAGGTTCGTGTCGGCGTACCCCGGGTGGCAGGCGACGCTCGCCACGCTCGCGTTCGCGGCGCGGAGTCGCCGGTCGAGTTCGTAGGCGAACAGCACGTTCGCGAGTTTCGACTGCGCGTACGCCGCCCACTTGTCGTAGTCGTCCTCGCCCTGGAGGTCGTCGAAGTCGATGCGGCCGCGCTCGTGGACGCCGCTGGACTGCGTGACGACGCGGGACCGCCCGTTCGTTCGCCGCAGTGCGCCGAGGAGGCCTGCTGTGAGCGCGAAGTGACCGAGGTGGTTCACGCCGAACTGCGTCTCGAAGCCGTCAGCGGTCTCCGAGCGCGGAATCGCCATCACGCCGGCGTTGTTGCAGAGCACGTCGAGGGCGTCGAACTCCGTCCGGTACCACTCCGCGAACGACCGCACGGAGTCCAGGTCCGCGAGGTCGAGTTCGGCGAGGGTGAGCGACGCGCCCGCGTAGTCCTCCTCGATGGCCCGTTTCGCTTCCCGCCCGCGTTCGGTGCTCCGGACCGCCAGTACGACGTGCGCGCCGGCGGCGGCGAACTCCCGCGCCGCTTCGAAGCCCACGCCGCTGTTCGCGCCGGTCACGACGACGTGCCGGCCGGCCTGGGCGGACAGCTGCTCTGGCGTCCAGTCGCTACTCATGGCCGGTGGTTCGTGACGGAGTGACAAAGGTCCGGGGTGCCGCAGTCGGCGTCGCCGCGACCGCCCCTGACCGACTCAGACCGCCGCGCCGGGCTGGTGTTCGCCGAAGACGTCGCGGAGCGTGTTGCAGATCTCGCCGACGCTGGCGTACGCCTTCACCGCGTCAACGATGTACGGCATCACGTTCTCGCCGCCGTTCGCTGCGTCCTCCAGCGCCGCGAGTGCGTCCTCGACGGCCGCCTCGTCCCGGTCGTCCTTGACGGAATCCAGGCCGTTCACCTTCCGCTGCTCGTCCTCCTCGGTGACCTCCTCGATGTCGACCTCGGGTTCGTCGTCGACCTCGAACTCGTTGACGCCGACGATGATGCGTTCCTCGTCCTCGACCTCCTGCTGGCGCTCGAAGGCGACGTCCTGAATCTGGCGTTGTACCCACTGGTCCTCGACGGACTGGCGCATCCCGCCGCGGGACTCGACCTCGTCGATGAGGTCCAGCGCTTCGGCCTCGACCTCGTCGGTCAGGGACTCGACGTAGTACGACCCGGCGAGCGGGTCGATGGTGTCGGCCGCGCCCGACTCGTGGGCGAGAATCTGCTGGGTGCGAAGCGCGGTGCGCACGGAGTCCTCCGTCGGAATCGAGAGCGCCTCGTCCTTCCCGTTCGTGTGGAGGCTCTGGGTGCCACCGAGGACGGCCGCGAGCGCCTGGTAGGCCACGCGGACGATGTTGTTGTCGATCTGCTGGGCGGTGAGCGTCGACCCCGCGGTCTGGGTGTGGAACTTCAGCTGCTTCGATTTGGGGCTCTCCGCGCCGAAGCGCTCCTCCATTATCGTCGCCCACATTCGGCGGGCGGCGCGGAACTTCGCGACCTCCTCGAGGATGTTGTTGTGGGCGTTGAAGAAGAAGGATAGCTGGGGCGCGAACTCGTCGACGTCGAGGCCGGCTTCGAGGGCGGTCTCGACGTACTCGATGCCGTCGGCGAGCGTGAACGCGATCTCCTGGGCCGCCGTCGCGCCCGCCTCGCGGATGTGGTAGCCGGAGATGGAAATGGTGTTGAACTTCGGCGTCTCGTCCGCGCAGAACTCGAAGATGTCCGTGATGATGCGCATCGACGGCTCCGGCGGGAAGATGTAGGTGTTGCGCGCGATGTACTCCTTGAGGATGTCGTTCTGGATGGTCCCCCGGAGTTCCTCACGGTCGACGCCCTGCTTGTCGCCGACGGCGATGTACATCGCGAGCAGCACGCTGGCTGGCGCGTTGATGGTCATCGACGTCGACACCTCGTCCAGCGGGATGCCCTCGAACACCTGCTCGAAGTCCGCGAGCGTGTCGATGGCGACCCCGGACTTGCCCACCTCTCCCTGGGCCATCGTGGCGTCGGAGTCGTAGCCCATCTGGGTCGGCAGGTCGAACGCCATCGAGAGCCCGGTCTGGCCCTGGTCGAGCAGGTAGTGGAACCGCTCGTTGGTCTCGTCGGGCGTCCCGAAGCCCGCGTACTGGCGCATCGTCCACAGCCGTCCGCGGTACATCGTCGGGTAGGGCCCACGCGTGTAGGGCTCCTCGCCCGGGAACCCGAGGTCCTCGTCGTAGTCGAGTTCCGAGACGTCCTCGGGCGTGTAGAGGCGGTCGACCGGCTGGCCGCCGGTGTCCGTGGTGAACTGTTCCTGGCGCTCGCCGAAGCGCTCCAGCGTCGGCCCGAGGGTGTCGGCCTCCCACTCCTCCCGGGACTCGCGGATGCGCTCGAGGTCCTCGGAGTCGTACATTACCTGAGAGTACGGGACGGCGACCTTAATGGTTGCACGTTCGGTGGCTGTTGCAGCGTCAGCGAACGACGACGCGCTCGGATTCCGGGTCGACCTCGACCTGCCGGCCGATGGGGAGGGGCGCGACGGGATTCGTGTGTCCCCAGTCGAGGCCGCACACCACTGGCGCGTTCGGGTTGTATCGGCCGACCCACTCGACGACGGCGTCGTAGAGCTCCTCACGGTAGCGCTCGCGGTCGCCGCCCGGCGGATCGTCGGCGTAGCTCCGGGTCGGCGGTCGCCCGAAGAGCACGCCGTCGAAGCGCTCCAGGAGGCCGCGCTCGCCCATCGCCATCAGGCTCCCGCCGACCATCGTCGGCGACGGGAGGTCCTGGGCCGTCTCGATGCAGAGCACCGCGCCGTCCAGGCGCTCCGCCGCCGGGAGGTAGCGGTCGCTGGCGAGGTGCCAGTCGATGATGGCGCGGCAGCCGCCCCAGAGCCGGCCCGACACCGGCTCGGTGCCGCCCGCCCACTGCCAGCCGGGATTCGGCTCGTACGCGGGCCGTTCGTCCATCAGGCTGCGGTCGGCCCACCAGTGACTCGGCGCGTCGGTCCACTCGTCGCTCGCTTCGAGCTCGCCGACCGTCTCCTCGAAGAACGCCCGTCGGCAGTAGCGCTCCGTGTACTCGGGGATTCCGCCGGGCGTCGCTATTTCGTTCAGGAGCTGGGCGCCGTTGTAGGAGACGACGCCCTCCCGCCAGAGGTAGAGCCCGAGGTTGGTGTTGTCGCTCATTCCGTAGAACCGCGTCGGGTGCTCGCGGAGCACGTCGGGGTCGAGGTGCTTCAGCACGCGGAGCTGGTCGGCCCCGCCGATGGTGGCGAACACCCCGGAGACGTCAGGGTCGCGGAACGCTGCGTGGAGGTCGGCAGCGCGCGCCCGCGGGTGGTCGCGCAGAAACTCGTCGCTCTGTCGGGCGGTCGGGTAGACCACGGGGTCGAGGTCGAACACCTCGCGGAGACGCTCGACGGCGAGTTCCAGGAGGTGCGGTGCCTTGCGGGCGCCGCCGGAGGAGGGGCCGACCACGGCGACGCTGTCGCCGGGTTCCATCGCAGGCGGCGTGACGAACTCCGTCATACTACCGCGGTCAGCCGCCCGCGTGAAAAGGGTTCCCTGGGTGTGCCACTCAGTGTGTCACTTGCTGCTGGTGTCGTACTTGTACGTCGCCGAGTCCGGGTCGATGCCGAAGTCCTCGGGCGTCTCCGGGTCGTCGGTGCCCTCCTCGTCGGAGAACCGGCGGCGCAGGCGGAGCGGAATCTCGAACGCCTCGAAGCCGAGGTAGAACGGGTCCGCGTCCGGCCGGTAGTCGCGGACGGCGTCGAGTCGTTCCGGGAGCGGGGCGGGCAGTTCCTCGGCGGCAACGCGCTCGAAGCCGAACTGCGAGAGGTAGTCGCCCTCCTCTGAGAGCGCGTACGCCCCCTCGAACCCCTGCTCGCGGGCCTCCCCCATGAGGTACTCGAGGAGGCGGGCGCCGACACCCTGGCCGCGGTACTCCTCGAGCACGCCGATGTTCGTGAACTCGCAGACCGGTCCGTCGGCGTCGTGGGCCCGGAGTCGGGCGAATCCGGCGCGCTCACGGCTGTCGTCCTCGATGGCGAGCACGTAGTCCCGCGAGCGGAACGCCGGGTCCTCGAACCCGTACTCGTCGAGGCGGTCGAGCAGCCACACCTCCTCGTGTTTCTCGGCGTCCCGTGCGTGCATGATACTCTCCCTTTGGACCGGGGTGGGGAAAAGAGTTTGCTGGCAGGTAGGTCCGAGGCGCTCGCAGGAGCGGCCCGGTCGCGTCGACCCTCAGTGAGTGCGACGCCCTCCGATCGCCACGGCGACAGCCAGCAGCGCCGCGACGACACCGAACCCGGGAACGTCGGCGGCGGACGACTCGCCGCTATCGCTCTCGGTCGTCGTCTCGATGGTTTCGCTGGTTTTCTCGGTGATGGATCCCGTCGCCGTGGTCGTCTTCGAGGGCTGCCAACCGAACGTCAGTGCGACGCGCTCCGCCGTCGTCTCGTTCTGGACCATGAAGAGGAACTGCGGGTTCGACTCGAACGAGCCCGACTCGATGGCGTCGGCGAGACCCGGCCCGAGGCCGTACGCGCTGACGACGTTGCCGTCCACGACGGTGAGCAAACAGTACCCCTCGTCGTTGCGCTCCGCGTCGGCCTCACACGACTGGACGCCCTCGCCGGTGAATCCGGCGTCGACGAGCGTTTCGGCGAACGACGCGGCCGCCGAGTCGGTGAGCGTCACGGGCACCTGCCAGTCGGTCTGCCCCTCCCTGGATTCGCTCACGGTCTCGACCCCCGATGGCGAGACGACCGTCTGTTCGACCATCTCGCCGTCGCTCGGGAACCGGGCGACGACCTTCGCGCTCGGGTCTGCTGCGGGGACTGCGCCGGCGACGGTCGCGGCTGCGAGGAGGACGACGACCCCGGCGATAGCTGCACGCCTCATGTCTGGTGGTACCGATGACAGGAACAAAAACGCCACGGTCGACCGCCCGGCAGAAGCGTTTACTCGGCGCGCCCGCAACCCAACGCCATGGCGGAGGACGAGGACCCCGCGCCGGAGTCTGCGTACGCACCCGGCGAGCAGATTCTCCCGGGGTGGCCGAGCGGCCCGGAAGTCGACGCCGACGTGGACGGCGAGGAGTCGGCGTTCTCCCTGATCGGCAACGAGACCCGCGCGGCCATCATCCGGACGCTGGGCGAGGAGCGCGGCCAGGAGGGGCCGCGCCCCATCCTCTCGTTCTCGGACCTCCACGACGCCGTCGACGTCGACGTAGTGTCCAGCCAGTTCAACTACCACCTCCAGCAGCTCGTCGGCAACTTCGTCGACCGGACCGAGGACGGCTACCGGCTCAAACCCGTCGGGTCCACGCTGTACCGGACCATCAGGGCGGGAACGTTCACGGGCGACGCGTCGTTCGGCCCAGTGGACGTCGGCTTCGACTGCTACCACTGCGGCACGCGGGCCGAGGGCGTCTACGGCGACGGCATGTTCACGGTGCAGTGCCGGGGCTGCGAGACGTTGTACGACCTCGTGCTCGCGCCGCCCGAGCAACTCGACCCGGACGACGAGGCGGAGCTGGTGGACCGACTGAACCAGTACACGCGCCACCAGCGCCTCGCGTTCCAGCGCGGCGTCTGCCCGACCTGCGTGAACCGCCTCAACACCAAACTCATCGACGGCGAGGCGTCGCCGTTCGCCGACTACGAGCACCGCTCGGTCACGGTCCACCAGTCCTGTGGCCACTGCGGGTCCCAGATGTACGTCAGCGTCGGCGAGGCGCTGCTGTACGACCCCGCCCTGATTTCGTTCTGTTACGAGCGCGGCCTCGACGTCACCAGCGAACCCGTTTGGCACCTCGAGTTCGCGATGACCGACCGTTGCGTCTCGGTGCGCTCGCGGGACCCCTGGGCGGTGGCACTCGCGGTCGAACTCGACGGCGACACGCTCGAACTCGTCGTCGACGGGGAGATGAACGTCCTCGAACGGAACTACTCGTAGCGCGCTCGAAACCGGCACTCACCGCGGCCCGGCGTCACCCGCACTGCACTGATCGCGCCACCTCGACGAGCAGCGACACCGGGACGCCCTCACCTCTGACCGTGTGCCTGTACTCATCGCAGTTCCACGACACCGACGTGGTCGGGCCACGCGCGACCTCCGCCGTCCGGTTGCCGACGGTCACCTGCCGTTCGCCGTCGCTCACCGGCAGCGTCCGGTTGTACGTCGCGACGGTGATTCGGGCCGTCGCGTTCGCGAACGCCAGCCCGACCCCGCGAACCCGCCCCGTCGTGTGGGAGGCGTACGTCAGCCCGAACGAGGGGGGTAGCTCTGGCGTCGGCACGGCCATCTCGGCGTTCGACCGGAGTGCCCGTACGCTGTCGTAGGTGGTCGTCTTCGGCACGTCGAGCGTCTCGACCGTCGCGTTCGCGGGCGGGT
This sequence comes from Halobacterium sp. DL1, assembly GCA_000230955.3. Classification (NCBI taxonomy): domain Archaea; kingdom Methanobacteriati; phylum Methanobacteriota; class Halobacteria; order Halobacteriales; family Halobacteriaceae; genus Halobacterium; species Halobacterium sp. DL1. Next base: position 986,684 of record CP007060.1, read on the forward strand.
CGAACTCGAACGTCGAGTCGGCCAGCCCCGGGTCGAACGTCACGTTCCTGTACGTCGTGGTCGTCGACACCCGCTCCCCGTCCGCCGTCCACTGCGTGCGCTGTTTCAGGGGGAAGAAGCGCTCCGCATCGACCCACAGCGTCTGCCGGTAGGCGCTCCCGGCGTCGCCGCGTGGCTCGATCTCGAGCACGTACGTGGTCCGTCCGTCGACGGTCGCTGTCCCGTTGTAGCTGACGCCGTGTGCCGTCGTCTCCGTGGGGTCCCCGCCGCCGGGCGTACTCCCCGCCGACCCGACGACCGGTAGCGGCGATATCGCGGGGCTCGTCGGAGCGGTGGCCGACTCGGACGGGTCGGTCACGTTCAGTCGGGCGAACAGTCGCTCCAGTTGCTCCCCACGCGAACCCTCCTCGCTGCCCGAGAGCGCGAACCGCTCGACGACGTTCGCGTCACGGTCGTAGAGCCACATCGTCGACCCGTTCGACACCGTCAGGTCGTGGCGGCGGTCCGCGGCGCCGACGACCGCCTCGCGCCTGGCGTCTGTCCCGGGCCGCTTGCGAATCTCGGTGACGGTGCGACTCGTCTCCGTCCCTCGCTCGACGACCGTCACCTTCGTCGCAGCCACCCCCTCGATGGACGCGTACCGCTCCGCGGCGTCCGTGCCGAGTCGTTGCCCGTCCCCCGCGTCCGTCGTCGGCGCTGTCAGTATGCCGCCGACCGCGCCGACGCTGGCGAGGACGACGACCACGGCGAGGAGGACGATCTTCGTCGGGTGACTCGGCGCACTCCCGCGCATACACGCTGACAAACGACCTGTCGCCGCAATAATCGTTTTGGAACGGCCACCCGCTACGCCCGAGAATCCCCGCGTCTCGCACGGCAGCCGCTGCGTTCACTGCGAAACAACTTTGGCGCGAAACGGAGAGGGTGGACACATGGATTCGCTCGACGAAGTGGACGAAGTCGTCCACCGACCGACCCAGGAGTTCGTCGAGTCCACGAACGTCTGGGCGTTCATGCAGGCCCACGACATCGCGGACTACGACGAACTCATCGAGCGCACGACGACCGACCTCGACTGGTTCTGGGGCGAACTCCCCGACTACCTCGGCCTCGACTTCCACGAGGAGTACGACCAGGTGCGCGACGAGACGGATGGCCCGCAGTTCACGCAGTGGTACCCGGGGGCGAAACTGAACGTCGCGCACAACGCCGTTGACCGGCACGCGGCGACGGACTCCCCGGACCGCAACCGCGTCGCCTGCATCTGGGAGGGGGAACCCGGAGAGGTGCGCGAGGTCACGTACCACGAACTCCACCGCCAGGCGAACAAGGTCGCGAACGCCCTGGAGGCCCGCGGCATCGGCGAGGGGGACACGGTCGGTCTCTACATGCCGATGGTGCCGGAGGTCCAGAGCATCCTCTACGGCGTCTTCAAGGTCGGCGCCGTCGCCGTCCCCATCTTCTCCGGGTTCGGCGTCGACGCCACCGCCACGCGCATTTCGGACAGCGAGTGCTCGGTGCTGTTCACGGGCGACGGCTTCTACCGCCGCGGCGACCCCATCACGCTGAAACAGACCGCCGACGAGGCCATCGAGCAGGCCGGCCACGTCGAACACACCATCGTCTACGACCGACTGGGCTCTAGCGACCCCAACGACGACCTCGACATCCCGTGGGACGACGGCCGCGACGAGTGGTGGGCCGACGCCGTCGAACCCGAGGACGACGAGTTCGAGACGCGCGTCATGGACGCCAGCGACCCCTGTATGCTGCTGTACTCCTCGGGAACGACGGGGAAGCCGAAGGGCATCGTCCACACCCACGCCGGCGCGCTCGTCCAGCCGGCAAAGGAGATTCACTTCGGCTTCGACCAGAAACCCGCCGACCGCTTCTTCTGGGTGAGCGACATCGGCTGGATGATGGGGCCGTGGACGCTCATCGGCAACCACGCCTTCGGCGGCACCATCGTCATGTACGAGGGTGCGCCCGACCACCCCGAGCCCGACCGCTTCTGGGAGCTGATCGACCGCCACGGCGTCACCCAGTTCGGCATCTCACCGACCGCCATCCGCGCGCTCCGCAAGTACGGCGACGAGTGGCTCGACGGCCACGACCTCTCCAGCCTCCGCTTGCTCGGCTCCACGGGCGAACCGTGGGACCCCGAGAGCTGGCAGTGGTTCTACGAGAACGTCGGCGGCGGCGAAGCGCCAATTATCAACATCTCCGGCGGGACGGAGGTGTTCGGCTGCTTCCTGATGCCGATGCCCATCCAGGAGCTCAAACCCTGCACGCTCGGTGGACCGGGCCTCGGGATGGACATCGACATCGTCGACGAGCGAGGCGACTCCATCAGGGACGACCACGAACGGGGCTACCTCGTCGCGCGCTCCTCGAACCCGGCGATGACGAAGAGCCTCTGGAGCGGCGACGAGCGCTACCTGCGCGAGTACTGGTCGCGCTTCGAGGACGTCTGGAACCACGGCGACTGGGCGCAGATGGACGACGACGGCTTCTGGTTCCTCCACGGCCGCGCCGACGACGCCATCAACGTCGCGGGCCGGAAGGTCGGTCCCGCGGAGGTCGAGGGTGCGCTCATCGACCACGAGGCGGTCAACCAGGCCGCTGCAGTCGGAGTCCCGGACGACACCACCGGCGAAGCAGTCGTCGCGTACGTCATCCTCGAGGACCGCGAGGAACCCAGCGACGAACTCGCCGAGGAACTACGCGCCCACGTCGGCGCGGAACTCGGCAAACCATTCCGCCCGCGCGAGGTGTTGTTCGTCGACGCGTTCCCGAAGACTCAGTCGGGGAAGATCATCCGGCGCGCCATCGAGGGCGCCTACACTGGCGAGGACATCGGCGACCTCTCCAGCATCGAGAATCCGGACGCCCTCGAAGCCCTCAGAAACGCCTCCTAGAGCGTCTCCAGCAGCCCCTCGGGTTCCAGCGTCTCGCCGTACTTCCTGAAGTCGTCGACGTGGAGCCAGCAGACTCTCCTGCGTTCTTCCGTCTCGGGGTCGTACACCGTGAAGCCGGACTCGGCGTACGGCCAGGCCGCCTCGATGCTCCCCTCCAGGACCCGCATGCTGTCGAATGCACCGAGCGGCGACACCCCGTGCAGGTCGACGCCCAGCACCGAGGCGAACTCCTCGGCGACGGCTGACTCCGCGGAGCCGTCGCCGACGCGACGGCCGAGCGGTCTGAATGCACGCTCGCCCGCTGTCTGGTCGACGCGCTCCTCGACCAGCAACTCGCCGTCGCGGCGAACCACACAGTAGGCTCGGGGTTCAGACACTGGGCCGACCGAACCGTCACGCACCAAAAAGCGTTATTCTTCGCGCCACTCGCGGCGGAGCAGTCCGTAGTCCACGAAGTCGCGGTACTCGCCGTCGGCGTACGTCGCCTCCCGCAGGCGCCGCTCCTGGGTGAACCCGAGTGACTCCAGGAGGCCGCGCGAGGCGTCGTTGTGCGCGAACGCGCCCGCGCTGACGCTGTGGACGCTCGTCGTCCGGAACACGGTGTCGACGAGCAGCGTGGCTGCCTCACTGCCGTAGCCTTCGCCGTGGTGTGCCGGGAGCAGCCAGTAGGCCAGTGGGGCGCGCTCGCCGTCGACGCCGTGGGCGTGAACCATCCCGATTGGCGTCGTCTCGGAGCCGTTCGGGTGGCCGGCAGGCGCGTCCTCGTCGTCCAGGCAGACGACGAAACTCAGCGTACTGTCGCTCTCGCTGCGGCGCTCGATGAGCTCCCCGGCCGTCGCCTCGTTCTCGTACTCGGCCAGTCCGAGGAGGTAGCGGACACGGGGGTCGGTCGCCGCGCGCTGTTGGAACGCGGCGTCTTCACGCTCGACGGTGCGGAAGGTCACGCGCTCGCCGCGCTCCACGACCGGCCCTGGCATCAGTCGTCCTCCCACTCCCGCCGCAGCACGTCGTACTGGGTCTCGTCGTAGTAGTCCCCGTCGATGTAGCGGGACTCGCGGCGACGCGCCACCTGCGTGAAACCCATCGCCTCGAGGAGTCCGCGGGACGCATCGTTGAACTCGTAGGCGCCCGCGCTGATGCCGTGGAGGTCGTAGTTCTCGAACAGGTAGTCGATGCCGAGTTCGGCCATCTCGCGACCGTAGCCCTCGCCGTGGAACTCCGGAACGAGCCAGTACGCCAGCCACGCCCGGTCGCCGTCGACGTGCCGGGCGCTGAAGCTCCCGACGGGGGTCGTCTCGTTCTCGCCAGGGTGGCCCGCCGGCGCATCCTCGTCGTCCACGCAGGCGACGAACACGGCGTTGCCGTCTTCCTCCACCCAGTGCTCGATGCCCTCCTCCTGCTGGGAGAGCGAGCGGTGGTGGATCGATCCGAGGGAGTACCGGATGCGGGGGTCCGTGCAGGACCGCTGGAGGAACGCCGCGTCGTCCCGCTCGACGGTCCGAAGCACGACGTCGTCGTCGGCGACGACGACTGGTCCCGGCATTAGCGGTCCTCCCACTCCTCGCGGAGTAGTCCGAACTGGATCAGATCACGGTACTCGCCTTCGACGAACGCGAGTTCGCGGCCGCGGCCCTCGTCAGTGAAGCCGACGGCCTCGAACGCCTCCCTCGCGATGTCGTCGCCCTCCAGCACCTCCGCGCCGACGGTGTGGGCGTCGTACGTACGGAACAGCCCCTCGAGCGCGAGTTCGAGGGCGGCCGTGCCGTGGCCGTCGCCGCGGTGTTCGGGTGGCACCCAGAGGACCAGTCGCGGCCGGTCGCGGTCGACGTGGCTCGCGTAGACGAACGCTACTGGCGTCGTGTCGCCGTCGTCGGGTTGCTCCCATGGGGCGTCCTCCTCGTCGACGCACGCGAGGTAGCCTGCGTTGCTCTCGTCCTCTATCTGCTCCTCGACCAGTTCCTCGACCTCGTTCTCGTTCTTGTGGCTCTGCTCGTGGAATCCGAGACGTGCGTACGGGTCCGTGAACAGGCGCTGGAGGAACGCCGCGTCGTCGCGCTCGACGGTCCGAAGCACGACGTCGTCCCCCACCTCCAGAATCGGACCCGGCATTAGCGGTCCTCCCACTCCTCACGGAGTAGTCCGTACCACACCACGTCGACGTACTCGCCGTCGCGGAATCGCGCGTCCCGGAGCGTCCCCTCGTGGGTGAAGCCGACGTTGTCCAGGACCCCGACGGACCCCTCGTTCGGGGCGAACGCCTGCGCCTGCAGGCCACGGATCTCGTGGGCGTTGAACGCGTAGTCAACGAGCACCTCGACGGCTTCCGTGCCGTACCCGTTCCCGTGGTGTTCCGGGAGAATCCAGTAGGAGAGCTCGGGGCGCGTGTGCTGGAGGTTCTGCAGCGACACCTTCCCGATGGGGGTCGGCTCGTCGCCGTCCTCGAGGCAGACGAGCAGACCGACGTTCAGCGGGTCGTCCTCGTGGCCCTCGATGCTGGACTCCGCCTCGGACTCGTTCTCCGGTCTGTTCAACCCCAGCGAGACCCCGACCTCCGGATGGTTGTGGCCGCGCTGGATGAACTCGGCGTCCGCGCGCTCGACCGGGCGGAGGGTCACCCGGTCGCCGCGCCGAAACACTGCACCTGGCATGTGTGCGGCATCTCAGCCCCGGCCTAAATCCGTTCCGAGAGAATGGTTCGCATTCACTCGGGCGCCGCGGAGTCCGGCGTTATCCGACGTTCCTCGGGGGCCTCGCCGTCGGTCACTGCGACCGTTCCGTCGGTGCTCGCACTGGGCAACACGACAGACGCACCAGCGAGCAGCGGAGCGACGACGCCTGCGATTACGGTGCCTGGATGCGAGAGCGGCGCGCGCAGCGCCACGGCATCATCTTCGTCGAGGTCCGCGGCCACGGACTCGGCTGCAGTTACCGCTTCGCCGTGAGTCACGCCCGGCAGCAGCTCTGTCTCGGCCGTCACGGATGGCTCCGGGAACGCCGGGTTCTCGCTCCAGACGTCCCGCTCGAAGTACATCCACGACGGGTCTGCCGGCGGCGCGCCCCAGCCCACGCGTTGGCCACCTGGCGGGAGGTCGTACTCGCCAAGCTGTCCGGTCGGACCGGCGAGCAGGCGCGCTACGACGACGAAGTCAGGGTCGAACGTAACCGTCGAGCCCAGCAGCGCAGCGCCCAGAAAACTGTGCAGCGCAGCCGGTTCCGGGACGTCGAGCACGGCGACCCCCGCGTCCTCCCGGACGCCGCGGTGTCGAAGCGCGTTCCCCGTCTTGTACACCCGCGAGCGCGTTTCCCGGGCGCTGTGGACGCGCTCCGCCTGAATCGCCGGTCGGCCGGGGTCGTCCAGCGCCGCCACGACGTCGGCGAGCGTCTCCATGCTCAACTATCGGTGCGTCGCCGGCAAACGCCTTCCGGGTCGGGGCTGACAGACGGCACTTCCGTTCGCGGGGCGGCGTGCCGTGCTCCGTGGTCGGCGCTCGCGGTTTGCCGCTCGTCGAGTGCGCCTGACGCCCCGCGGCAGTTCTCAGTTCACGGCCGGCGATGGTCCCGCTCTGGTACTTCAACCTACGCAAGGAATCGGACAGCGTCCCCGAGCGAGCGGTTCGAAGAACCCGAGTGAAGTGGTTCACTCCGCGAACGAAGTGAGCGGAGGCCGACGAGCCCCCGAAGGGGGGTGAGGAGTGCTTTTTCCGCAAGTTTTTGCCAGCGAGGCGCAGCGGAGCCGCGCCGAGCGCAGCAAAAAGTGCTTCAGAAGGAGCTTTTCAGCTTCTCGAAGAACCCCTGGTCGACGTCGATTTCCTCGCCGCCGGCTTCCGCGAACGCTTCGAGGGCCTCGCGTTGCTCCTCGTTGAGCGAGTCGGGCGTGACGACCTGGACGGTGACGTAGAGGTTCCCGTGGCCGCGACGGCGGAGACGGGGCATCCCCTTCCCTTTGAGGCGGAACGTCTCGCCGCTCTGCGTGCCGGCTTCGAGGTCGAAGGAGGCGGCGCCGTCGAGCGTCGGCACCTCGATGTCGTCGCCGAAGACGGCCTGCGGGAAGGAGACGGCGTGGCGGTGGTGGAGGTCGTCGCCCTCGCGCTCGAAGTCCGGATGCTCTTCGACCTCGACCTCGACGAGGAGGTCGCCGTTCGGGGCGCCCTTGTCGCCGGGCGCGCCCTCGCGTTCCATGCGGAGGGTCTGCCCGGAGCGGATGCCAGCGGGAACGTCGACGGTGAGTGTGGCTTCTTTGCGGACCTGGCCCTGACCACTGCAGGTCGAACACGTCTCGGAGTGGAGTTCGCCGTCGCCGCCGCAGCGCGAACACTCCTGGGTCTGCTGGACGCGGCCGAGCGGGGTCTGGCGGACCTGCGTCACCTGCCCGTGGCCGTCGCACTGCGGGCAGGTTCGGACGTCGGCGTCCTCGGGGTAGCCGGCGCCGTCGCAGTCCGGGCAGCGTTCGGGCCGCCGGACGGTCACCTGCTTCTCGACGCCCTCGTAGGCCTCCTCCAGGTCGATACCGAGGCGCGTGCGGAGGTCGCGGCCCTGCTGGGGGCGCTGCTGGCCGCGGCCGCCCCCGCCGCCGAAGAACTGCTCGAAGATGTCGCCCATGCCGCCAGCGCCCCCGGCGCCGCCGAACGGGTTGCCCTGGCCGGCGCCCGCACCACCACCGGCGCCGCCGCGCTTCTCGGCCTCCTCGTACCGATCGTGGCCGAGTTGGTCGTACTGCTGGCGCTTCTCCTCGTCGGTCAGCACGTCCTTTGCTTTCTGTATCTTCCGGAACTTCTCCTCGGCGTCCGGGTCGTCGTTCACGTCTGGGTGGTACTCCGACACCTTCTCGCGGTAGGCCTGCTGTATGTCCTCGTCGCTGGCGTCCCGACCCACGCCGAGCACCTCGTAGAAGTCCTCGCTCATTCGTTGTACGCTCCTACTGGGCTGAGACACTTGAAAAGAACGGGTTGCGGAGCGGACGTTCCAGCGGGCGTACTGAACCTCGTTTCAGGGAACCTCCAAGTGCGTGTGCCACCTCTTCACGCACATGGCCGCAGAACCCGACGACATGCGCCCCGTCGCGTCGCGAGCCGAACTCGACGAAGAGGGACGGATGGTCGTCACCGAGGACGGGCAGGCCATCGCGCTCTTCTCCCACGAGGGCGAGGTGTACGCCGTCGACAACCGCTGTCCGCACATGGGGTTCCCGCTCACGCGCGGGACCCTCGACGACGGCGTGCTGACTTGCCACTGGCACCACGCCCGCTTCGAACTCGAGGAGGGCGACACCTTCGACCCGTGGGCGGACGACGTGCAGACCTTCCCCGTCGAAATCCGGGACGGCGAGGTGTACCTCGACCCCGACCCCCCACGAACCGTCCCCCCGAACGTCCACTGGCGGAACCGACTCGCCGATGGCCTCCACGAGAACCTCTCGCTCGTGATGGCGAAGGCCGTCGTCGGCCTCGACGACGAGGACGAGGGGTTCCACACGCCAATCGAGACGGCCGTCGACTTCGGGACGAAGTACCGGGTGGCGGGCTGGGGGCGCGGACTCACCACGCTGGGCTGCACCGCGAACCTCTACTCGCAGGTCGGCGGCCGCGACAAGCGCCGCGCCATGTTCACCGGCGTCCGCGAGGTGGCCGACGACTGCGCGGGCGAACCCCCGCGGTTCCAGCAGTACGCCTTCGAGAACCGGGACCTCTCGAAGGACCGCCTCGAATCCTGGTTCCGGGAGAGCGTCGAGGTCCGGGACGACGACGGCGCCGAACGCTGCCTGCTCACGGCTGTCGCCTGTCTCGACCCCGAGGACGTCGCCGACATCGTGTTCACCGCGGCGACCGACTCCCTATACCTGAACGGTGGGCACACGGTCGACTTCCTGAACAAGGCGTTCACGACGCTGGACCACGTCGGGTGGCACGGCGACGGGGAGGACCCGAACGCGGCGAAAGTCCTCGCTTCCACGGTCGACCAACTGACCGACGCCACCCGTTCGGAGGAGCTGTCGTCGTGGCGCACCCCTGTCGACGTCGCCGAACTGGTGTTCGCCGTCCACGAGCGCCTTCCCGACCTCGTCGCGGCGGGCGATGGGAAGGAGTGGGACGAACCGGTGGCGTTCGTCGAGGAACTGCTCGTCGACGACCCGGAGCACGTCGTCGACGCGCTCACCGGGGCCATCCGTGAGGGCGCGACACAGACGGAGCTCGCGGACGCCGTCGCGCGCGCCGCGACCCGCCGTGTCGCCTGGTTCGCCACCAACAACGAGTTCTCGGACTGGAACACGGTCCACCACACGTTCTCGTACGCGAACGCCGTCTTCGAGGCGACCCAGCGCACCGACGCGACGGCGCTCTACCGCGGCTGCTTCGACGCCGCCATCTCCATCTATCTCGACCGCTTCCTCAACAGTCCGCGCGCGCCGCTCCCGACGCCCGACGACTCTGACCGCGACCCCGCCGACGTCCGCGAGGACCTCCTCGCGTGCTTCGACGAACAGGGACAGGTGAACAGTGCGGCGACACTCGTTTCCGAGCACTTCGACGCCGGCGGCGACGTGGATGACCTGAAGCGCGCGCTGGGACGTGGGCTCCTCCGGGAGGACGCCGGCTTCCACACCATCCAGAACGTCGAGGGGCACTTCGCGCGCCACGACGCCGTCGACGACGCGTGGGAGAAGCGACTCGCGCTGATGGCCGCCGCCCGCTACATGGCCGCGCACTTCCCGACGCGCCGCTCGAACGAGCAGACGTTCTCCATCGCTACGCGGCTCCACCGCGGCGAGAAGCTCCACGAGGCGGAGTGAACGGAAGAGAGACGTGGCCGCGAGAATAGCGTGAGAGCGTCACTTGGCCGACTGCTCCGTTACTGCTCGTCATCGTCTAATTCAGAAACCTCGATTCCGCTCGGTTTCTGAAACTACGGAAGACTCGCTACGCTCGCTTTCCGAGCCGACGACTCGTCAGACGCTTACGCGTCTTCCTCGTCGTCGACGTCCTCGAAGTCGGCGTCGACGAAGTCCTCGGGGTCGGCGCCCTCGCCGGGGCCGCCGCCCATGCCGCCCGCGCCGGCCGCGCCCGCACCGCCGGCGCCCGCTGCGCCGGCCTGGGCCTCCTGCTGGTAGGCCTGCTTGCCGATCTCCTGGAGCGACTTGCTGAGGCTCTCGGTCGCGGCCTCCAGCTCTTCGGCGTCGGCGTCCTCGTCGTCGAGGACCTCCTCGACGCTCTCGATCTCCTCGCGGACGTCGGACTCGAGGTCGTCGTCGACCATCTCCTCGTTCTCCTCGAGGAGGTTCTCGGCGCGCTGGACCGCGCTCTCGGCCTCGTTGCGGGCTTCGATACGCTCGCGGCGCTGCTCGTCCTCCTCGGCGTGCTCCTCGGCCTCCTCCTGCATCTGGTCGATCTGGTCGTCGGAGAGGCCGGCGCCGCCCTCGATGGTGATGGATTCGGCGTTGCCCGAGCCCTTGTCCTCGGCCTCGACGTTGACGATGCCGTCGGCGTCGATCTCGAAGGAGACCTCGATCTCGGGGACGCCCGCGGGGGACGGCGGGATGCCTGAGAGGTGGAAGTCACCGAGGAACTCGTTCTCGTCGGCGATCTCGCGCTCGCCCTGGAAGACGCGGATCTGGACGTTCGTCTGGTTGTCCGCGGCGGTCGTGAACACCTTCGAGGCGGTCGTCGGGATGGCGGTGTTCTTCTCGATGAGGCGCTCGAAGAGGCCGCCCTTCACTTCGATACCGAGGCTGAGCGGCGTGACGTCGACGAGCACGATGTCGTCGACCTCGCCGGAGAGCACGCCGCCCTGGACCGCCGCGCCGAGCGCGACGGCCTCGTCGGGGTTGACGTTCTTCTTCGGTTCCTGGCCGACGAGTTCGGTGACCTTCTCCTGGACCTGGGGCATCCGCGTGGAGCCGCCGACGAGGATGACCTCGTCGATGTCGCCCTTCGAGAAGCCGGAGTCTTCGAGGGCCTGCTCCGTCGGGCCGACGGTGCGCTCGATGAGGTCCTCGGTGAGGTTCTCGAACGTGGCGCGCGTGAGGTCCTGCTCGAGGTGGACCGGGCCGGAGTCCGTCGCCGTGACGAACGGGAGGTTGATGGTCGTCTCCTTGCGTGATGAGAGTTCGATCTTCGCCTCTTCCGCGGCGTCTTTCAGGCGCTGGAGGGCCTGGCGGTCCTCGCGGAGGTCGATGCCGTGGTTGTTCTCGAACTCCTCGGCGAGGTGGTCGATGATGGCCTCGTCCCAGTCGTCGCCGCCGAGGTCGTTGTCGCCGTTCGTGGCGACGACCTCGTAGACGCCCCCGCCCAGGTCGAGGATGGAGACGTCGAACGTACCGCCCCCGAGGTCGTAGACGAGGACGGTCTGGTCGGACTCGTCGTCGAGGCCGTACGCCATCGACGCGGCGGTCGGCTCGTTGATGATGCGCTCGACCTCGAAGCCGGCGATCTCGCCGGCGTCCTTCGTGGCCTGACGCTGTCGGTCGTTGAAGTACGCAGGAACGGTAATGACGGCCTTCTCGACGTCGTGGCCGAGATACTCCTCGGCGTCACGCTTGATCTTCTGGAGGATCATCGCCGAGAGCTGCTCGGGCGTGTACTCCTCGCCGTCGAGTTCGACCGTGTAGTTCTCCTCGCCCATGTGCCGCTTGATGGACGCGATGGTCTCGTCGGGGTTCTGGACCGCCTGGTTCTTCGCGGGTTTGCCGATGAGGCGCTCGCCGTCGTCGAACGCGACGACCGACGGTGTCGTTCGGTCTCCCTCTCCGTTGACGATGATCTCGGGGTCGCCGCCCTCCATCACCGCGAACGCGCTGTTCGTGGTGCCAAGGTCGATGCCCAGAATCTTCTCGCTTGCCATGTTACCCGGATGTAAGCCGCGTTTTCCCTTTAAACCTTGCTAGTGATACCGACTACCACGACTGCGCTACGCGCCTTCATCGTGCGGTTTCCGGGATATCTCGCCGACCTAGCCGGCGGATTTATGATGAACCAGTGGGCCATCGCACCGCCGTCCTGCGGTCGCCGCTACTACTTGCCGCTACTCCCGTCGCTCACCGTGACCTGCGCCGTTCGGAGCACCTTCCCGCCCATCTCGTAGCCCGACCGGTAGAGCTCTGCGACTGTTCCCTCGGGTTCGTCGGAATCGACCCGCATCATCACCTCGTGGCGCTGCGCGTCCACGTCCGCACCCGGGTCCGGCGCTATCTCCTCGACGCCCTCCGAGTCGAGCACGCGGTCGAACTCGTTGCGCGTCAGTTCGACGCCCTCGCGGAGTCCGTCCGCGTCGCCGCTGTCCTCGTCGAGCGCCCGGTCGAGGTTGTCCCGCACGTCGAGCATGCGCTCGACGAGGTCCTCGGTGGCGCGCTCGCGAATCTCGTCCTGCCGGCGCTTCGCGCGCTGCTTGTAGTTCTGGAAGTCCGCCTGCTTGCTCTGGAGGCGCTCGGTAAGGTCCTCGACCTCCGCCTCGGCGTCCGCCAGCTCGCCCTCCAGTTGGGCCACCTCGTCGCCGAGGTCCGCGTCGTGCTCGCGGACGCGGGCTGCCAGCGTCTCCGACTCCGCTCCCCGGTCCACGTCCTCGTCGGCGTCCGCCTCCCCGGCGGCCTGCTCCGCGTCGTTGCTCATACTGGGGGAAACGGGCGCGCGGATTTACGGATTTCGGGACGCGCGCGACGGCCAGAACAACTATCGGTCGGAACTGCGTCCGTGGCCGCGTGGCAGACGAATTCGAACTCAAGCAGACCGGCGTCGTCTCCGGCCTCGTCATCGGGCTGGGCGTCGCCGCCGCCATGTTCGTCGCCGCGGACAGCGTCGCGCTCGCACTCGCCGTCGGTCTCGGCATGGGTGCGGTGTTCGCCGTCGCGCTGAGTTCCGGCCAGTCCGACGACTAATTACGCCCCGTTACGTACGGTCGGCCGTGACGGTCCGTCTCGCGTTCGAGGACGGGACGCTCCGCGTCGAGAGCGACGGCCAAGACTTCCCGGACCTCGAAGCCCTCCCAGGGGTCGAGTACGACGAGCGCACGGAGACCGGTCGCGCACCAGCCCACCGCTACGCCGACGTCGTCGACTACCTCGACCACCGGGACATCCCCTTCGAGGACGACGCGCTCGCCGCGGACCCGCTCGACGTCGCGTCGGCCTACGAACTCCGGGACTACCAGCGCGACGCGCTCGACGCCTGGGAGGCAAACGACCGCCGGGGCGTGCTCGAACTCCCCACCGGTTCCGGGAAGACGGTTATCGGGCTGAAGGCCATCGAAGCCGTGGGACAGAGCGCGCTCGTCGTCGTCCCGACCATCGACCTGCTCGTCCAGTGGAAGCGCGAACTCGCCCGGGAGTTCGACTGCGACATCGGCCAGTTGGGCGGCGGCGAGCAGACTGTGGGCCCGGTGACGGTCGCGACGTACGACTCCGCGTACCTCCGCGCGGACGACCTGGGTGACCGGTTCGCGCTCGTCGTCTTCGACGAGGTCCACCACCTCGGCGGCGAGGGGTTCCGCGACATCGCCCGGATGCTGGTCGCGCCCGCCCGGATGGGCCTCACCGCGACGTTCGAGCGCCCGGACAACGCCCACGTCGTCATCGCGGACCTCGTCGGCGACGCCGTCTACCGCATCTCCGCGGACGACCTGGCAGGCGAGCACCTCGCGGCGTACGACGTCAAGCGCATCGAGGTGCCGCTCACCGACGCGGAGCGCGAGCGCTACGAGGACGCCCAGGGCACGTTCACGAACTACCTCCAGCAGTCGAGCGTGCAGTTGCGCTCGGGCAGCGACTACCAGGAACTCGTCAAGCGCTCGGGCACCGACCCCCGGGCGCGGGAGGCGCTACTCGCCAAGCAGCGCGCCCGCCGCATCGTCCGGGAGAGCGACGCCAAGGTCGCGGAACTGCAGAAGATTCTCGACCGCCACCGTCGGGACAGGGTCATCGTGTTCACGGCGTCGACAGACCTCGTCTACCGTCTCTCCGAGCGGTTCCTGCTGCCGGCAGTCACCCACGAGACGGGCGCCCCCGAACGCCGTGAGATTCTCGAGAAGTTCCGGGACGGGACGTACTCGCGGGTCGTGACCGCGAACGTCCTCGACGAGGGCGTCGACGTGCCGGACGCGAACGTCGCGGTGGTGTTCGCGGGCAGCGGGAGCGAGCGGGAGTTCACGCAGCGACTCGGGCGCGTGCTGCGGCCGAAAGACGACGGTGGCCGGGCACTGTTGTACGAACTGGTGAGCGCGGACACCGCAGAAGAGCGCGTCGCCGACCGCCGTCGTTAGTCCTCCTCGATGCTCACGCTCGGGTTGAAGTTCTCGATCTCCGAGAACTGGACGTCGTAGGTGATGTTGATTATCGTCGAGGAGTGGGCGTCGAGGGACACCTGTCGCACCTTCGTCGACGCCTCGCCGTTCAGGTCGCTGTTGATGTACACGGTGCCCGAAGCCTCCCGGCTGCTGGGGTTCGAGACGGTAACCACGTAGACGAGCGAGCCGTCCTCGCCCTCCTCGAAGTTCGAGTCCGCTACCTCGAGGACGTTCTCGTCGCGACCCCGGCGCAGACAGCCCGCGACCGCGAGGGTGACGCCGGCGGCCGCCGCGCGTCCGAGCAGAGTCCGCCGCTTCATACCCTCCGGTTCCGGCGTGTCGGCAAGTATCTTCTGCATCCTTTTGTGGGCGGCGAGCGTAGCCGGCGCCGTGCTCACGAAGGACCTCCTCCGCGTGTCCCGCGCGGGCGGCGGCTATCAGCCCCAGTTCGCCGGGGCCGACAGCGAGGCGCTCGCCGCCAGCGTCCTCGGGACGTTTCAGGGACACGTCGGGGAGGAGCGGGGCGTCCTGCGCGACGCGCTCGCGGACCTCGAGGCAGACGCCGAGGACTTCAAACTCGTGCGCGGCCTCGCCCACCTCGTCGAGCGCGACGCCACGTTCGCCGTCGAAGCCCCCCTCGACCCCGAGAGCGCGCGCCGCGCCGCCTTCACCGCAGCGGAGGACGTCGGGGTCGTCACCGCCGACGAACGGGAGGCCGCGCTCGCCGCCGCCGCGGAGCGCTTCCCGGGCGACCCGACGCCCGACGCCCTCGCCGAGTCGCTGTACGCCGACCGGGAAACTCGCGAGGTCCTCGTCGAAGTCGCGCCGCGCTGGTCGCCCGCCGAACTGGTCGCCCAGTACAACCTCTCGCTCGCCCAGACGGCGCTGTTCGACGCGACGGAGGTCCGCGTCGAGTCGACGGACCCGCGCTCGCTCGTCTCGGCGGTCAAACGCCTGGGGCTGCTGTACGAGGTCATTCCCACGGACGAGGGGCGAAAAGTCGTTCTGACAGGGCCGGACGCGCTGTTCCACAACACCCGGCGGTACGGCACCAGGTTCGCTCGCGTGCTCCGGGCGGTCGCGACCGCCGACGAGTGGCGCCTGGAGGCGACCATCGACGACCGCGGGACGGAGCGCCTGCTGGTGCTCACCGGCGAGGACGTCTCGGTCCCGGACGCCGACCCCGTCGCCGAGGTGTCCTTCGACAGCGACGTCGAGCGGGAGTTCGCGACGCGCTTCGACTCGCTGGACCTCGACTGGACGCTCGTCCGCGAACCCGACGTACTCGCGGCGGGTGACCGCCTGATGGTGCCCGACTTCGCCTTCGAGTACGACTACGGCGACGCCCGCGTCTACTTCGAGATCATGGGGTTCTGGACGCCGGAGTACGTCGAGAAGAAGCTCGCCCAGTTGGAGGATACCGACGAGACGCTGCTGGTCGCCGTCGACGCGAGCCTCGGCGTCGGCGAGGAGATCGCGGCCCGCGACCACCGCGTCGTCGAGTACACCGGGTCCGTGCGAGTCAAGGACGTCGTGGACGCGCTCCGGGAACTGGAAGCCGACCTCGTGGCCGCGAACGCCGCGGACCTCCCCGACGAACTCGTCCCCGACGCCGACGTCGTGACGCTCGGGGACCTCGCCGCTACCCACGGCGTCAGCGAGGACGCGGTCGAGGCGAAGTCGTTCCCGGCGCACGAGCGCGTCGGCCGGACGCTCGTTCGGCCCGCGGTGCTCGACGCCGTCGCCGCCGAACTGGAGGTGGGGCTCTCCCGCGCCGAAGCCGAAACCACCCTTGACGACTCTGGCATCGAGGACGCCAGTGCCGCGCTCTCCCGTCTCGGTTACCGCGTCGAGTGGGAGGGGCTAGGTGGTGGGACGCTCCACGAAAAATAATCTATAGAGGTTATATCTAGAAACATAACTTCTAAGTGTTATACTGTCGTCGGTGAGTGTGATGCCGACTCGCTACGTCGTCCTCGGCGACGTCGTCGGTTCCCGGCGCATCGAGGACCGCGGCGCGTTCGGGAACCGACTCGTCGACGCCTGTGCGGCAGTCACCGAAGACCACGCCGACGCGTTCGACGCGCCGCTGGAACCCCTGAAGGGCGTCGACGAAGTCGGCGGGGTGCTCGTCGACCCGGCGCCCCTGTACGACATTATCGACGACCTGCGCGAACGCCTCCACCCCCAGGAACTCCGGGTCTCCGTCGCCGCGGGGGCTGTCGACGTCGGCCTCGACACCGGCGAGGTTTCCCGAATGGACGGGCCGGCGTTCCACCGCGCCGACGAACTCCTGGCCGACCTCGGAACGTCGCCGCTGCGCGTCGCGTTCGACTTCGACCAGGCACCCCTCGACGGCGCGCTCGCCGACGAGGTGAACCTCCTCTTCCTCCTGAAGGCGCGGTGGACGGACCGACAGCGCCGCGTCGTCGACGCCTACCGGGACGCCGACTCGCAGGCCGCAGCGGCCGACAGCCTCGGCGTCTCCCAGTCAGCGGTCTCGCAGGCGCTCTCCCGCGCGTCGTGGCCGGCCATCCGGGAGATTGAAACCAGATTGCAACGAACGTTCCGCGCAGTATGAGCGCGCTCCCGTTCGCCGCCACGGCTGAACACCTCGTCATCGCCGCTGCGGGCTACGCCGTACTGCTCGCCACCAGCGGCTTCGTCGTCACGCGCGCGCTGGGGCTGGTGCCCTCGGAGGACGACGTGCCGACCGGCCGCGAACGGGACGTCGGCGTGCTCATCGGGAAGTGCGAGAACGTCCTCACGCTCACGTTCGTCCTCGCCGGCGCGTTCACGGCGCTCGCCGTCGTGTTCGCCGCGAAAGGCATCGTCCGCAAGGACGACATCGAGAAGAACAGCCTCTTCTACCTCGCCGGGACGCTCGTCAACCTCACCTACTCCGTGCTCGTCGGCGTCGCCGTAACCGTCGCTATCGCGGCGCTCTGAAGCCTAGAGGTCCCGCTGTTTGCCCTTCGGCACCATCGACTTCAGTTCGCCGTGCGTGAACAGGCCGACGCCGATGGGTTCGACGCCGCCCGCGAGTTCGTGGGCGACGACGAGGTAGCCCCAGTCGCCGTCCCACTCGAGTTCGAGGTCCTCGCCCGCAGCGAAGCGCTTCGCGCGCTCGTCGTCGAGTTCGAGGACGTTCTTCGTGGCCGCGCGGCCGAAGCGCTGGACGGCGTCCGTCGTCGGCTTCCAGTGCTCCTGGCGCGTGCGCAGCAATTTCAGGCCGAGCGCCTCGATGGGAACCGGCCCCTCGAGGTCGTAGGGGAGGCCCCAGACCTTCCCTTTGCCCTTCTCCCAGAGCGTGTACCCCTCGAACGTGTCCTCGGGGACGCCGAAGCGCTGCACCCACCAGTCCACGACCGCCTGCCGGGTGGGCCGCCCCTCGACCTCGCGGTCGGCGCCGGACTCGGGCAGTCGGTCGAAGCGCCGGCCGTTGTTGTCTCTCACGCCGTCACCTCCAGTTTCGCGGCGAAGAACCCGCCCGTGTCGTTGAGGTGGGGGTAGTAGCGCCGCGTCTTCGTCAGCGACTCGTCGTAGGCCTCGTCGTCCCACTCGGTGAGTCCGGGCGCAGACGTCAGGCCGGTGTCGAAGTCGACGAGTCGGCAGTCCGCCGCGTCGAGGACGGCGTCGACGACGGCCTCGTTCTCCTCGGGGGCGAACGTGCACGTCGAGTAGACCACGCTGCCGCCCTCGCGGGTGAGTTCGACGGCGCGCTCGAGGATGTCCGACTGGAGTCGGCCGAGGTTCCGGCTGGCCGACGCGCCCGCGCTCTCAAGGGCGTCGGGGTTCTTCCGAATCGTCCCCTCGCAGGTGCAGGGGGCGTCCACGAGCGCGGCGTCGAAGGCGTCCACGTTCGGGAACGCGTCGAGAGTCGTACGGCGGGCGTCCCCGTTCGTCACCGCCGCCGACGTGACGCCGAGGCGGTCGCAGTTCCCCCGGAGTGCGGAGAGCCGTCCGAGGTTGTCGTCGTTCGCGACCACCAGCCCCCGATCGTCTATCTCGGCGGCGAGCTGCGCGGTCTTGCCGCCGGGCGCCGCACACGAGTCCCAGACCACGTCGCCGGGCTGGGGGTCGAGCACGGCGGGCGGGACCGAGGAGACCTCCTCCTGGCCGTGCATCCAGCCGTGGACGTACGGCCACGTGTTGCCGGGCTTGTCGGTGTCCAATTCGAGGACGCCCCGGTGCCAGTCGCGGCGCTCCACGCCGACCCCCTCGTCGTCGAGGGCCTCGACCACGCGGTCGGTCGTCGCCTTGATCGGGTTCACGCGGACCGTCGTCGGCAGCGGGCGCTCGCAGGCGTCGAGGAACGCGTCGAAGTCGTCGATGATCGGCTCGTACCGCGAGAGCGCGTCCATTGCACCCCGGTAGGCCCGAGGGCGGTTTGTGGCTTGCGCTCCAGACGCCCACCCGCTCGCCCCGTCTGCCCCGGCTTTATGCTACGGCCGTGCCAACGCTCGACCATGGCTCAAGTCCGCGTCAAGTCCGAACTGGACCTCGACTCCCCGACGCTCGTGGAGGGCCTCCCCGGAATCGGCCTCGTCGGCAAGATCGCCACCGACCACCTCGTCGACACCCTCGACATGACCTACGTCGCCAGCGTCGACTGCGCGAGCATCCCGCAGGTCACCATCTACGACGAGGGCGCCCGCCACGTCCTCCCGCCCGTCCGCATCTACGCGAACGAGTCCGAGGACGTCCTTGCGCTCCAGAGCGATGTCCCCATCTCCCGGGGCGGCGGCGACGAGTTCGCGGAGTGCATCACGGCGTGGCTGCAGGACAACGACGTCACGCCGCTGTACCTCAGCGGCCTCCCCCAGGCCGACTACGAACCCGGGGACGTCCCCGAGGTCTTCGGCATCGGCACCGGCGACGCCGTCGCGCGTCTCGACGATCTGGACGTCGGCCGGCCCCCCGAACGCGGCATCGTCGGCGGGCCCACGGGCGCCCTCATCAACCGCGCCGGCGAGTACGGCCTCGACGCCATCGGCCTTGTCGTCGACTCCGACCCCCAGTTCCCCGACCCCGCCGCCGCCAAACACCTCATCCAGGACGCCATCGAACCGCTCTCCGGCGTCGACGTCTCCACCGAGGACCTGGTCGAGCACGCCGAGGACATCCGCGACCAGAAAGAGCAGTTCGCCCAACGCATGCAGGAGGCCAACGAGGAGGAGTCGACGCAAGCACAGCCGATGCGGATGTTCCAATAGTACCTTTTTACTCGTCGGGTGCGCGCCGAGCGCGCACCGCTCCTCGCAAAAAGCTACGCTAAAAACTTCCCGCGCTCCCTCCGGTCGCGCGGCGAACCGCGACCCTTCCGGGGTCTTCGACCCGCTCGGGTCGCGGATGCTCGACCGCTGGTTGGTCGTTCTGCTCGACCCGGTTCGCCAAGAGTTATCAGGACCCGCGTTGCCCGTTGAGGTATGTCAGAGTTCTCGGCGCGGGTAGAGCAGGTATCCATCAGCGGCATCCGGGAAGTGTTCGAGGCGGCGGGTGAGGACGCCATCAACCTCGGTCTGGGACAGCCGGACTTCCCGACACCAGAGCACGCGCGACAGGCGGCCGTGGACGCCATCGAGTCCGGGAAAGCCGACGGCTACACGTCGAACCGCGGGACGCCCGAACTCGTCGACGCTATCGTCGAGAAGCACGCGCGCGACCAGGGGGTCGACGTGGCTCCAGAGGGCGTCATCGCCACTGCGGGAGGGAGCGAGGCGCTCCACATCGCGCTCGAAGCCCACGTCGACCCCGGTGAGGAGGTGCTGTTCCCGGACCCCGGCTTCGTCTCCTACGACGCGCTCACCCGCATCGCTGGCGGCGAACCAGTGGGGCTCCCGCTGCGCGACGACCTGACTCTCGACCCGGCCACCGTGGAGGAGCGCATCACCGACGACACGGCGGCGTTCATCGTCAACAGCCCGTCGAATCCGACCGGCGCGGTGCAGACGCCCAACGACATGCGGGAGTTCGCGCGCATCGCCGACGAACACGACGTGCTCTGCATCAGCGACGAGGTGTACGAGCACATCGTTTTCGAGGGCGAGCACCGCTCCCCGATCGAGTTCGCGGAGACCGACAACGTGGTCGTCGTCAACGCCTGCTCGAAGACGTACTCGATGACCGGGTGGCGACTGGGCTGGATCGCCGCCAGCGAGCGCCGCGCGGAGCGGATGCTGCGCGTCCACCAGTACGCCCAGGCCTGTGCCAGCGCGCCGGCCCAGTACGCAGCGGAGGCCGCGCTCTCGGGCCCGCAGGGCGTCGTCGACGAGATGGTCGCGTCGTTCCAGGAGCGCCGCGACGTGCTCCTCGACGGCCTCGAGGAGATGGGCCTGGAGGTACCGACGCCCCACGGTGCGTTCTATGCGATGCCAAAGGTCCCCGACGGCTGGGTGGACGAGGTGCTCGACCGCGGCGTCGTCGTCGTCCCCGGCAGTGCGTTCGGCGACGAGGGCGAGGGGTACGTCCGCATCTCCTACGCGACGGACATGGCCGAAATCCGGGACGCACTCGACGCGATGCGCGAAGCGACGGCGGCTGTGACGTAGCCCGGCGGCGGGTCAGATTCGTCGACGACCTCGAGTGTAGACGACGCCCGTTCGACTGTCTCCCCTGTTTTCTCTGCTCGGCGACCGGCGAGAAAGACCGTACCCGGCCCTGACAGTTATCCGGTCGCCAGCCCAACGGTACGTGTATGCACCTCGCACGGCACAGCGGGGGGTGGCGCGGCGACGCTGCCGCGCTCGCTTCCCAGGTTCACCCCGTGTTCATGCTCCCACCGCTCGCGGCGTCGGGGTTCGGCGCGGTGCTCGCCGGCGAGTTCACCCTCGACGTCGCGGCCGTCCACCTCGCCGCGATGTTCTTCGCAGTGTACACCGCGCACGTCAAGGACGGACTGGTGGACTTCCACGTCCGCGGGGAGGACGACGACCACCCGCTCACGGAGCGGGGCTGTCTCACCGCCATCCGCGGCGCCAGCGCGGCCTTCTTCGCGTGCGCGGCGGCGCTGTGGTGGGCCGTCGGCGCGGGCGCACTCCTACTCGTCCTGCCGCCTTGGCTCATCGCCTACCACCACGCCCCGCAACTAGATACGAACCCAGTCACGACGACGACGGGCTACCCGCTGGGCATCGCGTTCTCGCTGCTCGGGGGCTACTACGTCCAGACAGGGGCGCTCGGAGTGCGACCACTCGCGTTCGCCGCCGTCCTGCTCGTCCTGCTGGCCGGCGTAAAGGTCGTCGACGACTCCCAGGACTACGACTACGACCGCTCCATCGGGAAACACACCGTCGCCGTCGTGCTCGGCGAACAGGGCGCCCGCCGGGTCGCGTTCGCGCTGATGGGCGCCGCGATGGTCGGCGTCGTCGCGTTCGTCGCGTTCGCCGTCTTCCCGCCGAGCGCCGTCGCCGCCGTCGCCGCATTCGGCGCCGTCGCCGCGTTCGCCGCCCGCGCCGACCCGGAGATAGCCACCATGCTGCTCGTTCGGGGCTGCTACGTCTTCCTCGCGGTGCTCGTCGCCGCGGTCTGGTTCCAGCCGCTCGCCTGAGATTTAAGTGCGGTCGGGAGTCTGTCTGCGCATGAACGGCTGGCAGTCCTCGGCGGCAGCGTCGTCGCCGCGACGGCCGTCACGCTCGCAATCGTCGGTGCCGGAACGCCGGAGCGCGTCGCGGTCGCACTCCTGATAGCGGGCGTGCTGACGGGCGCGGCGAGTCGGTCGTTCCAGTCCGAGTTCCTCGACGCGTTCGCCGCCGGCACCCTCGGGTTCGCGGTCGCGGTCACCGTCGTCTCCTTCGGGTTCGGCGGGGTCGGCGCGGCCAACGACATCTACGGCTCGCGCTACAACTTCGGTGTGCTGCTCTACCTCGCTGCAGTCGCGTTCTCGCCCGTGCCGGGGCTCTGTGCCGCCCTCGGTGGGGGCGTCGGCGCGCGCCTCCGGTACGCGGTGCGTGACCACGCGGACGGCGCGTAGACGGTGCGCTCAAGGGAGTGTAGTGCCACGCTCCCGCCATGACCGACTGGCTGGAGGACGACGCCCTCGCCGACCAGTACGAGGACTCGTCGAATCTCGCCGCCCGGCAGGTGGTACACGCCCGCTTCTCGACGGCCGAGCAGTCCCGCCACGAGTGGCTGTTCGACCAGTTCGACCTCCCCGCCGATGCGGACGTGCTCTCACTCGGCGCCGGCCAGGGCGTCCTCTGGGCGACCAACGCCGACCGCATCCCCGCTGGCTGGGACGTCACCGTCACCGACGCCTTCCAGGGGATGGTGTTCGACGCGATGGAGACCCTGGAGGAGGTCGACCGCGAGTTCCACTTCGACGTCGTGGACGCCTGCGATATTCCCTACCCCGAGGACTCCTTCGACGCCGTCACCGCCAACCACGTCCTCTCCCACCTCGACGACGCCGACCGGGAGACCGCGCTCGCCGAGACCCGGCGCGTCTTGCGACCTGGCGGCGTCTGTTACGCGTCGACGAACGGCGAAGCGAATCTCCGGGAACTGTTCGGCGTCGCCGGCGAGTTCGGGGAGCTGCCGGACACGCTGGCGTTCTCCCTGGAGAACGGCGGCGACCAGTTTCGAGGGGCGTTCGACGACGTGGAACTGCGTCGCTTCGACGACGAACTCAGGGTCACTGCCCCCGAACCACTGGTCGCCTACGCGCTCTCGCTACCGGGGTACGAACCGTCGGACGCTCACGAACTGGGCCGCGCGTTCCGCGAGCGCGTCGGCGACGACGCGATGCGCGTGACTAGGGACGTCGGCGTCTTCGTGGCGCGCTGACCGTCGAAGGCTTTTCCGGCTCTCGTCGGGAATCTCTCCTATGCGCAAGACTCTGCTCGGCCCCGGTGCCGGCACCGTCGACTCCGCGGAACTCGACCACGCCGTCCACTCCGTCGGCGTCGCGACCGAGCACGACGGGTACACGCGCGTCTGCCTCTCCGGGGTCGCCTCCCGGGAGTCTGGTTTCGAGGCGCAGGTCCGCGACGTCCTCGACTTCGTGGGGCGCGTGCTCTCGGACGTCGGCGGCACGTTCGACGACGTGGTGACGATGCGCTGGTACGTGGAGGCCGATAGCCTCGACCGGGCGTCCCAGGGGACCATCCACGAGGTTCGCGCGGAGTTCTTCGAGGCGCCACACTACCCCGCGAGCACGATGGTGGGCGTGGCGAGCGTCCTCGGCGAGACGGCGGTGCTCGAACTGGAGGTGGAAGCGGAGATTCCGGACGAGGACTGGCAGGTCGACGCGTTCGTCGGCGAGGACCGCGAGGAGATGTCCGAGGACGCCGCCAGAGAGATGCTCACGAGCGAGTCGGATGCCGGGAGTGAGCCGGCGCCAGGGGGCGAGCCGGACGCAGACGAGTAGAGCGCCTACTTCGCCGTCGAGACGATCTTCACCACGTCGCCCTCTTCGAGTTCGTAGCTCTCGCCGACCTCCCGGTTCGTCTTCGCGTTCACCGCGTGGAGGTAGCCGTCGCCGATGTCCGAGTGGACGGCGTACGCGAGGTCCACGGGCGTCGACCCGGAGTCGAGGAGGAAGGCGTCCGGCAGGACGGTGCCCGTCCCGTCGGTCCACTTCGACTGGTCCTGGACGGGGAACGCCGTCACCATCCCGAGCAGGTCGTAGACCGCGTAGTCCAGGCCCTGCTGGACGCCGGTGCCGCCGTACTCGGCCATCGTCTCGCGGAGCTCTTCGAGGGTCTCCCGCTGCTCGTCGCTCACGTCGCCCGTGATGTCGAACGTCTCGTCGCCGGGGTCGTAGTCGACCACGCCCGCGTCGGCGCCGCGGCGGAGCGCGAGTTCGCCCTGGGCCGTCGCCGGAATCACGGGCTTGTCGAGGTCCAGCAGTCGCTGGACGTTCTCCTCGGGAGCGAGGTCTATCTTGTTCGCCACGACGACGATGGGTTTCGTGCGCTCGCGGACGCCACGGGCCAGCGCCTCGCGGTTCTCGTCGGTCCACTGCATCGGGTCGTCGGGGTAGTCCACCTCGCGGAGGACGGCCGCAACCTCGTGTTCGCTCGCGCCGAACCCCGTCATCATCTCGGTGACGGCCTCCTCGATGTCGAAGCCCGGTGAGCGGGACTGGCGCTCGACGCTCTCCCAGTTGTCCGCGATGATGCCCGCCAGCCAGAGGTCCATCTCTGTCTCCACGAAGTCGATGTCCTCGACGGGGTCGTGGCTCCCTGGTTCGACGGGTTCGCCCTCGGCGTTCGTCGCGCCCGCCGCGTCCACGACGTTCACGATGACGTCCGCGTTCGTGAGTTCGTCGAGGAACTGGTTGCCGAGGCCGCGGCCCTCGTGAGCTCCCGGCACGAGTCCAGCCACGTCCAGCAGTTCAACGGGAACGTAGCGCTTCCCGTCGTGGCAGTGCTCGTGCCCGCAGCGCTCCTCGCGGGTGAGACACGGGCACTCCGTGCGGGCGTGGGTGACGCCGCGGTTCGCGTCGATCGTGGTGAACGGGTAGTTCGCGATGTCCACCTCCGAGCGAGTCGCCGCGGTGTAGAACGTGGACTTGCCGGCGTTTGGCTTCCCGGCAAGCGCGATAGAGAGCATACCAACCGATAGCGCCACCGCGGAAGAATGGCTTTCGGTTGGCCGACTCCCGCCGACCGAGGGTCGCCAAAAGACGTTTCCAGACGCTGTGTCAACGTCGAGACGATGAACACTGTCGAGCTCACGGCGCGTCTGCTCGCGGGTGTCGGTCTCATCTTGACCAACGGTTTCTTCGTCGCAATCGAGTTCGCGCTGACGCGGGCCAGACAGTTCACGGAGTCGGAGTTCGTCGACGGGAACGCCGCCCTGGAGCGGGCCTGGGAGATGACCCAGAGCCTCGAGATCTACCTGACGACCTGCCAGGTCGGCATCACGGCCTCCAGCATCGCGGTCGGCATCGTCGCGGAGCCCGCGCTGGCCGCGCTGTTCGAACCACTGTTCGCGGAGACGTGGCTCGCGTCGGTCGGCGCCGGCGCGCTCATCGCGTTCCTCGTCATCAACCTCGTCCACCTCACGCACGGCGAGCAGACGCCGACGTACCTCGGCGTTGAGCGCTCGCGAATGGTCTGCAGATACGGCGCGGCCCCGCTCTACTGGTTCAACTGGGCCATCTCGCCCATCATCACGCTCGGCGACTACGTGGCGAAGGGGACGCTGCGGCTGTTCGGCGTCGAGATGACTGGCGCGTGGCTGGAGACCGAGGAGGACGTCATCGAGACGCGCGCCCAGCTCCACAGCCGCGTCGAGGACGTCCTCGAGGAGGGCGAACTCAGCGACGAGCGCCTCGACGAGGTCATCAGCGCGCTGGAGGCCGGCACCACGACCGTCGACGAGGTGATGGTCGACGTCGACGACGTCGTGTTCCTCTCGACGACGGACTCGGTAGCGGAGAACGTGGACCGACTGGAGTCGGCCCAGTACACGCGCTACCCGCTCGTCGGGGAGACGCCCGAGGAGTTCGAGGGCATCGTCTACGTCCCCGCCGTCGTCGAACACCTCGAGGAGCTCCGCGCCGGCGAGCTATCGTTCGCGGACGTCGCCGTGCCGCCGATGACCGTCACCGCGGACGCGACGGTCAGCGACGCCGTCGACCAGTTCCAGGTCGAACACCAGGAGCTCGCGCTGGTGTTCTCGGAGGGGAACGTGGTCGGCCTCCTGACCGCGACGGACGCCTTCGAAGCGGTGATGGGGGAACTGGAGGACCCGCTCGACGACGCGGTCGAAGACGAGGACGTGGAGAGCGGCCGACCGGACGACCGCCGGGGCGACGCCTCGGGAGCCGACGACTGACGGAGACGGCTCTCAGAAGCGGGTGACGCGCCGGACCGCACTGCCGACCGCGCCGACCAGCAGGAAGACGCCGAGGACGACCCACCCGAGGTCGAGGAGGAGGTTCAGCGGCGTGTACCCCCAGCCACTGAGCGCGCCGCCGAGGACGGTGAGCCAGCCGTAGGTGCCCGCGAGCAGCGAGAGGAGGCCGACGGTCGCGACGAGGCTCTCCCGCCACAGCGTCAGTCCCACGCCTAGCGGCGTCTCCGGGGTCGCGGTCGGTGCTACGTCGCCGTGCGCTTCGCTGGAGGGCGAATCGGGCATGCTGTAGACTGAACGGAGAAGGGACTAAAATTATTCGGCGTCGCGGTCGGCGCCGCTGCCGAGGCGCATCTCACCGGTCGCGCGGATGACGCCGTCGACCTCCGCACCCTCGTGAATCTCGACGTCGTGGCCGGAGACGTCGCCGAGGACGACGGCGCCGTCCTCGACGCGGACGTCGCCCTCGCGGGTGGTCACGTCGCCGTGGATCTTCGTGCCGGAGCCGACGACCACCTCGTCCTGGGCGCGCAGGCTCCCGAAGATGTTGTTGTCGCGGCCGACGTCGATGGCGGTCGCGCGGATGTTGCCGTGGAGCCGGCAGTCGTCGCCGATGGTGGCGGGCGTCGAGACGCGCCACGCGTCGTCGGAGACGCTCGCCGAGCGGGGGATGCGCAGCGGGTCGAGGTCGCCGTCGGTGGCGAGTTCGTCGACCAGTTCCTGGGCCTGCTCCTCCTCGCCGAGCCGGAGCAGGTGGGTGAGGTACATCACGAAGAACGTGATCGTCGGCATCGGGTTCCGGATGACGATCCACCCCGAGGCCTCGAACCCCTCCTCGATGTCGACGTCGTCGCCGATGTCGAGGTCGCCGCCGACGACGAGGCGGCCCGTGATGTGGGCGCGCTCGCCGAGGTAGGCGTCCTGACCGGCGAGGACGTTGCCGTCGACCTCGCACCACATGTCGAGTCGACAGTCCGCCTCCGCCTCGATGTCGCCGTCGACTGAGACACGCTCGCCCGCGACGACGTTCCGGCCGCGAACCCCGAGTTCCACCGCGGACTGGCCGCCGACGAGCACGTCGCCGTCGGTGACCAGGTCGTGTTCCTCGACGGTCGTGCCGTCGGGGACGACGAGTTCGTCGATGGGGTTCGTGCCGAGCACACGCGCCCCGAGTTCCCGCACGGCAATAAACCCCGCGAGAACGCAAGCCGGCCGTCAGACGCCGGGCCGCCCGCCGGACGGCGGACTTTTGTCCACCCGCCCGATAGCGTACGCCATGACGACCCTCTCGTTCGAGGACGACGGCGTAGACGTCGTCTACGACGGCACGGAGTTCCACATGGAGAAGGAACTCATCGAGGACGCCACCCAGAAGAACTACCACGACGTCACGGACCACGAGGTGCTCAAACTGGTCGAGAAGAACCCCTCGCTGTCGGGCGAACCCCGCCGCATCGGCGACATCGTCGACTGACGAGAGCCACCTGATGGCAACATTTACGTCGGTCGCCCGGAACGATTCAGTATGAGCGCTGCCCGCGACGAGTTCGACCACCCCTCCTGGTCGACCGCACTCGCCACGTTCCTCAGCTACGGCCTCGTCCTGCTGGCGATGACAGTTCTGCTGTTCCTCGTTCCGTACGGCATCTTCCGGTTCCTGTAACCGCGTCTCTCCCGGTCTCCCTGGTCGGAGGGGATGGACACGCCGAACTGCGTGTCTCAGGGTCGACCCCGGACCAGGCCTGAAAACATATACCACTCCTACAGGTACGGTAGCGTGCATGTCTCGGCAAGCCCTCCAAGTGCTCGTCGTCGCGGCCCTCCTCGCCTTCGCGGGGTGCACGGCTGGCGGCCAGACGGCGACCACGACGACGACCACAGCGACGCCGACGACCTCGCAGACCACTGTTCCGCAGGCGGAGTGCGTCCCGTTCTCGCTGGAGAACGAGGACGACGCGAGTCACAGCGTCCATCTCGTCGTCAGTAACGGGTCCGAAGTGGTCTACGACGACGCCGTCACGATAGCCCCGGGAACCGAACGACAGGTTACGACCCTCACTGGCCAGGGGACGACCTACCAGATCGAGGCCACGATGGACGGCGCTACCTTCGAGCGGAACGTCACCCTGAACCCGGGACTCCTGGAGAGCGGTGTCGCCGTCAACGAGTCCGGGGCGTTCGAGTACGTGTACCTCGTCAACTAGCTCCCGTATCGACTGCCCGCTCTCCCCGCCCGCGGACTCCGGAACTCGACTCCGCTTCGCCGCTTTGCCCCATCGTGACACTATGTTCGCGACCCGTGGTTTGGCAGACATTAACAATCAGGAGCGCGTAGCACAACAGGTTGTGGCCACGGACGACACCGACCTCAGCGACTACGGGGCGTTCCGGGACGCCCGCGGACACGCCCACCCGGACGCGGCGGAGTACGCCGACCTCGCCGCCGAACTCCGAGACACGGTGGACGGCGAAGTGCGATTCGACGAGTACGCCCAGGTGCTGTACGCGACGGACGGCAGCATCTACGGCGCGCGTCCCGCCGGCGTCGTGCTACCGAGGCACGCCGAGGACGTCCAGCGCACTGTCCGCGTCGCCGCCGGGCACGACGTGCCGGTGCTCCCCCGGGGTGCCGGGTCGTCGCTCGCCGGGCAGGCGGTCGGCCCCGGCTGCGTGGTCGTGGACACGAGCAAGTACATGGACAGCATCGTCGACGTGGACCTCGGGTCGCAGCGAGCGACCGTCCAGCCGGGCGTCGTGCAGGACGACCTGGACGCCCACCTTGCCGACCACGGCCTCAAGTTCGCGCCCGACCCGGCCTCCTCGAACCGCGCGACAATCGGCGGCGGCATCGGGAACAACTCCACGGGCGCCCACTCCGTCCGCTACGGCATCACCGACGCCTACGTCGAGGAACTCGACGTGGTGCTCGCCGACGCCTCCAGGCTCCACGCTCGCGAGGTCGTCCTCGACTCGCCGGAGTGGGACGCCATCGTGGAAAAGGAGGACCGAGAGGCCGACATCTACCGCACGGTCCGCCGCCTCGTCGAGGAGAACGAATCGGAGATAGCCGACCGCTACCCCGAACTGAAGCGCTGCGTCTCCGGCTACAACCTCCAGAAGGTCGTCTACGAGACCGACGACGGCGAGCGCGCAATCAACCTCGCGAAACTCCTCGTCGGCGCCGAGGGGACGCTCGGCGTCGTCGTGGAGGCGACACTCGACCTCGTCAGCGTCCCGGACGAGACGGCGGTGGCGCTCTACTGCTTCCCCGACCTCGTGAGCGCGATGGAGGCCGTCCCGGTCGCCCTCGACCACGACCCGAGCGCCGTCGAACTGATGGACGACGAGGTGTTCCGCCTCGCCGCCGACTCCGCGGAGTACGCCGCCTACGCCGAGCCGATACCCGACGACTGCACGGCCGCGCTGATGGTGGAGTTCGACTCGGAGGTCCAGCCAGACCTCCGGGTCGCCGTCGACGCGGCCACCCGCGAGTTCGTCGACGACGGCGCCGCCTTCGACGCGCTGGAGGCCTTCGACTCGGACAGACAGGCCGACCTGTGGAAACTCCGGAAGGCCGCCATCCCGCTGCTGATGAGCCTTGAGGGCGACCCCAAGCCCTACCCGTTCATCGAGGACGCCTCCGTCCCGCCCGCCGAACTCGCAGAGTACGTCCGGGAGTTCCAGGCGGTGCTCGAGGACCACGGCACCTCGGCGGCCTACTTCGCGCACGCCGGGGCCGGGACCCTCCACGTCCGCCCGATTCTGAATCTCAAGGACGGCGAGAGTGTGGAGACGATGCGCGCCATCACCGAGGTCGTCACCGACCTCGTGCTCGACCACGGCGGCGCGTTCTCCGGCGAGCACGGCGACGGCCTCGCGCGCACCGAGTTCAACCCGAAGATGTACGGTCCGGCGCTCTGGGCCGCGTTCAAGGAACTCAAGTCGGCCTTCGACCCGCAGTGGCTGCTGAACCCGGGGAAGGTCGTCTACCGCGACAAAGGCGACGTGGCCGACGCCGAAAGCCTCCGCGAGGGCGAACCGGCGGACGTCCGCGAGCGACTCCGCTACGGCCAAGACTACCAGTCCGTCGAACCGCAGACCGAACTCGACTTCGACGACGACGGCGGGTTCGCTCACCTCGTCGAACTCTGCAACGGCTGCGGGACGTGCCGGCAGACCGACTCGGACGTGATGTGCCCGACGTACCGCGCGTCCCGCGACGAGATGGAGACCACCCGGGGGCGGGCGAACCTCCTGCGGGCCGCCATCTCCGGTGACCTCCCGGAGGACGAACTGTACACCGAGCGGTTCCAGGAGGAGGTGCTGGACCTCTGCGTCGGCTGCAAGGGCTGTGCGAGCGACTGCCCGACGGGCGTCGACCTCGCGAAGTTGAAGGCCGAGGCCAAACACCAGTACCACGAGCGCGAGGGCTCCGGTCTCCGCGAGCGCCTGTTCGCCGACGTCCACCGGCTCTCCGCGTGGGGGAGTCGGTTCGCGCCACTCTCGAACTGGGCGACGGCACTCCCGGGCACGGACTGGGTCGCCGACCGGGCGCTCGGCATCGCGCCGGAGCGCGACCTGCCGACGTTCCAGCGGACGACGTTCACCGACTGGTTCGACGCCCGGGACGTCGGGCCACCGGCCGACCCCGCAGACCGCGTCCTGCTGGTCCCCGACACGTTCACCGAGTACACCCACCCCGAGGTCGGGAAAGCCGCGGTGCGCGTGCTGGAAGCCGCGGACGTCCGCGTCGACGTTGCCGACGCCCGACCGTCCGGACGTCCGGCGTACTCACTGGGCTTCCTGGACCGCGCGAAAGACCGCGCCGGAGCGAACGTCGACGCCCTCGCGCCCACTATCGAGGACGGCTGGACGCCAGTGTTCGTGGAACCGGCAGACGCCGTGATGGTGCAGGACGAGTACAGCGACCTCCTGGACGGAGCGGCTGTCGACACCGTGGCGGGCGCCACCCGGGGCGTCATGGAGTATCTCGACCGCGAGCGCGCGGACGAACGTCTCGACTTCGGGGCGTCCCAGGAGTCCCTGGCCTACCACGGCCACTGCAACCAGAAGGCCATCGGGACGGACCACCACGCGGTGGGCGTGCTGCGACGCGCTGGCTACTCGGTCGACCCAGTAGATTCGACGTGCTGCGGGATGGCCGGGAGCTTCGGCTACGAAGCCGAACATTACGACCTCTCGCAGGCCATCGCCGACGACCTCGTGGAGAAGGTCGGGGCGAGCGACGGCGACACCGTGGTCGCGCCGGGCACGTCCTGTCGGACGCAGTTAGGGGACCGCGGCGACGCGGGTCGACCGCGACACCCCGTCGAGGCGGTTTTGGCGGCGCTGGGAGGACGGAAGAGACCGGAGAGAAGCTGAGACCGCTGGGGCGAGTTACGCGTACGTCCGGGACGGCTCGGCGGTCGTCGCCTCGGTGTCCTGCTCGAGTTTGTCGCGGGCGTTCCGGAAGTCCGCCATCGTGATCTGCTGGCGGTCGTCGCGGATGGCGAACATCCCGGCCTCCGTGCAGATGGCCTTGACGTCCGCGCCCGAGAGGTCGTCGGTGTCCGCGGCGAGCGCCGCGAAGTCGACGTCGTCGGCGACGTTCATCTCGCGGGTGTGGATGCGGAAAATCTTCTCGCGGCCCTCGACGTCCGGGTTCGGCACCTCGATGAGGCGGTCGAAGCGGCCCGGGCGGAGGATGGCGCGGTCGAGCATGTCGAAGCGGTTGGTGGCGGCGATGATGCGGATGTCGCCGCGCTCGTCGAAGCCGTCCATCTCGCTGAGGAGCTGCATCATCGTGCGCTGGACCTCCGCGTCGCCGCTCGTCTTGGAGTCCGTGCGCTTCGACGCGATGGCGTCGATCTCGTCGATGAAGACGACGGCCGGCTCGTGGTCGCGGGCGACCTGGAACAGGTCGCGGACGAGCTTCGCGCCCTCGCCGATGAACTTGTGGACGAGCTCGCTGCCGGCCATCTTGATGAACGTCGCGTCCGTCTGGGCGGCGACGGCCTTCGCCATCAGCGTCTTCCCGGTGCCGGGCGGGCCGTGGAGCAGGACGCCGCTCGGCGGGTCGATGCCGACCGTCTCGAACAGCTCGGGGTCGCGCATCGGCAGTTCGACCGTCTCGCGGACCTCCCGGAGCTGTTCGTCGAGGCCGCCGACGTCCTCGTAGCCGACGTCGGGGGACTGCTCGACCTCCATCACGCGGGCGCGGACGTCGGCCTCGTCGTCGAGGCGTTCGACGACGGACAGCGAGTTGTTGACCGCGACGCGGGCGCCCGGTTCGAGCTCCTCGCGGAGCGAGTCGGTGACCTCGGTGAGCGCCTCCTGGTTGTTGCCGTGCTGTTTGATCACGACGCCCTCGTCGTTGAGCTCCTGGACGGTGGCGACGAACAGCGGCGACTGCTTGAGCTTCTTGTTCTCGTGGGTGAGTCGCTCGAGTTTCTGCTGGTACTTGTTGTTCTCGGCGTTGGCGTCGAGGAGCCGGTCTCGCATCTCCTCGTTGTCGTCTTCGAGGTCCGAGAGCCGCTCCTCGAGTGCCTCGATCTTCTCCTGCTGTGAGGCGCTCTCCTCGTAGGGCAACTCGGCGTCCTCAACGGTCTCGGTCATCACGGGTCGGTAAGGCGCTGGTTCATAAGAGGCTTCGGGTGGTCGTAGTGAGAGGCTTTAGGTAGTCGTAGTGGTGCGACGGACAAATTACTGCAATGCATTTTCAATAGCGAAACCATTATCTAAGTGCATTCAGTATGGGTGGGTATGAGCGCCACCACAATCGACGCCGACACGGTCGAAGCCCTCGAAGACCTGCCACCCAGCGCGAAGCTGGTCGCCAAGGTCCTGGAGTACAACGACACCCTCACCCAGAGCCAGCTCGCCGAGGAGACCCTGCTGCCCGCCCGCACCGTCCGGTACGCGCTCACCCGCCTCGAGGAGCAGGACGTCGTCGAGTCCCGCTTCTCCTTCTCCGACGCCCGCAAGCGCATCTACACGCTCGCCTGAGCGGCGCCACACCCTCTCCCGACGTTCTCCTGCAGCCGCTTCGCCGCGCCCCGTCGCTACCGCCAGACCGAGCGAAGCGCCGAAGCTTTATCCGACGTACCGCTACACCTCTACAGCAAATGGTTCGCGTCATCCACACGGGGGACACCCACCTGGGCTACCGCCAGTACCACTCCCCCGAGCGCCGCGAGGACTTCCTCGAGGCCTTCCAGTCAGTCGTCGACGACGCCGTCGAGGCGGACGTCGACGCGGTCGTCCACGCGGGCGACCTCTATCACGACCGGCGCCCCGGCCTCCGGGACATCCTCGGCACCATCTCCGTCCTCCGTCCGCTCCGCGAGAACGACATCCCGTTTCTCGCCATCGTCGGCAACCACGAGGGGACCCGCGACGCCCAGTGGCTCGACCTCTTCGAGACGCTGGGGC
The DNA here is from genome assembly GCA_000230955.3 of Halobacterium sp. DL1. NCBI lineage: Archaea > Methanobacteriati > Methanobacteriota > Halobacteria > Halobacteriales > Halobacteriaceae > Halobacterium > Halobacterium sp. DL1. The sequence goes on from CP007060.1 coordinate 1,020,103, forward strand.
TCGCCGAACGCCTCGACGAGAGCGGCCGACGAGTCGGCGACACTGTCTTCTACGGCCTGGACTACGTCCCGGAGTCCAGGCGCCCCGACCTGGACTACCAGTTCGACGAGCATGACGCGGAGAACACGGCACTCGTCTCCCACGGCCTGTTCACGCCGTTCGCCCACGCCAACTGGGACCTCGACGAGGTGCTCCGGGAGTCGAACGTCGACTTCGACGCGGTGCTGCTCGGCGACAACCACAACCCCGGGACCAAGCAGATCGGGGACACCTGGGTGACCTACTGCGGGTCCACCGAGCGCGCCAGCGCCAGCGAGCGCGACGCCCGCGGCTACAACCTCGTCGACCTGGACGGCGAGGTAACCATCTCGCGGAAGGGCCTGGACACCCGCGACTTCGTCTTCGTGGACCTCGACCTGGGCCCCGAGGACGGCACCGCCTACGTCCGCGAACGAGTCCGGGAGCACGACGTCGAGGACGCCGTCGTCGTCGTCACTGTGGAGGGCGACGGCGAGACAGTGACGCCAGCAGAGGTCGAGCGCCTCGGCGACGAGCGGGGCGCGCTCATCACGCGGGTCAACGACCGCCGTGAGATCGAGACGGCGGAAGACGTGGAAGTGTCGTTCGCGGACCCGGACGACGCGGTCAGGGAGCGCGTCCGCGAGATGGGACTCAGTGAGGCGGGCCTCGACATCGACGACGCGGTACGGGACCCAGAACTGGCGGAGTCGAACGTACGCGACCGCGTCCGGCAGCGCGTCGAGGCCGTCCTGGACGGTGATGACGACGACTCGGCTGGAGAGACCGCCGACACAGCGGACCCGGAGACGCCGGAGGACCCGAACGCGGGCGAGGAGCCCGACGACCAGGCGCAGGCGACGACCATGGAGGAGTTCCAGTGAGGTTCACGCGCGTCTCCCTGCGGAACTTCAAGTGCTACGAGGACGCGAACGTCCACCTCGACCCCGGCGTCACTGTCATTCACGGGCTCAACGGCAGCGGGAAGTCGAGCCTGCTGGAGGCCTGCTTCTTCGCGCTGTACGGCGCGACGGCCCTCGACAGGACTCTCGAGGAGATCGTCACCATCGGCGCCGAGGAGGCCGAGATCGACCTCTGGTTCACGCACGCCGGCGACGACTACCACATCTATCGGCGCGTCCGGAACACCGGCGAGCGCGCGTCCACGCCGGACTGCACCCTGGAGACGCCGTCTGGGACCATCGACGGCGTGACCGACGTGGAGGACCACGTCACCGGGCTCCTGCGGATGGACGCGGAGGCGTTCGTCAACTGCGCGTACGTCCGCCAGGGCGAGGTGAACAAGCTCATCAACGCCTCCGCGAGCACCCGACAGGCGATGCTCGACGACCTCCTCCAGCTCGGGAAACTCGAGGACTACCGCCAGCGCGCCGGGGACGCCCGACTCGGCGTCGAGGACGTCAAGAGCAACGTCGAGGGGAAACTCGACGGCCTCGAATCACAGATCGAGGCCAAGGAGGACGAAGACCCCCACGAGAAGCTCGCCAGTCTGAAGTCCGAACTCGCGGACGTGACCGGGGACGTCGAGCGCTTCGAGGAGCAGCGCGACAGCGCACGAGAGACCCTCGAAGACGCCGAGGACGTCCTCGAACGCTTCGAGGAGAAGCGCGAGGAACTCGACGACGTCACTGACACCATCTCGAACCTCCGGGAGACTATCGCAGAGACCGAGTCGGAGCGCGAAGACCTCGCCGCGCAGGCGGCCGACCACCGCGAGCGCGCCGCCGAACTGGACGACGAGGCGGCCGAACTGCTCGCCGAGACGGACCTCGCGGACGCCGATGCGGACGCGGTTGAAGCGAAACGCGAGGACCTCGTCGCGGAGCGCGAGGCCGTCACCGAGCAGATATCCGAGGTGGCACCAGACGTGTCGAAGTTCCAGACCGAGGCGGAGAACGCCGCCGAGCGCGCCGACGACATGGAGGAGCGCGCGGAGTCGCTCCGCGAGGAGGCCGCGGAACTCGAAGCGGAGGCAGAGGAAGCCGAGGAAGCCCGCGAGGAGGCCGAGGAGCGAATCGCCGAACTGGACGCGGCCATCGAGGACGCGAAAGCGGCGTTCGACGAGGCTCCAGCCGACTTCGGCGACGCCGAGACCCACCTCGACTCCGTCGAAGCCGACCGCGAGGACCTGCGGGAGCGCCGCGAGGACGTCAGCGGCGACCTGCAGTCAGCCCGGGACCGCGTCGCGGAGGCCGAGGAGCTACTGGACGCCGGGAAGTGCCCCGAGTGCGGGCAGCCCGTCGACGGGTCCCCGCACGTCGACGGCGTCGAGGAGTACCGCGAGCGCGTCACGGACCTGGAGTCCCAACTGGAGTCCGTCGACGAGGACGTCGAGGACGTCCAGGCCCGCATCGAGCGCGCCGAGGCGCTCGTCGAGCGCGAGGGCGACGTCGCCGACCACGACCAGAACCGCGAACTCGCGGTCGAACGCCGCGACGACCGCACGGAAGCGGTCGAGGAGGCGCGCGCCGACGCCGAGGAGGCCCGCGAGGAGGCCGACGAACTCGCCGACGAGGCGGCGACGGCCCGCGAGGAAGCCGAGGCGAAGCGGGAGGCGGCCGACGCCAAGCGCGAGGAACTCGCGGACCTCAACTCGCGGCAGAGCGGCCTGAAGGAACGCGTCGAGCGCCTCGGCGACCTGGCGGACGTGCTCGACGACGCCGACGACCACCGGACCGAGGCAGAGCGTCTCGCGGAGAAGCGCGCGGACCTGGCCGACCGCAACGAGGAGCGCCGGGAGCGCCTCGAGGATCTCCGGGAACGCAAGCGCACGCTGGAGAGCGAGTTCGACGAGGACCGCATCGAGCAGGCGAAGGCCGACAGGGAGCGCGCCGCGGACTACCTCGAAAAGGTGGAACCGAGACTCGAGAAACTGTACGAGGAGCGCGACGACCTGCAGGGCCGCATCGGCGCCGCTGAGAACGCCATCAAGGAACTGGAGGCGCTCCGCGAGCAGCGCGAGGCCGTCGCCGAGCGGCACGCGGAACTGGAGGCCATCCACGACGAGGTGTCGGAACTGGAGTCGATGTACGGCGACCTGCGCGCGGAGCTCCGCCAGCAGAACGTGACGAAGCTCGAGCGCCTCCTCAACGAGACGTTCGAACTCGTCTACCAGAACGACTCCTACGCGCGCATCGAACTCTCCGGGGATTACGAGCTGACGGTGTACCAGAAGGACGGCGAGGCGCTCGAACCCGACCAGCTCTCCGGCGGGGAGCGCGCGCTGTTCAACCTCAGCCTGCGGTGTGCCATCTACCGGTTGCTCGCGGAGGGCATCGAGGGCGAGGCGCCGCTGCCGCCGCTCATCCTCGACGAACCGACCGTCTTCCTCGACTCCGGGCACGTCTCCCAACTCGTGGAGCTCGTGGAGTCGATGCGCCGCCTCGGCGTCGAACAGATCGTCGTCGTGAGCCACGACGAGGAGCTCGTGGACGCCGCCGACGACGTGGTCCGCGTCGAGAAGGACGCCACGTCGAACCGCTCGCGCGTGGTGCGCGACGAGGCCGGACTGCCCGCGGACTGATTCTCGGTCGCTTCGACTACTCGCGGAGGGCCTCGATGCCGCGCTCGCCAGCCGCCGTGAGCGCGTAGCCGCGTTCGCCCGCAACCATCGTCTCCTCGACGAGCCCAGCGGCACGGAACTCCGTCAGGCCACCGACCATGTCGCTCTCGCAAACGTCGTAGGCCGCGAGCATCTCGCGGGCGGCCAGCGGGCCGCGGTCCGCGAGGTCGACGAGCAGACCGAGGTGCCAGTCGGCGTGGCAGGCGCGGACGACCTGGCGGGACTCCTCCGGGACGGCGGTGGCGAGCGCGTCGAGTGGTGATTCGCCGCCCGCGGGTTCGAGGTCGTCGTTCGGCAGGTGGCGGCGTTCGCCGGTCTCCGGGTCGCGGACGAGGCTGCTGTCGCCGCTCTCCTTGAGGAGGACGTACAGCGACCCGTCGTCGTCGCGGACCGTTCGCATGGGTCGAACAAGCAGTTGCGCCGCGTTAGGGTTTGCGTTCGCCCGGTCGACGTCGGTGCGGTCACTCCTCGCCGGCGTAGGCGCGGTACTTGTAGTAACCGTAGGCGGTCAGAATCACGCTCGCAGCGACGAGACTCCCGCCGGTGTCCCACTGGCTGCGGAAGACGGCGAGCATCGCGCCGACGCTGCCGGCCATCAGCGCGACGTTGAAGACGACGACGAGCAGCCAGAACTGCCGCTGGAGTTGCGGGTCTGCGTCTGATTCGTCCGGGATGTCGACGGAGGGCGCGAGCTCGCGCTCGGCCTCGGACTCCTCGTTCCCGAACAGGTCGTCTAACACGGCCGAAAATCGGGGGCGGCGGTGGAAAAGCGTTGCCTCTCAGAGTGTGTCGCCGAGCGACACAACGTCCGTTGCTTTGAGCCACGCGAGCGGATTCTGCGCGTCGTAGAATACGACGCCGTCCTCTGTGTCGTAGGACTCCACGTCGTCTCGGGCATCCGTGCCCTCGGGCAGCTGTGGGACTTCGTTCTGGCGGTTCGCGTCGCCCGCTGCGTGGTCAGTCACGTCTGTCACCTCGAACTTTGGTAAGGTGTAACATGGTATAAGCCTTCCCCCACCGACCGATTTCGCCGGGCGGAAGGGCGAGTTTTTAGGGTGGACAGTCGAATGACCCAGCAATGAGCAACACGGACCTCTCCCAGTTCATGCACGAGGGCGGGGAGTCGGGCGAGGAGTCGCCCGACGAAGACGTCGTGCGCGCCGAGGCCGAGGTGGTCGCCGGCGACGCCGACCCGGTCGTGACCGAGATAGTCAACGCGGAGGCCGACGCGCTCCCGGACGCCGACGGCGACGTCGAACTGATGGTGACACAGGTCGACTACACCGTCGAGGGGAGCGGCGACCGAGAGCGGCCGGTCGTCCACGTGTTCGGCCGCACCGCCGACGACGAGGCCGAGCACGTTCGCGTCCACGGCTTCCGACCGTACTTCTACGCGCCGACCACGAACCTGGCGGAGGACGACCTGACCGACGACACCATCACCGGCTCCGAGGACGGCTACGAGTCGATTCGGGGCGAGGAACTCACGAAGATCTTCGGCCGGACGCCGCGGGACGTCGGGAACATCCGCGACCGCTTCGACCACTACGAGGCTGACATCCTCTTCCCGAACCGCCTGCTCATCGACAAGGACATCACGAGTGGCGTCCGCGTCCCTGCGCGCCGCGCCGACGACGGCGCGCTCTACGTCCACCACGACGAGATCGCGGCCTGCGACGTCGACGCGAATCTCCGCGTCAACACGTTCGACATCGAGGTCGACGACCGTCACGGCTTCCCCGAGGAGGGCGAGGAACCGGTCGTCTGTCTCGCCAGCCACGACTCCTTCCGTGACGAGTACATCGTCTGGCTGTACGAGGCGCCCGACGCAACCACCGACTCGCCGACGGACCTCGCGGGCCACGACCTGCTCGACGAGGACGCCGAGGCGGACGTGCGCGTCTTCGAGACGGAGGAGGCGATGCACGAGGCGTTCATGGACTACATCGTCGAGACGGACCCGGACGTGCTCACCGGCTGGAATTTCGACGACTTCGACATGCCGTATCTCGTCGACCGCCTCGACGTGCTCGGGATGGAGTCCGACCGCCTCTCCCGCGTAGAGGAGGTGTGGACCTCCGGCTGGGGCGGGCCGAACGTGAAGGGGCGCGTCGTCTTCGACCTGCTGTACGCCTACCAGCGCACGAAACGCTCGGAACTCGACTCCTACCGCCTCGACGCAGTCGGCGAACAGGAACTCGACGTCGGGAAGGAGCGCTACGCGGGCGACATCGGTGACCTCTGGGAGGACGACCCCGAGCGCCTCCTTGAGTACAACCTCCGGGACGTCGAACTCTGCGTGGAGATCGACCGCAAGCAGTCCATCGTGGCGTTCTGGGACGAGGCCCGCAAACTGGTGGGCTGTAAACTCGAGGACGCGACGACCCCCGGCGACGCGGTCGACATGTACGTCCTCCACAAGGCGTTCGGCGAGTTCGTCCTCCCTTCGAAAGGACAACAGGAGGCCGAGGAGTTCGAAGGCGGTGCCGTCTTCGACCCCATCACCGGGGTGAAGGAGAACGTCTCCGTGCTCGACCTGAAGAGCCTCTACCCGATGTCGATGGTGACCATCAACGCCTCGCCGGAGACGAAGGTCAACCCCGAGACGTTCGACGGGGAGACCTACCAGACACCGACTGGCGTCCACTTCCGGAAGGAGCCCGACGGCATCATCCGGGAGATGGTCGACGAACTGCTCACCGAGCGCGACGAGAAGAAGGGGCTCCGCGACGACCACGACCCGGACTCCGAGCCGTACGCCCGCTACGACCGCCAGCAGGCCGCCGTGAAGGTCATCATGAACAGCCTCTACGGCGTCTTCGGCTGGGACCGCTTCCGCCTCTACGACCGGGAGATGAGCGCGGGCGTCACGTCGACGAACCGGGAGGTCATCTCGTTCACGGAGGACGCCGCCAACGACTTCGGCTACGAGGTGGCCTACGGCGACACCGACAGCGTGATGCTCGAACTCGGCAGCGAGCTCTCGAAGGCGGAAGCCATCGAGACGTCCTTCGACATCGAGGACCACATCAACGGCGCCTACGACGAGTTCGCCGCCGAGCAACTGAACGCCGACGAGCACCGCTTCCAGATCGAGTTCGAGAAGCTCTACCGGCGGTTCTTCCAGGCGGGGACGAAGAAGCGCTACGCCGGCCACATCGTCTGGAAGGAGGGCAAAGACGTCGACGACATCGACATCACTGGCTTCGAGTACAAGCGCTCGGACATCGCGCCAATCACTAAGGAGGTCCAGAAGCGCGTCATCGAACTGGTCGTCGTGGAGGGCGACGTCGACGGCGTCGAAGAGTACGTCCACGACGTCATCCAGGACTTCCGCGAGGGGAAGGTCGACCTCGACGACATCGGCATCCCGGGCGGCATCGGCAAGCGCCTCGACAACTACGACACGGACACCGCGCAGGTCCGGGGCGCGAAGTACGCGAACCTCCTGCTGGGGACGAACTTCGACCGCGGGTCGAAACCCAAGCGCCTCTACCTCGCGAAGGTTCACCCCGAGTTCTTCCGCCGCGTGGAGGACGAGCGTCCGAAGATGAACGAGGACCCGCTCTACGTCGAGTTCAAGACCGACCACGACGTCATCTGCTACGAGTACGCCGACCAGATTCCCGACGAGTTCGAGGTGGACTACGACGTGATGCTCGACAAGACGCTGAAGGGCCCCATCGAGCGCATCCTCCAGGCGCTGGACGTCTCCTGGGAGGAAGTCAAGACGGGACAGACCCAGACCGGACTCGGCAGTTTCACCTGAACGCCGGGCCGTCAGTTGTCCCCGAACCGTGCCAATTCTTCGCTAATCGAAAACTCCTGTTTTCGTTTCCAAAAGGAGTTGCCGAAAATGCGTAACCGTTATAGGGCGCTCGCGCCTTGTCTAGGATGACCTAATCGATGGCTACGCTAGAACTCAAAAACGTACACGCGGAAGTGGCAGAGGACGGCGGGGAGCAGATCCTCAACGGGGTCGACCTCGAGGTCCCGTCGGGCGAAATCCACGCCCTGATGGGCCCGAACGGCTCCGGGAAGTCGACCACGTCGAAGATCGTCGCCGGCCACCCGGCCTACGACGTCACCGAGGGGGAAGTGCTGCTCCACCTCGAGGAGGGCGACTTCGGAGACGTCGAGATCCCCGAGGACAAGCGAACGTGGAATCTCCTCGAACTGGAGCCGAACGAGCGCGCCGCGCTCGGCATCTACCTCGGCTTCCAGTACCCCGCCGAAATCGAGGGCGTCACGCTCGTCAACTTCCTCCGCACCGCGCTGAACGCGAAACTCGAGGAGCGAGACGACCTCCTCTTCGGCGAGGACGAGGAAGCCGACGAAGACGAGGAGGGCTACGAGACCTCCCCGATGGAGGGCCCCGCCGACGAGGGCGAAGTCAGCGTCGCCGACTTCCAGGAGCTCCTCTCCGAGAAGATGGAGCTGCTGGACATGGACGAGTCGTTCGCCACGCGCTACCTCAACGCCGGCTTCTCCGGCGGCGAGAAGAAGCAGAACGAGGTTCTGCAGGCTGCAGTCCTCGAGCCGAGCATCGCCGTGCTCGACGAGATCGACTCCGGGCTCGACATCGACCGGCTCCAGGACGTCGGCGCCGGCATCAACGCACTGCGCGACGAGCAGGACGCCGGCATCCTCCAGATCACCCACTACCAGCGCATCCTCGACTACGTCGAGCCCGACCGCGTCCACATCATGCTGGACGGCAAGATCGCCATGGAGGGCGACGCGGAGCTCGCCGAGCGGCTAGAGGACGAGGGCTACGACTGGGTCCGCGACCAGGTCTACGGTACGGCCTAACACAATCATGAGTTCAGACCAAGACCACCTCGAAGAGACAGACACCGAGGCCCGATTCGAGTTCAAGAAGGAGGAGAGTTCCGCCTTCAAGTCCGAGAAGGGCCTCAACGAGGAGACCATCCGGCTCATCTCCGACGACAAGGACGAGCCGGACTGGATGCTCGAGCGCCGTCTGCGCGCGCTCAAACAGTACCAGAAGATGCCGATGCCGACGGACTGGCCGGGACAGCCCGACCTCTCCGAACTCGACATCGAGGAGATCGTTCCGTACATCCGCCCCGACGTCGACAAGCGCGCCGGCGTAGACGACTGGGAGGAGCTCCCCGAGGAGATCCGGGACACCTTCGAACAGCTGGGTATCCCCGAGGCCGAGCGCGAGGCGCTCTCCGGCGTCGGTGCCCAGTACGAGTCCGAAGTCGTCTACCAGAACATGCAGGAGCGCTGGGAGGAGAAGGGCGTCGTCTTCTGCAACATGGACGAGGCCGTCCGGGAGTACCCGGAGATCGTCAAGGAGCACTTCATGACGAAGTGCGTGCCGCCGAGCGACAACAAGTTCGCGGCGCTCCACGGCGCCGTCTGGTCCGGCGGGAGCTTCGTCTACGTCCCCGAGGACGTGACGGTGAACATGCCCGTGCAGGCGTACTTCCGGATGAACTCGGAGGGCATGGGCCAGTTCGAGCACACGCTCATCATCGCCGAACCCGGCAGCGAGGTCCACTACATCGAGGGCTGTTCCGCGCCGAAGTACGGCACCCACAACCTCCACTCCGGCGGCGTCGAGGTGTTCGTCAAGGAGAACGCCCACGTGCAGTACTCAACCGTCCAGAACTGGTCGAAGAACACGTTCAACCTCAACACGAAGCGCGCCATCGCCGAGGAGAACGCCACGATGGAGTGGGTCTCCGGTAGCATGGGTTCGAAGGCGACCATGCTCTACCCGAGCACCATCCTGAAGGGCCGCGGCGCGACGGACAACCACATCACCATCGCGTTCGCGGGCGAGGGCCAGGACATCGACACCGGCGCGAAGGTCTACCACAACGCACCGGACACGAAGTCCACCATCGAGTCGAAGTCCATCGCGAAGGACGGCGGCCGCACGAACTACCGCGGCCTCGTCCACATCGCGGACGGCGCGGAGAATTCCTCGACGTCCGTGGAGTGCGACGCGCTGATGTTCGACAACGAGTCCACCAGCGACACCATGCCGTACATGGAGATCAACGAGTCGAAGGTGGACGTCGCCCACGAGGCGACCGTCGGCAAGATCGGGGACGAGGACGTCTTCTACCTCCAGTCCCGCGGTCTCGACGACGACGACGCCAAGCAGATGATCGTCGCGGGCTTCATCGAGCCCATCACGGAGGAACTGCCCATCGAGTACGCGGTCGAGCTCAACCGCCTCATCGAACTCGAGATGGAGGGGAGTCTCGGATAACATGAGCACGCAGATTCACAAGGACATCTCCGAAGAGACGGTCCGTCAGCTCGCCGCCGAGCGCGACGAGCCCGAGTGGCTCCTTCAGACCCGCCTGGACGCCCTCGACGCGCTCGACGACCTCGACTACCCGAACGTCATCCAGACGCCCGGTCGGAAGTGGACGAACCTCGAGGACCTCGACTTCGAGGCTCTCGTCGACCCGCTCACCCAGACCGAGGACAAAGACCAGGTCGGTCCCGAGGACGCCCGCGTCGAGTCGTTCCACGACGCGCTCCAGGACGACGACCTCGCCGAACTCGTCGAGGAGAAATTCGGCAGCGTCGTCGACCCCCAGCAGAACCGCCTGAACGCGCTCTCCACGGCGCTGTTCACGACCGGGACGGTCATCTACGTCCCCCAGAACGTCGACGCCGAGGACGTCAAGATTCGGACGTCGATGAACTCCCGCTCGCTGTTCAACTACACGCTCGTCGTCACGGAGAAGAACTCCTCGGTGACCATCCTGGAGCGCCAGGACACCGGCGAGGAGGTCGACGGTGAGCGCTACTACAGCGGCATCGTCGAGGTCGACGCGGGCGAGAACTCCTACGTCCAGTACGGGAGCCTGCAGGACTTCGACCAGCAGACGTACAACTACACCAACAAGCGCGGCGACGCCGGGACCTACAGCACGGTGAACTGGATCGAGGGCAACCTCGGCTCCCGGCTGACGAAGACGAGCGTCTCCACGGAGCTCAACGGCGACTCCAGCGAGACGAAGATCGTCGGCGCGTTCTTCGGCCACGACGACCAGCACTTCGACCTCGACGCGAAGGTCTGGCACCGCGCCGAGCACACGACTGCGGACCTCGTCACCCGCGGCGTCATCGACGACCACGCCCGCTCCGTCTACGAGGGCGTCCAGGACGTCGGCCCTGACGCGTGGGACACGAGCTCCTACCAGCGCGAGAACACGCTGATGCTGAGCGACGAGAGCGAGGCCGACGCCTCCCCGAAGCTCATCATCAACAACCACGACACCGAGGCCTCCCACTCCGCGACGGTCGGCCAGATCGACCAGGAGGACCTCTTCTACATGCAGAACCGCGGCGTCCCCGAGCAGGCCGCCACCAACATGCTCGTCGAGGGCTTCTTCGTCCCCGTCCTCGAGGAGGTCGAGGTCGACGAGCTCCGCGAGGACCTCGAAGCGCGCATCCACGAACTGCTCCGGTAACCCTCCCCGGAGGGAACCGCTTAAGTCGCGCTCTCCCCGACTACCGAACAACATGAGAGGTATCGCTCGCGAGGTGTCCCGCGGGAGGCCACCCGCAGCCGTACACCGGACCCCAGACGCGTCGACGGGGGACTCGCTGTGAGCTCCGTCGCCGCGCGCGTGGACTCCGACCAGCAGCTCGCGCGCCTCCTCCAGATCGGTGTCGTCCTCGAGGAGGTCGTCGAAGCCCGCGCACACCGCCACTACCAGACGCTGCCCGCCGACGAGCGCGACGACGACATCGAGGACCTGCTCTCCCACGCCAGCGAGGAGTCCGCCGAACACCGCCGGCTGCTGGAGTCGCTCATCGAGGAGTTGAACGCCGAGAGCATCCCCTTCGAGGACGTGAAGGACCTCGTCGCCCAGAGCTACGGGAAGACCGGCCCGGAGGACTTCGACGGCGTGCTGTACGACCAGCTACACGGCGAGGAGACCGCCTACAAGTTCTACGACGACCTCCTCGACGCGGTCGAGGCGAGCGACGCCGAGTTCGGCGTGGACCGCACGGAGCTCCTCGAGACGCTACGCGCTATCCGCGAGGCGGAGGCTGGCGGCGTCGAAGCGGTCGCGAAACTGATGGAGGACCGCGCATGAACACGGCAGACCAGTACCTCAAGACGATCTTCCTCGTCGAACAGCTCCACGACGGGCCGGCGGCAACCGGCGAACTCGCCGACCGCCTCGGCGTCAGCCCCGCGAGCGTCAACGAGATGATCGGCAAACTCGAAGAGCGCGGCCTCGTCACCCACGAGAAGTACAAGGGCGCGAGCGTCACCGACGACGGCGAGGCGCTCGCCCGCGAGGCGCTCCAGACGTACTGCATCCTCGAGCGCTTCCTCGCGAACGTCCTTGACGTCGATGACTTCCGGGCGGAGGCCCGCCAGCTCGAGCCGGTCATCGACGAGACGGTCGCCGACCGCCTCGACATGATCATCGACCGCGAACCGCAGTGCCCGGACTGCTTCGACGCCGACGAGGACGCGTGCGAACTGCTCGTCGAGGAGCGCGTCGAGGCCGACGACTGACCGCTGCTCGTTCCACGTTCACTCCGTCTGAGTGGGTGTTTTCCCCGTTGGCCGTCTATCCCCCACTATGGACTGCCCGACGTGTGGCAAGACGCTCGCCACCGAGCAAGGAATGCGCCAGCACCACACCAAAGTCCACGCCGACCCTCTTCCCAACCGCACGTGCGACGACTGCGGCGTCGAGTTCTACGACCCGAAGGCACGCCGGACGTACTGTGAGGGCTGCTACTCGGAGAGCGGCAGAAAGAACGGCAACTACGCTGACGCAACAGAGCGAGCGGAGTGTCGACTCTGCGGGAATGCCTTCGAGTACTACCCGTCGAACAAGAACGGTGTCTACTGCTCCGAGTGCGTGGCCAACGCGGACGGCCTGCTCCCCGAGGATGGCTCCCCGGAGACGAAGGTCGAGGTGGCCTGCGAACACTGTGGGTCGACACTGGCGCGGCATCCATCGCGGGTTGAGTCCGCGTCGTACGGTGCGTTCTGTGACCTCGAGTGTTACGGGGAGTGGTTGTCCGAGAACGTCGCCGGGGCGGACCACCACCAGTGGGAGGGTGGAACGATCCCGTACGGCCCCGCGTGGTGGGAGGTTCGCCGGATGGCGCTGGAACGTGACGACTACGAGTGCCAGAACTGTGGTGCCGGAGTCGCAGAACTCGGCCGTAACCCGGACGTCCACCACATCGAACCTGTCCGGGAGTTCGAGGACCCCGAAGAGGCCCACCGGCTGGACAACGTGGTCTGTCTGTGTCGGCCCTGTCACCGCCGCATCGAGGATGGCGACCTTGCCCTCCCCGTCGACAAACCCTGAAGAGCAATCTTATTGTGTGCCAGTCCGCTACCGACTGATGGAGACCCGTCGTGGTGAGTAAACGTTGGGCGTTTACGAACCCCGCGGCGATTTGGATAAAACGAGAAGTCCCGTGGTGTAGCTGGCCAATCATCTGGGCCTTTGGACCGGTGCGGGTTCGCGCGCCGGGAAGTCAGCCCAGGACGGCGGTTCGAATCCGCCCGGGACTATAGTCAAAACGGCACGAATCCTCCATTCCGCGGTGATACGCGGCGCGGGTCCCAGCAATCTGGGACGGAACTTGTGCGACAGAGATCTGTTCCCGGTTCGCGGTCCCGTCGGCCGGCGACGTCGGGGTGGTGCCGACCTCGACGCCGTTGACGAACACCTCGTTGGGCTTCTCGACGCCGCGTGCCATGAACGCGAGGCCCGCGGCGTCGGCGTCCGCCTGCGCGGCGGTCAGCTTGAACGATGTCTCGAAGCGCGTTCGTCGTCCCGAGGCCTGGAAGCGGGAGTTCGCTGACCCCGAATAGTTGCCGTCGCCCAAGTGGACGAGGTCGTGCCTGATGACGACTGTCTCGTCGGGGGCCGCCGACCGCCGGCCACGCGCGATCGCGGCAACCGCCGTTCTACTGCCACCGCCCCGCGACAGGCCCAGCCCCGCCCCGAGGGCCGCCAGCACCGTCCGCCGCGGCACCCTCCCGAAATGTCGCCCCATGGATAATTGGTCTGCGCGAATAAGTCAAACGTGTTGTCACTCGAGTGGTCGCCACACCGCCGCCAGACCGCCCGTACGGCGCCCCATCGACCTTCAGGGCCCGACTGAATCGGGTAGCAACCTGCTACCTTTTGCGGTGGCTCCACTACCCAGTCGTGCATGTCAGAGGACGGTTCACCGGCACGGTATGGGCGCGGCTCCGAGGAGTCGACCGACGCACAGGAGGGGGTTTCCCGCGTCGACGACATCACGCCACAGTTCTACCGGGGTGAGGTCGAACGGACGACGGCCTGGCGGTCACGGCTGGACCAGACGACGAACTGGGCCGTCGTGGTCGTCGCCGCGATTCTGACGTGGGCGTTCTCGAGTTCGGACAACCCCCACTACGTCCTCCTCATCGGCGTGTTCGCCGTCGCGGCGTTCCTCGTCATGGAAGCCAACCGGTACCGGGAGTACGACGTCTGGCGGGACCGGGTGCGGACGATTCAGACGGACGTGATCGCCGAACAGTACGACCCCTCCGAGACGCCGTCGAGGGAGTGGCGGAGGGAACTCGCCGAGCAACTCCGCACACCGACGTTCTCTATGTCCTTCCGCCGGGCCCTGGCTCACCGGCTCCGTCGGACCTACCTCTACCTGCTGTTGATCCTCCTGGTCTCGTGGGTGATGCGGATCACCGTCTTCGAGTCGGGCCAGGGCTGGCGACAGAGTGCGTCGATACTCGGGACGCCGGGGATCGTCGTCGTGGGGGCCATCGCGGTGTTCTACGCCGTCATCATCGGCATCGCGCTGTTCTCGGCGATGGGGTCACGGGTCCGGGAGTTCGAGACCTGAGCCCTGGTTCATACCTCTGCGTCGCTCTCATTTGTGACGCTCACAGCGACGCGCCGTGCTCCTGGTGGAATACGTCGAGGGCGGCTTTCAGCGACCCGATGACGATGGGGCCGAAGAAGATGCCCATGAAGCCGATGACGTAGATGCCGCCGAGCACGCCGATGATGATGATGCTGGGGTTGAGCTGGGCGTAGTGGTCGACGACGATGGGGCGGAGGTAGTCGTCGGAGATGCCGACGACGATGGTGCCGTAGACGAACAGCGCGAGGGCGGCGACCGGTTCGTTGACGAGGAAGAGGTAGGCCGACGCCGGCCCCCAGACGAGGAACGAGCCGACGATGGGGAGCAGCGAGAGCACGACCATCACGGCCGTCCAGAAGAAGGCGTTCGGGATGCCCGTGAGGACGAGGCCGATTCCCGCGATGCCGCCCTGGATGGCGGCGACGAGGACGTGGCCGAGGAGGACCGCCCACAGGATGTTTCGGAACTCTCCGTGGAGTTCGTCCTGGACGTGGTCGGGGAGGGGGAGTCGGTCGCGGAGCCACTGCTGGAAGGTGTCGGCGTCCCTGAGGAAGTAGAAGAGGAGGAACAGCGCCAGTCCGATGCCGATGACCGTGTGCGTGACAGTCCCTACGAGACCGAGGATGCTGTCGAAGGCGCTCGGGCCGATGTCGGAGGCGGCCGCCCGCAGCGTCCCCGCGAGGTCGACGGGCTCCCCGGTCAGTCGCGCGAGGGATTGTTCCACGCCGGCGATGTCGAGTTCTCCGGCCTGGATGCGCTCGAGGAGCGTGGTCCCCTCGACGAGCACCACTCTGAGCACGTACAGCAGCGGAAGGATGATGGTGACGCTCGCCAGGAGCACGATGGTGGCCGCCGCGAACCCCGGCTTCATCACCGTCTCGAGGCGTTTCTGTGCCGGCATCAGGACGAACCCCAGGAACACGGACAGCAGGAAGTAGTTGAGGAAGGGGAGCACGAGGAACACCGACAGTGCCAACAGGACCAGGACCACGGACAGCAGGAACGCACGCGTCCAGTTCATGACAGTTCGTTCGCTCTCGCGGCTGAAAAGCCCCGGTGTCCGTTCCGGCCCGAACGCGCTCGGTGCCCCAGTCGTCGCGCGTCGACGGAGAGGTTGTGGTCAGAACGTGACAACGACCGCACGACTACCGTACAAACACTGATAGTGCGGGACCGTGACGGGCCGACAATGGACGACTCGATCCGCGTCCTCCACGTCGACGACGAACCCGGGCTCGCAGAGGTGGCGGCCGAGTTCCTCGAGCGGCAGGACGACCGCATCGAGGTGGTCATACGGCAGCGAGCGATGGGCTCGACCGGCTCGCCGATGGCGGCGTCGACTGCGTCGTCTCGGATTACGACATGCCGAGGATGAACGGCCTGGAGTTCCTCGAGGTGGTCCGGGCGGACGACCCGAACCTGCCGTTCATCCTGTTCACCGGGAAGGGTTCGGAGGCCGTCGCGAGCGATGCGTTCTCGGCGGGCGCGACGGACTACCTCCAGAAGGAACGGGGGACGGACCAGTACACAGTGCTGGCCAACCGCGTGCTGAACTACGTCGAGACAGCCCGTGTGGAGACCCACCGCAAGCGCCAACTGAACGCGATGGAGGCGGCCGAGGAGGGAATCAGTATCCTCGACGAAGACGAGCGGTTCGTCTACGTGAACCAGGCCTACGCGGACCTCTACGGCTACGACCCAGAGGAGCTGATTGGGGAGCACTGGTCGTTTCTCTACCCAGAGGAGGACGTGGCAGTCGTCCGCGAGGAGGTGCTGCCGACCCTGTACGAAGAGGGGAACTGGCACGGGAAGACGACCGGCCGCCGCGCGGACGGCACGACGTTCGTCGAGGACCACACGCTGGCGACGACCGACCGCGGAACGCTCGTCTGTACGGTCCGAGACGCCACCGAGCGGGGGGAACACGGGCGCGCGCTGGCCGCGCTCCACGACGCAGCCAGCGACCTGGAGGCAGCCGACAGCGAGGCGGCGGTGTACGAGATACTGCTCGACGCCGCGGAGGGCATCCTCGACTTCGACCTGGTCGCGGTGGACGTCGTCGAGGACGACGCGCTCGTCCAGCGGGCGTGGACGCTGGACCTCGAGACGGAGGGCTACTTCGAGCGGACGTCCCTCGACGAGGACACGTTCGCGACCCGCTCGCACCACCGACAGGAGACCATCCTCGTCGACGACCTCCGCGAGTACGACATCACGCCGGCCGACCCCGAGTACCGCTCGGCGCTGACCGTGCCGATAGCCGACCGCGGGACGTTCCAGGCGGTCTCCCGAGACACGGGCGCGTTCGACGAGGCCGACCGTGACCTCACGGAGTTGCTCGTGGACCACGCACGAGAGGCGTTGACGCGTCTCGAACGCGAGCGGGAGCTTCGGGAGCGCACGCGGGCCCTGGAGCGACAGAACGACCGCCTCGAGGAGTTCGCCACCATCGTCAGCCACGACCTCCGCACGCCGCTCAACGTTGCCGAGGGCCGCCTCCAGCTCGTCAGGGAGCAACACGACAGCGAACAGCTCGACGCGATCGACGACGCCCTGGACCGGATGGCGACGCTCATCAACGACACGCTGACCCTCGCCCGGCAGGGCCAGCTAGTCACCGACCGGGAGACCGTCGACCTCACCGAACTGGTCACCCAGTGCTGGGGCCGGGTCGCGACCCCCGGGGCCACCCTCGACGTCGTCGAGGATGGGTCGGTCCAGGCCGACGGGGCGCGCCTCCAGCAGGTGCTCGAGAACCTCCTCCGCAACGCCATCGACCACGCCGGCGAGTCGGTGACGGTCCGGGTCGGCGCCCTCGACGACTGCAACGGCTTTTACGTCGAAGACGACGGCCCCGGAATCCCCGCGGACGACCGCGAGAGGGTCTTCGAGCGCGGGCACACGACCAGCGAGGACGGCACCGGCTTCGGCCTCGCCATCGTCGCGGAGATCGTCGACGCGCACGGCTGGACGGTCGAGGTCACCGAGAGCGAGGCCGGCGGCGCGCGCTTCGAGATCTCCGGCGTCGACGTGCGCTCGTGTCCGGCGGTCGCGGACGATTAGCGCCGGTCCCGCCCGACTCGGCGGCTGTTCCTGCCTGACAGACGGTCTGGGGTGGTGTTTCGGGTAGTACCGACCCGTGACGTGGCCCGAGCAACTAAGTGAAATGGGACCGATTCTTCCGGTGGAGTTCCAGACAATGGCAACCGGCACGGTCGACTTCTTCAACGATCAGAAGGGTTACGGCTTCATCGAGACCGACGAAACGGACGACGACGTGTTCTTCCACATGGAGGACGTCGGCGGCCCGGACCTCGAGGAGGGTCAGGAAGTCGAGTTCGACATGGAGGACGCGGAGAAGGGGCCCAGGGCGACGAACGTCACGCGCCTGTAGGCGCGACTCTCTGTTTCTTTGGCCTCACGAACGGGTGGCGCGAGCCTCGCGGACGTCGTTCCCGTCGCGGACCATGTCGGGACAGTCAGGGCAGACGCGGGGTCGTTCCACACCCGGCGGGGTGAATACGCGGGCGTAATCCTTCGTCACGAACGCCCCACAGTTCTTGCATTCGACCATCTCGTGTAGGAGCAAACGCACGTCCGTATATATGCTTTGTGTGGATTATTACTACGTGAATAAAACAAGGGGCGTGCACGCGTGAAACGAACGACATAACCGTCCTCACGCCCTCTCTCTGGTATGGACGGGACAGTCGACTCGCTTCCGAATCGACCGCTCCGGGAGGCCGAAGTGGCGGGGCTCAACCACGCCGACGCGTTCTCACTGGTCGTCCCCGTGAACCGCGAGGAGGCGGTGGAGGCGGACACTCGCGAACCCGTGGTCATCACCGAGAAACTGATTCTCGGCACCGACGACTGGGTGAAGGGGTTGGTGTACGACGACGGGTGGGTCGCGGTCGAATCGGTAGCCATCGAGAATCCCGACGAGGAGCGCTTCGACGCGATGCGTGACTGTGAGGCCGCTGTCGCGAGCTACTAGGCGGCGAACGGGGCTGCGAGGCGGCCTGCTCGACTCTGGCGCGCGTTTTACTCTGGGCCGCCGGAGCGGTCGCTGTGGCCATCTTGAACAACCTGGCCTGCAAAAGGCCTAAGAGCGAAACAAGCGTTCGTTCAGGTAATGACAGAGACAGAACGCCACGAACTGGAGGAGAGACTGTGGGCGTCGAGATAAAGGAGTCGCCCGTCTCGGACTCACAGTTCGACGAGATGGCCGCCTTCGTCCGCGACTACCTGGCGGCGAGCGTGGAGAACGAGGACGACGGCGGGCGGATGCGCTGGTACCCGTGGCACTCCGCGGAGTACCGGTTCAACCACATCCTGAACGTCGTCGACATCGGCGAACGCATCGCCGACGAGGAGGGTGCCGACGTCGACGTGGTCCGGGTTGCCGGACTGTTCCACGACATCGCGAAACTCGAAGCCGACCAGGAGAAACACGCGACGGAGGGCGCCCGTATCGCCCGCAAGTATCTGGAGACGCACGGCGAGTTCGCGCCGTCGTTCGTCGACCAGGTGTGCAGCGCCGTCGAACAGCACTCCCACCAGGGCGACCTGACGGACCTCACGCTCGAGGCCCGGTGTCTCGTGGAAGCGGACATGCTCGACAAGGCCGGCGCGAACGGCGCAGCGCTGATGCTGCTCCGGATGGGTTACGAGGCTCGCACGCACGTCGACGCCGCCGAGATGGTCGGCCGCGTCCTCGAGCGCAGCGACGAGGCGGCCGAGCGCGTCGAGAGCGACACCGCCGAGTCAATCGCCTACCAGCGCCGCAAGCGCGTGCGGTGGTTCAAGGAGTGGCTCGAGGCCGAAGTCCCCGAGATGGGCGACTAGAGGCCCACCGCGGTCCGTAGGAACGAGAGGCCGAACAGCGCCAGCACCGCCGCGCTGACGTAGGCGACGCTCTTCCCGAGCGCGTCGACGCGCTCGCCGGCCGCGCGCAGTGACGCCGGGAAGACGATTATCCACAGCAGGATGCCCGCGAAGAAGCCGGCGACCGTGAGCACGCCGTTGGCCGCCGACAATTCGAGGCCGAAGGCGGCTATCTCGCCGGGGTTCAGCAGGCCGACGCCAGCGGTCAGCCACCAGGTTATCTGGTAGGGGTTAGCGAGCGCGAGCGCGAACGCTTTCCGGAAGCCGCGGCCGTCGGCAGCTTCGGCCTCGGAGAACGATCCGGCGTCGCGGACCGCGCCGTACGCGTAGTAGAGCATCAAGACGCCGCCGACGCCCACCATCACCGCGCGCACGGTCGGCGCGTTCTCGATGAACGCCACGACGCCGACGAGCGCGAGCACGAAGAAGCAGGCGTCAGCCGTCATCGCGCCCAGCCCCGCGGCGAACCCCGATTTCCAGCCGCGGGCAACGCTCTCCTCGGCGATGACGGCGTTCATCGGCCCCGGCGGCGCGGCCAGCGAGAGCCCCAGCGCCACGCCGGCGAACAGGGAGACGGCGGCGTCGAACACGCGCGAACGGTACGGGTGGGCGGACTAAAGCCCCCCGGTCACGGCAGGACGGACGCGAACGCGATGGCGTCGACGACCTGGGTGGCGGCCGCGACGACGCGCTCCCAGATGGAGACGTCGAAGAAGACGGTGAGGAAGGTGTCGAACGCGAAGAAGAAGAACAGCACCGCGGAGAAGACGTGCGAGCGCCGGGCGTCGAACGTGCTCGCGAACCGGTGGAAGAACGTGGCGTTGAGGATGCTGACCGGGATGATGGCGAGCATCTCGCCAACCCAGATGGCGGGCGTCGGTCCGTAGTCGGCGGCCAACCCGATGGTGACGAGCTGGGTCTTGTCGCCGAACTCGCCGAGGAACATCATCGCGAAGATGGGGAGGAACCCGCCGAAGTAGCGGGGCAGGCGCCGGCCGAGGAGCGAGACGTTCTGGAAGCGACCGTCGAGGGCCACCAGGCCGCCGTCGCTGGACAGCGGCCCGTCGGCGCCCTTCTCGGGCATCGAGCGGAGCAGCAGGACGCCGAACACGACGAACAGCACGCCCGTCGCGGCGTCGAGGTAGACGCCGGGTATCGCGCTCGCCAGGGCACCCCCGACGGCCACCTCGATGGCGGTCCAGATGGCGAACGCACTCCCCGCGGCCGCGACGACGATCCTGGGGTCGTACTTCGTGCTGAGGCCGGCGATGATGAACTGCACCTTCTCGCCGGGAAGCACCGCGAGCTGTGCGGCGAACGCGACGCCCGCTATCTCGAGGAACGTGCTCACACGTCGCTCACCTCGGGCTCGACGGGGCGCACGCGCAGCGACGTGGCGACCCGCTCGGGGAGGTGGACGAGTTCGCCGTCGATGCGCACGACGAACATCCCGATGGGCGCCCGCTCGACGAGTTCGAGTTCGATGCCGGGTTCGACGCCAGCGTCAGCGAGGTAGCGCAGTTCCTCGTCCTCGCGGTCGCTGACGCGCGCGACGACCAGTTGGTCGCCCTCCGCGTGGTCCGCGAGGACTTCGGTGTCCGCCTCCGTCGGCGGTTCGAGGTCCTCGCCGGGGATGGGGTCGCCGTGGGGGTCGACCGTGGGGTCGCCGAGTTTCTGGGCGAGGCGCGCCTCGAACTCCTCGGAGATGTGGTGTTCGAGGGCGTCGGCCTCGTCGTGGACCTCGTCCCACTCGTAGTCGAGGTGGTCGGCGAGGAACGCCTCCAGCAGGCGGTGGTGGCGCAGCACCTCGATGGCGACCGTCTCGCCCTCGGCGGTGAGTTCGACGCCCTTGTACTTCTCGCGGGTCAGGAGGCCTCGCTCGGTGAGTTTCTCGACCATGCTGGTCACCGTCGGCGGCGTCACGTCGAGGTGGTCGGCGATGGCGGAGGTGCGAACGGGCGGCCCCTGGTCGCGCTGGAGCGTGTAGATCGCCTTCAGGTAGTCCTCCATCACGTCCGAGAGCATCTTCGTACCACGTGTTTGAGCCGTCTAATCCTTAGGTTTGGTGGATGGTGGACTACCGTGTCGCGTCCGAGCGGCGCACCAGGAACGTCCCGACGACCACGCCGACGGTGATGGTGCCCGCGCGGAGCGCCGCCTCGTCGACGGGGTCACTGAACGCGACGGTGCCGACGACGAAGGCGGTGACGAGCGCGACGGCGCCCGCTGCGAGCGCGAACGCGAGCGGCGAAGACAGGTCGAACGTCGTCATTGCCGGAGCGTCTCGAGGAGCGGCTATAAAAATCGGGGCGTGGCCGTCGGAGCTGCGAACTCAGATGCCCTTGCTCATCAGGTGCGAGCGGATCACGTCGGCGTCCTTGTTGCCGCTGCCGGTGTTCATGATGACGACGGTGTCGTCGGGGCCGAACGCGCCATCGTCGGCGAGTGCCGAGGCGCCGGAAGCGGCCGCCGCGCACGTCGCGCCCATCTCCAGTCCCTCGTGCTGGGCGACGAGCACCGCGGCGTCGAGAATCGCCTCGTCGCTCGTCGCCACCGCGCCCCCGTCGCTCTCGCGGAGCGCGTCGAGGATCCACGGGCTGGCGCCGGGGTCGGGAATCTCGATGCCGCCACAGATGGTGTCCGGGGTGTCCCACGGTTCGTGGACGTCACGGCCCTCCTGGAACGCTCGGACGACGGGCGCGCAGCCCTCGGCCTGCGCGGCGTACATCGCCGGCAGGTCGTCGGTGAGGCCCAGGTCGCGGAACTCCTTTGCGGCCTTGTGCATGCCAACGAGGCCGACGCCGCCGCCGGTCGGGTAGACGATGTGGTCGGGGGCCTCCCAGTCCAGTTGCTCGACGACCTCGTACAGCATCGTCTTCTTTCCCTCGTGGCGGTACGGCGTGACGAACGTCTTCACGGAGTACCAGTCGTCGTGGTCGTCCATCGCGTCCTGGTAGGCCGCGCCCGCGTCACCGATGCGACCCTCGACGATGGTCATGTCGCCGCCGTGGACGTTCACCATCGCCTTGTTGGTGAACCCCGAGCGCGACGGGAGGAAGACGTGGGAGTCGATGCCCGCGCGGGCGGCGTACGCGGCGGCCGACTGTCCCGCGTTCCCCGCGGAGTTCAGCGCCACGTCGCTGGCGCCGTGCTGGGCGGCCGCGGTCATCGCGAGGGTCTGCCCGCGGTCCTTGAACGTCCCCGTCGGGTTGCGGCCCTCGTCCTTGATGAGCACGCGACCGACGCCCATCTCGTCGGCGAGTTTCGGGCAGTCGACGAGCGCCGTCGCACCCTCGTCCATCGACACCGCGGCGTCGCGGGTGAACGGGAGCAGTTCCTCGTAGCGCCACATCGAATCGAAGCGCCGCGACTCGAACTCCTCTGGCGAGACGTCGATGGCCTCGTAGTCGTACGTCGGGTCGAGGATGCCACCGCAGTCCGGGCAGCGGTGGGTCGCCGTCTCGGCGTCGAACGTTTCCTCGCAGTCCACGCAGGTGAGCCCCTGGAACGCCGGCGTCGTCTCCATGCGCGGGGGTTGGTGGGCGGGGAGAAAAGGACTGTCCCTTCGAGGGTCGCGGCCAATCACCCACGGGAGCCCCAGGTTCATGGCGTCGGCCGCGGAACAACCGAGTATGACTGATACGCGGGTCGTGGTCGTGGGCGGCGGCCTCGCCGGCCTGGTCGCGGCGCGACACCTCGCCGAGGACGGCTGCGACGTCACGCTGTACGAGCGCGACCCCGACGTCGGTGGGCGCGTGCGCTCGACGCACGCCGACGGCTTCACGTTCGACCGCGGCTTCCAGGTGCTGTTCACCGCCTACCCCGCGGCGAAACGAGAACTCGACTACGGCGCGCTCGACCTCCGGGCGTTCTCACCCGGTGCGGTCATCTGCCGTGAGGACGAGCGCTCCGTGCTCGCCGACCCGCTCCGTGACCCGACCGCGCTCACGGAGTCGCTGTTCAATCACGAGGTGACGACCCTCGACAAACTCCGGACGGTGCGCCTCGCCGCGGAACTCCGCCGGACGGCCGTGGCCGACATTTTCGACGCCCCGGACGCCACAATCGAGCAGTCCCTCTACGGCCGGGGGTTCTCCCAGCAGTACGTCGAGAACTTCGTCCGCCCCTTCTACGGCGGCATCACGCTCGACCGGACGCTGTCGACGTCGAAGCGAGTCTTCGAGTTCACGTTCAAGATGCTCGCCGAGGGAAAGACCGTCGTCCCCGCCGACGGGATGGGCGCCATCTCGGCACAACTCGGGGACCGCGCGGTGAACGCCGGCGTGGACCTTGTCACTGGCACGCCCGTCGAGCGCGTCGAACCCGAGGACGGCTCTGTGTCGGTCCGCGTGCCCGGCGAGACGGTCGAGGCGGACGCCGTGGTGGTCGCCGCCGACCCCCGGTCCAGCAGGGACCTGACCGGCGTCGAGGCCATCCCGACGGAGGCGCGAGGCTGTGTCACCCAGCAGTTCGCCGTCCCCGCCGGCCACCCACTCGGCGCCAGCGACCGCATCCACCTCAACGCCGCGGGAGAGGTGCCCAACACTGTCGCCCCGATGTCCGGCGTCGCCCCCGACTACGCGCCCGACGACCGGGAACTCGTCGCCGCGACGACCGTCGGCCGCCGGGACGAGTCGGACTCGGACCTGGAGATGCAGACCCGCGAGACGCTCGCGAACTGGTACCCTGCGGCGTCGCTCCGGGAGTTCGAACTGCTCCGGACGGACCGCATCGACTTCGCGCAGTTCGCCCAGCCGCCGGGCGTCCACCAGCGCCTGCCGGACACACGCGACCCCGAGGGGTCGGTCTACCTCGCCGGGGACTTCACGCACGGCTCCTCGATACACGGCGCCCTGGATAGCGGGCGGGTCGCGGCCCGCGCGGTCCGGGCGGACCTACAGTAGCCCCCGGAGGTCAGCGAGCGCGGGGAACCCGAGCGCCTCGTCCTCGCTCACCACTATCGGTCGGAAACCGTCGGGTTCTGCGAGCAGCGGCGAGACGGCCGCGCCGTCGGTGAGTCCGTTGACGAGTGTCCCGGGCGCCAGGCGCGTGAACGCCGGCAGCACGAGCACGTCCCGTCCCTCGTGCTGGTCCGGTCCGTAGAGGAAGCAGGGCCGTCGCTGTCCCTCGATTTCCACCGCTGGATGCTGGTGGCCCACCACGTATCGCGTGGCGTCCACATGCGGGAGTTCGTGGCCGTGGCAGACCACGGTGCCGTCGTCGAGTTCCACGAACGACTCCGCGGCGACGTCGACCGCGTCCAGCATCGCGTCGTGGTTGCCTTCGACGATCCGGAGGGCCGCGCCGGCGTCGGCGACGCCGGCCACGAGGTCATCGACGGTGTCCCGGACACCGTCGGGAACCGTGCCGTGGACGTGCAGCAGGTCGCCAGCGAACACGACCAGCTCTGGGGAGAACTCCGCGAGCAGCGCGTCCAGGCGCTCCCGGAGGTCGTTGCGCTCGCCGAGCGGGAGGGCGACGTCGGAGGCGGCGTCTCTACCGACGTGGAGGTCCGCGAGCACGAGGGCGTCCGGGCCCGGGAGGTGGACGGCCCGCTCGCCGAACGCCGCCCACGGCGGAATGTCGCTCACGCCCACACGTGGGGGCTCCGGGGAGTTAGCTGCGGCGGTCACCGATGCGGTTTTGGCACAGCGGTGAGACGGGCCGGTATGGTCGACGTCCTCGCCGACAAGCGCACGGCCACGCGCTTTCGCATCCTCGTCGAGATCGCGGACCGGCAGCCGGCCGTGAGCCAGGGTGAGATCGCGGACGCCGTCGGCGTCACCAGCCAGGCGGTCTCCGAGTACATCCGGGAACTCGTCGAGGACGACCTCGTCACGAAGGAGGGGCGCTCGCGGTACAGCGTCACGAAGGAGGGCGTGGACTGGCTGCTCCGCACCTCGGCGGACGTCCGCCGGTACG
The DNA here is from genome assembly GCA_000230955.3 of Halobacterium sp. DL1. Classification (NCBI taxonomy): domain Archaea; kingdom Methanobacteriati; phylum Methanobacteriota; class Halobacteria; order Halobacteriales; family Halobacteriaceae; genus Halobacterium; species Halobacterium sp. DL1. Next base: position 1,045,406 of record CP007060.1, read on the forward strand.
CCGACCGGGTCTCCGAGGACGTGCTCGGCGCGGTCCAGGAGGACGCCGCCGTCGCCACCGCGGCCGTCGACTCCGGCGACACGGTCACTCTCGAGATGCGGGACGGCCTCCTCCACGCCACGCCGGGCGGGGAGGGGCCAGCGACTGGCGTCGCCACAACCGACGCCGCCGCCGACGAGGAGGTCGGCGTCACCGGCTTCGAGGGCATCATCGACCTCGACCCCGGTGAGGTCACCGTCTATCAGGTGCCCTCGGTGCGCTCGGGCGGCAGCGACGTCGTAGACACGGAACGGCTCCGTGCCGCCGTTGCGGACGCCGACATTGTGCTCGCCGCGGGCGTCGAGGCTGTCGTCGCGCTCCGCAGGGTGGACACCGAACCCGGTGTGACCTTCGCCGCGGGCGAGGTCGCCGCCGAGGCCGCCAGCCGCGGCCAGCGAGTGGTCGTCGTCGCCGTCGCGGACCAGCTCGGCCGCGTCACCGACCCGCTCCGGGACGCGCCCGCGAACTACCGCGTGGCCGACCTCACGTAGCAGCCAGGTCGCGCTCGCCTCAGCGCGTCAGGACGCGGTCTCCTGGCGCGCCGCCGCGTACGCCTCTCGGACCGCCTCGAACGTCTCCCGGTCGCCGCCGTGGTCCGGGTGAACCTCCTTGATGCGCTCCCTGTACGCCGCCTTCACCTCCGCCTGACTGGCCGACGGCGACAGGCCGAGCGTGGCGAAGGCGTCCCGCACGCTGTCCGTCTCCTCGTCCGCATCCTCTTCCGGGTCGCCGAACAACTCCTCCCGGTCCGGCGTCTCGAACGGGAGCCGGCCGCCGAGGTGACTTCCCGGCATCTCGTGTTCGGCGAGCACGACGTACGTGTTCGAGTTTCTGATGCGGAAGTAGTCCGGCGCGTCGAACGTGATGGCGACGTTCCGCCGCGGCAGATAGAACGCGACGTGGGTGCCGGCGACGAAGTGCTCCTCGGCGAACGGTTCGTCAATGGCGCGCAGGTACTCCCGGATCTCCCGGCGGCGCTTCCACTCCCCGGAGCGCTCCCTCGCCGGTTTCACGGGTTCGGTCGGGTAGAGCCACTCGCCGAGGACGAACAGCGCCGCGGCCACCACCGAGGCCGCGCCTGCGATGAGCAGTCCCAGCGCCAGCCACTCCGGCAGCACGCCTAGGTGTGTGCGCTGATTGGGGAAGAATGGTTCGCCGCCTGTCGAGGTGGCGGCGTCGAACGACGGGAGCGGGAGGGGAGTGCGTTACTCCTGGGTGAGCGCCAGGTCCCCCCACGCGACCGTCTCCTGCTCGACGACGTTCGCGGGGTCGAGTTCGGGAGCGCCGAGGACGCGCGTGATGTTCGGCGGCAGATTCCCGGGGGCCGACACGGTGAACGTCTCCGAGGAGAGGTCCGCCGACTCTGGATCGGCGACGACGACCCGCATCACCATCCCGAAGCCGAGGTGGGGGAGACAGAGGAGGTCGTAGACGCCGGGCGTCTCGAACTGGTAGAGCCACGACTCACCGCCGACGACTGGGGGTGAGGTGAACCCAACCACGTCTCCCGGAATACGGGTGGGAATCTGTATCTCCGGGTTGCTGTACTTCTCGTGGAACGCGGTGACGGTGTGCTCGCCGGAGGCGGAGAGGAAGTGGACGACACCGTCGGGCATCACGTGGAGGCCGACCGGGTCGAAGTAGAACTCGAAGGGGAACGCCTCGCCACTTTCCGGGTCGAGCGGGAAGTTCTCCTGGGGGCCCTCACCCTCGACGGTCACGAGTTCTACGACGGTGTCGATGTCGACACTCCCAGTCTCGTCGGCCGCCAGCGGGTAGCCCCACGTCGGGTCGATGAGGTCGTCGAAAAAGCTACTGTCGTCCCCGTTCTCCCCACCGCCGTTTTCGCCGTTCTCGCCCTCGCCGTCGTCGCCTTCGTCCTGGCTGTCCGCCCCGACGACGGTCGCTCCGCCGAGTCCGCCGATAGCGAGGGCCCCGCCGGTGACCTCCAGGACCGTCCGCCGCGACCAGTCTCTGAACGTGCTGTTCGTCTCGTCCGTCGGCGTGCTGGTGTCTCGGGACATCCACAACACACGCCAACGCCCAGAGAAAATGTTATTCAGATTAATTTTCCCGTAGAAGTTCGCCTACATGAACCTCCTCCGCGGTAGTCACAACGATGACACACGTCCGCGGGAGCCAAGGCGACGCCGAGCCCCGGACGTGAATCAGCGACGCGGACACGGCTAAGCCATGATTCCGAGTCAGCGGATGCGCGGAAGGGCGGGGTTTATGAAACGAATCGGTCAGTTCGACCGGTGCGGTGGGCGTGGGTCACCACTCGCACGCCTGTCGACGTCGCTACCCGATGTACCGCAGGTCCTCGTCGCCGGGGCTCGGCCCCTCCTCCATCTCGCGGAGGCGGCTGACGACTTCCTCCATCTCGTCGGCGCGGTCGTCAAGGGCCTCCTCGTCGACGTCGAAGCCGAGCATCCCCTCCAGCACCGCGAGAACGGCCTTCGCGGCCTTCGGGTCGACGAGGTAGCCCGACGTCTCGCCCATCAGACAGGCGGCGTCGAGGCCGCGTTCACCACCGAGACCGAGCAGCAGGCCACTGGAGCCGACGATGCCGCCCGCGCGCTCCTCGCTGCGGAACTCGACGCCCTCCTCCTCAAGGCGCTCCTTCTGGGCCTCGTTTGAGACGGCGCCGATGACGTCGTGCTCCTCGACGAGTTCGCCAGTCGGCACGCCGCCGAGCGCGTACAGTTCCTCCGCGCCGAACTGCTGGGCGACGTCGAGGAACGCCTCCGTCAGGCGGTAGTGGCCGACGTTGTCCTGGGCCTGGTGGTCGCCAGTCAGGACAAGCAGGTCCCGGCCCTCGGTGTCGACGGCGTACACCTCGGCGCACGCGAGCTCCGCGACGCTGTCGTCGTCGACGGTCACCTGCGGCGGAAAGTGTTCGGTGTGGATGCGGCAGACCAGTTCGCTGTCCGCCTGCTCGACCACGTGTTCGGAGACGAGCTTGCCCACGTGCCCGACGCCGGGGAGCCCTTCGACGAACACCGGGTCGTCCAGTTCGGGCTCTGCCGCCCACGCGATGTCGATTTCGTCCATGTCTCTACGGGCGGCTGCGCACCTTAAGAGCGCGTCGGTAGCGTCCGTACGGGTCCTCGGGGTCGAACGGCGCGGGCGCGCTGTTCTCGGCGTCGGCGCCACACTCCGGACAACTCGCAGAAAGCGTGTACACCGGGCGGTCGTGGCGCTCGCGCCACGCCGAACACACCCGGATGTCGGACTTCATTCCTCGTCGAGCTGGCGCTCCCGGTGGAACGTTCCGGAGCCACCGAGGTCGCCGATCTTCGCGACGGCGCGGTCGGCGGCCGTCTCGAGTTGCGTCTCCGCGGTCTTGTAGTTCGGCGCCTGCACGCGGAGGCGGTACTCCGGCGCGCCGACGTACGTCACTTCGAGGTCGGCCTCGTCGGGCACCTCGCCGTTACCCTCGGCGGCCTGCAGCGCGGCCTTCACGTCGTCGACGCCGTCCGAATCCGGGGACGTCAGCGTCACGTAGCCCGTGACCGTGACGTACGGCACGGAGACGTTCTCGCGGGCCGTCTCGACGACGGCCTCCTTCTCGTCCTCGGAGAGGTCGGCGTCCTCGAGGGCCTCGTAGCCGTGGATGGCGGCCTGCTCGAACCCCTCGTAGAGGCTGCCGAAGTCGCCGAGCAGCCCGTTGGCGATGCGGCGGAACTGGTCGTCGTCCATGTCCTCGCCGAACGCCAGCGTGAGCCACTTGTCGGCCTTCTGCTCGTTCTTCCACTCCTGTATCTTGTCGGAGTGCTGGTGGTCGTTGACGTCCTTCAGCGAGAGGTCGATCTGCTGGGCGGACTCGTCTACGCCGAGCACCTTCGCGACGACGGTCTGGTCCTCGTTGACGTGGTCGCGGACGTTCTTGATCCAGCCGCTGGCCACTTCGCTGACGTGTACGAGGCCACGCTTCCCCTCGTACTCCTCGAGGTCGACGAACACGCCGAAGTCCTCGATGTCGTCGACCTTCCCGACGACGAGTTCGCCCTCCCCGGGCCAGCCGACGTACTTCATCTCGCCTCGACGGTGTCGACGACCTCACCGGCGAGTTCCGCCTCGCCGCCGGTCGGTCGCGCGAGCGTCGTGCCGCAGACGGCGCAGGCGACCTCCGTGGAGGCCTTCCCGAAGACGATCTGTTCGTTCTCGCAGTCCGGACAGACGACGGTGTAGAAGCGTCCCGCCATTGTCAGTCCTGAAGCACGAGGCGGCCGGTGCGCCATCCCTCGCGGAGGTGGGCTTTGCCACACTCGTTGCAGCGGTATTTGAGGTCCGTCTTCTTCGTCGGCTTGTTGCCGACCGGAACCTTCGAGAACCGGCCGTGGTTCCCGATGGAACGGTTCGCGCGCTTGGTGCGGCGAGCGTCCCACTTCATGCCGGAGGAACGGCCCGTTCGGACCTTCTCGACATCGAGCTGTTCGTGTGCATCGCAGTGCGGGCAGTAGCTGTTGAATCGGCGTGGCATCTCCATAGGTAAGATCAGCTCTGTTACTGGCTGCTATGACGCGGTCGTTTAAAATCCGTTTGGTTCGGGGCGGCCGGATTCGCCCGACCACGCACAGCTTTTAGTCGCCGTCCTGTGAGCCTCCCGATATGCCCTCCCGCCGGTCGCTCGCCCTCTGTTCAGTCCTCGTCGTCGCCCTGCTCGCAGCGGTCGCCCCGACGACTGCCGCGCCGCCACCCGAAGACGTCTGTGGCGCCTGCGGGTCGCAGTTCGAGTCGGCCGTCGCGGACGCCGGCGGATCGGTGTCGGTCGCCGAGAGCGCCCTCGACGTGCAGGTGTTCGAGAACGGCAGCGCACGCGTCGTCGTGACGAACCGGCTCGCGGGCTCCGACGGTGACTGGGTCGCAGACAACTCCGACGCTGTCGTCGGTGCGCTCGCGGGCCGCGGCGGTGGCCTCGCGCCCGTCCCAGCAGATGCGACCATCCAGGTCGTGGACGACCGCGTGACCGTGACGTACCGCTCGAACGACGTCGCGAGGACGACGGTGGGCGGCGTGGTGCTCGTCGACGCCTTCAGGGATACCGCGTCGTCGGGGTGGACGGTGAACGCCGACCGGTTCCGGCTGGCCGCGCCACCCGGTCACGCCGTCACCGCCGGCCCGGCCGCCACCGAGGACGGCGTCCTGACCGCGGAGCGGGGTGCGTCACTCCCCGCCGCGTTCGTCGCGTTCGCGCCCGACGACGGCGCCGTCTCGACTGTCGCGACACAGGTCGCGCTCGCCATCGAGACGGGACCACGGTTTCTCGCGAACGCGGCGCTCGTACTCGCCGTGCCAGTCCTCGCGCTCGCCGGACTCCTGCGGGGAGTCGACGCGCTCGCAGCCAGGGTGGGGGCGCCCCAGGACGCTACCAGCGTGGGTACTGCTGTGGCGCTCGGTAGCGCGGCCCTCCTCGTCGGCCTGGTGCTCTCCGGCCAGGCGACCACCTACTTCATGCTCCACGGCGCGACTCCGCTGTTCGCCGCGCTCACCGGGCTCGTGGTCGGCGGGCTCGCGGTGACCGACCGCGTCCACGACTGGCGAGCGTTCGCGGCCGCGGCCGTCGGCACGCCGCTCCTCCTCGGCGTGGTCGGCGCGGTCGTCGGGGCGAACGCGCACCCCGAGGTCGCGCTCCCGACCGTTGGTCGTGCGCTCGCCGCTGGCCTGCTCGCCGCGCAGCTCTGGACGTTCGCCGTCGTGGGAGCACTCGACGCGGCAGTCAGTGACTGGGTCAGGCTCGCGGCCGTCGTAGCACCGCTCGTCGGCGTCGTCGCGCTGCTCGGCCCGGGCATCCTCCTGGCCCCGGTCGTGCTCCTCTGGCTCGTCGTCCTCGCGCTGTTCGGCCTGCCCGCCTACCTGGTCGGCGCAGCGCTCGCCACTCGAACGTGAACCGCCGGAGCGCCGACGGCCTCGCTCGCGACGCGCGGCTTCGAAGCGTTTAATCGGGCGTGCTCCGAACCGGCGAGCATGAGACGGCTCATCATCCACGGCGACCCCGGCGTGCGCCGTGACGCCATCATCGAGTACGAGGGCGAGGAGAAGGTCCTCTTCCAGGTGACGCGCAACGGCGACTGGCACGGTCCCGACGAGGTCCAGCTCTGGTGTGTCATGGGCGACGCCGAGGAACAGGAGGACTACGACAAACGCAACTACATCCCCCACTGGCTCGAGGTCGACACCGCGGACGCAGAGGACATCACGGTCATCAAGCGCGCCGGCGACCTCGCGGTCTAGTTCTGCGTCTCGACGAGTTCCGTCCGGTTCACCGCGTAGACGGTGACTGTCGTCGTCACGGTCGCCACCGAGATGCCGGGTTCGTCGACCATGTTCGCGACCTCGTAGCGCTCCTGCTCGACGGGTCCGACCCAGATGTAGTCGACCTCGTGTTTCCGGAGGAGCACCGCCCGCGAGACGGGGTCCTCCGTCTCGAACAGGATGTCCACGTCGCTGACTCGCGTGTAGTAGGCCTCGTCGCCCCGGTATATCGTCTCCTGAATCCACCCCGCGACGGTCGGTATCCCCGTCAGGCTGGCCTCCGGGTTCTGCCAGGAGTACGGCGTCAGACCGGGCGCGGAGACGAGGTGTGGCTGGCCGGGTCTGTCGAGCAGCCACTCGATTGCCGCCGCCTCACCGGGCCGCTCGTCGTGGACGTACTCCATCGCGTCGAGGGTCGGGTCGTCTATCTGTCCGAAGTGATTCGTCAGCGCCAGGCCGCCGTAAACCGACGCCGAGACCAGCAGGACGGCGACGAGTGCCGTCCCCGCGGCCGACCGCAGTCGAGCGTTCGAACCCACTCCTCGGCGGGCGAGCGAGGCGAGCGCCACGCCGGCCGCGACCGACCAGAGCGCCCACGCCTGCGCGTACACCTTGAACACCGTGTTGAACCGCTCCGGCGAGGCGTTGTCCGCGAGGTAGACGTACTCTACGAGCACCACGAGGCCAGCGCCCGCGACGACCAGCACGCCCTCGAAACCGACCCGCGACCGGCGGCGCAGCAGCCACGCGCCGGCCACCAGCGGTCCGCCCAGCGCCACGCCGACGAAGTCCAGGGAGACGCCAGCCACGACGAGGTCGAACGTCGCGGCCAGCGTGACGAGGAACACCGCGGCGACCCCTGCGAGCGCCCAGTCCCATCGGTCCCGGGAGCCGCGAGCGACGAGGTACGCGCCCAGCGAGACGAGGAACAGACCGTGGACGATGAGGAACGAGCCGAGCTGACTCGGCTCCGGGAGGAACGCCGGATTACGTTCGGCCGCGCCGAGCAGGAGGACGTTCCAGACGAACGGCCACACCACGGCTAGCGATAGCACAGCGACGACGACCGCCGCGCCCACGCCGAACGCGACGCGCTGGAGTACCGTCCCGACGCGTCCCCCTCGCTCGAACGGCCCGCGGAACCGCGCGGGGACGAGCGTGTGCGGCGACGGGTCGGCGAGGGCGACGGACAGCGCCGTCACGCCGAGCACCGTCGGGAAACTCCACGTGTTCACGGCCAGTATCGTCGCCGCCAGCAGCGGCATCGCGCCGAACAGGAGGCCGATCCGCCGCCGAGTGCGCTGGGCCGGGGTCCGGTAGTAGGCCAGGGCCACGCCAGCGACGAGGAACAGCACCGCGACGTCCATCATGTGGCCGTGCAGGTCGCCGTTCAGGTACGCGAACAGCGGGAACTCGTTGATGCCCGTCTCCACGATGCGGCTCGCGTGCCAGCTGTCGAACGTGCCGGGCGTGATGGTCGGCGCGCGGCCCTCCCGTATCCCTGCCGCCGCCACCAGATCCTCGACGAAACCGACCTTCGACGCCAGCAGGCGCACCGGGGTCAGGAGGTTGCTGGCGAAGCCGAAGACGAACGCGGCGAGCACGCCGGCACGGACCCGCCGCGAGCGCGTGACCGCGGCCGCCGCGAGCGCCACTGGGAACACTACCAGGTACCACGACACGCCGAACGCGACCAGCGCGAGCGCGAACACGACGCCCGCCACGGCGAGCGCCGTCGAACCGCGAACAGGCTCCGTCTCGTTTCCGTCGCTCGTGCTGGCCGCTATCGTGCTCGCGAGTCCGTACGCGCCGGTGACCGCCATCGCGTAGAACCCCGCGAGCGCGGGACTGTACGCGAACCGTCCCTCCGTCCCCGTCAGCAGCGACAGCGTCGCGGCCATCAGGTGGCCGCCGTAGTAGTAGATGACGCGTTCGCCCGCGAACCACATGTCCTGTGGCGGGAGCCGGTCCGCCCGCAGCAGGCTCTGCAGGATGCCGAAGTCGAGGAACTTCTCGCCCGCGAACGGGTGGACGCCGTCCGCCGCCGCGCGAATCGCTATCAGGAACAGGAACGCCACCGTGAACACCGCGACCACCTCCGCGTACGCACGGGCGTCGACCTCGATGCCGCCGCGAGCCAGCCACGCCGACGCCGCGAGCAGCAGTACCGCGACGCCAACCACGACCCACAGTCCGAACGCGAGTTGCCCGACCCACAGCAGCGGCAGCGTCAGCAACACGAGGGCCGTCGGCATCGCCAGCGACGCCCCGCGGTCGGGCGCGTCCGGCAACACGCGCGCCGCGAACGGGAGACCCACGACCAGCAACACCTGGTAGAGGAGCCACCAGCGGACGACCACACCGTACTCCATTGACCGGACGAAGTCGACGCTTCGGCAAACGCTTTCGGGTTCGCGGCCGCAGTGGCCCGGACAACGCCGTTGTCGCAGGAGAGTAGTGGTAGGTGGATTTGAACAGGTGAATAACGGTCCTCGCTCCGCTCGGCTGCGTCACTCAGGATTCAAATCTACGCCCGCACTACGTGGATGGAAACAACTGCGCAGACGAGACTGCGCAGTCGGTTTTGCAGGAGAAGTAGCGGGAGGTAGATTTGAACTACCGATCTCCGGGTTATGAGCCCGGCGGAATCTCCTGGCTATCCCATCCCGCTACCTCTCCGTAACCCGGTCTTTCAGTTAAGGGTTCTGTTTCGGACGCCGTGTGGGGATTCTCCGCCCGCTACGCGGCGAGTTCGTCGAGGAGGGTCTGGGCCGCCGCTGCCGACGATTCGGGCCCGCGAGCCGTCACGAGGTCGCCGTCGACGGTGACACTCGTATCGCTGTCGAGTTCGGCGTCCCAGTCGCCGCCGGCAGCGACCACCTCCTCCTCGACCCAGTAGGGGAGCTTCCGGCCGTCCGGCATCCGGCCGTCGTCGTCGACGATGTCGGCCTCCCAGGCGTTCGGGAAGCCAGTCACTTCCCGCCCGTCGACGACGAAACCGGCGTCCTCGTCGTGGGCTCTCGCCTCGCGGACCCACGCGAGGATGCCCACCGCGTGACAGACGACGAGGGCCTTCTCGCTGTCGCCACTGAGCGCGTTTCGCAGGACGCGTCGCGCGTCGCGGTCCTGGTTCACGTCCCACACGGTTCCGTGGCCGCCGGGGAACACGACCGCGTCGTAGTCCACGGCTTCGACGCGGGACGTCGGCCGCGGGGCGTTCAGTCGGTCGTCGGTCTCGTGGATTTCGCGCACGCGCTCGGCTGTCTCCTCGCCGACCTCCTCGGGGTCGACCGAGCGCTCGTCGAGGACCGGCGGGTCGCCGCTCGGCGTCGCGACGGTGATGTCGAAGCCCTCGCTGTCGAGGGTCGTCAGCGGCTCGATACACTCCTCGCCCCAGTAGCCGTGCTCGCTCACGACGAACAGTGCAGATGGCATGGCTGCTCACTAGTAGCCCCGGCAGACGGAAAAGCAGCCGACCACCCGCGAAGCCGTCCGACTCTGTGGGGGTTATCCGTCGCCGTGTTCGTCGACGATGACGACGTCGCCGTCGTCGACATCCACGTTGATGAGGGTCTTCACGTCGATGCCGCCCTCGTCGAGTTCGTTCGGGCCCGCCTTCTTGATGACCGCGACGACGTCGGCGACGTCCGCGCCGATGTGGTCGAGGGCGTCCGTGATGGCGCGCAGCGTCCCGCCGGTCGAGAGCACGTCGTCGAGGACCAGCACGCGGTCGCCCTCCGTGACGTCGTTGATGTACATCTCGTTCTCCGAGTAGCCCGTCTGCTGGCTCAGCGCGACCTCGCCCGGGAGGCCGTACTCGCGCTTGCGGATGACGACCAGCGGGATGTCCGTCATCAGCGAGACGGCCGTGGAGATGTGGATACCCATCGCTGCGGGCGTGACGATCTTGTCGACGTCCTCCAGTTCGGCCTTCCGGATGATGCGGATGACGATCTCACGGAGGAGACTGGGTTCCAGCATCGGCACCCCGTCGCTGATGGGGTGGACGAAGTAGTGGTAGCCGTCCTTCTCGATGATAGGGGCGTCCAGCAGGGACTGCTTGAGCCTCTCCATGCCGGGAATACTCTTGCCGGGAATAAAAGGTGACGGAACGAGTCGGCTGCGCTCCACGCTCCCGCGACTCAGTCCACTCGCTCGACAGTCGTCGCGACGCTCGGAGCCCCGTTCCGCCACACGGGCGGCCCGGCCGGGGCTGCGTTCCAGCGGAGATTGAGAACTGTTAAGCGCCGCCCTCCGAAGGGTAATCTGTGACACCGAACCCGGATCCTGCGGCAGTGGTGACGCTCGTCGCCTTGCCGTTCGTCGCCGCCGCGTTCACCCCGGCGGTGTTCCGGTGGCTCGGCGAGCGCACGGCCTACTACGCTGCAGCCGTGGCGCTCGCGTGCTTCGGACTCGCGGCCAGCCAGTACGGCGCCCAGGGCACCGTGACGTTCGCGTGGGTCCCCGCACTCGACGTCTCGCTGCGGTTCTACGTCGACGGCCTCGCGCTCCTGGTCGGCTTCCTGGCGAGCGGCATCGGCGTGCTGATCTTCACGTACTCCGCGGGCTACATGCACGGCGAACCTGGCCAGGCGAAGTACTACACCGCGCTCCTCGCGTTCATGGGGTCGATGCTCGGCGTCGCGTTCGCCGCCGACCTCCTCGCGCTGTTCGTCTTCTGGGAGCTGACGAGCATCGCGTCGTTCGTCCTCATCGGCCACTACACGGGCGAACGAGCCTCCCGGTACGGCGCCCGTAAGTCGATGCTAATCACCGTGGGCGGCGGCCTGTTCATGCTCGCGGGCTTCCTCCTCGTCTGGTCGGCGACCGGTACGTTCGACCTCGCGGCGCTCGTTACCGAACCCGAGCAGTACCGCACGATGCTCAGGGACGCCGGCCTGCTCGTGCCCGCCGTCGCGCTCATCGGCATCGGCGCGGCCGCGAAGTCCGCGCAGGTTCCTCTCCACATCTGGTTGCCGAACGCGATGGAGGCACCGACGCCCGTCTCAGCGTTCCTCCACTCCGCGACGATGGTGAAGGCCGGCGTCTACCTCGTCGGCCGGTTCCGCCCGTACCTCATCACCGACGAGTGGACGCTGCTGTTCACGGTGATGGGGCTGCTCACGATGACCGTCGCCGCGATGCTCGCCGTCACCGCGACGGACATCAAGGAACTGCTCGCGTACTCGACGGCGAGCCACCTCGGCCTCATCGTCGCCGGCTTCGGCTTCGCGTCCATCTACGGCGCGGAGACTGGCGCCTTCCACATCCTCAACCACGCGCTGTTCAAGGCACCGCTGTTCCTCGTCGCGGGCATCGTCGCCCACGAGGCCGGCACGAGACGCATCGACGACCTCTCGGGGCTCGCCGACGACCTCCCCATCACGGCGGCCGTCGCCGTCGTCGCCAGCCTCGGGATGGCCGGCGTCCCGCCGTTCAACGGCTTCTACTCCAAGGAACTCCTCTTCGAGGCGGCCTACCACGCCGCGGAGGCCGCGGGCGGCCTCGCGTGGCTCTACCCCGTCGTCGCCGTCTTCGGGAGCGTCTTCACGTTCCTCTACTCCATCCGCTTCCTGATGCTGTTCTTCGGGGAGAAACCCGACGCACTCGGACACGTCCACCGGCCGCCGGTCGCGATGTGGGCGCCCGCCGCGTTGCTCGGCACGCTCGCCGCTATCGTCGGACTCGGCGGCGTGCTCTCGACTGTCGGCGTCGCGCCGGCGCCCATCGACCACTTCGTCGAGGGTGTCGTGGCCAGTGTCGCCGCAGAGGAGGCCCACGGCTTCCACTACTACGTGCCGACGGAACTGACGCCGTACGCCGCGATGAGCGCGGTGACCATCGTCGTCGGTACCGCGGCCTACCCGTTCTACGACCGCATCCACGACGCGCTTAACGGCCTCATGACGGCGGTCCCGCCGATTCGCGCGAACTGGTGGTACGACGGCACCGTCTTCGGGCTGAACCGTGTCAGCGTGCAGGTCGCCGAGACCGTCCAGAACGGGCTGCTGCGGACGTACGCAACGTGGACATTCGCAGCCATCGTCGCGCTCGTGCTCGGCGGCTACGCGCTCGCCGAGGTGTCGCTGCCGACGTCCGTCGGGACGCTGGTGTCGCCGGCCATGATACTCGTGCTGCTGGTGGCCTTCGTCGCCGCCGTCGCAGTGACCATCGCGCCGTCGCACATCGCGGGCGTGCTCACCCTCTCCATTCTCGGCTTCATGGTCGCCATCTTCTACATCCTCGCGAGCGCGCCGGACCTCGCGCTCACGCAACTCACCGTCGAGACGCTCACGCTGGTCATCTTCGTGCTCGTCCTCGACAGACTCCCGGCGTACTACGGCGAAGCCAAGCGCTCCCGGGTAATCCGTGACGGTGCGCTGTCGCTGCTGGTCGGCGCGACGGTGACCGTCACCGTCCTCGTCACCACCAGCGCCACCCCGGACAAATCCATCATGGAGTTCTACGTCTCACAGGCGATTCCCCAGGGCGGCGGCGGGAACATCGTCAACGTCATCCTCGTCGACTTCCGGGGGCTGGACACGCTCGGGGAGATATCGGTCATCGCGATGGCCGCCCTCTCCGTGTTGACGCTCGTCGCCATGCGCGAGCGGGGTGAGACGTCGTGACGACGGTCATCATGAAGACGGTCACGCGCGTGGTCGTCCCCATCATCCTCGTCGTCTCGTTCGCCCTGTTCCTGCAGGGACACAACCAGCCCGGCGGCGGGTTCATCGCGGGCGTACTCACGTCGAGCGCGTTCGCGCTCATCTACATCGCGTACAGCCTCGACTTCCTCGAGGACGACGTGCTCGGCCGCGACGTCGAGACGGCCATCGAGCACATCCGCCACGGCGTCGTCGCGGACTACCGGTTCCTCTTCGGACTCGGCCTGTTCGTCGCCGTCGCCAGCGGCCTCGCCGCAATCGTCTACGGCTACCTGTTCACCGAGAGCGGACTCGCGTTCATGACACAGAGCTTCACCTACCTGCACCTCCCGCTGTACGGCGAAGTGGAAGTAGCGAGCGCTGTCGCCTTCGACTTCGGCGTCTACGCCGTGGTCGTCGGCGCGCTGCTGACCATCCTCTCGGTGGTGGGTGCCGAATGACCGCCGAATCGACCGCCGCGACGGCCGGGCCGGAACTCGTCCTCGCCATCGGGCTGGGGCTGCTGTTCGCGCTCGGGACGTTCCTCGTCCTCCGGCGCGACGTCGTCCGCGTCGTCTGGGGCGTCGTCGTCATCAGCCAGGCGGCGAACGTCTACCTCATCACGATGGGTGGCATCCGGACCGGCGTCCCCGTCCTCGACAAGATCGGGCACGAGGCGGCGCCCCACGGCCCCGTGGCCGACCCGCTCCCGCAGGCGCTGGTGCTGACGGCCATCGTCATCGGCTTCGCGACGACGGCGTTCGCGCTCGTCCTGACCTACCGGGTCTACGAGGAGCACGGCACCATCGACGCCGAGGAACTCGCCGACGTCGAGGAGGTGATTCGGTGACCGAACAGCTGGTCGTCGCGCCCGTCCTCGTCGCGCTCGCGACTGCCGTGCTCTGCCTGACGGCTCGACGGAGCTTCCGCGTCCAGCGAGTGGTGAGCGTCGTCGGCATCGTCGCGTACGCCGGCGTCGTCGCCGCGCTCGTCTCACGGGTGCTGGAGGGCGGCGGCGTCGCCTACAACCTCGGGAGCTGGCCCGCGCCCGCAGCCATCGTCTTCGTCGCTGACGCGCTGTCGGCGTTCATGCTGTCGCTGGCCGCCGTGCTCGCCGTGCCCGCGCTGCTGTTCAGCGTGCTGTACGTCGACGAGTTCGGCGAGAAGCTGACGTTCCACCCGCTGTTCCACTTCATGCTCGCGGGCGTCAGCGGCGCGTTCCTCACCGGCGACATCTTCAACCTCTTCGTCTGGTTCGAGGTGATGCTGATGGCGAGCTACGTCCTCGTCGTCTTCTACGGCGGGAGCAGTCACACCCGCGCCGGGCTCAACTACCTCGTGCTCAACCTCCTCGCCAGCGCCGTGATGCTGCTGGCCATCGGCGGCATCTACGCCACCACGGGGACGCTCAACATGGCCGACATCGCGATGCGCGTCGCCAACCCCGCGGAGTTCGGCGTCTCGCTGGCGCCCGTACTCGGCCTCTCGATGCTACTGTTCGTCGTGTTCGCGGTGAAGGCCGGCGTCGTCCCGTTCCAGTGGTGGGTGCCCGCCGCGTACGCCGCCGCCCCGGCCCCGGTGGCCGCGATGCTCGCGGGCGTCGTGAAGAAGGTCGGCATCTACGCGCTCATCCGGCTCTACTTCACGGTGTTCGCGGCAGCGCAGTTCGACGCCCTCGCCGGCCTCCCCTGGGGTGACGGGAGCGCGCTCGCCTACTTCGCGCCCGTCGTCCTCGTGATGGCGGCGCTGTCCATCCTCTTCGGCGGCCTCTCCGCTCTCGGCGCCGACCGCGTCGAGGGCCTGCTCGCGTACTCATCCATCGGCCAGGTCGGCTTCATCGTGTTGCCGCTGTCAGTGGCCGCCTTCGCGCCCGCCGACGCGACCGCCGTCCGGCGGCTCGGCATCGTCGCGGCGCTCGTCTACGCGCTCAACCACACGCTCTCGAAGGGGCTGTTGTTCCTCGTCGTGGGGACCATCCGGGACGCCTTCGGAACGACGCGGTTCCACGACCTGGACGGCATCGCGCGCAACCAGCCGGTCGTCGCGGGCGCGTTCCTGATCGGCGGCCTCGGCCTCGTGGGACTGCCGCCCCTGACCGGCTTCTTCGGCAAACTGCTCGTCTTCCAGAGCGCTGTCGTCGCGGAGTCGTGGCTCGCGCTCGGCGTGGCGCTCGGCGGCGCGCTGTTCACCATCGCCTACGTCTCCCGGGCGTGGAATCGCGGCTTCTGGGGTGTCCAGTCACCGGCCGTCGAGGGCGCGACCGCGGACCGCCGGCAGGTCGCCATCCTCGTGGCCGTCGCGTCGGCCGTCGTGCTCCTCGGCGTCGGCTTCCAGCCGGTGTACGAGTTCGCCGGCCACGCCGCCGACGCTGCCCTGGACCGCGCGCAGTACGTCGACACCGTGCTGCCGGACGGCGGCGCCCTTGAGACCGAGGGGGGTGGTCACTGATGCGGGTCCGTCGCTGGATACTCGCCGGATTCACGCTCGCCGTGTTGTGGCTGTTCGTCCGCGGCGTCCACTTCACGCCGGCGCACATCGCACAGGAACTGCTCGTCGGCCTCGCGCTCGGGTTCCCGGTCGCCGTGGTCTTCCGGCGGCTCTACCCCGGTCGGACCGACCTGGTTCGGGTCGCGAAGGCGACCCCCTACGGACTACTGTACGCCGCCGCGTTCCTCTACGACCTACTCACCGCGAACGTCGACGTCGCCCGCCGCGTGCTCGCGCCGAGCATGCCCATCGAACCTCGAGTCATCGAGGTGCCGCTGCGTGTCGAGACGCCGTTCGCCATCACCACCATCGCCAACAGCATCACCCTGACGCCAGGCACGCTATCCATGGACTACGACGACGAGACCAACACGCTGTACGTGCACGCTATCGACGGCCGCGAGCCGGAGGCCGTGGTCGACCCCATTCGGCGCTGGGAGGACTACGCGCTCGTCATCTTCGACGAGGAGCGGAAACCCGGCGACCCGGTGCCCAGTCCCGGGGTCTCCGACTCGGGCTACGGGGGTGACGCCGATGAGTAGCGTCCTCGAACTCGTCGTGAGCGGCGCTCTGGTGCTGGTGAGCGTGCTGACGCTGCTCTGTGGCTACCGGGTCATCCAGGGACCGACGGTGCCCGACCGCGTGGTCGCCCTCGACACCATCGCCACGAACGTCGTCGCCATCGCGGTGCTGTTCGCCATCCAGACCGACCGCGGCCTGTTCGTCACAGTCGCGCTCGTGCTCGCAATCATCGGCTTCATCAGCACCGTCACCGTCGCCAAGTACGTCGTGGAGGGGGACATCATCCAATGACGCCGACCGAACTGCTCACCGCGGTGCTCGTCGTCGTCGGGTCGTTCTTCCTGCTGGTCGGAACGGTCGGCCTGCTCCGGCTGCCCGACGTCTACAACCGGATGCACGCCACCTCGAAGGCGGCGACGCTGGGCGCGGCCTCCATTCTGCTAGCGGGCTACGTCCAGTTCGGCCCGGACTCGCTGGGTCTCCCGTCGCTGGTCGCCATCGTCTTCCTCTTCCTGACGGCGCCGACGGGGTCGCACATGATCTCGCGGTCCGCCCAGAAGATGGGCGTCCCGTTCTTCGGCGACGCCGACTGGCCCGAGGACGAGGACTAACCGGCGGACAACGAACGGATTTCGCTGCTAGTCGTCGACCCGAGCGGGTAACAGTGTGGCATGTTACTCGTCCGCACGGTTATCGTGACGCTCGGCGTACAGTACCCGACCATGTTGTTCCACGTACGGTTGACACACAGTCCCGAGAACTGCTGGGCACGCGACGAACAGGAGGGGAAGGCCCACGACCTTCTCGAACGAGTGGAGAATCCCCCCGACTCGGTCGAGGCACGAATCCGGAACGCGTTCGTGGCGCCGAACGAGCACACGTTCTACTTCGTGGTCGAGTCGCCGACCTTCGAGGGACTGACGGCACTGCTCGGGCCGCCGCTCCTCGAAGACCACGAGGCCGACGTCGTCCCCGTCACAACGCTCAGCGGAGCGCTGGACACGCTCGAAATCGAGTGAGCGGCGGTCCTCGGTGGTGGCACTGGCCCGCAGAGACTCCGGTGTCGAGGGTAGCTACTTCCGGAGGGTGCTGGACAGTTCCGCCGCCACTCGCATCCCGAGACCCCGCTTGTCACCCTCGTACGAAGTGACGTCGTCTGCGGTGACGAACAGCGCGCGCGTCTCGCCGCTACCCATGACGCTGGCGTCGTTAGCGACGACGAAGGAGAGGTCGACGCGCTCGAGAATCTCCCGGGCGGCCGCCACCATCGCGTCGTCGTCGCCCGACGTCTCTGCCTTGAAGCCGACGACCGGGAGGTCGGGGTGGGCCGCGCGCACCTCGTCGACGACCTTCGGCGTCTGTTCGAACTCGATGGTGAGTTCCTGCCCGGAGCGGATCTTCCTCGTGCTCGGTTCGACGGTGTAGTCGCTGACCGCGGCCGCCGAGACGAGCACGTCGGCGTCCGCGCAGGCCGCCAGCGTGGCGTCGAGCATCTCCGCGGCCGTCTCGACGTCCACGGTGTCCGCGTACGGCACGTCGTCGCCGTCGTGGACCAGCGTGACGTCGGCACCCCGGACGTAGCAGGCGGCCGCGACCGCTCGCCCGGTTCGGCCCGACGACCGGTTCGTCAGCAGGCGCACGGGGTCGATGGGTTCGCTCGTCGCACCGCTCGTCACCACGACGTGCTCGCCAGCGAGGGGGCTCTCGCCCGCGGCGCGCGCCGTCGCGAGGACGATGGCCTCCTCCGTGGCTATCTTCGCCTTCCCCTCCTCGACTCTGGGGTCGACGAAGTCCACGCCCCACGACTCGACGCGGTCGATGGCGTCGAGCACGCCGGGGTGGTCGTACATCGGTTCGTGCATCGCGGGCGCGACAACGACCGGAACGCCAGCGCCGAGTGCGGTCGTCGCGCACGTCGTCACGGGCGTGTCGTCGATTGCGGCCGCCACCTTCCCCACCGTGTTCGCCGTTGCGGGCGCGAGCAACAGCACGTCCGCCCAGCCGTCGGTCCCGCAGAGTTCGACGTGCTCGACGCTCCCCGTAATCTCGGTGACGACGGGGGCGTCCGTGGCGAACTCGACCGCCCACGGGTGGACGATGCCCTGCGCGCTGTCGGTCATCACGGCCCGTACGCTCGCGCCGCGGCGGCGGAGTTCGTGGGCGAGTTCCACGACCTTCACCGCCGCGATGCTGCCCGAGACGCCGAGCGCGACGTTCACTCCATCCAGCATTCACCGGGCATTCGTACCCCGGCGTATAAAAACAGTAGTGCCCTCCGCTCACTCCTCGTCGTCGACGCTCGGGTGCATCGTCGGCGGCGCCGCGGGCGACAGGTCCGCCAGCGCGGCCAGACTCTCGGCCTCCCGCTCCCGGCGCTCGTCCTCGTCTATCTCCACGCACCCCGGCGGGACGTCGCGGTCGCGGCCCGTGAAATAGCCCTCGGGCGCGACCCAGTCGTGGTAGATTGGTTCGTCGCTGTCCTCGACGACGGCCAGGCCGGCCGTCGCACCATGGCCGGCAGCGACGACCGCCTGGTGGTACTGCCGGGCGACGCGGCCCGCGGCGTAGAGCCCCTCCACCTCTGTGCGGGCGAACTCGTCGGTGGAGAGCATCGTCTTCGACCCGCGCTCGATGCGCTCCAGTTCGAACGCGTCGAGGTAGGAGACGTCGGGCCACGAGGCGGCGACGACGAACTCCGACTCGTAGCTCTCGTCGGCGTCCACGTGGAAGCTGTCCCCGTCGCGTTCGACGTGCTCGACGCGCGCGTCCACGAACTCGACGCCGGCGCGGCGGGCCTGCTCGCGACTGGCTTCGAGGAACGTCCGGGCGTTCACGCCGGCCGGGAACCCCGGCACGTTCTCGAGGTGGGCGTTCCGGGCGAGAATCGACTCCTCGGCGTCGAAGACGACGGTGTCGAGGCCGGCCCGCGCGGTGTAGATGGCCGCCGTCAGCCCCGCCGGACCGCCGCCGACCACTGCGACTCGTTGGCTCATGGACCTCCCTTCTCGGCGGTGGATTACAAGCGTCGCGGTACGCCTTTGCCCGCGGGGGCCCAAGCCAGCACGTGGACACCATCGAGGTCAGCACCGACGTCCGGGTCCCGCCCGAGGAGGCGTACGCGTTCCTCCTCGACTTCCGGGGGTACGCGCGGTACTCCGAGCACATCGCGTCGGTCCGCCAGCACGGCGACGGCTCGCCGGGGACCGAGTACGACATCGAGTTCTCGTGGTGGCGGCTCTCCCACACGGTGCGCTCGCGCGTCACGGGGGCCGAACAACCCCACGAGATACGCTGGGAGGTTGTCGACGGCCTGCGGGCCGAGGGTCGCTGGGAGGTCGGGGAGACGGAGTCCGGGTCGCGAGTGACGCTGGTCGTCACCTACGACCCCGACAGCGCCAGCGGCGTCGTCGACCTGCCCGCGCTCGTCTCGCTGGATTGGGTCGTCGACAGGGTCGTGGGCGTCGTCGAGAAGGAAGGGGAAAGGACCGTCGAGCGCGTCGTCGCGGACTTAGAGGGAGAACTGCGCCCGGTCGAACTCGTCGTCGAAACGCGGTAGTCGTCGTTACTCTTCGTAGTCGCCGTAGTCTCCGCCATACCGCATGAAGAAGTAGGCCATGCCGAGGACGGAGACCAGCGACCCCATGGCGGCGACGCCGATGGTCTTCGCGCTGTCCGGGAGGATGGACTGGTAGCCCTCGTTCTCGGGCGGATTCGGCGTGACCTCGACGACGCCCTCCATGCCGAGGCTGGCGTGGGGCACGCAGACGTACTCGTAGGTGCCCTCGGTCTCGAACGTGTGGGAGTACTCGAAGCCCGCGTCCTCGATGGGTTCGTGTCCTTCCCAGCTGGCGCCGGACGGCTGTGACTCTGGGACGACGTTGTGACCGCCGGAGTCCCAGACCCACGTGACGGTGCCGCCTGGCTTCACGTACGCCGTCTCGGGGTCGAAGACGTTGCTCCCGCCCGGACCCACGATGACTTCCGTACCACCGCCGCCTCCGCCTTCCTCCTGGGCGGCCGCGGTGCCGGTGACGGCCGCGCCGGCCGCCGCCGCGCCGAGACCCGTCCGGAGGAAACTGCGGCGAGACATCCCCTCGTCTGCTTCCGAGTTCATAGGCGAGGCTAGGGAACGACGGGTACTGAATACTTTGGTTTGGGCGCCCGCGGTGGCCGCCCACGGAACGGCCACCCTCAGAGCGTGTACTCCTCTGTTCCGTCCAGACTCGCGAGGAACGCCGTGGTCAGGTCGACGACGGCGCCGACGTCGTCGGTGTGGACGGCCTCGGTGGGCGAGTGGAGGTAGCGCGTCGGCGTGGAGATGGCGCCGACGGGCGTCGCGCCGTGGGCCATCTGGAGCGGTCCCGTGTCCGAGCCGCCTGCGGTCAGCACTTCCCGCTGGTGGGGGATGCCCTGTTCCACCGCCACGTCGAGGAGGTGGTCGACGACCTTCGGGTTGGGGAGGACGACGCCGTCCTTGAACTTGACCGCGGCGCCCTCGCCGACTTCGGTGACGTAGTCCTCCTCGTAGATGAACTGCGGGATGTCGTTTGCAGCCGTGGTGTCGAGATTCAACACGAGGTCCGGGTCGACGTCGAAGCCGACGGCCTGGGCGCCGCGGAGCCCGACCTCCTCCTGGGCAGTCGCGACGTAGTGGACCGTTACGTCCGGGTCGACCCGGTCGAGCGCCTTCAGCATCGCGTAGACGCTCACGCGGTTGTCGAGGGCTTTCCCGGTGACGAGACTGCCGACCGGTTCGAGGCGCTGGGAGAGGGTCACGCGGTCGCCGACGTCGACACGCTCGCTGGCGGCCTCCGCCGAGAGCCCGAGGTCGATGAACACGTCCTTCACTATGTCGGCGTCGCGCACGTGCGGATTGTCGTCGGTGTGGGGTGGTGGCGCACCGATGACGCCGGGCAGGTCGCCGTTCTCCCCGTGGACGGTCACACGCTCCGCGCGGAGGACGCGCGGGTCCCACCCGCCGAGCGCGTCGACCTGCACGAAGCCGTCGTCGCGGACGTGGCGCACGATGAACCCGACCTCGTCCATGTGGGCGGCCACCAGCACCTCGAACTCGGGATTCTCGGAGCCTTCTACCGTGGCGACGAGGTTCCCCATCGCGTCGGTGTTCACGTCGTCGACGCGGTCCGGGAGGTGGCTGCGGACGACGTCGCGGATGCGGCCCTCGTGGCCGGGCGGGCCGTCCGTCTCCGTCAGTTCTCGGAGCAGGTCAAGGTCGACTGCCATACCCCGTTGGTCGACCCACCGCACATAAAGTCACGCTTCCCGGTGGTGTGGACGCCGCCTGCCGGGTATCGTGGCTCCCTCGAAGAAACTCCTCTCGTGGCGTCGAGGGTTCCAGAACCCTTTTGCCCGCCGCAGAACCATGCACATCCATGGCAGACGTCGAAGCCGAACTCCGCGAGGAACTCACCGAAGCGTTCTCGGGCGCCGACTTCCCCGTGAAAAACCAGATGGGCCTCGTCCCCGCGCTCCCGAACGGGCCGGCGACGACGTTCGAGGCCGGCGACAAGTCGTTCACCGCGATGGAGCTCGCGACGAAGCTCTCCAGTCGCGCCGAGTTCCCCTACGACAACGTCGACTCGCTCGTCGACGACGTCATCGCGGGGCTGAAGGACGAAGGCGACCTCTGAGCCGGCCGCGACGCCGAACCCCCGACGAGCTGCTTCTTTCGTAACGACTTACCGCGCCGTGAGCGTGGCTGCATCCATGACCGAGTGGATCGGCGACACGTTCACGAGCGACACCGGCTGGAACCACCTCGAGCGCCTCGTGGACGTCCGCAACCGCATGGCGGGGTCGCTCGGCGAACGGGAGGCCGCCGAGGCGACCCGCGAGGCCCTCGACCGCTACTGCGAGGACAGCTGGCTCGACGAGTTCGACATCCAGGGGTGGACGCGCGGCGACAGCGCCGTCGAGACACCCCACGGCGACGAGGACTGCATCGCGCTCCCGCGCAGTCCCAGCGGGGACGGGACGGGCGAACTCGTCGACCTCGGCTACGGCCTGCCCTCGGACTTCGAGGAGACGGACGTCGAGGGGAAGGTCGTGCTCGTCTCCTCGGACGTCCCCGACTGGTACGACCGCTACCTCCACCGGCGCGAGAAGTACTACCACGCGGTCGAGGCGGGCGCAGTGGGCTTCGTCTACGCGAACCACGTCGAGGGCTGCCTGCCGCCGACGGGGAGCGTCGGCACGCCGGAGAACCCGCTCGGCGAGATTCCCGCCGTGGGCGTCTCCAGCGAGGTAGGCGCGCGGCTCTCTCGGCGCTCTGACGGTGAACAGGTCACCGTCTCCGTGACCGCCGACGTCCACGACGCGACCAGCCAGAACGTCCACGCGGTCCTCGGCCCCGACACCGAGGAGGAACTGCTCGTCACCAGCCACGTCGACGCCCACGACATCGCCGAAGGAGCGATGGACAACGGGGCCGGCACCGCGATGGTCGTCGAAGCCGCCCGGGCGCTCGCCGACCGCGAGGCCGACCTCGACACCCGCGTCCACTTCGTCTGCTTCGGCGCGGAGGAGGTCGGCCTCGTCGGCTCCGCGTACGACGTGGAACGGCGGGACCGCGACGACGTCCGCGCAGTGCTGAACTTCGACGGCGTCGCCCGCGGCCGCACGCTGAAGTTTTACGCCCACGGCTTCGACGCGCTCGCCGACGCCGCCCACGAGGTGGCCGACCGATTCGGCCACCCCGTCTCCGTCACGCCGAAACTCGGCCCGCACTCCGACCACTGGGAGTACGTCAAGTACGGCGTCCCCGGCTACCACGTCGCCAGCGAAACCGGCGGCTCGGGGCGTGGCTGGGGGCACACGTTCGCGGACACCCTCGACAAACTCGAGGTCCGTGACTTCCGCGAGCAGGCCATCTTGCTGACGGCGCTCGCCGTGCACCTCGCCAGCGATGGATTCACTGTCGCCCACGCGAGCGAGGCCGACATCGCAGCTGCCCTCGAGGACGAGGACCTCGCGGAAGGGATGAAGGTGACCGGCGACTGGCCGTACTGACGGTCCGAAGCCCGTAGCTTTTTGCGACTGCCGTCCCCCAGTTCCCACGATGAGCGAGACGGCTCCGTGGTCGTGGCCATGACCCGCGTCGGCATGCTCGGGTCCGACGCCGCCTCGGCCGCCGAACGCGTCCGGGACGCGGGCGCCGAGGCAGTCCTGAGTCCCGACGCAGACGACGTGAGCGCGGACGTGCTCGTCGCGCTCGACGAGGACGCCCTGCTCGACGCGCTCGCAGCCGGTCGCGACGTCCCGGTGTTGCCAATCGGAACTGGCCGCGAGTACGGTGGCGTTCCAGGTGCAGGACGGACGCGCGCGCTCGACGCGCTCGCCGCCGGTAACTACGACGTCGAGTCCCGCCAGACGCTCTCGGTCACCGCCGGCGACAGGGCACTGCGGGCGCTCGCGGACGTCACGCTCGTGACCACCCAGGTCGCCCAGATATCGGAGTTCGCCATCCGCGCGGAGGGCCGGGACGTCGACACTGTGCGCGCCGACGGTGTCGTCGCCGCGACGCCCTCCGGGAGTCACGGCTACGCCGCGGACGCCGGCGGTCCACTGCTCGCCAGCGACACGAGCGCGGTGGCCGTCGTCCCCATCGCGCCGTTCCGCATCTCCCGGGACCGCTGGGTGCTCGCGCCACCGGTGTCGTTCACGGTGGTGCGAGACGGACCGACGGTCAACCTGTACGTGGACGGCCGCAGACTGGGCCCCGTCTCGGCCCACGAGCCCGTGGCACTCGACTGGGGGGACCCGTTCCCGGTCGCGACAGTCGCCGGGTCCCGCCCGGAACCGACGTTCGACTGAGCGCATTGGAAAAGACATAATACCGCGACACAACCACCAACGACTATGGCAGACCTATCGGTCACGCTCTTCGGGCCGCTCGACACGCTGCTCGCCCCCTACATCGAGTGGGCGCTCCTGGTGATGATCCTGCTGAACTTCGTCAGCAGGCGCGTCGCCCACAGCGCTCACAAGCGACAGGCCGACGACGGTGCGGACGCCATCTCGTGGCACCCGTTCCACGCGTTCACGTCGTGGGGGCTCGTGCTGTTGAGTCTCTACTTCCTCACGCTCCACGCCCACGCCGGGATGGTGCTGGCCTCGCTCGTCCTTGGGACGTTCATCGCGGACTTCTTCGAGATCGAGGCCCGCAAGGTCGAGGTTCGGGAGGGGATGGCCCTCGAGATGCCGAAGGGCGCGACGGTGGCCGCGACGATCGCGTTCCTCTACATCGGCTACCTCAGCGTCTTCTTCATCATCGAGCCGTACTGGTCGCAGGTCATCTGAGGCGCCGACCCCCGTACCGGCGTGCCGCGCCGTCTCTGAACCGCGACCCCGCACACGGCTCGTTGCTCGGCAGCGAGTTTCTGCGTCCCCGAATCCACTTCGCAAACCTGATCTTCTCGTGGTATCGAACTGCTCGCAGCCACCCGCCTGAGCGGAAGAGACCGCGTTCACTGCTGCTCCCACGTACAGTGACTCGTTGCTCTGGTCAGGTACGGTTTCCACGAGGTGTTCGAGCATTGCGGTGTCGACCTAGCGTCGTGCTCGGGTCCACGTACAGGCTCTCGACAGCCCCAGTAGCGGCATGAGTTTCGCGACGGCGTCGACCCCGTCTGGGACGCCTCCCGTCGCCACTCGTGCAGAACGGTCCTGCGGTCGGATCCGCTACGGGTCGCCACTAGCTTCTCGGAAATTCGGCGGAGAAGGAGGTCGGTTACTCGCCGTTCGCTCGCGCGTACAGTTCGCGCCCGAGGGGGACACCAACCCAGAACAGCAGCCCCCCGAAGATCGCCAGCCAGAACATCGATTCGAGCAGCACGACGGCGAGCTGGTCGTACATCGTCAGCTCCGAGGGGATGCTGCCGGTGAGCTGTGCGCCCTCGAAGCTCGGCGTCCGGTACCAGCCCGCGAGCACCATCCAGATGAGGCCCGCGCCTGTCAACAGGCCGAGGCCCTTTGCGAACTCGTCAGCCATTGTCGGAGCCTTCGTCGTCGCTGTCTTTATCCTTTGCCATTCCGTCAGCGCGGAACCGCGACGCGAACGCGTACACCAGTCCGCCCGCGGCGATGAGCGCGACGCCGACCACTGCCAGCGGGACGCTCACCTCGCTCGCGGACGCCCGGCCCGCGTTGGTCGCCACGTCGAGCGAGACGAACCCGAGGACGACTGTCACGATGGCGAACAGCGTCGAGAACACTGTCACCGACTTGTAGAGGCGTTCGGGTACGACGACGTCGCGGCCGCGGGTGTCGTCTCCCATCGGGTGAGAAGAGGGGTGGACGCTACTTTACTTCGGCGGACGGAGCTTGTAGTAGCGGCGGTTGAGGTCGTACATGTACCCCTCCCGCATCGTCTTGAACACCGCGTACGCCATCGCACCGGCGAGCGGCGGGATGAGGAACGTCAGGTCGAACAGCAGGTGGGGGTCCATCGGTAGGAGGTTCTTGATGGAGAGCGCGCTGATGAACAGCGCGAACACGACGCCCATCACGCCGACGGCCGCCCAGAACGGCTGCTCGACGGGGCGCCGCGCGCTCCCCTTGTTGAGGAACGGGACGATGGCGATGAAGCCGACGACCACCACGTTCGCCAGCACGCCGTACGTGCGGTCGGCGAGCAGTTTCTCGCCGCCGATGATGGCGAGGTCGGGGTTCAGCGGACCGAGCTTTAGCAGGCCGAACGACCAGTAGAGGTACCAGTCCGGCAGGATGATCGGCGGCGTCTGGCTCGGGTTCGCCGGCGCCCCGAGGTGGGGCGGTAGCGTCGCCGAGAGGAAGAAGATCATCCCGACGAAGAAGCTCGTCAGCGCGAGGTTCCGGATGAGCTCGTGGGGCCACACCGGGAACGCGAGCACGTCGCGCTCGACGTAGTCGGACTCCTCGCGGAGGTCCTGGTCCTCGCGCCGGGAGCGCTCGAAGTACTCGTAGGTCAGCCGGGAGAGACCCGTCGTGCGCTCTTTGCGTTCGCGCCACGTTGGGGTCTCGTCGTCCGGCGGGACGATGCCCGTGCCGTCGGTGCGAGCCGCGTCGTCGTTGGTGTCTTCGGACATGGTTCTAGTGGGGTTCCGCGATTCCCTGCATCCACACCAGCGCGAGGTGGAGGCCGATGACGGCCGTCACCACGAACGGGAGGAGGAACACGTGCAGGATGTACATTCTCTGGAGCGTCGCCTGGCCGAGCGAGAAGCCGCCGAACATGAGCTGTGCCACCCACTCACCGATGAGCGGGATGGAGAGGCTCATCTCGACGCCGATCTGTCCGGCCCAGAACGCCAGCTGGTCCCACGGGAGCAGGTAGCCGGTGTAACCGAACACCATCGTGAGGCTGAGCAGGATGATACCGATGAGCCAGTTGACCTCGCGTGGCTCCTTGTACGCGCCCGTGAAGTAGACGCGCAGCATGTGGAGGAACACCGCGGCGGTCATCACCTGCGCGGACCACCGGTGGAGGCTCCGGAGCATGAACCCGAAGTTCAGGTCGGTCATGATGCCGGCGACGGTACAGTACGAGACGGTTGCGGCCTCGATGTCACAGGCACCGGCGGCCGCGGACGGCGAGTAGTAGAACCCGAGCAGCGCGCCGGAGATGGCGGCGACGACGTACGCGAGCGTCGAGAAGAACCCCAGCGAGTACAGCGGGTACCAGTACCAGAACTTGTTGTCGAGGTTGTACTGCTCCGTGTGGCTCTTCGGCATCTGGAGGTTGACCCGGTAGTAGAGGGTCTCCAGTAGCTCGAGGTAGTCGACGATACGGAGCCGCTTGTCCAGCCACACCAGCACCGTGAGGAACGTCGTCTCCACTGGCGTCAGGTCCTTCTCCTCGATCCAGCCCTCGTGGTCGTGGTCGTCCTTGCGTTCGATGCTCATGGTATCAGTCCTCCGGCCGCGGGAACGCGACGAAGCGAGTCAACACGATGCTGAACGGGTTGTAGATCGACTGGTGGCACGGACAGTAGATGTAGTTGTCCGCGTTCTCGTACTTCGAGGAGCGGAAGCCGGGCACGCAGCAGAAGTGCGTACACTTGTTCAGGATGGCGATGAAGCCGTCCTGTGTCGCGGCCTCCAGGAACTGGATCGCTTCACCGTCCTCCTCGTCGATCTTCTCCATGATGCGTTCGCTCCGGATGATCTGGATGGGGATCGCGTTGTCGACGTTCTGGGAGCGCCAGGAGGCGAGAGCGGGCTTCCCGAGGCCGGCTTCGCCGATGCCGTTCGTCCACGTCTCGTAGTCCTCGAAGTCCTCGACGTTCACGACGCCGGAGGTGGGTTGCCAGTCGTAGGAGCTCGGGCCCCCAGTGTACCGGAAGTAGTTGTCGCCCTCGTAGCCCGGCTGGAGTCCCTGGTACTCCTGGACGCCGCAGTACTGGAACCAGTCCACCTCGTAGGTGATGCCGCCGAGTTCCATGCGTGCGACCTGCACCGTCTGCCCCTGCTGTTCGACCTCCTGGACGGTCGGGTAGACGCCGCGTAAGTCCCCCTGGTCGTCGATCTCGAGGGGGACGATGGGCATTGCCCGGGGAGCGGGACCGGAGATGTTCTCGACGCCGTAGTAGGTCGTCTGTCCACCGCCTGCGCCTGTTGGGTTCGTGATGGCGTTCAACGTCGCGACGCCGCCGGCGCCGACGCCGGCCATCCCGGCGCTGCCGACGACGCCTTTGACGAACCGGCGACGCCCCGAACTCTCTGGGTATTTGTCGTCTTCAGCCATTGGTTATTTCTTGTAGAACGGGTAGACTGCCTGTTTGAACTGTTCGACGGTGTTGCCGACCGTGTCGACGCCGTCGGCCTGGTCCTCGCGCACGTAGAGGTCCTCCCACTTCCGGCGGCGCTTCTTCACGATCATCACGTCCGGGAGGAACTCCTTGCGGTACAGCAGGAGGACGAACGAGAGGTCGACGAAGATGGCCGCGAGCAGGAATCCGAGGTACATGTTTCCGACCGGGTCGTACCCCCAGCCCGCGACGAGACCGTACGTGAACAGCGCGACGAACACGATCTCGATGAGCGTGAGCAGGACGATGGTGATCGTGGCTGCCGTGCTCTCGCGAGCGGGCTCGTAGCGGTGGATGTCGCCGTAGTTGCTTCCTTTAGAGGACATATTATTCCTTGTTGGGTGCGCTCGCGTGCTGCGATTCGCCGTATTTCAGGACGAAGAACGTGTAGACGAGCGATATGATCATCATCAGGACGGTGGCGATGCCGACGAAGTGCGCCTGGAACGGAACGCCCATCTCTTCGGGGTGGAGTTCCGCCTCGCCTTCCTGGGCCGGGGCAGACCCGGACTCGTTGACGATGACGACACCCTCCATGCCGAGGCTGGCGTGGGGGTCACAGACGTAGTTGTACTCGCCGGTCGGACCCTCGAACGTGTGAGAGTAGTCGAACGGTGGCCCGGTGACCTCCGTCTGGACGTCCCAGCCGCCCTCCTCGGGCACCTCCGTCGCGTGGACGTTGTGACCTGGTCCCTCCCAGACCCACTTGACGGTGTCGCCAGGCTTGACGTACACCTCAGCGGGCTCGAACACGTTCTGGCCGTTGGGACCGACGGCGACCTCCTTCGTCTGGGCAGCACCGCCGCCGTCGCCACCCCCGTCGGTCTCGTTCCCGGCCGTGCCGTTTCCAGTCGTGCCGTTGCCGGAGGTGGTGGTGTTGTTCCCCTCCTCCTGCATGGCGACAGACGTAGGTGAGGACCGCGCACCGGCCGCTCCGATGGCCGCGACACCGCCGGCCGAACCGGTCGCGATTTTCAGAAAGTCCCGCCTCTTCATACAGTTTGGAATCAGGAAGGCATCTGCATAAACCCACCGATGGCAGTCCGGCGGCGGACCTAACGTATTCGGGTTCTGGCGCCCGTATTCGGGGGACTAGCTCTCACTCCTCCCCGTCCGTCTCCGGCACGAACGCCGGTCGTTCGCCGCTCCCGAGACCCGCAGAGCGGAGCCGTTCGCGGAACTCCTCGGAGCGGAACCTGTCGGAGAGTCGCGCGTTCGCCACGATCAGGAGCATCAGCCCGCCGAACAGGACGAAGCCGATGCCCGCGATGACCGCGACGATGGCCGACTCTCCGAGCGGGTGGAGCTGCAGCGTCGTCCCCCCGATGCTGCAGTTCCGGGCGGTCGAGCCAGGGACCTGCGGGCACGTCCGGACGAGCGGGTCGTACGTGAACGGCGACACGAACAGCAGTAGCCCGGCGACGACCTGCGCCAGGCCGACGTACTGCAGCAGCGACGTGCCGATGCCGCCGCTCCCCTCGGGAATGTCCTGTGGGTCCGGCAGGCCTGCGTGCTCCGGCGGGTTCGGCACGTCGTAATCGTCCATCGAGCAGAGCGCGACCGTCGGTTTCACGTCCCGGAGCACCGTCCCGCGGCCCTCGACGGAGCCATCCCCGTATACGACCGCGTACCCCTCGTCGGAGTACGCGAGCACGACGGGCTGGCCGTCGATTCTGTCCCGTTCGACGACGGCGAACACGTCCCGCGTGGCGACCCGGTGGCGGAGGTCGTCCTCCACCCGGTCGAGCAACCGCTCGCCAGTAATCCACGTCTCGGGGTCGAAGGCGGCCTCCCACTCCTCGACGGACATCTCCGCCATCTCCCGCGGGCCGAACTCCGCGAAGTCGTACTCCTCGTCGACTCGTTCGGCGAGGTCCGCGGCAGCTCCCTCGTCCGGCGGGGAGGCGTCGTCTCCGCCGCCGCTGGAGTCAGTCATCGGTCGAGAGTTGCGGGCCGAGCGGGTAAATCCTTCCGACCTACACGACCGTCTCGGTCACCCGCGTGTCGTTAGCGTCGACGGTGACCTCGTAGGACTGGTAGCCGTGGATTCTGGTCTCGAAGATGACCTCCGTCCCACACTCGACGACGACCCACACCCCGTGGTCCCGGTCGTGGATCTCCCGCGTGAGGTCGAGCTGGTCGCCCGCGTCGAGGCTGTACGTCTGCTCGCCGTCCCTGCCGGGTGCGAGCGTGACACTCACGTTGTCGACATCGTGGACCGCGAGCACGCTGAAGTGGTCGTTGATGTGGGAAGTCCCGACCGCAGTATGCGGTCCCGTCGAATCAGTGGTGGTCGTCGTTTCCGCCGTCGGGACCGTGGTCGCGTCCGTCGTCGACGCTGTCGTCGAGATATCACCGATCGTACCAGCACCCGTACAGCCAGCCAGCACCACGAGGAGGGCGAGCGCGAGGACTCGGTTCGCGGACATGTGCCGACGCTCGCGGAGAACCAGTAAGTGTCTTCTGCTGGGACCGAACCGGGTCGTCTGGAGCGGCCCCGGGGCGGACCGCCCTCACTCCTCGAAAGCCAGTCCGACTCGCTCGAGGTCGTTCTCCCTGATCTGGTCGGGGTTCGCCCGCAGGTCCGCCACCGGGTGGAATCTGGCCTCGAATCCCTCGAACTCCGGCGTCAGGTCGCCCTCGACGCGGTCGCGGTCGACGGCGTACGTCACGAAGTAGAACGCGACGTCCTCGAGTTCTGCGTGGACGACCGTCAGCAACCGCAGGTCTTCCGGGTCGGCGCGGAGTCCGGTCTCCTCCTCGAGTTCCCGAGCGGCGGTCTCGGAGGGGTGTTCGTCGTGCCTGGCGTAGCCGCCCGGCAGGCTCAACACGCCATCGTGCTGCGGTATCGGTTCGTCGAGCACCAGTGCGTTCTCGTCGTCGTGGACGACCACGTGGGCGCCCGGTACCGGGCACCGCGATATCACCGCCTCGCAGTCCGGGCACCACTTCGCCTCGTAGCCGTCGAACTCGCCCATCTCGAGTGCTCGCCCGCAGCGCTGGCAGTAGTCCGGTTCCACCGCGACCGTCTGGAAGTCGGTGAACTCGTCTGAGCCCATGTGGTGGCGTACCACGGAAACTGTAGAAAACGTTACTACATCACGAACGTTGCGGAGAGTCGGTCTCTACGGGCGGCTCCGGGCGTTCCCGCGAGCAGAGCGAAGCCGAACCCGTTTAGTCGCCAGCGCCGAACGACCTGCCATGGTCGAGGACGTGACGGTCGCGAGCGCCGCCGCGCTGCTGGTGACCGTGAGCTTCCCCTTCTACATCTACGGTGCGTGGATCATCATCGACTCCGAGACCGTCACCTGGGGCGTCCTCAGACACCACCTCTCGTACATCTTCGTCGGACTCACGCTGAACACTGTGCCCGTCGTCGTCTGGATGATTCCGCGCCTGTTCGACCAGCTCGGCGGCTTCGCCGCGGTCCACGCCTTCTTCGGCCTGCAAGCGTACGCCTTCCTCGCGTTCGCTCTGACGGGTATCGTCCCAATCCTGCGCGCGAAACGGCAGTACAACCTCTACCACGAACCCGACCAGTCCATCGACATCGGCGAGATACACGAGAACATGGACGCCTGGCGGCTCCGTCTGCGGGCGGGCGTCGTCGGCTACGTCGTCTGCTGGCTCATCGCGTGGGTGCTCGGCGTCATTCGGTACGCGGTTCGGTACGGCTTCGCCTAGCGGCGCTGGTACCAGACGTAGCCGAGCGCGAGTGTCAGCGCGAGCAGGCCGCCCGCGAAGAAAAGCACACCCGGAGGCACAGCCTGAGTTGCAGCGTCTACGGCCGACGTCGTAGTCGTCGTCGTCTCCGCTCCGCCGCTCATCACGCTCATCGTCTCCTCGACGGTGGTCGCCGCGACGTCGACGTCCGCGTCGTCGCCCTCGTTCATGCTGTAGGTCGGCGACTCCGTACTCCCGGAGTTCTGCCCGAACAGCCGCTGGACGACGAGACTCGACACGCCGAGCACGCCGACCGCGCCGAGTATCCGGAGGAGCCGGTCCTTCAGCGACGGCTCGGAGGCTTCGTCGGACGCGAACACGACCAGCGACTCGGTCGCGGGTGCGTACACCTTCATCTCGCGGCCCTGCTCGGAGTACCAGGTGTCCGCGACCTCCACCAGGTCGGCGTCGACGAGCTTCTCGATGTGGTAACTGGCGTTCTGCAACGACGTGTCTATCGTCTCGGCGACGCTGGAGGCGGTGTCCGGCTCCTCGTAGAGTGCGGCGAGGATTTCCCTGGCCGTCCGCGAGGACAGCGCCTCGAACACCTCGTCGGCCGCGTCGTCGCGGATACCCACGACGTTCGACCCCTCCCCGCGCTCAACGGACGAGCGCCCCGGTATCAGGCGGTTCGCTGGCATCTACGGCGGTCTACACCGTCCACCCTCAAAGCCTCTCTCAAAACTAAAACCGGCATTTGACTCTCGGGGGCCGGGGACAAACGCCCGCTTACCCCTCGACGGCGTGGGCCTACCACTCGCTACCGTCGGCCAGGTCGACGTCGTGGTCGAGTTTCGACGACGGACAGATGTCCTCCACGATGCAGTCCCCGCAGTCAGGGTTCCGCGCCGTGCAGGTGTTGCGGCCGTGCGCGATGAGCCAGTGCGTGTAGTTCTTCCAGTGCTCGCGGGGCACGACCGGCATCAGGTCCTGTTCGATGGCCTCCGGGCGCTCCGCCTCGGTGATGCCGAGGCGCCGGGAGAGGCGCTGGACGTGCGTGTCCACGACGATGCCCTCCGTGATATCGTGGGCGTGCTGGAGGACGACGTTCGCCGTCTTCCGACCGACCCCCTTCAGGTCGGTCAACGCCTCCATCGTGTCCGGAACCTCACCGTCGTGTTCCTCGATCAGGGTCTGGGCGGAGCTCTTGATGTAACCCGCCTTGCTGTTGTGGTAGGTGATGGAGTTGAGGTCCTCGGAGAGTTCGTCCTCGTCGGCGTTCGCGTAGTCCTCGACGGACTGGTACTTCTCGAAGAGATGTGCGGTCTCCTTGTTGACTCGCTCGTCCGTGCACTGCGCGGAGAGCATCACCGCGATAAGCAACTCGAGGCGGTTCGAGTAGTTCAGCGCCGTGTCCGGGTCCGGATACTCCTCGCTGAGTCGGTCGATGACCTCCGTCGCCTGCGCCGTCGGCGTCTCGAGCGGCGTTCCCATGGGCGCACTTCACCGCTCCCGTCCTTCGCTGTACCGGAACCGGACGAAGGGTTATGTACGAGAGCGGGACCACCCACTCGCGTGACTTGAGCACCGCGGCGGGGTGCTCGCGGTAGCGCGGCACGCCACCCCGCCCGCCGACGGCAGTGCCGCCCGTCAGCCCACTTCCGGGACGTTTATGCGCGCGACAGTTCCGCTTCGTGGTATGAAGTCGACCGCGCGAGCCCACCCCATCCAGGGGCTCGTCAAGTACCACGGGATGCGCGACGAGGAGCTCCGCCTCCCGTACCACGACTCGATCAGCGTCTGCACCGCCCCGAGCAACACCACGACCACCGCCGAGTTCGACCCCGACCGCGAGGCGGACGTCTACCGCATCGGCGGCGAGGTCGAGACTGGCCGCGGCGCCGAACGGATCGAGAAGGTCGTCGACGAGGTCCGTCGACGCGCGGGCTTCGACTACCGGGTCCGTCTGGAGAGCGAGAACAACTTCGCGTCGAACATCGGTCTCGGATCGTCTTCGTCCGGGTTCGCGGCGGCGGCCCTCGCGTGCGTCGAAGCAGCCGGTCTCGACCTCACGCTCCCCGAAGTCTCCACCATCGCGCGCCGCGGCTCATCCTCGGCCGCCCGCGCCGTCACCGGTGGCTTCTCGGACCTCTACGCCGGCCTGAACGACGAGGACTGCCGCAGCGAGCGGCTCCCCGTCGCCGACGACCTGGCCGACGACCTGCGCATCGTCATCGGCGAGGTCCCCTCCTACAAGGAGACCGAGCAGGCCCACGCGGAGGCCGCGGACAGCCACATGTTCGAGGCGCGGCTCGCCCACATTCACGACCAGCTCGCCGAGATGAAGGACGCGCTCCGTGCGGGCGATTTCGACCGCGCGTTCGAGACGGCCGAACACGACTCGCTGTCGCTGGCCGCCACGACGATGACCGGGCCAGCCGGCTGGGTCTACTGGCAGCCGGAGACCC
This sequence comes from Halobacterium sp. DL1, assembly GCA_000230955.3. Taxonomy (NCBI): domain Archaea; kingdom Methanobacteriati; phylum Methanobacteriota; class Halobacteria; order Halobacteriales; family Halobacteriaceae; genus Halobacterium; species Halobacterium sp. DL1. The sequence goes on from CP007060.1 coordinate 1,079,297, forward strand.
TCGAGATCTTCAACACAGTGCGTGCGCTCCGGGACGACGGCGTCCCGGCGTACTTCTCGACTGACACCGGTGCGACCGTCTACGTGAACACGCGCGCCGACCACGTGGACGACGTCGAGGACGCCATCGCCGACTGCGGCGTCGACACCCACGTCTGGGAGGTCGGTGGCCCCGCACACGTCGTCGACGAACCGCTGTTCTAGCCCGCCGAGACGCGTACGGTTTTCACGCTCGCACCCCAAGGCCCGACCATGCGAGTCGTGGTCCTCGGAGCGGGATACGCTGGCGTCGTCCTGGTCGACCGACTGGAACGCCGCCTCCCGTCCGACGTCGAACTCGTCGTCGTCGACGACACAGGTGAGCACCTCGTCCAGCACGAACTCCACCGTGCCATCCGCCGCCCCGAATTCGCCGACGACATCACGGTGTCGCTGCGGGACATCTTCGACCACGCGCGAATCGAGGTGGCGACCGTCGGGAGCGTCGACACCGACGCGCGAACCGTCCACCTCGCCGACGGCACCAGCGTCGACTACGACGTGGCCGCGGTCTGTCTCGGCGCGGAGACGGCGTACTACGGACTGCCGGGCGTCGAGGAGCAGTCGATTCCGCTGAAGCGCCTCCCGGACGCCGCGCGGATCCGCCGCCGGTTCCTCGATATCGTCGACGCCGGTGGCGGGACTGTCGTCGTCGGAGGCGCCGGGCTCTCGGGCGTCCAGACCGCCGGGGAGGTCGCGGCGTTTGCCAGGGGGGAGGGCGTCGCGGACGACGTTGACGTCCACCTGCTCGAGCAGTACGACGACGTCGCGCCGTCGTTCCCCCCAGCCTTCCAGGCGGCAGTCCGCGAGGAACTCAACCGGGAGGGCGTCGAGGTACGGACGGGCGTCACCGTCGAACAGGCGACCGAGAGCGCCGTCGAGGCCGCGGACCTGGTTGTCCCCTACGACCTGTTCGTCTGGACCGGCGGTATCCGCGGGAGCGACGCTCTCGGTGGCGAACGCGTCGACGTCCGTGCAGACCTCACCCTGGACGACCACACGCTCGCGGTGGGTGACGCCGCCAGAGTGGTCGATGCGGAGGGCAGGGCGGTACCCGCGAGCGCACAGGCGGCCGTCAGGGAGGCGAAAGTCGCGGCCCGGAACGTCGAGCGACTGGTCGCCGACCGGCGAGAGGCCTCGGACGGCTTCCGGCCGCGGCTGGCACGTTACACGTTCGACTCGCCCGGCTGGCTGGTGAGCATCGGCGACGGGGCCGTCGCTCAGGTCGGGCCTAGCGTGTTCCGCGGGACGGCCGCGAAAGTCGTCAAGACGGGCGTGGGTGCGAGCTATCTCGCGTCGGCGAGCGGTGTCCGGAGCGCCGTCGACCTGCTCCGCGAGGAGTTCGAAGTTGGTCAGTCCGACCGGTCGTAGGCTGTCCGACACGCTGAGTCGGCCTTCGCCCGCTCACCCCTGGGAAACCGCTGTTCGTCCGGTTCGAGCGGGTCTCGCCCTCTGTCGGAGCTGTCATAGTCGGAACTCATTTATACGATTCGAGTATATGCGTTGGTATGTCACAACGAATCAACAGACGTGACGTCATTCGCGGTGTGGGCGCAGCAGGTATCGCGGGTCTCGCTGGCTGTACCGGCGGAGACGGTGGCGATGGTGAGGACACCACGACCACAACCGAGTCGGGCGGCGGCGGCGACACCACGACGACGACCACGCAGTCCGGCGGCGGGAGCATGGACCGCACCATCAAGCAGGGGGTTCTCCTCCCGACGACCGGTGGTCTGGCGGACCTCGGCGTCCCGATCAAGAACGGCGCCATCCTGCCACAGCGAGTGCTCGAGGGGGAGACCGACTTCGAACTCGACTTCTCCGTGCAGGACACGCAGACCGACGCGAACGCCGCGCAGTCCGCGGCACAGTCGCTCCGGAACGGCAACTACCCCGCGGTGACGGGGGCAGCGAGTTCCGAAGTGACCATCGCCGTCGCGGAGAACGTCTTCATCCCGTCCGGGATGGTTGGCTGCTCGCCCGCGAGCACGTCGCCGGCCATCACCGACATGCAGGACAACGGCCTCATCTACCGGACGCCGCCGACGGACGCGCTGCAGGGCGAAGTGCTCGCGCAGGTCGCCTCCGAGCGACTCGGCGCGTCGTCGGCCGCCACGATGTACGTGAACAACTCCTACGGTCAGTTGCTCTCCGAGAGCTTCGCGAGCGCGTTCCAGGCCATCGACGGGAGCATCACGAACCAGGTGTCCTTCCAGAAGGCCCAGTCGACGTACACGTCCCGGCTCCAGTCCGCGCTGTCGGACGACCCGGACGCGCTCCTCGTCATCGGCTACCCGGAGAGCGGCAAGCAGCTGTTCTCTGACTTCTACTCCGACTTCGACTCGGACATCCCGATTATGGTCACGGACGGCCTGCGCTCGGCGAGCCTCCCGTCCGACGTCGGCAACCCGATGGACAACGTCACCGGCACCGCGCCGCTGGCGGCCGGGCCCGGCAAGGAGTACTTCACGGAGCAGTTCAAGAGCGAGTTCGGAAGCGAACCCGGCGTGTTCACGTCGCAGGCGTTCGACGCCACCGCGGTCTGCCTGCTCGCGAACGCTGCGGCGGGCGAGAACAACGGTGCGGCCATCGCCGAGCAGATGCAGAACGTGGCCAACCCCGGCGGCGAAGAGGTCACGCCGAGTACGCTCGCCGACGGCCTGCAGATGGCCGCCGAGGGAACCGAAATTCAGTACAAGGGTGCCTCCAGCGCCGTCGACTTCGACGAGAACGGCGACCTGAAGGCCGCGACCTACGAGTACTTCGGCTTCCAGGAGGGCGGCGGCATCGAGACCATCGACGAGATCCAGTTCACCGCGTAGAACTCCGACCCACCACGGTTTTTTCGCCCGCCACGTCCGGCAGCGACGCGTCTCTCGGCCGGGCTGTAATCGCCTGACTCCGTTCGGTCGCCCTGCTCCGGGCGGATTTTCTCGTCGTGCGAACGCCACCCCCGAGTTTTGGGTGCCGTTCGAGTAGGGCCGCCCGGAAGCCATGGATACGACACGAAGGCGAGTGGCGGCGATGGCCGCGCTCGTCGTCACGGCGCTGACAGCCGGCTGTATCGGCGGGCTACCGGTCGGTAGCTCGGTCGACACAGCCGTCGTCGAGGAACAGGTAGAACAGCGATACGCGGCCCTCGATGGGTACACCGCGTCCGTCACGCGGACCGTCGAGGTCGGCGAGGCGACCAGCGAGTCGCGCGCCAGAGTGACCGTCGAACGCGACGGGCGCCGAACGGTTGCGTACACTGCGGGACCGCGTGCCGGCGAAACCGCCGTCGAGTCGGCAGACGCAGGGCCGGTGTTCGACGCCGGCCTCGGCGCGAGTACACCCGCGACACCAGCGGCGTTCGGGGCGCTCGCGGAGTCGCTCTTCGAAGCGAACAACGTCACCGTCGAGCGCGTGACGACCACGGACGGCCGTCGGACAGCAGTGCTCGAACTGACACCGAGGGACGGTGGTCCTCGGGCGAACCTCACGCGGACGGTCTGGGTTGACCTCGACCGTCACATTCCGCTACGGGTCGTCACCTCGTGGACGACCGTCGACGGCGAGAGAGCATCGGTGACCGTCGAGTACGACGACGTCACGCTATACGAACCGAACAACTCGGGCGACAGCGAGGTGACGGCCTGATGGTCGGGTCCTCCAGCGGTGGTCCGGGCGAGGCCGAAGGCCGCACGGCTGCTCGCGGCGTGGTCAGTGCGACGGTGCTCGTGCTGGTCGTCGTGGGCGTCGTCGTCGGCGCGGCGCTCGCGCCGTACGCGTGGAACTACGCGACCCAGGCGGACGGCAACGTCGCCGTCGTCGAGGTGCACGGCACCATCACGGGCGAGACGGCGACCGGCGTCGTGGACAACCTCCGCGAAGCTCGCCAGAACGACTCCATCGACGCCGTCGTCCTGGACGTCGACAGTCCGGGCGGGACGGCCTCGGCCAGCGAGCAACTGTACCTCGCGGTGAAACGCACGGCCGCGGAGATGCCGGTGGTGACGAGTGTCACCGGCACCGCCGCCTCCGGGTCGTACTACGCGGCGGCGCCGAGCGACGACATCTACGTCACGCCCGCGTCCGTCGTCGGGAGCGTCGGCGTGCGTGCGACGCTACCGTCGAGCGACGTGCCGTCGGGGCAGGTCGTCACGGGACCGGACAAGAACGGCGGTTCGACCCACGACGAGGTCCGCCAACGCGTGGAGACGCTCCGCCGGGCGTTCGTCGGGTCCGTCTTCGCCGAGCGCGGCGACCGAATCGACCTCACCCGCGAGGAACTCTCTCACGCGAAGGTGTACTCCGGTGCGAGCGGCGTGAACCTCGGGCTCGCCGACGACGTCGGCGGTATCGACACGGCCATCGCAGCGGCCGCCGACGAGGCGGGTCTCGCGGACTACGGGGTGACGCGGATGGACGCCCCGCAGCCGTCGGTCCTCTCCCAACTCGGCCTCTCCACAGGCGACGGAGCGTCCGCGGAGCCGACGACGGAGCGGGTCTTCGACTACCGCGGCGTCGACACGGTCCAGTACCTCATGCTACACGGCGCGATTCGAACCCCGGACACGGAGGTGACGACGAATGCGAGCGCGTGACGTAGCGCGCGGCGTCGGCGTCGTCGCTGTCGTCGTGGCCGTCGTCCTCGCGGCGACGTTCGCGGGCGGCCTGTTGCTGTCCTCGTCGACCGACGCGTCGACGGCGCCGGAGGCTCCGGCGTACGACACGAACGAACTGCGGGCGACCCCCATTGCGGACGATGGGAGCGTGACCGCGCCCAGTGACGGCGAGGCGAAGACCGTCGTCGTCGACGTGAGCCACGGCAACGCGCTCGGCGAGAACGACCTCCAGCCGTTCGTGGACGCGCTCGTGGCGGCTGGCCACGAGGTCCGGTTCTACGCCGGCGGCCAGTCGGGCGTCGTTCGACCGACGCAGGGCGGGTCGCCGTTCAACGAGACGCTCCGGAGCGCCGACGCGCTCGTCGTCGCGAGTCCGGGCACGGCCTACACCGACGACCAGATAGCCGGTGTGGCGGCGTTCGCCGACGCCGGCGGTCGTGTGCTGCTGGCCGCGGACCCGCCGACCACCGGTGGGGCCCAGCAGACCGTCTCGATACCCGGCCTGACCGGCGGGTCGTCGGCGTCGGCGGCGGGCCAGCCCGCGACTCTCGCCGCCCGCTTCGACGTGACGTTCGGCGCGGGCTACCTCTACGACATGGCCGAGAACGCGAACAACTTCCAGCGCGTCTACGCCGGCGGCGACGTCGGTGTGGCCGAGGGCGTCGAGGCAGCGGTCCTGCTGGAAGCGACGCCGCTCCGGACGGGACCGGACGCGACGCCGGTGTTGACCGCCGAGTCGGTGTCACTCTCCACGACCCGGGAGTCGGGCACGTTTGCGGTCGCCGCGCGGAACGGCAACGTGCTCGCGGTCGGTGACACCGACGTGCTCACGGCGGGCGTCGTCACCGACGGCGACAACGACGTACTCGTGAGCAACGTCGCCGCGTTCCTCGTCGGCGGTGAGAAGGAACCCGGCGAACCGTCGACCGGCAACAGTAGTGGCCCGCAGCCATCGACGTTCGGAGACCGCTCCGTCGCAGCGGGTGCACCGTCCCTTGAATCGGCTCCGGTGACCCAGTAGTCCGTCGGCGCTCGGCGGGGCAGCCGTCGCCATTCGAACGGGCGCTGCTGTCTGCAGGATGATACGAAAAGTGGTTTGTCCCTGTGGTCGTACCTGCGACCATGAGCAGCGCATACTCCGACTCCCTGGACTGGACCACGCTGGTTGGCTCTGCGCTCGGCTTCGCGTTCGGCGCGCTCGTCACCGGGTTCGCGACGCTGACGGCGTGGTCGACCGCCTACATGAACGCCAACCCCGCTGTCGGGGCCGTCTCCGGCGGGTCGTCGCTGGCCGTCGCCGGGATGTTCGTCGCCGGAACGGTTCTCATGTTCCTCTCCGCGGCTACGGGTCTCGACAGAATACTCCGCGAGGCCGACTGACGGCGGCCGGCGTCAGCCGCCGAGGAACTCCTGTCGGACCTCGTCGTCCTCGAGGAGCGCGTCGCCGGCGTCCATGTAGCTGTTCTCCCCCTGGACGAGCACGTAGCCGCGGTCACAGCGCCGGAGTGCTTCCTTGGCGTTCTGCTCGACCATCAGGATGGAGGTGCCGTCGTCGTTGATCCGGTCGATGCGGTCGAACATCTCCTCGACCAGGTCGGGCGCGAGCCCCGCCGAGGGCTCGTCGAGCATCAGGAGGTCCGGTTCCAGCATCAGCGCGCGCCCCATCGCGAGCATCTGCTGCTGGCCGCCGGAGAGCGACCCCGCCTTCTGGTCGGTGCGCTCTTCGAGGATGGGGAACCGGTCGTACACCGCCTGGAGGCGGCTCTCGGGCACCTCGTCGAGGATGTACGCGCCCATCTCGAGGTTCTCCTCGACGGAGAGCCCGGCGAAGACGTTCTCGTTCTGGGGGACGTAGCCGATGCCCTCGTGGATGATGCTCTCCGGTTCGCGGTTCTGAATCTCCGTGTCGTCGAAGGTGACGGAGCCGCCCATGTACGTCGTCAGCCCGAAGACGGACTTCATGACGGTGGACTTCCCGGCGCCGTTCGGCCCGACGATGGTGACGTACTCGCCGTCGCGGACGTCGAGGTCGACGTTCGACAGCACCTGCAGGTCGCCGTAACCCGCGTCGAGGTTCCGCACCGCGAGGAGGCCGGCCTCGTTGTCCGGGAGCCGCGCCTCGCGGGAGGCCTGCTGGCTCATACCTCACCCCCGAGGTAGGCCTCGATGACCTCCTCGTTGTTGCGGATGCGTTCCGGCGACCCCTCGTCGAGGACGCGGCCCTGGTGCATGACGATGATGTGTTCGCAGTGCTCCATGATGAGGTCCATGTCGTGTTCCACGAGCAGGAAGGTCAGTCCCTCCTCGCGCAGCTCGTGGATGCGGTCGAGTAGCTTATCCTCGAGTGTCGGGTTGACGCCCGCGAACGGCTCGTCGAGCAACATCACGTCGGGGTCGGTCATCAGCGCCCGCGCGAGTTCGAGCAGTTTGCGCTGGCCGCCCGAGAGGTTGCCCGCGTACTCGTCGGCGAGGTGGTCGATTTCGAAGAACTCCAGGGTCTCCCAGGCGTCCTCGCGGAGCGCCATCTCCTGGTCGACGACGTCGCTGCGGAGCCCCGGGAGCACCGACCGCGTGATGGACTCGCCGCGCTGGAGGCCCGGTGCGAGCATCATGTTCTCGAGGACGGTCATCTCGTCCAGTTCGCGGGCGATCTGGAACGTGCGGACGAGGCCGCTCTGGGCGATGGCGTGCGGGCGCACGCCCGTTATCTCGTCGCCCCGGAAGTAGACGTCCCCGCTGTCGGGCCGGTGGACGCCCGTGATGCAGTTGAACGTCGTCGACTTCCCGGCGCCGTTCGGCCCGATGAGTCCGGTGAGCGAGCCCTCCTCGACGGAGAACGTCGCGCCGTCGACGGCGGTGATCCCGCCGAAGGACTTCTGCAGTCCCTCGACGCGGAGCGGGAGGCCCCGCGGAATCTCCTTGGCCCCCTCCTCGATGGCGGAGTCGGCGGCCTCGGGTTCGACTTCCTCGGGGTCCGGTGCGTCCTCTGGCAGGTCGACGTCGACGTCCTCGTCGTTTGTGTCACTCACTGGTCTCACCTCCACCGTCGGCGGCGACGTCACTGCTTCGCCGGCCACCCGGCCGGGTGTCCTCGGTCAGGTCCACGGCGGCAGCGGTCTCCTTGCGCGCCCCGAGCAGCCCCTCGGGCCGGCGCTGGACCAGTATCACGAGCAACACGCCGATGCCGATGAACCGCAGCGTGTCGATGTTCGCGAGCAGGAAGCCCGCGAGCGGGTCGAAGTTCCCGCTCGCCAGCGGGACGAGCGCCTCGATCATGTTCGCGGGGTTCGCGGAGACGTTGAACCACTCACGCACGAGGTTGCGGACGACGGGCGGTGCCTCGAAGAGGATACTGGCGAACAGCGCGCCGCCGAGGATGCTCCCCGTGTTCGAGCCCGCGCCGCCGATGATGAGCGCGATGAAGATGTAGAACGTCAGCTCCGGCCGGAAGTTCGTCGGCACGACGGAGGCCCGCGGTCCCATCGCGTACCAGAGGATGCCGGCCAGACCCATCAGGCCACAGCCGAGCGCGAACGCCCGGACCTTGAAGTTCTGGGTGTCCTTTCCGAGCGAGCGCGCGGCCACCTCGTCCTCGCGGATGGCCTTGAGCACGCGGCCGAACGGGGCCTTACCGGCCCGTTCGAGCAGCAGGTAGACGAGTAGCAACACGAGCAGCGTCCCGAACGTGTAGACGCCGTTCAGGACGGTAAGTCGACCGATGTTGTACCCCTCGGCGAAAGAGAACAGCACCTGGCCGACCGCCGTCGGTTCGGAGATGACGCTCCCGGGTTCCGTCAGCAGCAGCGTGCGGACGGGGTTCGTCGGGAGGTTGTCGAATCCGCTCGCCCCGCCGGTGATGTCCGAGAACGCCGGGGCGTTGTACGTGATGCGGATGATCTCGGAGATGGCGACGGTGACGATGGCGAGATAGTCGGCCTTCAGGCGGAGCGCGGGCAGCGCGGTGACGAGCCCGATGATGGTCGCCGCGAGGATGCCGCCGATGATGCCGACGGGCAGCGGGAGGCCGAGGCCGCTGGGCGTCCCGGAGGCGGGACTGGACAGCATCGCGACGGTGTACGCGCCCACCGCCATGAAGCCCGCGACGCCGATGTTGAACAGGCCCGCGTACCCCCACTGGATGTTCAGCGCGAGCACCGCGATGGCGTACACCGCGGCGAGGAACGTCACGCGCCGGATCAGCGAGATGGAGCCGGCGAGGTCGAAGCCCCGGAGGTCGCCGAGGGCGTAGAACAGCACCCAGATGCCGAGGAACATCAACGCGACCTTCGCGGCGTCGAAGGCGAGCAGTTTCCGGAGCGGTTCGAGCAGGTCGTCGCTGGTTCCACTCATGCGGTCTTCACCCCCCCGAAGATGCCGGACGGACGGAACAGCAGGATGAGAATCATCAGCGCGAACGCAGTCGGCTGGGCGAACGCGGAGAGGTCACCCTGCAGCCAGATGAGCGAAACACGGCTCGCGAGGCCGATGATGAGGCCGCCGGCGATGGCGCCGTAGATGGAGCCGATGCCGCCCATGATGACCGCGGCGAAGATGAGCAGGAGGAGCCGCCAGCCGGTGGTGAATCCGAGCCCACCCTGCGAGAGCACGAGCAGGAAGCCGGCGGCGCCGGTGAGACCCGCACCGATGATCCACGTCGTGCGGATGACGTGTTCGGTCGGGATGCCGGTCACCTGGGCGAGCGCGCGGTTGTCGGCCATCGCGCGCATCGCCTTCCCAAGTTTCGTCTGTTGGAGGAGCACGTGCAGACCGAGCATGAGTACGACGGCGACCGCGACGAGGGTGACCTCGTGGAGGTCGACGATGATCGGCGCGCGCGGCGTGGAGAGGATGGCGTCCGGCAGGATGTCCGCGAGCACCTGCGCGACGTTGACGGACGGCAGCCCCTCGGGGGACGTGACGATGCGGCGGCGGTTGCCGAACACGAGCGCGATGAGGTACCGCAGCCCGAACGCCACACCGATGGAGGCGATGAGCAGCGAGATGCCGTCGGCGTTCCGGATCGGCCGGTAGACGACGCGGTCGAGCGCGAGCGAGATGAGGATCGTGAGCGCGACTGCGAACACGAGCCCGATCACGACAGCAGCCGGGGAGAGCCAGATGTTCGCCCCGGCGTCCAGCGGCGGCGTGCGCAACAGGACGAGCTGGACGAGGTCGGCGTTCTGGAGGCTGTCACGGCCTAGGCCGGTGAGCAGGTAGACGGCCGTCTCGCCGATCTTGTACGCGCCGCCGATGCCGGCGATGATGTAGGCGACGGCCCACCCGGAGAAGGCACCTGCAGTGAGGTAATCGCCGTGCGCGAAGTTCGCGAAGTTGAGGATGCTGTACGTGAGCGAGAGGCCGATGCTCGCGAGGCCGATGACGAGGCCGATGACGACGCCGTTCCAGATGAAGCCGAGAACCCGCTCGAAGGGAACGTCACCGCCGAACGGACCGAGAGACATCAGGGACAGGTCGAATGGGCCGACAGTCACGCCCGCGAGTTTAGCGAGCAGGTCCACGAAGAGGAAGAGACCGAACGCGACCACCACGGTCGCGCCGGGGCTCCCTCGGAGAAACTGGACCCCCCGATCGACTGCGTGTTCTGTGTCCATGGGTTCGTATCTCGTGGTAGCCTGAGACACGGAGGGATAAATAAACCCCGTTCGTCGGGCAGGACTGAGGGGTTCTGAAGCGTCGGGGGCGGCGCGTTCCGAATTCCGAACTCGGGAACCTGTCAGTCAGGCGAGCGTGACGCCGAGGCTGTACGCCCACTCGCTGGTCGCGATGGCCGCGAATCCGACGGCGCCGCCCGCGAGCGCGACGTTCTTCAGGAACTGCGTCATCTCGTCCTGCTGCTGGTCCTCCGGGACCGCCCAGAAGTCGTGCATCAGCACGGCCGAGGCGAGCAGGAATCCCGCGACGGCAAGCGCACCGACGACTGGGAACGCGCCGAGGACGACGGCGAACCCACCGAGTACGAGCACGGCACCGGACGCGAGCACGGAGAATTTCGGCGCCGGCAGTCCCTTGTGCTGGGCGTAGCCGGTCAGCTGGTCGATTTGCATGAAGTGGTTCAATCCCATGAACGCGACGACGCCGCCGAACAGCACGCGCGCGACGAGCAGGCCGACGCCTTCGAGGCCGGTCGCGACCATCAGGCGCTCACCCCTGTGGGCTGCGCTGGCTGACCGTTCGACTGTGCGCCGGATCGGACTGTGGTTTGCATAGTGGGTTTCACGACGTAAGGTAGTTCGGTAGGGAACCTACTTGTACGCTTGGCGGCACCGCCGCCACCGGGTGACACGCGTGTCCCCCCCGCCCGTTGGGGCACATCCAGCCTGTCGAGGCGCTACGCGTCGTCCGCGAGGACCCGTTCGAGCAGCCCCCCAGCGACCGCGAACTCGTCGTCGGTGACGGCGTGGCCGACCCCCTCGTAGATGCGCTCGGTGACGTCGGCGTCGATGGCCCGGAACGCGGCAGCCGTCTCGCGAACGCGCTCGACCGGCACGTGCTCGTCGCTGTCGCCGCAGCCGAGGAAGACTGGCGTGCCGGCGAGGCTGCCGTCGTCGTCCGCTGAGGCGACCGACGAACCCAGCAGGCCCCCGCTCAGCGCGACGACCCCACCGTAGCGCCGCGGGTTCCGCACCGCGTACTCGCTGGCGAGGCAGGCGCCCTGCGAGAACCCGAACAGCACCACTCGCTCGGTCGGCACGCCCCACGTCGCGACGTCGTCGAACACCCTGTCAACTGCCGCGAGCGCCGACGAGACGTGGGGCTCGTTGCGCGACAGCGGGCCGAACGCGTCGTGGGGGAACCACCGACTACGCTCTGCCTCCGGCGCGACGAACGTCACGCCGTGGCGGTAGAGCGGCTCCGCGAGATTGACGATTCCCTGCGCCGTCGCGCCACGCCCGTGGAGAGCCACGACGACGGCCTCCGCGACCGATGCCGGCGCGCCCGCCGTGACGACCGGCTGGTCGGCATGGGGGTCCGGGGTTCCGCTTCGCTCGTCCGACTCCTCAGCCACTGGCGCCCTCCTCCGGCCGTTCGAGGGGCGGCAACTGGCTCTCGATCAGCTCGCGGTCCTCCGCGAACCGGTCGGGGAGCGCGAGTGACTCGCCCAGTTCGCTGACGTCCTCGTCGACAGTCAGTCCGGGCGATTCGGTCGCGAGTTCGAAGAGGATGCCGCCGTCCTCCCGGACGTACAGGGAGTGGAAGAAGTAGCGGTCGCGGACGCGCGAGACGTCGTCCCCTCGCTCCCGGAAGAGGGCGTGCCACTCGTACAGTTCCTCGACGCTCGCGACGCGCACAGCGACGTGCTGGATGGAGCCCGTGCCCTCGCGGCCGAACCCCGCCGGTTCGTCGAGGACGTCCACCACGGTCGCGTGGTCGCCGCCCGCCTCGTAGCGGATGCGGGTCCCGCTGTCGGTCGCTTCCTCGCCGACGAGGTCGAACCCCAGCGTCTCCAGGAGCGCGCCTGTGGTGTACGGGTTCGTCGGGAGCGCGGTGACGCTGTGGACGCAGCGTATCGCGTACGCCGCCGGGACGTCGCTCTGGTGCCACGGTTCGACTGGGGCGTCACCCTCGACGAGTTCAACGTTCGTGCCGTCCGGGTCCTGGAAGCGGAGCAGTCGGTCTCCGAACCGCCGACTTGGTCCCTCGACGTCCACGCCGTTCGCTTCGAGGCGGTCCCGCCAGAACGACAGCGACCCCTCCGGGACGACGAACGCCACGGCGGCAATCTGGGGTTTGCCGACGCGGCCCGGCACCTCGTTCGGATACGGGAAGCAGGTCAGCACGGTCCCCGGGTCGGCTGTGCCGTTGCCGTAGAACAGGTGGTGGCGGAGCATGTCCTCCTGGTTGACCGTGCGCTTGACCAGGCGGAGGCCGAGCACGCCCACGTAGAAGTCGACGTTCCGCTGGGCCTGCTCGACGAGACCGGTGACGTGGTGGATGCCGGGCGTGTCGGTGAGCATCGAGTCGGTGGAGGTCGGTGGCCTCAGTAGCCGACGCCGGTCGAGGCGTCCGGGAGGTCGTTCGGCTCGGCGTCGAGGCCGAGTTCCTCGAGCGCCGCCTTCATGTGCTCGTCCTCGGCGAAGTCGGAGCCGTCCTCCTCGCGGATGCGCTGGGCAGTCGCCAGCACTTCGCCCCGCCGGTCGTCGGGGATGTCGTACTTGTCTGCGGAGAGTTCGATGATGAGGCCGTTGTTGTCCTGGGTGTACAGCGAGAAGAAGATGCCCCGGTCGAAGACGTTGTAGCCGTGGCCGGCGTCGTCGAGGGCCGCCATGACGTCCTCGAAGTCCTCTGCCGCGATGGAGAAGGAGAGGTGGTGGACGCCGCCGACCTGGGTGCGGAGGCGCCCGCGGTTCGAGTCCCGGTCGTCGCTGACGAAGACGGTGAGGATGCGGCCGTCGCCGGTGTCGAAGAACAGGTGGGTCTGGGAGGGGTCGTCGAGGTTCGGCTGGCGGAGCACGAGGGGCATCCCCAGCAGGTCGCGGTAGAACGCGATGGTCTCCTCGGCGTTGCTCCCCCAGACGGTGATGTGGTCGGTGCCGGTCGTCCGGAACGGGCTGTCTGGCGGGTCTGCGCTGACGGAAATCGAGTCGTCTGCCATACGCGTCGGTACGCCACCCGCGCGGATAAGCGCTCGCGGATGGCGGCGTCACCCGGTGGCACGCGCGTAACCGCCCACGACGAGACCGCGTCTCGCGGTGGGCGAGGGTCCAAGCGCCACCGCTTTATCCGGGTGGGGCGTAGCCGGGGGCGTGCAAATCGTCGGGTACGAGACGACGCCGGGCGACGGCCCGGCCGCCCTCCGCGTCGCCGCCGCCGGCCACGTCGAACGCGTCCCCCTCACCGCTGGCACCGAACTCGCCTACACGCTGAGCGAGCGCCACTGTGCGGGCGTGACCAGCGACGGCAGCCACGAGTGCTGCGACGACCCCGACGCCCCGTACTGCTCGGACCACAGCTCGCGGTGGCCCTGTGGCCGCTGCATCGGGAACTGCGCGATGCCCATCGACGCCTGCCACGAGGAACACGCCATTTACCTCGCTGCCTTCGCCCCGGACACGTTCAAGGTCGGCGTGACGCGCTCCTGGCGCCTCGACGAGCGCCTCCGCGAGCAAGGCGCCGACCGCGCCGCCCACGTCAGGACTGTCGAGGACGGTCGCCGGGCGCGACAGGTCGAGTACGGAATCGCCGACGAGATTCCTGACCGCGTGCGCGTCCCGATCAAGGTCGAAGGCCTCGACGAGCGCGTGGACGAAGCGGCGTGGCGCGCGCTCGTCGACCAGTACGACCCCATCGAGGAGTTCGACTTCGACTACGGGTTCAGCCTCGACAGCCGTCCCGTCGCGGAGACGATGGCCACCGGAACCGTCGTCGGGACGAAGGGACGGGTCCTCGTCCTCGACCGGGGCGGGACGACGTACGCTGTGGACCTCCGCGACTTCGTCGGCTACGACGTCCGCGAGGAGGCGAGCGAGCGCGAGGTGCAGTCGAGTCTGGGCGCGTTCTGAACCGCCGGGAACGACGGCCCCGCCGTGCGAGCCAGGAAGCCGGCTTTTTTCAGTACGGGCAGCGAACTCGGGGGTATGGCAGACGACGAACCCGACAACGAGCCGGCCGCGGAGTCCCAGGAGACGGACAGCCAGGAGACCGAGGGCGAGGAGAAGTCCTTCCGGGAGCGCGTGAAGGAGATCCGGGAGGAGCGAGCCCAGGAGCGCGAGGAGGGCGACGGCCCCGACGACCCCCGCGAGCGCATGGGAGAGGCCATGGGTGGCGGTGGCGGCCCCGGCGGCATGGGCGGCGGTGGCGGCAACCCGTTCGCGCAGATGATGGGCGGCATGATGGGCGGTGGCGGCGGCGGTCCCGGTGGCCCCGGCGGCATGGGCGGCCCCGGCCGCGAGGAGAGCGGCGGCGGCACCAGCGAGAAGGCCGAGCGCGAACTGGAGATGCTCCGCAAGGAACTGGAGCGCACGAACAACAAGCTCGATCGCATCGCGAACGCGCTGGAAGACTGAACGTACCGCGCTGATTTTCGGTTTCTCGTTTATAATCCCAGGGGCGTTCTGGCTGTGCCCTCGGAGCTACTCGTCACCCACGTGGGCAGGAGAACGAACGACGCCTGGGCAGAAACTCACCACAGCGACCGGTACCGGTCCTCGAGTTTGTCGATGGCGCGTTCGACGCTGACGTCCTCGCGGCGCGCGAGGCAGTTCTCCGAGAGGCGGTCGCGCTCGTCGAGCGTGCGCCGAATAGCGCGCCGGAACCCGTCGACGTCGCCCGGTTCGTAGTGGAACCCGGTCTCTCCGTCGACGACGGTTTCAGAGAGCGCGCCGGCGTTCACGCCCGCTACGGGCGTCCCGCAGGCGTTTGCCTCCAGGGCGACCAGTCCCTCCGTCTCGACTGGACTGGGGAACGCGAAGGCGTCGAGCACGGAGTAGAACGCGGGCAGTTCCTCGCGGTCGAGGAAGCCCAGGAAGCAGGCGTCGACGTCCCGTCCGGCGGCTTCGCGTTCGAGGTCCTCGCGCGCCGGACCGTCGCCGCCGAAGACGAGCGTGGCGTCGATGCCCTCGGCGGCCGCGAGCAGGTCAGAGAGCCGCTTCTCGTAGCCGTGTCGTCCGGTGTAGCCGACGAGCGGGCCGTCCGGGAGGCCGTGGCGCTCGCGGAAGCCGTCGCCGTCGGTCGGCCTGAAGCGCTCGGTGTCGACGCCGTTCGGGAGTGACTCGATTCGGGTGTCGACGCCCAGGTCCCGGACGTGGCTGCAGGTGCGCTCGCTCGGGCAGAGCACGAGGTCCGCGCGCTCGAGGAACCACTTCTCCCAGCGCTCGCTCGCGCGTCGCACGAGTCCGGTGACGGCGTCCGGGCCTACGTACTCGGCGTACTCCGCGGTCGGCGTGTGGTAGGTAGTGACAAGCGGGACGTCGCGGTCGGCGGCGAGGCGCCACGCAGCCACGCCGAGGCCGAACGGCGTGTGCGCGTGGACGACGTCGACGTTCCGGACGCTCGACGGCGCCCTGGGGAACGCGATTCGGTAGCCGTCGTAGAACGGGAACGGGAGACTCGACACCGGGTACTCCCCGTTCTCTGGCTGGTGGCTGGAGCGCGGGTAGACGATCGGCATCTCGCCGCCGCGGGCGTGCCAGTGGTCGCGCCACGTCGAGACGGTGTACGTGACGCCGTTGACCGTCGGCAGGTACGAATCCGTGAACGCAGCGACGTTCGGCAGGTTGCCCGCCACGCTACCCCTCCACGAGCTCTCGGTAGGTCGTTTCGAGTTCGTCGCCGACTCGCTCGAGACTGTGCTCCTCGGCCGTCTCCCGGGCGTTCTCGCCGAGGCGCTCGCGGAGGTCCGGGTCCGCGGCGAGGCGTTCGAGCGCTTCCTCGAACTCCTCGAACGTCGAGCACATCAGACAGTCCTCGCCGTCGGTGTAGAACTCCCGGAAGACGTCGATGTCCCTGAGGACGACCGGCTTGCCGCAGGCCATCGCTTCCAGCACCGCGATGCCCTGGTTCTCGACCTTCGCAGGGAACAGGTAGACGTCGCCCGCGCCGAACGCCGCGCGCTTGTCCTCCATGAACCCCGTGAACGTGACATTCTCGGGCGGGTCGTTCACCCAGCGTCTCGTGGCCGCCCCAGCCTGGGGCCCCTCGTCGTAGGGACCGAACCACGCGAAGTCGTACGCCGTCTCCTGGGCGAGTTCGCAGAACGTCGTCAGTCCCTTCCGCTCGAACACCTCGCCGACGGCGTAGACGACCATCCCGTCCAGGTCGAAGCGCTCGCGGGTCTCCTCGCGGAACTGCTCGTAGCCAGCCATGCTCTCCAGGTCCACGCCGTTGGACATCGGGCGGATGGGCGCCTCGACCGGGTAGGACTCGAGGACGCCCTTCGTGTACTCGCTCGGGCAGAGCACGAGGTCTGCCTGCGAGTAGAACCACCGGAGGTACGGTTCGAGCAGCGGGGCGACTCTCGTCGACCCGCGGAACGACTCGGCGAAGTCCTCTTTCGTGACGTGGGCGTGGAGCACCAGCGGGATGTCGTTGCGCTTCGCGTGCCGGGCGACAGCGACGCTTCCCGGCCCCACGAGGTTGCAGTGGGCCACGTCGTACTTCGCGAAGTAGCCCTCGCCGGCGAACGCGGTACCGAGGGACTGCACTGGGTTGCCGGCGCGCCACGGCGATTCGACTACCTCGACGTCCGTCGTCGCGAGGGCCGTCCGCTGCTGGCGGGTCGCCGTGACCATCCCGCCGCGGACGTGGTCCTCGAACTCGAGGTAGTTCAACGCGCGCATCGTCGGAGGCAAACCGACCGCGGCCGATAATCCTACCGGAACCGTCTTGTGCGCGACGCGACGAGCGCGAACATGGGAATCGCGGCGGAACGCATCGACAGACTCCGGGTGCTCGCCCGGGAGGCCGCCCGGGAGGGCGACGCCGAGCGCGCCCGCGAGTACGTCCGCCTCGCCCGCCGCCTCGCCGAGCGCAACCGCCTCACGCTCCCCCGTGAGTTCCGCCGGTTCACCTGCGACGCCTGCGACGCCTACCTGATCCCCGGTCGGAACGCCCGCGTCCGCACGCAGTCGGGCCACGTCGTCGTCACCTGCGACTGCGGCCACCAGTCCAGGTACCCCTACGAGTAGCGCTCCGGGCCGCGGAGTGCCACGACGCCGAGGTAACAACTTTCAATGCGTCTGCCCCGCAAGACCGGGTAGGAATGTCCGAGGACCTAGCAAAGAAAGCACACGAGGCCGACGTCACCGTTTGGGTGGGGAAGGCGGGCGTCGACTCCGTCACCGAGGAACTCGCCGACCAGCTACAGGACCGCGACGTGGTGAAGGTGAAGTTCCTCCGGTCGGCCCGCGGGAGCGAGGAGACGGCGGACCTGGCCGACAGGCTCGCCGAGCAGACCGGCAGCGAAATCGTCGACGTCCGCGGTAACACGGCGGTCTACAAGTAATGCCGGTGGACCCACTGCCGTTCGTCGAGGACGTCGTCCCGCAGTACGCAGTGGCAATCACGCAACTCGTCTACTTCGTCGCGTCGTTCGTCGCGGTCTACCTGCTCGGTCGCGTGTTCGTCCGACCGCTGTTCGACCGCGTGCTCCGAAACCGCGATTTAGACGCACACGCGCGCCGCCCTCTCAAGAAGATCGTGTCGCTCGCGATCGTCTTCGCCGCCATCTCGATGGCGTTCAGTTTCGCCGGGTACGGCAACCTCCTGACCAGCCTGGCCACCATCGCCGCGGCCGCCACGCTCGCCATCGGCTTCGCGATGCAGGACGTTCTCTCGAACTTCGTCGCCGGCATCTTCATCTACGCTGACGAGCCGTTCCGCATCGACGACTGGATCGAGTGGGACGACCACTCCGGCATCGTCGAGGACATCAGTCTCCGCGTCACGCGCGTCCGCACGTTCGACAACGAACTGCTGACGGTGCCGAACTCCCAGCTCACGGACGGCGTCATCAAGAACCCAGTCGCCAAGGAGCAGTTGCGCCAGCAGTTCCTCTTCGGCATCGGCTACGGTGACGACATCGACGAGGCCACCGAGATAATCGTCGAGGAGGCGGAGACCCACGACGACATCCTCGACGACCCGCCCGTCTCCGTCCGCCTGACCGAACTCGGTGACTCCTACGTCGGCCTGAAGAGCCGGTTCTGGATCGCCAACCCCTCGCGTTCGGACTTCGTGAAGACCCGCAGCACGTACGTCCAGCGCGTCAAGGAGCGTTTCGACGAGGCCGGCATCGACATCCCGTACCCCATCCGGACCCTCGACGGCGAGGTCGAACTCTCCGGGTCGACGGGGGCCGGGCAGCTCGGCGGGTCCTCGGGCGTCGAACAGCTAGACGGGTAGCGCGGGTCTCCGCGGCCCGCCGCCGGTCACTCCACTGACTTCTCCATGCAGGTCGCGGACTGTGGACAGTGCTCGGCGAACAGCGTCGACTCCTGGACACGCGGCGGAACGGCGTCCCGGTCGGTCGTCTCGAAGCTCCGCGCCCGGAAGAATTCCGGTGCGGTCGTCGTCAGGAGGTAGAGCGCGCTCGCCCCCTCCTCGATTGCGAACGCCTCCAGTTCGTCGCACAGCACCGTCCCGTAGCCCGCCGATCGGTGGGCCTCGGCGACGACGACGGACCGCACGACGGCGTCCGTGCCGTACAGTTCGACGCCGCCGGCAGCGACGACAGTGCCGTCCGCGCGCCCGACGAAGAACTGCCCCGGACTCGACTCGAGGCCGTCGTGCGGGAGGTCGCTGGCCGCCAGTAGCGCCGCGACCCGGTCCAGTTCCGCCGGATTGGCGGCCCGGACGGTCAGGGGCTGCGAATCAGGCACTGTTGCAGGTGGGCCCCCAGGCGACGGTGACACTGACGTTGCCGGGCAGGTCGAGGACCAGACCCTTGCAACGCTGGACGCACCGGGCTAGCTTGCGGGCGCGTCGCGCGGTGACGGCGACGAACGCCGCCGTGGCGGCGACGACGCCGGCGGCCACCGGACCGCTCGCGGCCCAGAGCAACACCGGTATCGCCGCCGCCATCGCGTAGCTCGCGAGTACCTTCTGCCAGGTCAGTCGGTCGTACCTCGTCCGTTCGTGTGGGTCGGGTGAGTCGTGCATCGTGGGTGAGTGCGTGGTGGGTGTTCGTCTGTCGGTCGTCGCTACTCGTCTGGTTTCTCGGCTTCGATGGTCGCGGAGACGACGTAGTCGCGCGGGTCGCGGTCGGCGTCGAACGTCCGGTCGACCTCGCCGTCTGCGTCTGGTTCGACGGAGACGTCGACGAACCCGGCGTCCGCGAGCATCGCCTCGACAGCTGCTATCGTCGACGCGCCGCCGACGCAACCAGCGATGGTGTCGAGGTCGGTGCGGTACTCCGCCGGGAGGTCAGCCGTCAGCACCAGGTCGGAGATGGCGAGGCGGCCGCCGGGCCGGAGGACGCGGAAGGCCTCCCGGAACACCTGGGGTTTGTCCGGCGAGAGGTTGACGACGCAGTTCGAGATGACGACGTCGACGGTCTCGTCCCCGACTGGGAGGTGTTCGATCTCGCCGAGTCGGAACTCGACGTTCTCCGCGTCGTTCTTCTCGGCGTTCTCGCGCGCCCGCTCGACCATCTCGGGGGTCATGTCGACGCCGACGACGCGGCCCGCGGCGCCGACCGCCCGGCCCGCGAGGAAGCAGTCGAAGCCGCCGCCCGAGCCCAGGTCGAGGACGCTGTCGCCGGTCTCCAGGCTCGCGATGGCAGTGGGGTTTCCGCAGCCGAGTCCGAGGTTCGCGCCCGGTTCGACGGCCGCCAGGTCGTCGTCGGAGTAGCCGATGCCGCGGGCGTCGTCGGCTGGCTCACCGGCCGTGTCGCCACAGCAGCCAGACGATTCGGTCGCGGCCTCGGCGTACCGCTCCCGCACAGCGGTCCGCTGTGTCGCGGCGTCGACGCCGTCGCTGGCTCGTGTGTCCTCAGTCATCGTCGGGCCCCCTCGTCTCGTCGAGCACGTCGAGGATGCGGTCCGCGCGGGGCGTCGCGGTGTAGTACCGCCACCGCCCCTCCTTGCGTCGGTCGACGAGACCGGCGCTGAACAGCCGGGAGAGCGCCTGGCTCACCGCGCTCTGGCTCACGCCGAGCGCGGGTTCGATTTCACAGACGCAGACCGCGTTGTCCGCGTCGGCGATGAGGCGGAGCGCCTCGTAGCGCGTGTCGTTGCCGAGCGTCGCCAGCGTGTCGACGTCGGCTGCGAGCGCCTGCTCGGAGAGCTCGTGGCTGACCGAGCAACAGCCGGGCTCGGGTCGGTCCATCTCGTCAGCGTCGGTGGTGGACTGGTGCTCTGCCATCTTAGCGTATTCTAATATTAGCGCATTCTAATATAATTGTTTGGGTCGGTGGCTCACGGTCCGAGACAGCGAGGCGAACGACAGAAGCTGGCGCAAAATGGCCGGGAAGCGATACGATGGCTCGCTCGACCTGTGTTCTCGCGTCTGGCGACTGCGCAACGGTATGACCGCGAGCCCGCGGCTCCTCTCCAGTAAAACGGCAGTATGAGTGCGGACAATCGGGGTCGCCCGGTGTTCCCACCCGGGTAGTCCCGGTCGCCTCCTCCACCCCGCGACCCTTCGAGCGACGGACGTTCGGTGCTCCGCTGCTCACTTCCGTGCCTGACGGAGTGGCACCGACGAACCGCGACGACGACGCCCTTGCAGGCGCGCGCCGCGGACCGCCGTCCCCGAAGGACGAGGCTTCCACGTTGGCTCCCGGGGCCCGAACGGGTCTACGGGACTCCCCCGGTCTTCGGCCCCCGCTGATGACTATCTCGCGGGCAAGGGCGGGGCCAAACCGCCCGGCCTAGTCCAGTTCGTCATTACCCACACCCTCATAAGGGCCTTTCGGGTTGGACGACGCGCGATGCTAACGTGTAACAGATTAACACTTTGGTCTCGTGGCAAGAACTGCCGCCCATGGCCGAACTGGCCGACCACTACGCGGCGATCCGCGAGGAGTTCGACTACGACCGGCCGGACGTCGACGTCGGGTCGCTCCCTGCCGGCGTCGTGGACCGCGCGTTCTCCGCGACGACGGACGTCGAGGCGCTGCGGGACGCCGGCGACGAGACGAAGTTCATCGCCAGCGCGGGGCTGACGGGGACGCCCCACGTCGGCACCGTGGCGCAGATGTTCGCGGTGAAGCGCCTCGACGAGGCCGGCTTCGACACGGAGTTCCTCGTCGCGGACTACGAGAAGTACGCGGGCAGCGGC
Source organism: Halobacterium sp. DL1 (assembly GCA_000230955.3). NCBI lineage: Archaea > Methanobacteriati > Methanobacteriota > Halobacteria > Halobacteriales > Halobacteriaceae > Halobacterium > Halobacterium sp. DL1. The sequence goes on from CP007060.1 coordinate 1,100,679, forward strand.
CGCGACCTAGACGTCGTCCGGAACCTCGCAGCGGACTACGAGACCTTCCTCGACCGCATCGGCTACGAGGGGGAGGTGCGGACGCAGTACGACGCCGAGGACGTGATGCACACCGCGTTCCGTCTGGCGCCGTACTGGGAGACAGAGCCCGACTTCGAGATGGACGTCGACCCGACGCCCTGGGAGCAGGAACTGAAGGCGGCCTACGAGCGCGACCAGGTGGAACTCGCCGACGCCTCCGGGGGGACGGAGTTCGGCCGGAATCTCACCGGCCTGCTCTGTCTCGCGGACTTCATGCACCCTTCGCTCGCGGAGGGGTACGAGCGCGCGGTGTTCGTCCTCGGCGTCGACGAACACGCGCTCTACGAGTACAACCACTACCTCGTGGACGGGTCGCCGTTCGACCCCGCGTTCGAGGGCCTGTTCACGCGCATGGTCCGGGGACTGAACGGCTATCCGAAGATGTCGAAGACAATCCCCGGGTCCGGCATCAAGATGGACATGGCGCCCGAGCGAGTGCGGGAACTCGTCAGGGAGGCCGACGAGGACTGCCCGCCCGTGGAATCCCCGCTCTACCAGATGATGTGTCTCGTCTCGGAGTACGACGCCGACCGACTCGCAGACCTGGAGGCGGCGTGCCGCGACGGCGGTGAGGCGTGGGACGCCGCCGTCGAGGCGTACGCGGCGTACCTCGGGAATCTCGCCGCGAACTGGCCCGAGGAATAGGGAAACTGTCATCCCGTCTGCCGCGCTAGGGCCGCCCATGGGATTCGGTTCGACTGCGAAGAAACTCCAGCGAGTCACCGAACTGGCGGACAAGCTCTACGAGCGCTTCGAGAAGCTCCGCGAGCAGGTCAACGAACTCACCGGCACCGTCGAGGAGACGAACGACCGGGTGGCCACCCTCGAATCGGAACTCTCCGAGCAGCGGGCGCTCCTCGAGGCGCTCGCCGAGGAGCAGGGGGTCGACGCGGAGGAGGTCACCGCGGACGTTTCGGTGTCGGAAGGCGGGGACAGTGCAGCGGAGACGGCCGCGGGAAGAACGGCCGACGGCGCCGCGGATGGCAACGACTAAAGAACGCCGGCAAGAATTACGCCGACAATGACCACCCACCGGAGGCCGCTGGACTCGGTGCTCGAAACCGTCGGGGAGACGCCGCTCGTGCGGGTGCAGGCCGCCCCGGACGCGGTGCCGGTGTACGCGAAACTGGAGTCGTTCAACCCCGGGGCGAGCGTGAAAGACCGCATCGGCCTCTACATGCTCGAGGCGATGCTCGACTCCGGGGAGCTCCCCGAGGGCGGCACCGTCATCGAGCCCACCGCGGGCAACACCGGCATCGGGTTCGCCGTCGCCGCCGGACAGCTCGGCATCGACGCCGTCTTCGTCGTCCCCGAGCGCTTCAGCGTCGAGAAGCAGACGCTGATGGACGCGCTGGGAGCCGAGGTGATCAACACGCCCACCGAGGACGGGATGGGCGGCGCCATCCAGCGCGCCCACGAACTCGCCGAGGAACTCGACGACGCGGTCGTCCCACAGCAGTTCTCCAACCCACTGAACGCGGAGGCCCACTACGAACTCACCGGGCCGGAGATCCACGACGCCCTCGACGGCGAGGTCGGTGCGCTCGTCGCGGGCTGTGGCACCGCCGGCACCCTGATGGGGACCGGACGCTGCCTCCGCGACGACGTCCCGGACCTCTACGTCACGGCCGTCGAACCCTCGGGGTCGCTGTACGCACGGATGGTTGGCCGGGACGTCGAGGCCGCCGAGTACAAGACGGAGGGCATCGGCACCCACGACCCCGCGACGAACGAACTGTTCGACCCGGAGTTCGTCGACGACGTGGTCCAGATTCCCGACCGCGACACGCACGCGGAGATGCAACGGCTCGCCCGCGAGGAGGGGCAGCTCGTCGCGTCGAGTTCCGCCGCGAACAGCCTCGCTGCCCTCGACGTCGCAGAGCGCGCCGCCGCGGGGGATCTCGACCTCCCCCACGACTGCGTCGTGACGGTGTTCCCGGACTCTAGCGAGCGCTACCTCTCGAAGGGCGTTTACGGCGACTACGAGTCCTGGGAGGGCTGAGTCAGACCACCAGTCGCTGGTGTTCGACCTTGGCACACTTGTCCTGGACGACGCGTAGCCCCGCGTCCTCGGCGCGCTCGGCGGCCTTGTCGTCGCGGATGCCGAGTTGCGTCCACACTACCTCGACGTCGCTGCGTTCGATGGCCTCGTCGACGATGCCCGCGACCTCATCGCTCGGGCGGAAGACGTCCACGACGTCGACATCCTCCTCGACGTCGGTCAGCGAGTCGTAGGCCTCCCGGCCGAATATCTCGTCAGCGAACGGGTTGACGGGAATCACGTCGTAGCCGTGGCGTCGGAGGTAGGCCGGAATCTCGTGGGCGTCCTTCCCCGGCGTGCTCGAACAGCCGACGACGGCGACGCTGTCGTACTCGAGAATCTCGGTCAGTTCGTCGTCTGTTTCGACGGGCATGTGGGACGCTACGTAGCGTGGGGCGAAAAATCTACAGGGAGCGCCACTCCGTACCGCCGTCGACGCCCATCAGGCGCCCCTCGAAGTCGCCGTCGTCGTCCTCCCGGACCGTGACGATGCCGTCGAACAGTTGCTTGAGCGGGCTGACGGTCTGCTCGTCGTGGGCCGAGGAGTCGATGATGAAGACGCCGAGGGCGTCGGCGCTCTGGACCCGGCCCGTGAACACGTGGAGGAACCGGAAGACGGTCTGGAGGTCCGAGTACATCAGCAGCGTCGACAGCGAGTGGAGGAGGATGCGGTTGCGGGTGAGACCGCGCTTCTGGTAGAGCGCGCGCAGCAGCTCGGAGAGCTCGATACCGATGCCGGTGAGGTCGACAGGCGAGGAGGCGTAGCGGACGAGTTCGGACTCGGTGGTGCTGCCCATCCCCTGTTGCTTCGTGACGCAGTCGACGATGCCCACCGTCGGGTCGACGTCGCCGGCGAGTTCCGCGAAGTCCTCGGCGACGCGGTCGGCGTTGTCCTTCGTCGTGACGAAGATGGAGCCTTCCCCGTTGCGCGCGCCGGTCTCCAGAATCTGGAAACCCAGCTCGCGCTTGCCGCTCATCGGCGGCCCCTCGATCAGGACGTTCGTCCCGGGGTCGACCTCGACGTCTGAGAAGGCCGCACCAAGTTCGTACATGTCGCTACCCCTCGCCTCCGGACAGCAGGGGGTGGCGGACTCCGGAGTGTTGCTCCCCCTCGCTCATCTGCCATGAAGATACGCCGATTCGCTTATATTCCTTTTGATTATCCGGGTCAGGCTGGCGCGACCCGGCCGACCACGAACGCCACGGCCGCCACGAACGTCCCCGCCTTCAGCAGCTTCTGGCCCCGTTCTGGGTCAGTGAAGCTCTGGTAGGCGGCCAGGAGCATCACGGCGTCCGCGGGCGCGACGGCGACGAGATACCAGACGCCGAACGTGCCGAGCAGGTACGGCAGCGGACTGGCGGCGACGGCGACGACGAGCAACACCGCGCCGAGCAGGAGCGCCCGGCGCTCGCCAACGGCGATGGGGAGTGTGTTCAGGCCCTCCTCGCGGTCGCCCTCGAGGTCCTCGACGTCCTTGATGACCTCTCGAGTGAACGTCGACAGCGCCGCGAGTACCGCCAACACGCCCCCAGCGAGCGGTTCGCCGACCGCGGCGGCGCCGAACAGGAACGTGCTGCCGACGAGGTACGCCACGAGCGCGTTACCCGCTCCCGGAAGCCCCTTGAAGTACTCCGTGTAGGTGACGAGGCCGGCGAGGTTGACCGCGGCGATGCCGAGCGCGAGCGGCGGCAGCAGGACGGAGAGCGCGATAGCGCCGACGAACAGCAGGGCGCTGAACGCGAGGGCACCCCGCGCCGAGACGGCGCCGCGCGGAATCGCCCGCTCCGGGTTGTTGATGCGGTCGATGTCGCGGTCGAAGTAGTCGTTGACCGCCATCCCGGCGGCTGTCGCGAACCACGTCGCGCCGACGGCGGCCGCCGTCGCCATCGGCTGGTCGAACGCGCCGCCGGCGACGAACGCGCCGATGAACGTGAGCGCGCCCGCCGCGACGGTGTTCGTCGGGCGCGTGAGTTCGAGGAGGCCCCGCGCCGTGGCCGCGACTGTCATGGACTCGCCTTGGTCGACCACCCGGCATAAAGGAGGCGATACGCTGGAACGAGCGAAACCGACTTCCCGGTCCGCGCCAACGTAGGGACGATGCCCTCCGGAACGCGGAGCGCGCTTCTCGCGTCCGCCGCCGCCCTCGCACTCCTCACGACTGCGGCCCTCGGTGGAGTGGGTGTCGCCGGGGCCGATGACACCCGCCCTGGCGACCCGAACGTGGCCACTACGTCCGGCGCAGACCTCTCCTCGAACGGCACCGCTTCGTCAGCCGCGAACACGGCTCAGCAGACCAACGAGTCGGTCTGCTCGTTCGACCACCCGTCCTGGCGTGCGCCCCAGTTGCTCGCCGGCGTCCGCATCCAGGGCGAACAGGCGTGCCGGCCCGACGACCCGAACGTCGTCGCGGCGAGCGTCCTCGGCACGAACAACGTCCCGGACACCGTTCTGAAGCGCTCGGGCCTCTCGGAGGACGCCGTCGTCAAGCGCAACGACACCGACGGCGACGGCGACCCCGACGAGATCCACGTCACGCTGGAGGTGATGGGAATCAACGAGCACGACGCCGCCCTCTCCCGCGATATCGCCCCAGGAATCTCCCCTTCCTTCTGGGTGTTCGCGCCGAAGACACAGGGGATGGTCACCGACGGCTCGGCGGCCGCCCGACTCGTCCGGATGCCGAGTCCGCCCATCCGCGTCGAGGCCGGGGACCGCGTGGAGGTCACCCTCGAGAACACCCACTACGTCCCGCACACCATCCACTTCCACGGCGTCAGCCACCCCTTCGAGGTGAACGGGAGCGGCAACGACGGCGTCCCCCAGACGAGCGAGGACCCGGTGCTCCCGGGGAGCGAGCGGACCTACGAGTTCACGCCCGAGCGCCCCGGGACGAACTTCTACCACTGCCACGTCGTCCCGTCCGTCCACGTCAGGATGGGGCTCTCGGGGATGTTCGTCGTCACCGAGAACCGCTCGGACAACCACGTCCAGACGTTCAATATCGGTGGCGGGAAGGTCCGCCACCCCGGCGCGGCGATGGCCGAGCAACACGACGCGGTGTACGACCTCCAGTACCAGGGCGTCGACAGGGAACTCCACGAGATACCGAAGCGCTACGACGACGTCCGGAAGATCGCGAAGGCGACCAACCGCGAGTACGACTCGACGGAGGCCACGATGGACTACTTCCTCCTGAATGGCCGGTCGTTCCCGTACACGCTCCGCGAGTCCGTCGTCGCCGTCGAGGAGAACGCCTCCTACCGCCTCCGCGTGCTGAACGCCGGGAGCCGCACACTCTCGCTGCACACGCACGGCCACAAGTTCGATATCGCCGCCCTCGACGGCGTGCGCGTCCCCGAGGACCAGCAGCGCACCCGCGACGTCGTCGGCCTGACCGCGGCCCAGCGCGCGGACCTCGTGCTCAACACGACCACCGACGGCCGCAACTCCTTCGGGTCGGGCGTCTGGTTCGCACACGACCACCGCGAACCGGCCGTCACGAACGACGGCATCGGCCCGGGTGGTACCATCACCACCATCGCGTACGACGCCTACCTCGGCCCCGACGGCATCCCGGAGACGAACGGGAACCTCTCGCGGTACTTCGACGCCGCGTTCTACGACGGCGAGGTGCCGGTCTGGCAACACCTCGACGCCGAACGCTTCGGCGAACCTCCCGGCAACCTCCACCCGAACGACACCAGGACCACGACGACTGCGCCGACCGACCCGGCGAACCCACCAGCCCAGTCGGGCGGCCTGCCCGACGCCGTCCTCCTGCTCGGCGGACTGCTGGCGGGCGGCCTCCTCGTCGCACTCGGCGTCGTCCTCGGACGGTGGTCGGGATGACCCGGCGCGCGCTCACCGTCGCTGCCGTCGCCGCGCTCGTCGTCAGCGGCTCCCTCGTCGCGAGCGCACTCCCCCCCGCGACGGCCGCGAGCACCGGAGACGGTGGTAGGTACGCCCACCACCCGACACCGGACGGCGACGCCACGCTGGAGACCACGCTCGTCGAGAACGGCAGCGTCGTCAACGCGAACAGCGACACCGCCCCCGGCGCCTGCGAGACCATTCGCGGCGAGCGCCGCGTCACCATCGAGGCGGGCCGCCAGTACGCCGACGCCGGCGAAGCGTTCGGCTACGACCTCGACCGCATCACCGCGCCGCCGTGCACGCGCCTCGTCGTCACCGTCGTCAACCACGACGACGTCCGCCACCAGTGGATGGTCCACGACCTCCCCACCAGCACCTACCCGATGGGGATGTTCACCATCGAGGTCGCCGACGCGGGCAGCGTCACCGCCGCCTTCGTCACCCCCGCGGCGGGCGGCGAGTACGCCGGTCACTGCTCGCTCCCCCAGCACGAACAGAAGGGAATGCGCCTCCCGCTGGTCGTCACCGCCGACTCCGGAACCGAGACGACGCGGCCACCCGGGGACGGTAGCTCGTCCGGGGACGTCCCTGGGTTCGGACTCCTCCCCTCCGTCGCCGCGGCGGCCGTCGCCGCACTGCTCGTGGCCAGGCGGTGACGGGTCCGAATCACGAGGTTTAAAACTGCCCTCCGTCTACAAACTGCTGTCGGGCGCTTAGCTCAGCTTGGACAGAGTACCTGGCTTCGGACCAGGCTGTCGCGGGTTCAAATCCTGCAGCGCCCATACAGTTCTCCCCCGATTCGGGGCTAATCTCAGACGGGCAGTAGCGGCGCGTCCATCCGGCAAAACGGCAGAATCCGGATTCCGAAAACGCCCCTCAAAATCTCATCCCATCCCGTCACGTGACGCGGCCCCTCGCCGTCTGCGAGTCTTCCGCGCCAACACCCTGGGATCGAGGTGGTCGGCGTGACGCTCGAGCGCACCGCCTACGCAGGCCAGGGCCTCGTCCGCGTCACGCTCACCGCGTGCCCCGCACAGAACTGCACGCACGAGTTCAGCTCCCACGAGCCCCGCTGGAAGCACTTCCTCGACGATCACACGCCCGAGGATTTCGGCCTCTCTCCCCAGCTCGTCGCTGACGGTGGCCAGCCTGCGGAGTCCGACCAATCAATCTCCCAGTGGACGCACGACATCCACCAGGGCGACGCTGTCGACACGCTCCAGGAGATGCCGGAGTCCTCGGTGCACTGCGTAGTCACGTCGCCCCCGTACTTCGGCCTGCGGGACTACGGCGTGGACGGCCAGATCGGCCTGGAGGAGTCTCTCGATGAGTACATCCAGCAGCTCCTCGACGTCGCGAGCGAACTCCGACGCGTCCTTCGAGACGACGGGAGTTGGTGGCTGAACCTCGGCGACTCGTTCGCCGGGAGCAACCGCGGCCAGTGGGACTCTGAGGATACCGCGCAGAAAGAGGCGTATACGCCCGATTCGGGCGATCTGCCCGAGCAGGACGCGTCACTGCGTCGGAAGTCGAAGATGCTCGTCCCGCATCGCGTCGCCATCGCCCTCGAGGACCAGGGGTGGCTCGTCCGCTCGGATGCGGTGTGGGCGAAGCCGAACCCGATGCCCCATCCCGTGAAGGATCGGCTCCACGAGCACAAGGAGTTCCTCTTCCACCTCACGCCCGAGCCCGACTACTGGTTCGACCTCGATTCGATTCGAGAGCCACACAAGGAATCATCTCTCCGGCGCCGCGAGCGCCACGACTTCAACGATTCCGGGACCAACGCCGACGCTTACCCAGGCGAAGAGAACGACGAGTACATCGGCACTGAGCCGGAGGACGCACTCCACCCGAACGGGAAGAATCCCGGCGACATCCTCGAAATCTCCGTGAAGGCGTTCCCCGAGGCGCACTTCGCGGTCTATCCGCCTGAACTCTGCGAGACCCCCATCAAGTCGACTTGTCCGCCGAGGGTCTGCGCGGAGTGCGGGACGCCCTACGAGCGAATCGTCGAGGACGTGCCGGTTTGGGAACGCGACCCCGATAGCGTAGAGCGCGAGCAGCTCCAGCGCGCCCTCGAGCGCTATGAGAACTCGGACCTAACTGAGGAGCACCTGCAAGCAGTTCGCGCAAAGGGGTTCTCGGACGCGGCTGCCGGGAAAGAGCAGACCGGTGCCGGCCGAAACACCGCGGACGTCGAGGCACTCGCCGAGGAGGCGAAGGACGTCCTCGGCGGCTACTTCCGCGAGTTCACGATGACCGCCCACGAGACTGACGGCTGGCAGCAAGCCTGTCACTGCCCGACCGTTGGTGGCTACACGGAGCCGGGCATCGTGCTCGATCCGTTCGCGGGCGCCGGCACCACCGCACTCGTCGCGAAGCAGTTCGGCCGCCGGTTCGTCGGTATCGACCTGAACCCGGACTACGTCGCGATGGCGCAGAAGCGCGTTGGCGTCACTATTGACGAGCCCGAACGCCTCGATCTCCTCGAGGACGAGGAAACGAGCCTCGCGGCCTACGCCGACGGGGGTGGTCTCAGTGGCGAGTGACAGTCGTGATGGATACGACTGTGGAAACCTGCGCTCGGACTACGCGGTGGCCTTCCTCACCGGTCGGGAACTCCAGAACCTCGACGCCGACCCCGTGCTCGACCGCGCCGACTACTGGCGGGGTGACGCCTGATGCTCGACGAGCCGCGGCCGCTGTCCGTCAGCGTCTCCGAGCACGCCCGAGAGCGATTCCTCCACCGCGCCGACTCGCTCCACATCACTCCCACCATCGAGGCCGCCTGGCGGCAAGCCCACCCCATCAGCGGCGACGGGTGGCTCGACGGTGAGGCCGCGCGCTACGACCCGACGAACCGCCTCGTCTTCCCCGTCCGCGACGGCATCATCCGGACCGCGATCTACGCGCCGTCAGCGAAGCAAGCAATCCGAGAGGCCGTCCGAGCCGCGGGGTGGCGGCCGTGAAGCGGATTCGAACCGCCCCCCACGAGTTCGACGCCAACCTGCTGTTCAACGAGGACGGCCTCGACCCGTTCTTCGCCCTCGACAGTCAGCGCAAAGCCGGCGGTGGGAGCAAGACCGGGCGCTTCGAACACGACGGCGAGAAGTGGCTCGCCCGCCTCTCCTACCAAGATTCGAACATCGTCGACCCGGGCGAGAAGACGCCCCAGGGGACGTGCTTCGCGATCGAGGAGATCAAAGAGATGCGCCTGAAGGTCTCTCGCTGCGGCAAGGAGGATACCGTCGGCCAGCAACAGTTCGTCGCCCACGTCACTCCGCGCTGGCACGGGATGCAGGGCGAGAAGGCGAACGGCGAACGCGTCGAGATACCCGTTCCCGACGGCTTCCACGAGGGCGTGAACGTCCGCGTCCAGGGCGCGAACATCGAGTTCGAGCGCTACCTCGTTCTCCTCCAGCTGGCCGCCGACGCCGTCGACGTCAACAGCTACTACTTCGACGACGTCCACCCCTATTCGAACATTCAGGACGCCGAGCGCTACGTCCGCCTCCACAAGGATTCCAGCGGCCCGGTACACGCCCGCGATGGCCCGCTCGTCGGCCTCGCGCACGTCCTCGAGTCCGACCGGGACGGCTACCGGAAGCTCGTGCAGAACGACACCGACGGCCACGGCAACACGCTCCCCGGCTACTACCACACGGTCACGCTCGACGCGCACCGCGTCGGCGAAGCCTGGCCCGCGCACGATCTCCCGAAAGAGATCAAGCACTACTACGCGCGGGAAGCCTACCAGGCCGACCCCGACGACCCGCTCGCGCACCCGAAACTGGGGGCGTCCTATCAGGTCTCCCGGTGGAACGATACCCTCCGCTGGAGCGACCTCGAGCGCCTGAACCGCGAACTCGAGGAAGCCATCCACTCCGTGCTCGCGAACGCCGGCCTCGACACCAGCCCCCAGCACGGTAACGGTGGGTTCGTCGAGGACGCCTACTTCGACGCCAGCCTCCACGAGCCCGCGACCGAGCCGACCACGCTCGAACTCGCGAGCATCAAACAGGAGCAGAAGAACGTCGTGATCGAGTACCTGAGCGACGGGCTGTCCGACGTCCAACTCGAGAGCCTCGAGACGCTCGCCACCGACGGCGGGCAGATCTCCCCGCAGCGCATCGCCGACGACCACGATCGCCACGTGGGGAGCGTCCGTCGCGCCCTTCGCGGCATCGAGGACCTCGTGGACCGCGGCTACGGGGAGGTCGGCCTCCGCTCGGACTTCATCGGTGAGATGGTCTATCAGGCGATCGCCGACGCTCGCGACGCTGTGAAGAACGCCGCGAAGACCGTCGTCGACGCCAGCCGCGCCGACCGCGTGAGCAAAGCGTGGGCGAAGTTCGAAGCCTTCTGCGACCGCTACGGCATCGACTTCCGGCGCCGCGACGACGACTCGACGCTCGATCTCGGGACGATCGACCCCGACGATGACCCCGATCCGCAGTACCTCGTTCGTCGCGCCTACCAGCTCTGGCAGGATGCCGACCAGGACCCCGCGCGGTTCCGCTCGGCCACCGTCGCCTACCGGCGCCCGTACGGCGCCGCCAGCAACGCCGTCGCCTTCCGCTTCCTGTAGCGGGCGACGGCCGAGTGGCGACACTATCCTCACCACCTCGTTACGCAACCCTACTTTCACAGCGAACCGCGTAGTGCAAACAGGGTTGTTCTCCCGTGCGTGCCCACTGCGTAGCGGCAGCGCCGCTGGTCGAGCCTCGAGCGCGAATCCAACCCGGGGGGTTAGATTCTGCGTTAGGGGTGTGGCTAAGGCCACCAATCCAAAACACTCCCCACCGCACACTCAACCTCCACCGGAAGCAACCGCAGGGCGCAGGGTGTTGATTTCGAACGTCCCACCCACGAATTAGGCGGTGAGCAGATTTGCATATTGAGTACCGGCGAACGAGCCCTTGGTATCTTGAGACGCCACCAATGAGCGACACCTCCCATAGCTGTCAGGCGGTTCCTGCAATCGGGAGCACCAGGAACGCCAGGTAGGAGAGCGCCGTCGCGATAGAGGGGCCGATAATCCAGAACGCGACGAACCGAACGACTGACGAGGGATCGAACAACTGCTGGGCGTCCTGGACGTTCCGGGGGTCTTCTTCGCCAACCGGATCGACTTCGTCACCCGTCTCGGCGGTGATTGCATCCACCGAAATATCGGTTTTGACGTCCCCACGAGCGAGGTCGACAGCCCCTGTCGGACGGGTCGCTCGCCCCCAGCCCAAACCGACGATGCACATGACTGTCGAGAGGGCGAGGCTCATCGGGATGCCGAGGGCCGAGGCCACTGTCGTAATGCTCGCAGCAACAACCATCACGATAGTCGCGGCCAGTAATGGCAGATCGGTGAGGTCGTTTCCGACAGACTCCATCGTCCGCCGTGCGATGGTAAATGCACCAACCCCGATTGCGACAGTCGCGAGGATGACGGCGTTCCCCGTGCCGATCAATCCACCACCGACGAGTGGTGCAACCGCATTTGCGACGTTACTCGCACCAGCACTGAACGACATGTAACAGGCGATGGCGAGCACCACGACGGTGCTGACTGCTTCACGAGGGGTGGTTCCAGGCCCCAGTTCCGGCGTCGGGAGGATTCCCGACCGGTCGAGCGTGAAGAGTGGGCCACTGGATTGCTCAAGGGCGAACTTTTGATCGAGATAGGAGTAGAGATACCGACCGATGATCACACCGAACCAGAATCCGAGGACTGGTGCGATGGCCCACCAGACCATGATCGAGCCGAGGACGCCATAATCGAGTTCTCCAGTTGCGAGTCCGAGACCGGCAATCGCCCCGACCGCTGTCATCGAGGTCGAAACGGGAACACCGTAGAGGTTGGCGAGCAGCATTCCGAGTCCGATGAACCCCAGGACGACGATGCTCGCTTCCGTAGAGAAAATCGTCTGTGGGACGAGGTCGCCACCGAGTGTCGCGATGACGTTGCGTCCGACTGTCCAGCCACCGAGGAAGACGAACACCGTCATCAGGGCGGCTGCGCCGGTCTTGCTCGTGATGCGTGCGCCAACGGGCGGCCCCCACGCGACGCCCGTCGATGAGCCTCCGATATTGAACCCGACGAAGACCGCAGCGACAAGTGCGACCAGTAATAGGAGCGAAACCATGTGATAACTTTGTGGTGACGTGCGCGTATCTGTTACGGTTCCACGGAGCGGGTCACCCTCAATGATCGAGGGGTGGTTTATGCTTCTGACTGCTGTAGAACACGTATGATTTCCCGCGTTCTCGTTCCGATGGACGATTCGGAGATGGCTGAACACGCGCTTGAATACGCGCTGAAAGCGCATCCCGATGCGGAGATTACGGTCTTACACATTGTCGGTGAACCCTCACCGATGATGGGGAAAGCGATGGGGCTTGCACTCGAAGACGATCTTGAGGAGGCAGCGGATGAGCATGCATCACAAGTACTTGAGCGAGCGCGTGAGATCGCACAAACGCATGAAAGAGAGATTAAGACGGACGTAGCGTGGGGGAGTCCAGCGAAAGCGATTATCAATCGAGCAGCCGAATTCGAGACCGTTGTGGTTGGGAGCCACGGTGGATCGCTTGCGGAACGATTAATCGTTGGGAACGTTGCTCAGAAGGTGTTCCGTCGCTCACCGGTGCCCGTAACTGTTGTTCGATGAAGTGCCTGTACTTAGCAGCAGTTTTCCACAGAATCACGGGGAACCGCGTCATGGCTTCCTCGCTCATGGGTAGACCGGCGGGGCCTGCCCCCTTAGCCGTTGGGCCGATGCGCGCGAAGTACGCAGTGGCTTACCGAAACGGTAAGTACCGATTATAGACTGCTCGGGGCGTAAAACGTACGAAACCGACTCGGCCCCTTATCCTCGCAGAGCCAGTAGGCCCTGGTACCCCACGCGGGGTAGATTCCAGATGGTACAAACGAAAACACTCGCGGTAATCGGCGTCGTCCTGCTCGTCGGCTTCGCAGGCTGCGGCGGGACAGACACGGAAGCACCGGGCAACGAGACAGACGGCGTGGAAGGCGGCGACACCGGCGGCGTTGCCGACGAGGACACGACCGCTATGGAAGACACAACGACTGAGGAGGAGACGACGACAACGATGGAGGAGACGACAACGTCGGAGGAGACCACGACGACGACGGCGATGAATGAGACGACCACGACGACGACCGCGGGCAACGCGACCACGACGACGACCGCGGGCAACGCGACCACGACCACGACTACGACCACCGCGTCGTAGTCCGCTATTCGACCGCTCCGATTCCGTACCGACTGCGGTTTTTTCGCGTAGACGCCTGTAGGTCGCTCTCACAGCCCGGGCGAAAGGGAAAGTTGTTTGCAACCGCCCGGTGGATGCCGAACCATGAAGGTACGCATCGGTGGCGGCGCGACCGAGTCCGAGGCGGAAGCGGTCGCCGCGGCGCTCGCCGAGCACGTCCGCGACGACGTCGAGGTGTACCTCGGCGACGCCGACGAGCCGGCAGCAGTCCACGAGGCGCCCGAGGTCCCCGACGACGAACCCGAGCCCGAACTCGGCCCGACGGAGCGCGAGGCGCAACTCCGCGAGGAGATCGCGGACATCCTCGAGGGCGGTCCGAAGAAGTACCGCGACCGCCTCCCGGACCAGGACAAACTCTTCGTGCGCGACAGGCTCGACCTCTGGTTCGGAGCAGAGGACGGCGAGAGCGGAGGCGAGGGGGAGGACACGCTCCTCTTCGAGGACGGGAAGTTCGCGAACTTCGACGCGTGGCACCCCGACAGCCCCGAGGTCGAGGAGAGCGACGAGAACAACCGCCTCCCCGCGGACGGCCTCATCACCGCCGCCGCGGAGTTCGACGGCCGCGACGTCCACTTCATGGCCAACGACTTCACCGTGAAGGCGGGGTCGATGGCCGAGCGCGGCGTCGAGAAGTTCCTCCGGATGCAGCAGCGCGCGCTCAAGACCGGCAAGCCGGTGTTCTACCTGATGGACTCCTCCGGGGGTCGCATCGACCAGCAGAGCGGCTTCTTCGCGAACCGCGAGGGCATCGGGAAGTACTACTTCAACCACTCGCGGCTCTCCGGGCGCGTCCCCCAGATCTGCGTGCTCTACGGGCCCTGTATCGCCGGCGCCGCGTACACGCCGGTGTTCGCGGACTTCACCGTGATGGTCGAGGGGATGTCCGCGATGGCCATCGCCAGCCCCCGGATGGTGAAGATGGTGACCGGCGAGGAGATCGAGATGCAGGACCTCGGCGGCCCCGACGTCCACGCCCGCGAGTCCGGGAGCGCGGACCTCGTGGCGCGCGACGAGGAGCACGCCCGAGAACTCGTCTCGAACCTCGTCCAGTACCTCCCGGACAACAGCGACGAGAAGCCGCCGAGCCAGCCCGCGCAACCCCCGGCGAAGTCGCCCGAGGGCATCGACGGCCTGATTCCCGAGTCCCCGAACCGCGCCTACGACATGCACGACCTCATCGACCGCGTGGTCGACCGGGACTCCTTCTTCGAACTCAAACCCGAGTACGGCAAGGAGATTCTCACAGGCTACGGGCGCATCGACGGCCGGACAGTCGGCATCGTCGCCAACCAGCCGACCCAGCGCGCGGGCGCCATCTTCCCGGACGCCGCCGAGAAGGCCGCGGAGTTCGTCTGGAAGTCCGACGCCTACAACATCCCGATGCTCTACCTCTGTGACACGCCCGGGTTCATGGCGGGCAGCCAGGTCGAGAAGGACGCCATCCTCGAGAAGGGCAAGAAGATGATCTACGCCACCAGCGAGGCCACCGTCCCGAAGCAGTCAGTCGTCGTCCGGAAGGCGTACGGCGCGGGCATCTACGCCATGTCGGGCCCGGCATACGACCCCGAGTCCGTCCTCGCACTCCCTTCGGGCGAGATTGGTATCATGGGTCCCGAGGCGGCCATCAACGCCGTCTACGCGAACAAGCTGAACGCCATCGACGACCCCGAAGAGCGCGCGGAGCGCGAGAAGGAACTCCGCGAGGAGTACCGCGAGGACATCGACGTCCACCGGATGGCCAGCGAGACGGTCATCGACGAGATCGTCCCGCCCTCCGAGCTCCGCACGGAACTGGCCAGACGCTTCGAGTTCTACGAGGACGTCGAGAAGGACCGGCCCTCGAAGAAGCACGGTACCATCCTCTGAGGCGGCCCGCTCCGGGCCTCAGACTGTTGTCGACTTCGCTCGAGTCTCCGCGTAGGAGCCGCTTACGGCCGATAGCTGGCTGGTAACAATCCACCGCGTCGGCGTCTTCGACGGTGTGGCTTCCAGCAACAGGACTGCCCATCGACCGTCGTTCGACCTCTCCTCGACGGAGTCCCGGCTCTGGCTCCTGGCCCTCGGCGCGCTCCTCGGCGACCTCGTCCTCACCTACTACGGCATCGCTCACGCCGGCCTGAACGAGGGTAATCCGCTGGCCGCGACCGTGCTCGCGGGCCACGGCTACGCCGGCCTCGCCGCGATGAAGGTCGCCGCCTTCTCCATCGCCGCCGCCGGAAGACACGTCGTCCCGCCCGCCTACCGCTGGATTGCGCCGGTCTGCCTCGCCGCGCCGTGGCTGCTCGCCGTCGCCGTGAACACCGCGCTCATTCTCGGGACGCTGTAGAGCGCTCCGGCCGCATCGCCGCCACGAACACCGCCCACGCGAGGCCCGCAAGACCCACGTCCCGGGCGACGATGTCTCCGAACTGGCCGGTGGTCACCCAGACGACGGCCAGGTAGCCCAGCGTCGCGGTGAGCGAGACGGCCGCGACCAGCGACGCGAACGCGGTCGCACGGTCGTCGAGCAGGAGGGCGCCGAACAGCAGCTCGAGGTAGCCGTTGACCACCATGAACGTGACCGGCGAGACGACGAGCCAGGCCGCGAGCCAGTCGGTGACGTACACCGCCCACGCGCCGGGGTCGAGCAGTTTGTGCGCGCCCGCCGCCACCAGCATCGCGCCGAGTGCCCAGCGCGCGAGCGTCGCGGGGTCCGGCGAACGCACCGCGAGCGACACGACTCGGCCGTGAAGCCGTCCCGCACTCCGCAATGGATTCATACCTGTCACGAGGGCCTCTCGGGGGAAAGGTCTGGTTGCGCTACGCCGCGTTCTCGCGCTTCAGGGAGAGCACCGTGCGTTCGAACTCGCAGACGAGCGGTTCGTCCTCGCGGTTCACTGCGAACACCTCGACGCGCATCGTGACGACGCCGCGCTCGCCGTCGCTGGTCTCGCGCTTGTCCGTGACCGTCGACTGCACGCGGACGGTGTCGCCGTGGAAGACGGGGTTCGGGTGTTCGACGTCGTCGTAGGAGAGGTTGGCGACGATGGTGCCGTCCGTCGTCTCGGGGATGGTGATGCCGACGGCGAGGCTCATCGTGTAGAGGCCGTTGACGAGGCGCTCGCCGAACTGGGTGTCTTCGGCGAACGCGGCGTCGAGGTGCAGCGGCTGCTGGTTCATCGTCGTGTCGCAGAACTGCTGGTTGTCGGCCTCCGAGATGGTGCGCCGCCTGTCGTGTTCGATGGTCTCGCCCACCTCGAACTCCTCGTAGTACAGCCCGGGCATACGGGAGGCGTCGTAACGGCAGGCCAAAACGACTCCGGTACTCGAGCCCGCAGACCGACAGCTCCGGGCTGACCGACCAGACGGACGGAAGATTGAGTGAGTGCGAGGCGAGTGCTTATCACGCAGCTAGGGCGAACCACAGTCCGATGACCGACTGGGAGCGCGTGAGAGCGGAGCTCCGCGAGGTGGGCTACCAGGGATTCGAGTACGACACCGGGCGAACGGCTGTGCCGGGGTTGAACGGGGAGTGGGTGGTCGGTGAGGTCCCCCGCGAGCGTGGCCAGAAGCGGGAGAACCAGTCACTCCTGTTGCGGATTCTCGACGCCCTCCCGGGCAGCGGCGGCGCCGTGACCACCGACTCGGAAGCCGCCCCGCACCCCCTCCGGCAGATCGCGTAAAGTGAGGGGCTGGACGTCGTGGTCGTCAGCGTGGACGAGGAGACGGTGCAGATCGCGCTCTGCGACCCACGCGAGCAGGATTCCCGCCCGTAGGTCACGTTCCACACTCGATGGCTATCGTGCGCTCCTGTGCCGAGCCGGGACCGAGTGCTGATAGCGGCGGCAGCGACTGGTAAAGCTACAAGGGCGCGGGAAGCGGGCTTCGAGTATGGTCAGACGAAGCGTGCTGTTCTCGCCGGGGGACCGTCCGGAGATGCTGCGGAAGGCGCCCGGGACTGGCGCCGACGTGGTGGTGTTCGACCTCGAGGACGCAGTCGCGCCGGGGCGCAAGGACGAGGCCCGCGAGGCCGTCCGCGCGGTGCTCGTCGACCCCGCGTTCGACCCGGATTGCGAGGTCTGCGTGCGCGTCAACCCCGTCGGAGCGGGCGCGGGCGACGACGTCGAGGCGGTGTTCGCGAGGGACGCCGGCGCCGACGCCGTGATGCTGCCGAAGGCCGCTGCAGCGGACGACGCGACGACGCTCGCCCGCTTGCTCGACGAGCACGACAGCGACCCGCCCGTGCTGGCGCTCGTCGAATCGGCCCGAGGGGTGCTGAACGCAGCGGAGATAGCGGCCGCGAACCCGACGGACGCGCTGGTGTTCGGCGCGGAGGACCTCTCGGCGGACGTGGGCGCGACCCGGACCGACGAGGGGACGGAGGTGCTCTACGCG
The DNA here is from genome assembly GCA_000230955.3 of Halobacterium sp. DL1. Taxonomy (NCBI): domain Archaea; kingdom Methanobacteriati; phylum Methanobacteriota; class Halobacteria; order Halobacteriales; family Halobacteriaceae; genus Halobacterium; species Halobacterium sp. DL1. The sequence goes on from CP007060.1 coordinate 1,118,342, forward strand.
CGCGAACACGTCGTGCTCGCGGCAAGCGCTGCCGGCGTGGACGCCATCGACACAGTGTACACGGACATCGAGGACACCGAAGGACTGGCCGAGGAGACGCGGTTCGCCGCCGGCCTCGGCTTCGACGGGAAGATGGCGATTCACCCCGGCCAGGTCGCTCCGATCAACGACGCGTTCACACCCGACCCGGCGGACGTCGAGTGGGCAGACCGCGTGCTCGAAGCCAAGCGCGAGGCCGACGCCGAGGACCGTGGCGTGTTCCGAGTGAACGGCGAGATGGTCGACGCGCCCCTCGTCGCGCAGGCAGAACGCGTCATGGAACGGGCGCGAGCGGCAGGCAGTTCCGACGAGTCCTAAAATGCCTTAAATTGAATATTACCAATGGGGATTCCGCCACGCTTTTGCTGACCCCAGAAGTCGATTCACACGATGACAGAGACCAACCCGTTCGAGAGTCTGCAGGAGCAACTCGACGACGCGAGCGAGTTCCTGGACGTCGAGGAGGACGTCCTGGAGCGCCTGAAACGGCCCGAACGCGTGCTGGAGACGACGCTCTCGGTGGAGATGGACGACGGCAACATCGAGACGTTCAAAGCGTTCCGCTCGCAGTTCAACGGCGACCGGGGCCCGTACAAGGGTGGTATCCGCTACCACCCGGGCGTCTCCCGCGACGAAGTGAAGGCGCTCTCGGGCTGGATGGTGTACAAGACGGCGGTCGTCGACATCCCGTACGGCGGCGGGAAGGGCGGCATCGTCATCGAACCCGACGACTACAGCGAGAGCGAGCTCGAACGTATCACGCGAGCGTTCGCGAAGGAACTGCGCCCGTTCATCGGCGTGGACAAGGACATTCCGGCGCCCGACGTCAATACGGGCCAGCGCGAGATGAACTGGATCAAAGACACCTACGAGACCCTCGAGAACACCACCGAACCCGGCGTCATCACCGGGAAGTCCCCGAAGAACGGCGGGAGCCTGGGTCGCGTCGAGGCCACGGGCCGTTCGACGATGTTCGCCGCCCGCGAGATCTTCGACTACCTCGACCGCGACATCGAGGGCGCCTCGGTCGCCGTGCAGGGCTACGGCAACGCCGGCTGGATTGCCGCCAAACTCATCGAGGACCTCGGCGGGAACGTCGTTGCCGTCTCCGACTCCTCGGGCGCCATCCACAACGCGGACGGGCTCGACACCCGCGCTGTCAAGGAGTTCAAGCGTGAGACCGGCAGCGTCTCCGGCTACGACGCCGCCACAGAGGAGTTCACGAACGAGGACCTGCTCACCCTCGACGTCGACCTCCTGGTGCCCGCCGCGCTGGAGAACGCCATCGACGGCGACCTCGCCCACGACGTCCAGGCCGACGTCGTCGTCGAAGCCGCCAACGGCCCGCTCACGCCGGACGCGGACGACGTGCTCACGGAGCGCGACGTCCACGTCGTCCCGGACATCCTCGCGAACGCGGGCGGCGTCACCGTCTCGTACTTCGAGTGGGTGCAGAACCGCCAGCGCTTCCAGTGGACCGAGGAGCGCGTCAACGAGGAACTCGAGGCCATCATCACGGACGCCTTCGACGCGATGACCGACGCCTACGAGGACAACGAGCTGTCGAATTTCCGCACCGCAGCCTACGTCGTCTCCATCCAGCGTGTCGCCGACTCCTTCGAGGAGAGCGGTAGCTGGCCGTAACGCGGGCACCGAACACGCTCTCGAACGCACGCGGCGGCGCCGACGCCGCCGTAGGCTGGTTCTTCTGTGGTTATCCCGACGCGACCGGCGCCCAAATTCGGGCAAACTGGCAGTAACGTCGGTCTATCGCCCGAATTCTGGCGGTTGTATCCTGTCTGGATGGCTATGTGTGATATAACAATCACTGGTGGAGCCCCTCCCAGTGAGCATGAGTGGGCAGTCTTCTGGCGGAGTCACTGTAGTCGAAGACGGGAAGTACACGGTCCGAGCGTACGAATCTCGAGACCTCGATGGCGTCCACGCGCTCTCGGAGCTGGTTTGGGGGAGCGACCGGAGCGTCGAGTGGCTCGCGTACCGCTACGAGACCAACCCGTACCGCGACGGCCCACCGATGGTCGTCGCCGAGACGGACGGCCACGTGGTCGGTGCCCGGCCGTTCGTCCCGCTGCCGATGCGGGTCGGGCACACCGACGTCACCGCCGTCTACCTCGGCAACCTGATGGTTCACCCCGAGCACCGGCGCCAGGGGCTGTTCACGCGGATGACCGAACTCGCGACAGAGCTGTACGCCGACACCGACAGCGACTTCTTCTTCAACTTCGCGAACGAGCGTTCGGCGCCCGGCTACCGGAAACTCGACTTCGAGGCGGTCGCGACCGGGCCAGAGAAGCAGTTCCGCGTCCAGAATCCCGGGCAGGTCGTCCGGGACCGGATGCGGCTTCCCGCCGGGCGCTACCTCGGGGTGGCCGCCGACGCCGCGATGGACTCCTACCTCTCGCTCCGGCGGCGCGGCCCCACCCGGGCGGGGTACGAGGTCGAGCGGCTGTCGGGCATCCCCGCCGAACTGGTGGCCGAGCTGTACGAGGCCGACCACCCGACCGCATTGCACACGCGTCGCGAGGAGACGTTCTACCGCTGGCTGGCCAACGGGCCATACTGGGAGTACGAGACCTACGTCGCGTCGAGCGACGGCACCCCGGCCGCCGCCGTCGTCGTGCGGCGGCGTTCCCTGCGCCGGGACGGCGACGTCTGGCTGGTCGACGCGGTGCCCCCGAACTCCGGCGAGCACCGGGCGGCGTTCAGGGCGGTGCTGGACTCGGTGCTGGCAGACCACCGGGAGGCCCGTGTCATCTCCGTGCTCGGTCCAGTCGTCCACGAGCAACTGTTCTCCGAGGAGACGCTACGGGAGTACGGGTTCCTCTCCTCGACGCATCCGCTGCTGTCGAGGCTCGTGGGTAGAGACGACACGATGTTCTTCCACTCACTCGGCGGCCACACCGAGGGGGTCCCTACTGTCGGTGGCGTCGACTTGCGAAACCCGGAGAACTGGGCGCTGCGAGTGAGCTAGGTGAAGACCGGCTGTCTCGCTACAGGTAGCCCGCGTCGGCGAGTCGCTCGACGGCCTCCTCGAGTCGTTCGGTGCTCGCGGCGTAGGATAGTCGCGCGTAGCCCGGTGCGCCGAACGCGCTGCCGGGGACGGTGGCGACGTGGGCGTCCTTCAGCGCGTCCTGGCACCACTGTTGGTCGTTCTCGTCCACGGGAAGCATCAGGTAGAACGCGCCGTCCGGCGTGGAGACGTCCTTCCCGTGTTCCTCGAAGAGGTCCAGGAGGCGGTCCCGGCGCGATTCGAAGGCGTCGACCATCTCGTCGATGGCGTCGTCGGTGTTCTCGAGGGCTTCGACGCCGGCGTGCTGGACGAAGTTCGTCGCCGAGGAGACGGAGTGCGACTGGACCTTTCCGGCCTGGGAAATCACGTCCTCGGGCGCCGCGAGGTAGCCGAGGCGCCAGCCGGTCATCGAGTACGCCTTCGAGAAGCCGTTGATGGTGACCGTGCGCTCGAACATCCCGTCGAGGCCCGCGAGGCTGACGTGCTCCTCGCCGTAGTTGATGTGCTGGTAGATCTCGTCGGAGACGACGGTGACGTCGTGGTCGACGGCGAGGTCCCGGACGCCCTCCATGGCGGCCCGCGAGTAGACCGCACCGGTCGGGTTGCTCGGCGAGTTCACGACGAGCAGGTCGGTGTCGTCCGAGACCGCCTCGGAGAGGTCGTCGAGGGCGGGTTCAAGCTGGAAGTCGTGGGGCGCGAGGTCGACGCGGTTCAGCTCCGCGCCAGCGAGTTTCGCCATCGCCTCGTAGGACACCCACGCGGGGTCTAGCAGGACGACCTCGCTGCCCTCCTGGACGAGCGTCTGGAACGTCTCGAAGAGGGCCTGTTTGGCGCCCGGCGTGACGATGACGTTGTCAGCCTCGTAGTCGAGGCCGTCCTCGCGGAGCTCCGCGGCGATGCCCTCGCGGAGCGCCGGGATGCCGTTGGACGGGGCGTAGCCGGTCTCTCCGGCGTCCATCGCGGCCTTCCCAGCCTCGGTGACGTTCTCCGGCGTGGCGAAGTCCGGTTCGCCCACCGAGAGGTCGACGACGTCCACGCCGTCGGCCGCCAGCTCGCTCGCGAGGTTGCTCACGGCGAGCGTCGCGCTCGGTTCCACCCTGGTGACGCGGTCGGTGAAGTTCACAGTGCCTCCGCGAGGTGTACTGCGCCGTCTATCGCTTCCGCGCCCTTCGCGACGCGCTCGTGGGCCTCGGCACCGGACATTCCGGGGCCGGAGACGCCGAGCGTGACCGGGGTGTCGCGGTCGAGGCTCACGTCGGTGAGCTTCTGGGCGGTTGCGTGACCGATGACCTGGTCGTGGTCCGTGTCACCGGTGACGATCGCGCCCAGCACGGCGACCGCGTCGACCCGGTCGCGTCGAGCGAGTCGGTCGGCAGCCAGCGGCGCGTCGTAGACGCCCGGGACGCGGACCGTCTCGACGACCTCCGCGCCGGCGCCGTCGGCCGCGTCCTGGGCGGCAGACTCCATCTGTTCGGTGACGCTGCGGTTGAACTCCGCAACGACGAGACCGAGACGTACCATGGGCGTTGGGTCGCCCGGAGCGGATAAAGGCCTACCGTTCTCGGGGAACGTTCGGGCGTCGACGGACACGGAAAGCTTGTATGTACCCCGTTCCGTTGAGCGTACACGAAGCATGGTTTCCGTGACCGGCCGCCGTCGCCGCAGGGTCGTCGTCGCCGTCGCCGCAGCCACACTACTCGCCCTCCTCGTGCGGTTCGCCTTCCTCGGTGACCGCGTCTTCCACTGGGACGAGGGGCGGGTCGGCTACTGGATTCTCCAGTACCAGGCCACCGGCGAGTGGGAGTACCGCGCAATCGTCCACGGCCCGTTCCTCTTCCACGTCAACGAGTTCCTCTTCGGCGTGTTCGGCCGCTCGGACGCCGTCGCCCGAGGCGTCGTCGCGCTCGTCGGCGGTCTCTTCCCGCTGACGGCGTTGCTGTTCCGCACGCGCCTCGACGACATCGAGACCGTGGCGCTGGCGGGCCTGTTCGCGCTGAACCCGGTGCTCGTCTACTACTCGCGGTTCATGCGCAACGACGTGCTCGTCGCGGCGTTCGCCGTCACCGCGTTCGGACTCGTCGTCCGCGCGGTCGACACCCGGAGTGGCGGCTCGCTCGTCGCCGCCGGCGCCTTCCTCGGACTCGCGTTCACCACGAAGGAGAACGCCCTCGTCTACCTCGGGATGTTCGTCGGGGCGACCGCGCTGTTGTTCGACGCGCGCCTGTTCACCGCCCGCGAGCGCGGCGAGACGTGGGAGTCGGTCGCCCACGACTACGTTCGCCACGCGGGTCGTGGGCTGTTCGCGTGGCGGCGAGCGCTCGTCGGGGCGCTCCTCGCCTTCCTCGCCGTCGTCGTGGTCTTCTACGCGCCTCGGCCCGCGTTCTACGAGGCGTTCGGCGACCCCACCCGCCTCCCCGGCGTGCTGGCGGCCGGCACGCTGGGCGCCTGGGAGCAGTTCTGGGGCACGTGGGGAACCAGCGGCGTCTCCCGGGACCACAGCTACATCGACTTCCTCGAACACGCCGTGCGGACCATCGGCAGCACCTCGCTGATGCTGACCGGCGCGGCCGTGTTCGGCTTCCTCGCCGAGCGGTACGTCGCCGACGAGCCCCGGGACCTCGTGCTGTTCGCCGGCTACTGGGCGGCGGCGAGCCTCCTCGTCTACCCCGCCGTCACGGACATCTCGGGCCACTGGTCGGTGACCCACGCCATCGTCCCGATGGCGATTCCCGCGGCAGTGGGCTTCCGCATCGTCGCCAGACTGGGGCTGTCGGCGCTCCAGTCGAGGGACCGAGTCGGCGTCGGCCTGGCGGCGCTCGTCCTCGTCGCGGCCGTCGCCCAGATGGGCGTCGTCACCGCCGAGACGTCGTACCTGATGCCCCAGGACGACGACAACGACCTGGTGCAGTTCGGTCAGCCGGCTAGCGAGATGGGTGAGACGCTGGCGACCGTCGAATCCGTCGCCGAGTCGTACGACGACGGGACGGACGTGCTCTTCTACGGCGGCCACTTCCACGTGCGCGGCGAGTACGACGAGACGTCGCCGGGGAGCGTCGGCGGGACGAACTGGTTCAACCGCCTCCCGCTGAACTGGTATCTCGAACGGGCCGACGCACAGACCGACTCGACGCTAGTCGCGTCGGCGGCCCAGCAGACCGACGCACCGGTGGTCATCGCACGAGCCAGCCACTACGACGACCTGGCGCCGACGCTCTCCGAACGCGGCTACACGAGCTGGACGTACGAGCTCACCTCGACGAACACGCTGTTCGTCGTGTTCGTCGACGAGGACGCGCCGGGATACACACGTTCGTGACCACTCGACCGTCGCGTTCGGCAATTCTTATGCAGGAGTAGGCCCGACTGTGGCGCAATGACGGTCCGCGTTCCCGGAGCGACAGTCGGCGTCGTCGGCGGCGGCCAGCTCGGCCGGATGCTCGCCGAGGCCGCCAGTCCGCTCGGTATCGAGGTGGTCGTCCTCGACCCGACGCCGGACTGCCCCGCTGCACCCCCGGCGGCGGCGCAGGTCACCGCACCGTTCGACGACGAGGACGGCTTCCGCGACCTCGCCGACCGGGCGGACGTCCTCACCTACGAGATAGAACTCGCCGATCCCACCGTGCTGGAGCAGGTCGGCGAGGAGGCGGACGTGCCCGTCCACCCGTCGCCTGGGACGCTCCGCACCATCCAGGACAAACTCGTCCAGAACCGCGCCCTCGACGACGCCGGCGTCCCGGTGCCGGCGTTCCGCGCGGTGGACGACGCCGACGACCTGCGGGCCGCGTTCGACGGCCTGGGGTCGCCGCTGATGCTGAAGGCCCGCACCGGCGGCTACGACGGCCGGGGCAACGCGCCCGCCGACTCCATCGCAGACGCCCGCGAGACGTTCGGCGACCTCTCCGGCCTCGTCGCCGAGGAACTCGTCGACTTCGAGCGCGAACTCTCGGTCATCGCCGCGAACGGCGCCAGCGAGACAGCGACGTTCCCCGTCGCGGAGAACGTCCACGAGGCCGAGATTCTCCGCGAGTCCATCGTCCCCGCCCGCACCAGCGAGGACGTCCGCGAACGAGCGACCAGCGTCGCCCGCGACGTGATGGGCGTGCTGGACGGCAGGGGTGTGTTCGGCGTGGAACTGTTCGAGGTGGACGGACGAATCCTCGTCAACGAGGTCGCGCCACGCCCGCACAACTCCGGCCACTACACCATCGAGGGCTGTCACACCTCGCAGTTCGAACAGCACGTCCGCGCAGTGTGTGGCCTCCCGCTGGGCGAAACGACGCTGCGAGAACCCGCGGCGATGGCGAACGTCCTCGGCGACCCCGCCGGGGAATCGCGACCCGCAACCCTCGACGGCGTGCCGAGCGCGCTCCGCGACGGCCGGGCCTCCCTGCACTGGTACGGGAAGCGGGAGGTGCGACCGCTCCGGAAGATGGGCCACGTCACCGTCACCGGAGACGACCGCGGCGAGATTCTGACCCGTGCCCGTGCCGCCCGCGACTCGCTGTCCTTCCAGTAACCATGCCCACAGTCACCGACCTCATCGACAGCTTCGAATCGGAAGCAGCGCGCGACCGCCCCGACGACGAGACGCCGGACGTCGGCGTCATCATGGGGAGCGACTCCGACCTCGACGTGATGGCGGGCGCCCACGACGCGCTCACCGACCTCGGATTCACCGAGGTGACCGACTACGACGACGCGCCGTCCGGCTACTCCTTCGAGTCGTGGGTCGTCTCCGCGCACCGCACGCCGGACCTCATGTACGCCTACGCCGAGACGGCGGCCGAGCGCGGCCTCGACGTCATCATCGCGGGTGCCGGCGGGAAGTCCGCGGACCTCCCGAACATGACGGCGTCGCTGGCGTACCCGATTCCCGTCGTCGGCGTCCCCGTCCAGGAGAAGTCCGTCGACTCCGTCATCGGGATGCCGACCGGTGCTCCGCTCACCGCGGTGGACGCCGGGAAGTCCTACAACGCCGGCCTCTCGGCGGCCCAGATGCTCGCCACCGACGACCCGGACCTCGCTGACCGCCTTCGCGACCTCCACGCCGAACGCCGGGACGGCGTCGCCGCCGTCTCGCAGTCGCTGCACGAGCGTGGCACCCCGGATTTCCGGGCGTCGCGGGACTGACCGACAGGGCCGTCGCACTCGAATCGGCGAACCGCCCTCTTACGCTCGAAATCGGCCGTCAACGGCCGCGAAGGCATAAATCAACGTTTATAGGCGTGCGGTTCGAACCCCCGCACGTCACGGAGATACTCCTATGAATCCATGGATTGCCATCGGTATGCTGGCGCTGGTGGGCGTCCTCATCCCAGTCGGGATGATGGCCGTCTCTGCGCTCCTCCGCCCCAGTGTGCCTGAGAAAGGAAAACGGAACACCTACGAGAGCGGTGAGGTCCCGACGGGGGACGCGCGCCTGCAGTTCAACATCCAGTATTACATGGTTGCGCTCCTCTTCGTCGTCTTCGACATCGAGACCGTTCTCATCTTCCCGTGGACCGTCATCTATCGGGACGCCGTCCAGTCCGCCGGTCTGACGCGGGCGTTGCTGCCGATGCTCGTCTTCATCGGCATCCTCGTCGTCGGTCTCGCGTGGGCGTGGCGGAAGGGCGCCGTTCAGTGGGTGCGGTCGCCACGGCACAGACCGAGGAACACACATGAGTAGTGATCAACCCCGCAACAGCATCACGGAGTCCAGCACCCCGCAGACCAAGACCCGCGAAGCCCGCATGGGCGAGGGCATCGACAACCGGTTCAACTCCAAACTCCGGGAGGCGTTCGGCTCGACGCCGTTCATCCTCACGAAGTTCGACAAGTTCATGAACTGGGTTCGGGGGTCGAGCATGTTCATGCTGCAGTTCGGCATCGCCTGCTGCAGCATCGAGATGATGCACACGTACGCGGTGAAACACGACCTCGACCGCTTCGGCTCCGGGGTCCCGCGCGCCTCGCCACGGCAGGCCGACGTGATGATCGTCCCCGGGACGATCGTCTCGAAGTTCGCGCCGCGCATGAAGCGCGTCTACGACCAGATGCCCGAGCCGAAGTTCGTCGTCGGGATGGGCAACTGCACCGCCTCCGGCGGTCCGTTCCAGGAGGGGTACAACGTCGTGAAGGGCGCCGAGGAGGTCATCCCGGTCGACATCCACATCCCAGGCTGTCCGCCCCGGCCGGAGGCGCTCGTCTACGGCGTCGTCAAACTCCAGGAGCGCATCGCCAACGGCGAGTCCTCCCCGGTGACGGTCAAGCCGTACGAACTCGAGGAGTTCGGCGACCTCGACCGCGACGAGATGGTCCAGGAGATGGCCAAGGAGATCGACGAGGACACCCTCGTCATGCGCTACAACTGGGCTGATTCGCCATGAGCACGCACACCGAACCCGACACGCCAGTCACGAAGACGGAGGGCGTGGACGCAGACGCCATCGAGGAGCTGCTGGGCGACGACGTCCTCGACCGTGAGACCCACAGTAACGCCGAGGGCATCGTCGTGCGCGCCGACGCGGTCCAAGACGTGCTCCAGACGCTGAAGGACGAGGCCGGCTTCGACCACCTCTCCTGTCTCACGGCCGAGGAGCACCCCGACCGCTTCGAGAGCATCTACCACCTGAAGCAGTACGACGACCCGACCAACGAACTCAGCGTCATCGTCCCGGCCTCCCGCGAGGAGCCGGTCAGCCAGTCCGCGGAACCGGTCTACCGGACGGCCGATTGGCACGAGCGGGAGGCTTACGACCTAGTCGGCGTCCAGTACGAGGACCACCCGAACCTCAAGCGGATTCTCCTCCCGGAGACCTGGCAGGGCCACCCGCTCGGCCTCGACTACAACCAGGACAAGCCCCAGATCGTCACGTTCGACGAACACAAGAACCCGCTCGAGGAGGACCACATGAACGCGGAAGGTGGGGACACGATGTTCCTCAACATCGGCCCCCACCACCCTGCCACGCACGGCGTCCTCCACATCGAGACGGTCCTCGACGGCGAGCAGGTCGCCGCCGTCAACCCGGACGTCGGCTACCTCCACCGCTGCGAGGAGCAGATGTGCCAGCAGAGCACGTACCGCTACCAGATCATGCCCTACCCCGACCGCTGGGACTACGGTCCGGGCGGCATCATCAACGAGTGGTCGTACGCACGCGCGGCGGAGGACCTCGCGGACATCGACGTCCCCGAGTACGCACAGATCCTCCGCACGATGGGCTCGGAGATGTGCCGCATCACGTGTCACCTGCTGGCGACCGGGACGTTCGCCCTCGACATCTACGGCGACTTCACGGCCATCTTCATGTACGCCATGCAGGACCGCGAGAAGATGCAGAATCTCCTCGAGGACCTCACCGGCCAGCGCATGATGTTCAACTACCTCCGGCTCGGCGGTGTCGTCTGGGACATCCCCGAACCCCGCGAGGAGTACTTCGAGAAGGTCCGCGACGTCCTCGACGAGATGCCCGAGCGCCTCGAGGAGTACCACGACCTCATCACGAGCAACGAGATCTTCCAGTCGCGGTGTATCGACACCGGCAGCCTGGACCCGGAGACTGCCAAGGACTACGGCGTCACCGGACCGGTCGCCCGCGGGTCGGGAATCGACTACGACCTCCGGCGGGACGACCCCTACGGCTACTACGACCAGCTCGACTGGGACGTGGTCACCGAGGACGGCTGCGACAACTACTCGCGGCTGCTCGTTCGCCTCCGCGAGGTCGAGGAGTCCGCACGCATCATCGAGCAGTGCATCGACCTGCTTGAGGACTGGCCCGAGGACGAGCGAAACATCCAGTCGAACGTTCCGCGCACGCTGAAGCCCGAAGCGGGCAAGGAGACCTACAAGGCCGTCGAGGGCGCGAAGGGCGAACTCGGCATCTACATCCGCTCGGACGGCACGGAGAAGCCGGGTCGGTTCAAGATCCGGAGTCCGTGCTACAACAACCTCTCCGCGCTCGAGGAGATGTCCACGGGCGAGTACGTGCCGGACCTCATCGCGACGCTCGGCAGCCTCGACGTCATTCTCGGGGAGGTGGACCGGTAGATGGCGACGTCGACACCACTCCCCGACACGATCTACCGCCTGATCGGCATCGACGGGTTCGCCGCGGAACTCCTCTCGATGTTCCTCGCGGCGTTCCTCATCGGCAACATCATGCTGACGATGACGGCCGTCGCCGGCCCGTGGGCGAAGCGGAAGATCACGGCCGCGTTCACGGACCGCATCGCGGTCAACCGGGTCGGACCGTTCGGCCTGCTCATCATCGTGGCCGACGCCGTCCGCCTGCTCTCGAAGGAGCTCATCATCCCGGAGAACGTCGACCGCCCGGCCTTCGACCTCGCACCAATCGTGCTCGCGTCGTCGGCGCTGCTGGCGTTCGCCGTCATCCCGATGGGCAGCGGTATCCAGCTCGCCGACCCCGAGACGGGGCTCGTCTTCGTCTTCGCGGTCGCCTCCATCGCGAGCGTCGGACTCCTGATGGGCGGCTACGCGTCGAACAACAAGTTCAGCCTGCTCGGCGGCCTGCGCGCGGTCGCGCAGAACCTCGCCTACGAGATCCCGCTCGTCATCACGGCGGCGTCCGTCGTGCTGTTCACCGGGTCGCTCCAGCTGAGCGAGATCGTCGCCATCCAGCAGAACACGACGCTCGCGGTCGTCGCCGGCATCCGCATCCCGGCGTGGTTCGCGTTCGTCAACCCGTTCGCGTTCGTGCTGTTCGTCGTGGCGAATCTCGCGGAGATCGGCCGCAACCCGTTCGACACGCCTGAGGCGCCGACCGAGATCGTCGCTGGGTACCAGACGGAGTACTCTTCGGTCTACTTCGTGCTGTTCTACCTCGGCGAGTTCATCCACATCTTCCTCGGTGGCGCCATCATCGCGACGCTGTTCCTCGGCGGACCCGCGGGGCCGGTGCTGCCCGGCTTCGTCTGGTTCGTCATCAAGATCTGGGCGGTGTTCCTGTTCACGCAGTGGGCGCGGTCGGCGATTCCACGCGTGCGCATCGACCAGCTCATTGAGATCGGCTGGAAGGGGATGCTCGTGCTCTCCTTCGCCAATCTCGTGCTGACCGCGGTAATCCTCGGGGTGACTGGACTATGATCGGACTCCTGAAATCGATGGCGACGACGATGAAACACGCACTCGACGGCGAGACGTTCACCGTCGAGTATCCCGACGAGGCGCCCGAAGTGAGTCCGCGCTTCCGCGGCGTCCACAAGTTCAGCCAGGAGCGCTGCATCTGGTGCCGGCAGTGCGAGAAGGTGTGTCCGAACGACACCATCCAGATCGTGACGGACAAGCAGCGCAACGGCGAGCAGTACAACCTCCACGTCGGCCAGTGCATCTACTGCCGGCTCTGCGAGGAGGTCTGTCCCGTCGACGCGATCCTGCTCACCGAGCAGTTCGAGTTCACGGGCGACACGAAACACGACCTCGTGTTCAACAAAGAACAGCTGAAGAACGTACCGTGGTACAAGGACATCGACCCGCTCGCGTCCCGGGAGCCCGACAGAGGAGCCTGGATCGGCGAGGGTGAAGGCGAGGTCGACTACCAGTAACCACGGACGCCCGTCTCGAAATGTTGAAAGGGCGTATTTGCGAATCACAAGGTGACTGAAATGGTATACGAAATACTCGCGTTCGGACTGTTCGCCCTGGTGACAGTGGCGAGTAGCCTGGGCGCTGTCCTGGTGGAGGACGTGTGGCACTCCGCGCTGTTGCTCGGCGTCTCACTGCTGAGCTTCGCCGTCCACTACGTTATGTTACAGGCGGAGTTCGTGGCGGCGATGCAGGTCCTCGTCTACGTGGGCGGGGTTCTCATCCTCATCACGTTCGCGGTGATGCTCACACGTCATCCTGGTCGTACAGAGGAGGTGACTAAGGCGTGACGACGCGCCCACGGCTCAGAGACCCGAAGACGTTCGTTCCGGGGATCGTCGCTGTCGCGCTGTTCGCCGTCATGGCGGCAGTGTTCGTCGGCACGAACTTCGACGTGGCTACCGGGTTCGCGGCGGACGCGAACATCACGGCCACCATCGGCTACGCGCTGATGGGGCTACTCGACGTCAGCGGCGAGACCGCCGTCGAGAGCGAGGGCTTCCTCGCTGCGTTCGAGATCATCGACGTCGTGCTGGTCGCGGCACTCGTCGGCTCGGTGATGCTGGCCGACCGCGAACTACTGGGGGGTGACGACGAGTAATGGCCGTCCCCGTCGAGTACTACCTGGTGCTGTCCGCGGCCGTGTTCTGCACGGGCCTGTTCGGCGTGCTGACCCGCGAGAACGCCCTGATGTTCCTCATCAGCGTCGAACTGATGCTGAACGCAGCGAACATCAACTTCGTGGCGTTCTCCCACTACTACGGCAACCTCACGGGGCAGGTGTTCAGCCTGTTCACGATGGCGCTGGCCGCCGCCGAGGTGGCGGTCGGTCTCGGCATCATCCTCGTGCTGTATCGCAACTTCGACGACATCGACGTGCGGAAGGCTACGACGATGAGGTGGTAAAATGGTAGGTGCATTCGACTTCGCGCCCGCGATTCCGCTGCTGCCGTTCGCATCGTTCCTCATCGCGCTACTGGTGGGCTACTTCGCCCCCCGTCTGCTGCCGAAGGGCGGCGCGGTCCCCGGCATCCTGGCGACCGCCGGGTCGCTCGCGCTCTCGGTCTGGGCGTTCCTCGCGGTGAGCGGTGGCGACTACTACGCCGAGACCATCTACACGTGGGTGGTGGCCGAGGAGGCGTTCAGCCTCCACTTCGGCATCCTGCTCGACCCGCTGTCGACGATGATGCTCGTCATCGTCTCGCTGGTCGCGTTCCTCGTCCACGTGTTCAGCCTCGGCTACATGAACGACGAGGGCGAGACGGGCCTCCCCCGGTACTACGCCGGCCTCGGCCTGTTCACGTTCTCGATGCTCTCGTTCGTCGTCGCGGACAACCTCCTGATGGCGTTCATGTTCTTCGAGCTGGTCGGGCTCTGCTCGTTCCTGCTCATCGGGTTCTGGTTCCGCGAGCCCGGCCCGCCGAGCGCAGCGAAGAAGGCGTTCCTGGTCACCCGCTTCGGTGACTACTTCTTCCTCATCGGCGTCGTCGCCATCTTCGCGACGTTCGGCACGTCGCGGTTCATCGCGACGGGTTCTGGGGCAGAGAGCTTCCCGCACCTCGCCGAACTGGCCATCCAGGCCGTCAACGGAGAGGGGGCGATGCCCGAACAGGTCGCGTCGTTCCTCGACGTGGTCGGCATGAGCGCCCAGACGTGGTTCGCCATCCTGGGCCTACTCGTGCTCGGGGGCGTCATCGGGAAGTCCGCGCAGTTCCCGCTACACACGTGGCTGCCCGACGCGATGGAGGGTCCCACGCCCGTCTCCGCGCTCATCCACGCCGCGACGATGGTGGCGGCCGGCGTCTACCTCGTCGCGCGCATGTACGGCTTCTACGCGCTGCTCCCGACCGTCCTCGCCATCATCGCGCTGGTCGGCGGGTTCACCGCGCTGTTCGCCGCGACGATGGGCGTCGTGAAAGACGAGATCAAGCAGGTGCTCGCGTACTCGACCATCAGCCAGTACGGCTACATGATGCTCGGGCTGGGAGCGGGCGGCTACGTCGCCGCGACCTTCCACCTGATGACACACGCGTTCTTCAAGGCGCTGCTGTTCCTCGGCGCCGGGTCGGTCATCATCGCGATGCACCACAACGAGGACATGTGGGACATGGGCGGCCTGAAGGAGAAGATGCCCGTGACATACTACACGTTCCTCTCCGGGAGTCTCGCGCTCGCCGGCATCGTGCCGTTCGCGGGCTTCTGGTCGAAGGACGAGGTGCTGTTCTACGCAGCCAACTACGGCCTCGGAGAGAGCCCGATTCTGCTCGCCGCGTACGCGATGGGCCTGCTCGCGGTGCTGTTCACGGGCTTCTACACGTTCCGCATGGTGCTGCTCACCTTCCACGGTGACGCACGGTCGGACACGGCCCGCGACCCGCACGGCGTCGGCTGGAACGTGAAGTTCCCGCTCGTCGTGCTCGGCATTCTCGCCGCGACGGCCGGCCTCGTCAACATGACGCCGGTCGCGGAGCTCACGGGCGCACACATCGAGTTCCTCCACCAGTGGCTGGTCATCCCCGAGGGCAGCAACTTCGCCGCGCTCGGCTACGACCACTACCACCAGCTGCTCGTGGACTTCTCAGGCTACGGCGAGGCCGAACTCTCGCCGCTGCTGCCCGGTGCAGTGTCGCTGGCGCTCGCGCTCACCGGCGCGGGCCTGGCGTGGTTCCTCTACAGCGGTGACGAGCCGACCGAGCACACCGAGAAGCTCGGCGCCGCCAAGACGGTACTGTACAACAACTACTACCAGGACGAGTACCAGGTGTGGCTCGCCGAGGGGCTCACGCTCCCCATCGCGCGCGCTGCCAACACCTTCGACCAGGGAATCGTCGACGGCGTCGTCAACGGCCTCAGCAGCGTGAGCCTGTTCGCGGGCGGTCGCATCAAGCGCGTACAGGACGGGCTGGTGACCCACTACGCCGCGATGCTCGCCATCGGTCTGGTCGCACTCCTGGTGGCCTTCGGCCTCCTCGGGGGGTGGTTCTGAATGATTATCGAAGCACTCATCGCTGTCACGCTGGTTTCGGCCGTCGTCGTGATGCTCGCCCCCGACCGGGTGGCGGGCAAACTCGCGCTCGGCCTCAGCCTGCTCCCCGTCGTGGGGAGTCTCTGGATGTACGCGCAGTTCGACGCGGTCGGCAACGCTCTCTTCGACGAGGGCAGCCTCGCGTTCGAGACGATGACGCAGTGGATCACGGTCGGTCCGTACGCGCTCAACTGGCACGTCGGCGTCGACGGCATCAGCATGCCGCTCGTCGTCCTGACGACGGTGCTCACGTCGCTCGCCATCATGAGCGCGTGGACGCCCATCGACTCCCGGCAGAGCCAGTTCTACGCGCTCATGCTGTTCATGGAGGCGAGCCTCCTGGGCGTGTTCACGGCGCTGGACTTCATCGTCTGGTTCGTCTTCTGGGAGTTCGTCCTGGTGCCGATGTACTTCCTCATCGGCATCTGGGGCGGGCCGCGCCGGAAGTACGCCGCGATCAAGTTCTTCGTCTACACGAACGTCGCCAGCCTGGTGATGTTCATCGGGTTCGTGGCGCTCGTGTTCGCGCTCCCGGTCGCGACGATGGACCTGCCCGCCATCGCCGGCGCGCTGCAGGCCGGCGAGTTCCAGACGACGTACGGCCTCGGCGCCGAGGGCCTGAAGACCGTCGCGTTCTTCGCGATGTTCTTCGGCTTCGCGGTGAAGGTGCCGACCATTCCGCTACACACGTGGCTGCCGGACGCCCACGTGCAGGCGCCCACCCCGGCCTCGGTGATGCTGGCGGGCGTCCTCCTGAAGATGGGTACGTACGCCCTGCTCCGGTTCAACTTCACGCTCCTGCCGGGCGTCGCCGCCGACTACGCGGTGCTCATCGCCGCCATCGCGGTGGCGTCGGTCATCTACGGTGCGATGCTCGCGCTCGCCCAGCAGGACCTCAAGCGCATCGTGGCGTACTCCTCCGTTTCCTCGATGGGGTACGTCATCCTCGGACTCGTCGCGTACAACCACTACGGGCTCGGCGGCGCGACGTTCCAGATGGTCGCCCACGGCCTCATCTCCGGTCTGATGTTCATGTGCGTCGGTGTCATCTACAACACCGCCCACACCCGGATGGTCGGGGACCTCTCGGGCATCGCGGACCGCATGCCCGTCACCGCGGCGGTGTTCGTCGCCGCCGCGTTCGGCTACATGGGGCTGCCGCTGATGGCCGGCTTCGCCGGCGAGGTGTTCATCTTCCTCGGCGGCTTCTCGGCCACGTTCGCCTACGCCCAGCTGTTCACGGCGCTCGCGATGTTCGGCATCGTCATCGTCGCCGGCTACCTCCTGTTCGCCATGCAGCGGGTCCTCTTCGGCCCGTTCCGGGTGGACACGGACTACGACATCGTGCCTGCAGCCGTCCACGACACGACGCCTATCGTCGTGTTGCTGCTACTGGTCATCCTGCTCGGCACGGTACCGGACGTGTTCTTCGCCATGATCCTGGACGCCGTCGACCCGATGGTCGGCTCGGTCCAGTCTACGATGGCGCTGCCACTCGGGGGTGAGTTCCTGTGACGGAACTGCCACCCCTCACCCCCCAGCTGATTCTGGGGGCGACGGCGATTCTCGTCATCGGCGTAAGCGCTATCGCGCCCGACGACGAGAGCAACACCCTGCTGGCCGCCATCAGCGCGGCGGGCACGCTGCTCACCGCGGGCGTCGCGGCGTGGTTCCTCGCCGCCGGCACGGGCGACTTCCAGTTCGTGCAGTTCGACGGCGCGCTCGTCGTGGACGCGTTGAGCCTCTTCTTCGCGTTCATCGTCGGGAGCGTCGGGACGCTCGTCGTCGTGGCGAGCTACGACTACCTCGAGGGAAGCCGGAACATCGCGGCGTACTACTCGCTCGTGCTGCTCGCGGCCACGGGGATGACCCTGATGGCGTCCGCGAACAGCCTCGCAACGGTGTTCGTCAGCATCGAACTGGCGAGTCTCCCGTCGTTCGCGCTGGTCGCGTTCCTGAAGAATGACCGGGGCAGCGTCGAGTCTGGTCTGAAGTACTTCCTCATCGGGGCACTGTCGTCGGCGGTGATGGCCTACGGTATCAGCCTCATCTACGCGTCGACCGGCACCCTGCTGCTCCAGAACATCGCCGAGACGCTCGACACTCAGCAGTTCGTCGGCGTGCTCGGCCTGGGCATCGTGATGCTCACCGGCGGCTTCGCGTTCAAGACCGCCTCCGTGCCGTTCCACTTCTGGGCGCCGGAGGCCTACGAGGGAGCGCCCGCACCAATTAGCGCGTTCCTCTCCTCGGCGTCGAAGGCGGCCGGCTTCGCCGTGGCGTTCCGTGTGTTCACGACCGCCTTCCCGCTGGAGGCGCTGGCGACCACCGTCGTCGACTGGTCGCTGCTGTTCGCGGTGCTCGCAGTCGTCACGATGACGCTCGGTAACTTCGCCGCGGCCACCCAGGACAACGTCAAGCGGATGCTCGCGTACTCCTCCGTCGGCCACGCGGGCTACGTGCTCATCGGCCTCGCCGCCATCCAGAGCGGCGCGGGCGCGGAGAACTCCTTCGTGCTCGGCGCGTCGATGATGCACCTGCTCGTCTACGGCTTCATGAACACGGGCGCGTTCCTGTTCGTCGCGCTCGCCGAGTACTGGGGCGTCGGCCGGACGTTCGAGGACTACAACGGTCTCGCCGAGCGCGCCCCCGTGGCGTGTGTCGCGATGACCGTCTTCGTGTTCAGCCTCGCCGGCCTCCCCGTGGGCGGCGGCTTCCTCTCGAAGTACCTGCTGTTCGCGGGCGCGGTGCAGTCCGGGTTCGCGTGGCTCGCCGCCATCGCGGCCCTCAACAGCGCGCTGTCGCTGTTCTACTACTCGCGGGTCGTGAAGGCGCTCTGGATCGAGGACCCGGCAGACGACCTCTCGCTGCGCGGCACGCCGACCGGCCTCTACACCGCCGTCGTCGCGGCCGCCGTGGTGACCGTCGTCCTGCTGTTCGCCTTCGATCCGGTCGCACAGACCGCGATTCACGCTGCTGGCGTGCTCTTCGGCGTCTAACGCCGGGGCACACAGCGGTACCTTTTAGCGGGCGGGAGCGATACCTCAGACCGAATGGTTTCTCGGCTCGTGCTCGGTTGCGGGACGACGGGCCACGCCCTCGTGCAGTCGTTCGCAGGTCGACGCGGCGACCTGTTCGTCATCGACCCGGACGAGAGCCGCGTGGAGTCGCTGCGCAACGAGAAGGTCGCGGCCGAGGTTGGCGACGTCACGGACCCCGACGCGATTCGACGCCCGGACCAGGCCGTCGACCTCGTCGTTGTGGCGGCGGACGCCGCCGAGGTCAACCGACTCGCGGCCGACGCCGCCCGCGAGGTGTACCCGGACGCCGAACTCGTGGCGATGCTCGGCTTCGAGGCGACCAACCACGACAGGGCGGCCCTCGAGTCGCTGGCCGACCGAGTCGTCGACCCGGGCGCAGCGATTCTCGACCACGTCGAGGAGGTGACGTCGACCGGCGCGTCCGCTCGACTGCAGGCGCTCCGCGAGGTGCTCAACGGCATCGAGGGGACCCTCGGCGTCTTCATGCACGACAACCCCGACCCGGACGCCATCGCGGCCGCCGTCGGCCTCCAGCGACTCGCCGAGGACGCGGGCGTCGACTCCGAGGCGTGCTACTTCGGGGAGATATCCCACCAGGAGAACCGGGCGTTCGTCAACCTCCTCGACCTGGACGTCCGGAACCTTACGACCGGGGCCGACCTGGACTACGACGCCGTGGCGCTCGTCGACCACTCCGCCCCGGGGGTCAACGACCAGCTACCGCCGGACACGGACGTCGACATCATCATCGACCACCACCCGCCCAAGGCCGACGTGGACGCCGACTTCGTGGACATCCGCGAGGAGATGGGCGCCGCCAGCACAATCCTCGTGGAGTACCTCAGGGGGTACAACATCGACATCGACACGTCGGTGGCGACAGCACTGCTGTACGGCATCAGGGTGGACACGAAGGACTTCGCCCGGGAGATCACCATCGACGACTTCGAGGCGGGCGCGTGGCTGCTCCCGCAGGCCGACACGGACGTCCTCGAACGCATCGAGACGCCGTCGATGAGCGCGGACACCTTGGACACCATCGCTGCCGCCATCCGCAATCGTGAACTCGACGGCTCAATGCTGGCCTCCTGCGTCGGCGCCATCGCCGACCGCGACACGCTCGCGCAGGCCGCCGACCGCCTGCTCGCGATGCGTGGGGTGACCGTCACCTTCGTCTACGGGTTCACCGAGGGCACCATCTACGTCTCCGCGCGCTCCCGCGGGAAGGACATCGACCTCGGCGCGGTGTTGCGGGAGGCGTTCGGCGACCAGGGGAGCGCGGGCGGGCACGCCGACATGGCGGGCGCACAGCTCCCCCTGGGGCTGTTCAACGAGGTCGACGAGGCCGCAGAGGAGACGCTCACGGAGATGGTTCAGGACGTGGTGTCGTCGCGCTTCTTCGACGCGGTCCGCGGGGAGTGAGCTTTTGGCAGTCGGTGCCCAAGGGCTCGGTGATGGACCAGGCGTTCGAGTACGACGGGACCAAACCGAAGGTCGAGGACTACATGACGCGGGACGTGGCCACCGTCTCGCCCGACGACTCGGTCCGCGACGTCGCGACGCGCATCTCCGAGAGCGAGCACAACGGCTTCCCGGTCTGTGAGGGACGGCGCGTCGAGGGGTTCGTCTCGGCGCGAGACCTCCTGCTCTCGGACCCCGAGGAGCTCGTGTTCAAGGCGATGAGCGACGAACTCATCGTCGCGCACCCGGAGATGAAGGTGACCGACGCCGCCCGCGTCATCCTCCGGTCGGGCATCCAGAAGCTCCCGGTCGTCGACGACGCCGGCAACCTCGTCGGAATCATCTCGAACTCGGACGTCATCCGCTCGCAGATCGAACGCGCGACCCCCGAGAAGGTGGGGAAGCTCAAACGCACCCTGGAGACGATTCACGGCATCGAGGCCACCGAGGAGCGGCGCTCGGTGCGACTCGCGGACATCGTGCCGACCCAGGGGAAGGTGTACGCCGACGAACTGGAGGGACGGAGCTACGAACTGGAACACGGCCTCGCGGAGCCACTCGTGGTCATCGACAACAGCGGGGAGAGCGGCAGCGACGACGGCGACCTGCTGCTCGCGGACGGCCACCACCGTGTGATGGCCGCCGAGCGCTCGGGCATCGAGGAGATGGACGCCTACGTCATCGTTCTCGGGAAGCGCGTCGACCTGGGGATGGCGCGCACCGCCGAGAAGGAGGGCCTGGAGTCCATCTCGGACATCAGCGTCGTCGACTATGCGCGCCACCCGCTCGTCGAGACCATCGAGCGACTCCAGTAGCGTCTTCTCGCCAGTTCCCTCTCTTCGTCTCCGACGTTCAGGCCTCGGTGACGTTCAGCGCGTCGTCGATGCGGAGCGTGAGGCTCTCCTCGCCGACCTCGACGTCGAGTTCGACCTCGATCGGGTCCTCGGCGACCACCGTCGCGTTGTCCCGCGAGTGCGCGAAGTCGAGCGCGGCGGGGAACTCCCGGCGAACGTCCACGCCGTGGTCGTAGTACAGCGAGACGACCGCGGGGTGCCGGAGCGCGGTCAGGCCGACCGGCACCTGGATGCCCATCCAGCAGCTCTCACAGTCGATGGAGACGGAGAGGTGACCGCCGTCGTCCCGGTCGAACTCGGTGGGGACCATCACGCCCGAGCACGACGGGCAGACGCCGTCGACGGCTCGTTCGAGGTCCAGCTGAACGTCGCTGATGGAGAAGTCGACTATCTCGTGGATGTCGGCGCCCTCCGCGACGGACGGCGGGACGGCGGTGACGTAGAACGCGTCGTGGTCCTCGCACTCGACAGTCAGCAGATGTTCCTCGTAGCGTGCGGTGAGCGCCTCGCCACATCGCGGACAGTCGTGGTCGACGATGGCCTCACGAGGCTCCGGCTGGGACGTGTAGACGCCCGCCGCCACTGACCCGATGGCTTTCATGCCGGCGTACGTCGGCGCGTACCCGCCCTCGCGCTTGACGACGAAGCGGTCGCGGAGCTTCCCGAGGTGGTAGTTGAACCGGCCGGCGTCGTCGAAGCCGACGGCCCGCCGGAGTTCGGCGAACTCCACCACGGAGCCGTCACCCGCGTGGCCCCGGTCCGTCAGTTCGCGGAGGATGGCCACCCTGGAGGGGTCGGAGAGGACGCCGAAGGCGTCCGCTGCGGTGTCGGGGTCGGTCATGTCACGGAGTGCGCTCCCGGCCGACAAAAGCCCGTCGTGTCAGATTAGTTGGTGAACGCGTGTTCTGGAAGCGACCCAACAGAATAGTCATTCTGGAAACCATTAACCGGTGCCGTGGCGTTCCCTCCAGTATGAGTCAGGCGACACAGCGAGAGCGGCCGCCCGGCGAGTCGACCGGCGACGCGGATGCCGAGGCGGTGCTGTCGGTCGATGGGTTACGCAAGACGTACGGCGAAGGCGAGGATGCCGTCACTGCCGTCGTCGACGTCTCCTTCGAAGTGGACCGCGGCGAGGTCGTCGGCGTGCTCGGCCCGAACGGGGCGGGGAAGACGACGACCATCAAGTCGATTCTCGGCCTCGTCGTGCCGACCGCGGGCGACGTCGAGATCGCCGGCATCGACGCCAGCGACAACCAGCGCGCCGTCTACCGCCACGTCGGAGCAATGCTGGAGGGCGCGCGGAACGTCTACTGGCGGCTCACCGTCCGCGAGAATCTCGAATTCTTCGCGGCGCTGGGCGGCCAGAGTCCCCACGCCTCCCGCGAGCGCCACGACGAACTCCTCGACCAGTTCGGTCTCGCCGAGAAGGCTGACCATACGGTCAACGACCTCTCACGCGGCCAGAAGCAGAAGGTCTCGCTGGCGGCCACGCTCGCCCGCGGCACCGACGTCGTGTTCCTCGACGAACCGACGCTCGGCCTCGACGTTGAGGCATCCCTGGAACTCCGCCGCGAACTCCGACGACTCGCCGACGAGGAGGACATCACCATCGTCCTCTCGAGTCACGACATGGACGTCGTCGAGGACGTCTGCGACCGCGTCGTCATCCTCTCGGACGGCCAGGTCATCGCTGACGACTCCGTCGAGGACCTCGTCGGCGTCTTCGACACGCAGGCCTATCGCATCTCGGTCGACGGCGTCGTCCCGGACGACGTCAGGGCCCGCCTCGACGCCGCGTTCCGCGTCGACGACTGGGAGCGGTTCGGCGACCACACGCGCTTCGAGGTGACCCTCACCGAGGAGACCACGCTCTACGACGTCCTCGACGCGCTCCGGGACGCCGACCTGGCGCTCGCCGACGTCGACGGCCGCGACCCGAACCTGGAGGACGTCTTCCTCGAGGTCACCAACCACAGTCTCGGAGGTGACGCGGCGTGAGCACGCAGTCCGCGACGGGCAGCGGCGCGGCCGTCGACACGGGCGCCTGGGGCTACTTCCGGTTCTTCCTCTTCTCCCTGAAAAAGCGGTTCATCCTGCTGGTCCGCTACCCGGTGAACACGCTCTCACAGATCGGGACCATCGCGCTCGTCTTCCTCGTCATCTTCTACGGGGGGCGCGCGGTCGCTCCCGCCGCCATCTCCGACACGCTCGGCGGCATCATCGTCGGCTACCTGCTGTGGAGCATGTCCATCTCCGCCTACATGGGGCTGGCCTGGAACGCCACCCGTGAGTCCCAGTGGGGGACCCTCGAACAGCTGTTCATGTCGCCGTTCGGCTTCGGGCGCGTGATGATAGCGAAGACGGTCGGCAACATGGTCGACACGTTCCTCCGCGGCGCCATCACGCTCGCCGTCATGCTCGTCGTCTCCGGTCGCACGCTCGCCGTCGACCCCATCACTGTCCTGCCGATAGCGGCGCTCGCAGTGGCGCCAGCCGTCGGCATCGGGTTCCTCTTCGGCGGGCTGGCCATCCGGTTCAAGCGCGTCGAGAACGCCTTCCAGTTGATGCAGTTCGGGTTCATCGGCCTCATCGCAGCGCCCGTCGCCCAGTACCCCTGGATGAAGTGGCTCCCGCTCGCCCAGGGGAGCCAGCTCCTGCAGACCGCGATGCGAGACGGAATCGCCCTGTGGAACCTCCCGCCGGGCGAACTCGGCGTCCTGATCGTCACTGCCGTCGGCTACCTCGTCGCCGGCTACGCCGCGCTCACGTACTGCCAGCGGTGGGCGCGCCGCGAGGGCGTCATGGGACACTACTGACCCCCGTCCCACGAGTCGGCGATTCTCCGTTGGCGCATCCGGCGGAGCCTCCGGTTCCGCCCGCCTCGCGGGTCGCTTCGCTCCCCACTCCCCCGCAGGAGAGTCCTTCGGGATCTCCCGCCTCGAAACCTCTTTGAGTCCCCCAACTGACGTTACACACATGTACGACGACGACGACCTCGCCGACATCCGCGAGGCGCGCGACGAGTGGGAAGAGGAAAGCCTCGACCCCGTTCTCGACGCCTACGGCGAGCGGAAGGACCGCTTCGCGACGGTCTCTAACATGGATGTGAATCGCCTCTACACGCCCGACGACGTCGCCGACACGGACTACGAGGAGGACCTCGGCTTCCCCGGGGAGTTCCCGTACACGCGAGGCGTCTATCCCACGGGCTACCGCGGTCGCACGTGGACGATGCGGCAGTTCGCTGGCTTCGGCACTGCCGAGGAGACCAACGAGCGGTTCCACTACCTCATCGACGAGGGCCAGACCGGGCTCTCGACGGCCTTCGACATGCCGTCGCTGATGGGCCTCGACAGCGACGACCCGATGAGCCTCGGCGAGGTCGGCAAGGAGGGCGTCGCCGTCGACACACTTCGGGACATGGAGATCCTCTTCGACGGCATCGACCTCGACGAGGTGTCGACGTCGTTCACGATTAACCCGAGCGCGCCCGTCATCTACGCGATGTACCTCGCGCTCGCCGACCAGCAGGGCGTCCCACGAGAGGAGATTCGGGGGACCCTCCAGAACGACATGCTCAAGGAGTTCATCGCGCAGAAGGAGTGGGTCGTCCCCCCGGAGCCCTCCCTCGACCTCGTCACGGACGTCGTGGAGTACTGCGCCACGGAGACGCCGAAGTTCCACCCCATCTCCATCTCCGGCTACCACATCCGGGAGGCCGGATCGACCGCGGTCCAGGAACTTGCCTTCACGCTCGCGGACGGCTTCGCTTACGTCGAGAACGGCATCGAGCGCGGCCTGGACGTCGACGAGTTCGCGCCGACGCTCTCCTTCTTCTTCAACTCCCACAACTCCATCTTCGAGGAGGTCGCGAAGTTCCGCGCCGCACGCCGCATCTACGCCCGCGTGATGGACGAGTGGTACGACGCCGAGGCCGAGGCGTCGAAGACCCTGAAGTTCCACACACAGACCGCCGGCCAGAGCCTCACCGCCCAGCAGCCCCTGAACAACGTCGCCCGCGTCACCCTCCAGGCGCTCGCGGCGGTGCTCGGCGGTTCCCAGAGTATCCACACCAATTCGTACGACGAGGCGCTCGCGCTCCCCAGCGAGGAGGCCGTGCGCGTCGCGCTGCGCACCCAGCAGATCATCGCCGACGAGTCGGGCGCCGCGGACATCGTCGACCCCCTCGGCGGCAGTTTCGCCGTCGAGTCCCTCACCGACGAGGTGGAGGAAGAGGCGATGGCGTACATCGAGGAGATCAAGGAGATGGGCGACGGCAGCGTCAGCGACGGCGTCCTCCAGGGCATCGCGGACGGCTACTTCCACCGCGAGATCCAGGAGTCCGCCTACGAGTACCAGTCACGCGTGGACGACGGCGAGGAGACAGTCGTCGGCGTCAACAAGTACGAGATGGACGAGGACACCAGCCCGGACATCCTCCAGATCGACGAGGACGCGACCCGGGACCGACAGCTGAACCGCCTCGAATCCGTCAAGGCCGAGCGCGACGACGCGGCCGTCGAGGAGACTCTCGACGCGCTCCGCGACGCCGTCCACGCCGACGAGAACACCATCCCGTACATCGTCGACGCGGTGAAGGCGTACGCCACGATGGGCGAAATCATGCAGGTGTTCGAGGACGAGTTCGGCGGCTACCAGGAGACCGCCGCGGTCGCCTGACCCTTCCGTTCTACTCTCTGCGCCTGGACAGTACTCTCGACGCCGAGTAACTCCGGATTACCAGTTCTCGATTCGCCACGCACTCGACCCCTGAGAGCGTCCGTTCCGCGAGTTAACGTCTGGAAACTGCGGGAGTGCCCGGGGTCGAGAGTAGTTAGATGGTGAATCCTTATTGGTATGGTTGTTCAAGGGTCACGTGATGAGTGATAACACAGAGCTAGAGGCGCGACTCGCCGAACAGGACTCCTTCGAACCGCCGGAGTCGTTCGTCGAACAGGCCAACGTCTCGAACCCAGACATCTACGAGGAGTTCGAGGAGAACTGGCCCGGGTGCTGGGAGCAGGCCGCCGACCTCCTCGACTGGAACGAGCCCTACGACCAGGTGCTCGACGACTCGGACCCGCCGTTCTACGAGTGGTTCACGGGGGGCGAACTGAACGCCTCGGCGAACTGCATCGACCGCCACCTCGAGGAGCGCGGCGACGAGGCCGCCATCGAGTGGGTCGGCGAACCGGTCGACGAGGAGAACCGGACGTACACTTACCGAGACCTCTACGAGGAGGTCAACGAGTTCGCGGCGGCGCTCCGGGAACTCGGCGTCGGGGAGGACGACGTCGTTACGATGTACATGCCGATGATCCCCGAACTCCCCATCGCGATGCTGGCCTGCGCGCGCATCGGGGCGCCCCACTCCGTCGTCTTCGCCGGGTTCTCCGCGGACGCGCTGGCCACGCGGATGGAGTCGGCGGACTCGGAGTTCCTCGTCACCTGCGACGGCTACTACCGACGCGGCGACCCACTCGACCACCTCGAGAAGGCCAACGAGGGGCTCGACGGCGTCGGCCACGACGCGGAGACGGTGGTCGTCGACCGCCTCGGAGACGACGGCTTCGGCCACGGCCTCGCGGACAGCCAGCACGACTACGACGAACTCGTCGACGGGCAGGCCGGCGCGGAGGTCGACCCCGTCAGCCGCGACGCCGAGGACATGCTGTTCCTCATGTACACCTCCGGGACGACGGGACAACCGAAAGGCGTCAAGCACACGACCGGTGGCTACCTCTCGTGGGTGACGTGGACGAGCCAGGCGGTCCTCGACGTGAAGCCCGATGACACCTACTTCTGTCCCGCGGACATCGGCTGGATCACCGGCCACTCCTACATCGTCTACGGACCGCTCGCGCTCGGCACGACGACGATGATGTACGAGGGAACGCCGGACTACCCCGAACGCGACCGCATGTGGGAGCTCGTCGAGGAGTACGAGGCCAACCAGTTCTACACCGCGCCGACGGCCATCCGCGCGTTCATGAAGTGGGGCGCGGAGTACCCAGACCGCCACGACCTCTCCAGCCTCCGTCTGCTGGGGACGGTCGGCGAACCAATCAATCCGCGCGCGTGGAAGTGGTACTACAAGCACGTCGGCGACGAGGAGTGCCCCATCGTGGACACGTGGTGGCAGACCGAGACGGGCGGGATGATGGTCACCGGCCTCCCCGGCGTCTCGACGATGAAACCGGGGTCGGCGGGGAAGCCTCTGCCCGGGGTCGACGCCCGCGTTGTGGACACGGACGGTGAGGAAGTCCAGGCCGGGAAAGCCGGCTACCTCACCGTCAACAAGCCGTGGCCCGGGATGCTCCGGACGCTGTACAAGAACGACGAGCGGTTCGTCGAGGAGTACTGGGAGACGTACTCCGACACCGACTCCTCGGACGCCGAGGACTGGGTCTACTTCCCGGAGGACGGCGCGAAGATAGACGAGGACGACTACATTACCGTGCTCGGCCGCGTCGACGACGTCATCAACGTCTCCGGTCACCGCCTCGGGACGATGGAGATAGAGTCGGCCATCGTCGGCGTCGAGGGCGTCGCGGAGGCCGCCGTCGTCGGCGGCGACCACGACGTGAAGGGCGAGGCCGTCTACGCGTACGTCATCCTCGAGGACGGCTACGACGGCACCGAGGAGATGCGCGAGGCCATCGTCGCGGGCGTCGAGGACGCCATCGGCCCCATCGCGCGCCCGGAAGCCGTCGTGTTCACGCCGGAACTCCCGAAGACGCGCTCGGGGAAGATCATGCGGCGCCTGCTGGAGGACATCGCGAACGGCGAGGAACTGGGCGACACGTCGACGCTTCGCAACCCGGACGTCGTCGAGGACATCCGCGTCACCGTCCAGGACTGACCGGTCGACCCACTCCCGGTTTGTCGGTGGTTAGAGGTACGAGGAGTCCCAGCGCGTCGCCTTCCGCTGGTTGCCGCAGTCCTCGCACTGCACGCGCCCCATCGCGTCCATCGACGTGTTTATCGAGTGGCAGTTCGCGCAGTAGAAGCCGTACTTGCTCTCCCTGTCCTTCGTCCGGTAGGCCGTGTAGAACGCCGCCTTCGACCCGCGCTCGCGCTCGTCGAACGCCACGAACATCGCCCCCAACGGCGTCTCCACCTGCTCCGTGAGTTCGGCGCTCCCCCCACCCTCCGGGGCCTTCACGTAGAGGTGTTCGGTGTACTCGTTGCCGCGGATGTCGACGGTCCGGGCGCCGGTGCGGACGTAGCCGTGGGCCCGGTAGAAGTCGTTGCCCTCCTCGTTCTCGGCGAGCACGCGGCCCTCTAGGCGTTCGGCCCCGGAGTCGACGAGCGACACCTCCGTCGCTTCGAGGAGCCGCACACCGAACCCCCGGTCCCGGTAATCCGGGTGCACGTGGAGCCAGTCGATGGCCGCGGCGTCGTCGTCGAGTTCGCTCTCAGAGAACGCGACCACATCCTCGTCGTTCCCGAGCACGAGGTATCTGACGCTCTCGTCGGCGAACTGGTCCTGGAGCCGGTCGTCCTGGTACCACTCCTCGGCGGCGGTCCTGACGATGTCTTCCCCCAGTGCGTCGGCGTACGTGGCCTCCAGCGACGCGTCCGCGACGCGACGGATGGAGTCTCTGTCGGCAGTCGTCGCTTCTCGAACGTCCATACGCGCTACAATCGGCGTCCGGCTACAAATAGCTGCCCGGTGTGCTATCTACCCACACGATCACGCCGTCTCCGCCCGATTCGAGACGTAGACGATGGCTGCCAGCCCAACGCCCAGCATGAGGCCGACCGCCAGCACGCCGAACAGCGCGAGATTCGGGCCGTTCAACTGGAACGTGACTGGGCCGAGGGCGCCGTACTGCGGCTGGGGACCCTCCGCGAGGGGGCCGACAGCCCCGCCGTTCCCGTAAACTATCTCCCCGAGCACGTAGCCGAAGATACCGGCGACGCCGACCGCGGCGACGTACATCCAGACGACGACCCGGCGGCCGGTTGTCTCCTCGCGTTCGCTCACGGTCCCCGGTAAGCACCCGAGTGAGTAGCCTTTTGCGGTGTCACTTCCAACCCCGAACCATGGACGACAAAGAGATACTACTGCTGGTGCTGGCGGCGATAGCGGCCCTGATGTTCCTCACT
Organism: Halobacterium sp. DL1; assembly: GCA_000230955.3. Taxonomy (NCBI): domain Archaea; kingdom Methanobacteriati; phylum Methanobacteriota; class Halobacteria; order Halobacteriales; family Halobacteriaceae; genus Halobacterium; species Halobacterium sp. DL1. Next base: position 1,147,491 of record CP007060.1, read on the forward strand.
GGATTCGTGCTCGTCCTCGCGTAGAAAGAACTGCGGCGTCAGTCCGCGGACTGCGGCTCCTCGTCCTCGTCGCCGCCGTCCGGAACCGGGCTCTTGCGCTTGTTGTCGAACCAGGTCCACTCCTTCGTGAACTGGTCAGTGGACTCGAGGTCCCACGGGTCCGAACTGTCCACTTTCGGCCCCTCCATCCAGGAGACGACCATGTTCCACAGCCAGAACAGCGTGCTGATGGCGATGAGGAACGCCCCGACCGTCGCGATCTGGTGGGCGGTGGTGAACTGCGCGATGAACGTCGCGTAGCGGCGAGGCATGCCGCCGTAGCCGAGCCACAGCATCGCCAGGAACGTCAGGTTCGACCCGATGAGGGCGAACCAGAAGTGTGCGTGCGCCAGGCTCTTCTGGTACATCCGGCCCGTGAACATCGGGAACCAGTAGTACGTCCCGGCGAACAGCGCGAAGCCGATGGCGCCGTAGACGATGAAGTGGAAGTGGCCCACGACGTAGTACGTGTCGTGGAGGATGAGGTCGACGGGCACCGCGGCGAGGAAGACGCCGGTGACGCCGCCGATTATGAAGTTCTGGATGAACCCGATACAGAACAGCATCGGCGCGGTCAGGCGGAGGTTGCCGTTCCACATCGTCGTGATCCAGTTGAACACCTTCACTGCCGACGGTATCGCGATGGCGAGTGACACCGCCATGAACGAGGCGCGGAGGCGCGGGTCGATGCCAGTTGCGAACATGTGGTGGGCCCACACGCCGAAGCTCAGCACCCCGATGGCGAGCGTGGAGTAGACGACGAACTTGAAGCCGAACAGCTTCCGGCCCGAGAACTTCGGGAGGATGAGGCTCACCAGCCCCATCGGCGGGAGGACGAGGATGTACACCTCGGGGTGACCGAAGAACCAGAAGAGGTGCTGCCAGAGGATGGGGTCACCGCCGGTGACCGTGAAGAACGTGGTGCCGAAGTTCCGGTCGAGCAGCAGCATGATGAGCGCGCTCCCGAGCAGCGGGAACGCGAACAGGATGAGGCCAGACTGCGTGAGCATCGTCCACGAGAAGATGTCCAGGCTGGGCCACCCGACGTCGTCACCGCGTTCGGTGAAGATGGTGGCGATGAAGTTGATGGCACCCATCGTCGCGGAGACACCCGTGAGGTGGAGGCCGAGCAGCATCAGGTCGATGGCTGGGCTCGGCATCTGGACGGACAGCGGCGTGTACATCGTCCAGGACGTCGACGCGGGGTCGATTCCCAGCGGGATGAGGAAGAAGCCGGCCCAAATGAGGATTGCGCCCGGCGGGAGCAGCCAGAACGCGATGGCGTTGATGCGCGGGAACGCCATGTCGTCGGCGCCGATGAGAAGCGGGATGAAGTAGTTCGCGAAGGCGGCGATCATCGGTGTCCCGAACAGGAACAGCATCGTGATGCCGTGGCTGGTCATGAAGCTGTTGTACAGCTGGGCGCTGACAATGTTGAGTCCCGGTGCGGCGAGTTCCGTCCGCATGATGAGGGCGGCGATGCCACCCCACGCGAACGCCAGCACGCCGAACGTCCCGTAGAGGATGCCGATGTCCTTGTGGTCGACCGTGGTGAACCACCGGATGATACCGCCCGGTTTCTCTTCGTGCCCGTGTTCGGCGCGCTCTCCGTACGCACCGCCGACATCGCTGAGGGGCGTGTAGGACCGCCAGTCCTCCAGACGTGCGAGGAAGGCGGCCACGGCGACGAGAAGGACGCCCATCAGCACGGTGAGCACGAGTGATGACGTGGCCATGGAGGACAGTCAGGTCCGGACCGTAAAGAAAGCTTAGGATTGGCCGCGCTGCCGTCAGCGATTCGGACAGGAAACTGACGGGCGAAACGTGTCAGAACTGCTCGACGAAAAGAGGGCGCTCGCTGACGATGCCTGCTCGATGCGTCACTCCTCGGTGCTGTCTTCGCCCTCGCCCTCGATCTTCACCGCCGCGACGTAGGTGAGGACGGCGAGTGCGAGGAACGTGAACACCATCAGGCCGTGGGAGATGACGAAGATGAGTCGGTTCTCGAACCCCCACGGGTTCACGACGAGGTAGCCGACGATGAAGAACGCCAGGATGAACAGGGGGACGATGTTAACCGTCAGGTCGAGGAGTGTGTCCTTGTCGAAGACGCTGGTGTTCATTGTCTGAGGTAGGGAGGGGCGGACAAATATAGCTTGAGGATTCAGAGTCGCTCGGTCTCGTAGAGGAACGCGGCCACCGCGCCGCTGGCGACGACCACGGCGCTGCCGGTGAGGGCGAGGCCTCGGGCGTCCGCGGCGGTGCCGACGTAGAGTGCGACGCCGAACGCGCCGAAAATGGCGGCGATGACGAGCGCGGGCTTCCACAGCGAGTTCGAGAAGCCGGACTCGCGGAGGATGCCGACGACGCTCACCGCGAACAGCAGCAGGCCGCCCACAGCGACCGGGAGCAGGCCGTCGAAGACGATGCCGATCTCGGAGACGACGATGCCGAGCACGAGCGGAATCGGCCACGGACTGGCGCGCGAGTACTGGTCGCTCAAGCCTGGCTCCGTTTGTTCGGCCATACCCGAGGTTGTCGCTGGCGCGTTAGAAAGCCATCGTTTCGTCGCGTGGCGGCGAGTCACAACGTGACGACGGCGTACAGAATCAGGAATCCGAAGTACAGCAACACGAGCACCGCGAGCGCGCGCAGGCGGAACGACCTGAGGTCGGCGTTCTCCGCGAGATACGCTTCGTCGAAGGCCTCCCGTTCGGCGTCGTCGAGGCGGTCGTAATGCTCTAGACCGCGGTGGAGGTCCCGGAGACGCTCGTCCGGGAACGGCTCCCCGCAGTGCGGGCACTCGACGGCGTCTGGTGGTGTGTCGGGCATGGTCAGAGGAACGGCGGTGGGACTTCCGGCTGGCCGACGATCCAGAGGCTCACCATCGTGTACAGGATCATCACGGCGGTGAGGGGGTACTGGCTCCGGATGGCCTGCAGGCGGCCCGGAAACTGGTCGTAGGCAGTGCCGTGGGACACCCAGATGGCGAGCAGGTGACCGACCAGTACCGCGGCGACGCCGACGCCGGACAGCCACGATGGTAACACGAGCGTCCGTGCGACGGGCGGGTTCGCGGGTGCGAGCAGCGCGCCGAGGAGCGCGGGCGACAGCGAGAGGAAGTAGACGAGGTAGTGCGCGAGGTGGTAGCCGGCAGCGATAGCCAGCAGCGACGGGACGAACCGGACGCCGAGCGTCCGCGCGTCGGTGAACGTCGGCGCCGTCTCTCGGGCCGCGTGCGCTGACCACCAGTAGAGCCGGTGGAACCCGAGGAACCCGACGAACAGCGCCGCCGGGTAGAGCACGGGAGCCGGCACACCGAGGGTGACCAGCTCGCGTGCGAACGACGCCCACGCGGGCGTTGCCACGAGCCCGTCGAACGTCGTTCCCCACAGCAACGCGACGACGAACGCCACGTCGCCCGGCGTAGCGGCGACCCGGTCGGTGAGTCGCGCCGCGGGCAGCCGCAGGCGGAGTCCGTTGGTGGTCCGCTGGACTGGGGCGACCGCCCCGTACGTTCTGAACAGTCGCGCCAACGGGTCGACGCGGTCGAACCACTGGTCGTGGCCAACGACGACCACGCCGACCACAGCGACGGCCAGGTAGCCCAGCGCGGCGGCGGCGAGCAGTGGCGGGTCGTCCGCGAGTGGGCTCACGACCTCGACCCAGACGAGTACGAGCAGGAAGCCGGCGCTCGTCCACGCGGCGCGTCCGGGTGAGAGGTCGCGGCCCGACTCCGGGGCGAGCCACGCGACTGGACGAGTGAGGGTGCGGAACGGGTCCACGGCGGGCCATGCGTTCCCGACGAGGTAGGTGGCCATCACGAGCCCCGCCCACCAGCCCACCCAGACGAGCATGATGGCGGCGTTCCGCAGGGCGTCGACGGGACCGAAGAAGCCGGTCACCACGACGCCCGCGAAGCCGACGACGCCGGCGACTCGGGCGACCCACGCGAGCAGTGTGCGGGGAGCGGGGAGTGCCCGCGACCAGCCGTGGACTGCCTCGACGAACGCGCGGTCGGTGACGAAACTCGCGAGCAAGAACGACGCGCCGACGACGGCACCGCCCGTCGAGAGGAACAGCCAGGTCGGAACCGCGAGTTCCTGCTGGGTCGCGTCCCGGAGGTTGCCGCCGTGGGCGAGCGCGACGCCGCAGATGGCGGCGAGGCCGACGACCACTCCGAGCGCGCGAGCCCCGCGACGATACATGGCCGGAGGTTGTCACCCACTCCCCCTGAGGATTGCGGTCCGGCGGCGGGGCGGACGCAGTTGGATGGGTTTTTAATACTCGCCCTGCAAGCCGTTGGTATGAGCGTAGCGGACGATTCGACCGACGACCACGGCCACCACCTGCCGGCCGTGGAGGACTGGCCGAAGGGGTTCGGCGAGGCCAGCTGGTGGCCCTTCGTTACTGCATTCGGCGCCTCGGGGTTCTACATCGGCGCCGCCCTGTACGTCCTCGGGCAGAGTAACGCAGAACTGGTCGGCCAGGCCGTGGGGCCAGCGATCTTCGTGGGGAGCACGTTCGTCTTCCTCGCGGGTCTCTACGGCTGGGTGTACCACGCCTTCGTGAAACACTTCTGGAGCCGCGAGACGGGCGAGAACAAGGCACTCCGCTGGGGGATGATACTGTTCCTCGGAACGGAGGTCGCCACGTTCGGCGCCGGCTTCGTCTACTACTTCTTCATCCGCGTGGGTGGGAAGTGGGCGGGCGCCAACGTCCCCGAGGGGTTCCTCGGCGCGCTCGTCATCGGCAACACGATCATCCTGGTGATATCGAGTTTCACGCTGCACTACGCCCACGTCGCGCTGCGGAACAACGACCGCTCGCGGTTCCTCGGTCTGCTGGTGACGACGCTCGTGCTCGGCCTGGTGTTCATCGCCGGCCAGATCTACGAGTACTACGAGTTCATCGTCCACGAGGGCCTCCGGTTCTCCGGCGGCATCTTCGAGAGCGCGTTCTTCGGACTGACGGGCCTCCACGGCCTCCACGTCTCGCTGGGCGCGGTCCTCATCGGAATCATCACGTGGCGCGCGTTCAAGGGCCAGTACTCCGCCGAGCGCCACACCTCGGTCAGCACCGTCTCGATGTACTGGCACTTCGTCGACGCCGTCTGGATCTTCCTCGTCGTCGTGCTGTACGCCGGCGCCGTGGTCAACGTCAACTTCTGACCGCCCGGCAGCGCGGGCTTTATTCTCGCCGACCGTCAACGACTCTCCATGCCAGTCGACCCCGCGGAGTTACGTGACCGCGTGGCTGCGCCCCTCGTCCACCGCGAGTCCTGCCCGAGTACGAACGACCTCGCGCGAGCGGAGGGACGCGACGGCGCGCCCCACGGAACGGTCGTCGTAGCGGACGAGCAGACCGCTGGACGAGGCCGCACCGGAAACGTCTGGGCGTCGCCGCCGGGCGGTGTCTGGTCGAGCACGCTCGTCCGGCCCGCCTTCGACGCGAGCCACGTCGGTCGACTCACGTTCGCGGGTGGCCTCGCTGCCGCCGAGACGGTCGAGTCCTTCGGCGTCGACGCTCGCCTCAAGTGGCCCAACGACGTGGTCGTCGACGACGGCGGCGAGCGCGCGAAGCTCTGTGGCGTGCTCACTGAGGCCGTCGTCGACGAGGTGCCGGTCGCCGGCAAACCGGTCGACGAGGTGTTCCCGGGCACGGACCCGGCAGACGCGGAGCTCTCGTACGCGGTACTCGGCATCGGCGTCAACGCGAACCTCGACCCATCGGCCCTCGACGTCGACCGTCGCGTGACGACGCTGCGCGAGCAGGTCGGTGACGTCGACGAGACGGCCGTCGCGGCGACGCTCCACGAGCGACTCCTGGAGTGGGTCGCGCGGGTCGAGTCCAGCGCAGGCTTCGAATCAGCCATCGACGCGTGGCGCGAGCGCGCCGCGACGCTCGGCGAACGGGTGCGCGTCGAGACGCGGGCGGGCGAGACGGTCACTGGAGAAGCGGTCGCGGTCACGGAGCGCGGTGCGCTCGTCGTCGAGAGCGACGGCTCGCGGGTGGAAGTGACGGAAGGAGAGTGTGCGCGGTTGCGGCGGTCCTAAGGCTGGACGGTCGTGTTTTCGGGGTCCTGGACCCAGTCCTCGTAGGTGTCCTGGTCGACGACGACGATCTCACCGAGCATCTCTGAGTGGCCCTGTCCACAGAACTCAGCGCAGTAGAGGGTGTAGGTGCCCTCCTCGGTAACGGTAGTGATGAGGTAGTTCGTCTGACCGGGGACGGCGTCCTGTTTCAGCCCGATTTCGGGGGCGTGGAAGGCGTGAATCACGTCCTCGGACGTCGTGCGTATCACCAGTTTCGTGTCGACCGGGACGACCATGGGTTGGTTCCCGACGTCCACCCCCTCGGTGGCGGCACCGGAACTGACCGTGAGGTCCTCCTCGGGGTAGGAGTACTTCCAGTACCACTGCACGCCGATGGTGTCGACGACGACCGTGTCGTCTTGTGCTATCGCGGCCTCCGCGTCGGCCTGCGTGGCGGTGACGGCCGTCTGCCCCATCACGCCGTACGCGGCGACGCCGACGAACAGTAGCACGACGGCCGTGGCGACGGTCCAGGTGATCTCGAGGCGGCGGTTCTCCTTCGTCGGCTTCGCCTCGTCGGAGTTGCGGAACTTCCAGACGGTGTAGATGAGGATGCCTTCGACCAGGAGGGTGATGGGGAGCGCAGCCGCGAGCAACATGTTGTTGAGCTGGCGGATAGCCTCCTCGGTCACCGACTGGTACTGTGAGGCGGCGACCGGGTCGACGAAGGCGACGAGGAAGCCGACGGCGGCGACGAGAACGGGTGCGAGCCGCTTTCCTCTCATGTTGTCCGGTAGTTCGGAGCGGTTCCATAAATAGGTGCTGAATCGCCTCGTCCGCGAGTCGGACAGGCTAAGTGCACCCGGTCGTAACCAACCGACGAGAGGGACGTTCGTGACTCAGGACCCACCAGACAGATTCACCGCGCTGCTCGCCGCGGCCGCGATGGGCGTCTACACGCTGCTCGTCGTCGGCGCCACGACGGCGCTCATTGGCGCGGCCGAGGCCTGCCGCTCGTGGCCGGCCTGCAACGGTCGCTGGTTCGCGCTGGACTCGCTGTCGCTGGTCGTCGTCTGGGGCCACCGCACAGCCGCCGTCGTCACCGGCGCACTCGTCGTCGTCGTCGCCATCCTGGCGTGGCGTCGCGACGAGTCCAAACGCGTTCGGGCGGCCGCGACGGCGGCTGTTCTCGTCTACCCCGTGCAGGTCGCCGTCGGTGCGCTGACCGCGACGAACGGCGCGTCCGCAGCGCTCGCCGGCGCCCACCTCGCGCTTGGGGTCGGCATCTTCGCCGCGCTCGTACTCGCACTCGCGTGGACGCTGGAGGCCCAGACTGGCCATCTGCCGTCTGCGGAGTGGGAGGGCGAACCACGTAGCGGCGACAGTGGGAATTCGGCCGCCTCTGGCCCGCTCGCGACGCCGTACGCCTACTTCCGGCTGATGAAGCCGCGGCTGATGTGGCTGCTCTGTCTCGTCGCGTCAGCGGGGATGGCGCTGGCCGCCGGCCCCGCGCTCGCCACGACGACGATTCTCGGGACGCTCGGCGGCGGCGTGCTCGCCATCGGCGCGTCGGGGACGTTCAACCACGTCCTCGAGCGAGAGAAGGACAAGAAGATGGCGCGCACGGACGACCGACCAATCGCCACCGACAGCATCCCCATCTGGAACGCGGTCGCGTTCGGTCTCGTGCTCGCCGCCGCGTCGCTGGTCGCGTTCTACTCCGTAAACGCGCTCACGGCCGTGCTGGGACTCACCGCCATCGTGTTCTACTCGGTGATCTACACGCTCGTGCTGAAACCGAACACCCGGCAGAGCACGGTCATCGGCGGCGCCGCGGGCGCGCTCCCGGCGCTCATCGGGTGGGCTGCCGTCACGGGGGAGGTCGGTGTCGCTGGCCTCGCGCTCGCCGTCGTCATCTTCCTCTGGACGCCCGCGCACTTCTACAACCTCGCGCTCGCCTACAAGGACGACTACGAGCGCGGCGGCTTCCCGCTGATGCCGGTCGTGAGCGGGGAGGCCACCACGCGCAAACACATCGTCTACTACCTCGGCGCGACGCTCGTCGCAGCCGTCGTGCTGGCCGCGCTGACGGACCTCGGCGCGCTGTTCGCGGGCACGACGGTCGCACTCGGCGCTGTCTTCCTCTACTTCGCCGTGCGACTCCACCGGGAGCGCGACCGCTCGGCGGCGATGCGTTCGTTCCACGCGTCGAACGCCTACCTCGGCTGCCTGCTCGTCGCAGTCGTCCTCGACGCGATGGTGGTCTGAGATGGCGACGGGGACCGTCTCCGCGTCCCGGCTCCGCCCCGACCGCGACACGCTGCTGTACGGCGCGCTCCTCGTGAACGGCGAACTCGCGCTCGTGCTGTTCTACTTCGCGGTGTCCAGTTCGGTGCCGACCGACCCCGTCTTCCTGGCGTACCCGTTCGTCTGGATCAACGCCGCCGTCTGGGGCGTCTCGAAGGTCTACCTGCCAGACGCGCCGCGGGCCCAGCGTCTCGCCGCGTTCGGCGTCGGCGTCGCTTACTTCCTGTTGCTCGCTGGCGTCGGCGGTCTGTTCGTGCTCCACGGTGAGGGGCTCGGTACGCGAATCGCGTGGCTGTCTCCCGGTTGGGGGCCGACCCTCGTCTACAGCGGGACGGCGCTGACGATGAGTCTCTTCCCGTTCAAAGTGATTGGCTACGCGGCGCTCGCCTATCTCGTGGCGGCGACTGTGCTCGACGCCGCTCGGACGGGCGTCGCGGGCCTGCTCGGCCTGTTCTCGTGTGTCAGTTGCACGTGGCCGGTCGCGGCGACGCTGTTGACCGGGGCGTTCGGGGGTGCTTCTGCCGTCGCCACGCTCGCGCAGAACGAGCCCTACGCGCTCTCAACGGTCGTCTTCGTCTCCTCCGTGCTGTTGCTTGTGTGGCGGCCGACGCGGTAGGCGCGTTCCACAGCGCTTTATTCCACTCGTCCCAATCCGAGCGCATGGACCCGGTACTCGTCGCCGAGAACGTCGTGAAGCGATACGGCGACGCCGCGGCGCTCGCGGGCGTCTCCCTCTCCGTCGACGAGGGCGAGGTGTTCGCGCTCGTCGGCCCGAACGGCGCGGGGAAGACGACGCTCGTGCGCTGCCTGACGGGAACGACGACGCCAGACGACGGCGAGGTGCGCCTGCTCGGCACCGACCCGACCGTGGCTCGCAAGCAGCGCGTCGGTCTGCTCCCGCAGGAGTTCTCGCCGCCGGACCGGCTCACCGCGGGCGAACTCGTCGGCTACTACGCGGGCCTCTACGACGACCCCCGCGACCCCGAGACGGTGCTCCGGGAGGTCGGACTGGACCCCGAAGACGACACGTGGTACGGCGACCTCTCCGGCGGACAGAAACGCCGCGCGTGCGTCGCCGCGGCGCTCGTCAACGGCCCGGACGTGCTGTTCCTCGACGAACCGACGACGGCCGTCGACCCGGCGGGCCGGCGCGCGCTCTGGTCGGTGTTCGAGGACCTCGCCGCGGGCGGCACCACCATCCTGCTCACCACTCACGACATGGCGGAGGCCGAGCGCCTCGCGGACCGCGTCGCGCTGCTCGCCGACGGGGACGTCGCGGCCACGGGCACACCGAGCGAACTCGTCGCCGCCCACGGCGGACCGACGCGACTCGTCGTCGAGACGGACGCCGACGACCTGCCCGGATTCGAGCCCGAGCGAACCGCGGAGGGCCTAGTCTTTCCCGATGTCGCGCCCGAGGACATCGGCGACATCGTGGCCGCCCTCGACGACGCGGGCGTCGACTTCGAAGCGCTGTCGTGGCGGGAACCGACGCTCGAAGACGCCTACCTCGAACTCGCCGGTGACGTCGAGCACGCAGGTCTCGACAGCGCCCTGGAGGTGCGTCGATGAGCCGCGCGCGTCGCATCGCCGCGGAGGCGACGGGGACCTACCGGACGTTCATCCGGCGTCGCACCGCGGTGTTCTTCACGTTCTTCTTCCCGGTGTTGCTCATCGTCATCTTCGCGGGCCTCGTCCGCACGCAGTCCGGGAGTGGTGGCCTCTTCTCCGAGCCGACCGGCTACTACGTCCCCGCGTATCTGGCGACGGTGGTGCTGTTCACGCCGCTCTCCCGGGTCGGCAGCACCGTCGCGCGCCACCGCGAGGGCAACCGCTTCGAGAAGCTCGCGACGACACCGCTCACGCGGGCGGAGTGGCTCGCCGCGCACACGCTCGTCAACGTCGCGCTCATCGCCGCCGCGTCGGCGGTGCTGCTCGTCGCGCTGAAACTCACGGGCGCCGAGTTCGCGCTGTCGCCGTGGCTCGCGTTCTTCGTCCCCGTGGCCTCCGTCGTGTTCTGTGGCATCGGCGCGGTACTCGGCAGCGTCGCGGACGGCCAGGACGGCGCCATCGCGATGAGCAATGGCGTCGCGCTCCCCCTCCTCTTCCTCTCCGAGACGTTCGTCCAGCCGGAGCTGTTCCCGGCGTGGTTCCTGCCGGTCGTCGACCTCTCACCGCTCGCGTACTTCGCCCGCGGGGTCCGCGCCGCGACGTACTCGGGGGGCGACGTGGTGACGAACGCCACCGTACTCGCGGTGCTAGCCGTCGTCGCATTCGCGTTCGGTGCCATACTGATTCCGTGGACCGAGTAGCGGGTCGGAGTCGCGCTGGCGCTTCCCGCAGGCCTTGCAACGCCACGTCTGCTCCCCGTCCGCTGCGTCCGCGCTACCCATCGCTGCGGAGTTGCGTCCACGGGGAGTATGAATCTACCTGCCGAGGGCTACCGCGGCACCCACGCGTAGACGTGGTTGAGCAGCCAGTAGGTGACGACGCCGAGGAACAGCGACAGCGACCACGAGGCGACGGCGACACGGCCGTACTTCGCGTGACTCGTCTCCCGGAGTTCCTCGGGGGTGCGCGTGAGCCCCAGGACGACGGCGTACAGCACGACGGGGACGGCGAGCACGGACAGCAGGATGTGGATAGCGAGCATCGCGAAGTAGACGAGTTCGACGGTACCCGCGTACGCGTAGAGGAACTGCCCCTCGCGGATGACGATTGACTTCTCGAAGCCGCCGCCGACCTTCCAGAGGTAGAGCACGAGGAACGCGCAGATGAGGCTGAACGCGGTGAGCATCGCGACGCGGTGTCTCCGGACGTCGCCGCGGCGGATGAACCGCCAGCCGACGAGCAGGCTGGTGAGCGCGAGCGTGTTGACGACGGCGATGAGGTCCGAGAACAGGACCACCGTCTCCCTGGACAGCTCCGGGAACAGGGGTATCAGTCCCTCGAAGGCACCGATGACGAGCGCGTAGCCGACGACGGAGAGCACGGCGGTGACCCGCCGGGGGTGAGCCCTCGCGTACCCGGGGGCGGTGGCGGATGCCATTACCGGGGGGTTGTGGCCGACCCACCAACCCGCTTTCGCTTCGGCCCGTTCCCCGCACCGTTGCAACCTGAGTTGCCGTAATCCAACCGAAGGCGTAATAGTAGTCCGTTAGAGTGAAACGGTCATGCGGCGAATCCTCGAACATGAGTCAGGACGCTCAACGGAACATCCGGTGTCTGGTGGCCAAGGTGGGACTCGACGGCCACGACCGGGGGGCGCACGTCATCACGCGCGCGTTCCGCGACGCCGGCTTCGAGGTCATCTACTCGGGGCTCCACAAGGCCCCGGCGGAGATCGTACAGGCTGCCGTCCAGGAGGACGTCGACGTGCTGGGCATCTCCATTCTCTCTGGCGCCCACAACACGCTCGTCCCGAAGATCGTCGAGGGCCTCCAGGAGTACGACGCCTTCGAGGACACGCTCATCATCGTCGGCGGCATCATCCCGGACGAGGACCGACCGGGGCTGACGGAGGCGGGCGTCGACGCCATCTTCGGCCCGGGCACGCCGATGGAGGAGACCGTCCAGTTCATCCGGGAGAACGTCAAGCCGCGTGACTGAGATGGCGACCACCGACGAGCCAGCGATCGTCGAGGAGCTACTCGGGGGGAAACACCGCGCGCTCGCCCGGACCATCACGAAGATAGAGAACCGCTCGCCGGGCTACCGCGAGGTCGTCTCCGCGCTCTACCCCCACACCGGCGGCGCCGACGTCGTCGGCATCACCGGCAGCCCCGGCTCCGGGAAGTCGACGCTCGTGGACAAGATGGCGAAGACGTACCGTGACCGCGGGCTGAGCGTCGGCGTCATCGCCGTCGACCCCTCCTCGCCGTTCACGGGCGGCGCGGTCCTCGGCGACCGCATCCGGATGGCCTCGACGGCGACGGACATGGACGTGTTCTTCCGGTCGATGTCCGCGCGCGGCAGCCTCGGTGGCCTCTCGACGGCCACCGCGGACGCCGTGAAGGCCCTCGACGCGTTCGGCAAGGACAAGGTCATCATCGAGACGGTCGGCGCCGGCCAGAACGAGGTCGACGTGGTGAAGACCGCCGACACCGTCGCCGTGCTCGTCCCGCCGTCCTCGGGCGACGACGTCCAGATGCTGAAGGCGGGCATCCTCGAGATCGGCGACGTCTTCGTCGTCAACAAGGCCGACCTCCAGGGCGCAAACAAGACGGTCACGGAGCTGAAGAACATGCTCGACCTCCGGCAGAGCGAGTCAGACGACTGGGAGCCCGAGGTCGTCGAGACCGTCGCCAAGAGCGGCGAGGGCGTCGACGAGTTCCTCTCGGTTCTCGAGAACCACGCCTCGTGGCTCGACGACTCCGGGCGACGCGACAAGAAGCGCCGCACCCGCCACGCCGAGGAACTCCGGAACCTGCTCCGCGAGGACGCCAGCCAACTGCTGGAGGCGGAACTCGAGGCCCGCGGCGGCATCGAGGAACTCGTCGAACGCATCGACGAGGGCGACACCACGCCGTACGAACTCGCCGACGACATCGTCGACCCGCTGGCGGACTGCCTCGACCAGCAGCGGGACTGAGTCCGGACGCGTTTCTTCGCGCGTAGGCCCAACGGATAAGCGACTGGCAGCCCACTGTTCGACCATGCGACTCCGCAGACTCCTCGCCGGCGCCGTCGGTGGCCTCGCACTCACGGAAGCCGCCAACCGCGCGCTCAGCGCTCGGTCGGGGCCGCTGGAGCCGGCCCTCGTCGGCAACCAGCGGACGTACCGCTGGCGCGGCTTCGACGTGGAATACACCGAGGCCGGCGACCCGTCCGACCCCGACGTTGTCTGTCTCCACGGCGTTCACGCCGCCGCCTCCGCGAAGGAGTACGACGGCATCTTCGGTCCGCTCGTCGAGGACTACCACGTCGTCGCGCCCGACCTGCCCGGGTTCGGGCGGAGCGACCGGCCGCCGGTCGCCTACACCAGTTCGCTGTACGAGGCGTTCGTCGCCGACTTCCTCGCGGACGTGGCCGACGACCCGGTCGTCCTCGGGAGTTCACTGACTGGCGCGTGGGCGGCGATGGCGGCGGACGAGGTGGACGCGAAAGGACTGCTGCTGGTCTGCCCGACGGCCGACACCGGGCCGCGGCGGCCCTGGGTCCGGAGCCTCGTCCGCTCGCCGGTGGTCGGTCAGGGACTGTTCAACGCGCTCACGAGCAAACCCTCGCTGCGCTTCTTCGACCAGCGGGAGGCGTTCTACCGGCCCGAGCACGTCACCACCGATATCGTCGACTACCAGTGGCAGACCGCCCACCAGGACGGTGGACGGTTCGCTCCGGCGTCGTTCGTCGGCGGCTTCCTCGACCCCGCGGTCGACCTGGGCGAGGCGCTCGCCGCGGTGGACTGCCCGGTCACGTTGTTCTGGGGCCGGGAGGCCACCGTGACGCCGCTCGCCGAGGGCCGAGAACTCGCCGACGAGGCGGACACGCGGCTGGTCGTCCTCGACGACACGAAACTGCTCCCGCACGAGGAAGAACCCGGGACGTTCGTCGACCTAATCCGCGGGGAACTACCGCAGCTCGAAGGTCAGTAGCCGGTCGCCGGTCGTCTCCGACTCGCCGACGTGGGCCGCGACAGTCCGCCCGTTCTCGACCGCGTCGAGGTCCGACTGAATCTGTCCCGTGAGCCGTACGCCGCCGAAGTCGGCGACCGCGACGGCGTACGGCGCGTCGTCGGCGAACGACGGCGCCGCGACGTGGACGACCGTGTAGGAGTCGATTTCCCCAACCTCGGACAGCGCCGTCTCGACGAGTTCGCGGCTCCCGCAGTGCGGGCAGACCCGCCGCGGCGGGAGGCTCCCGTGGCCGTTCTCGCACTCCAGGTAGTAGCCCTCGCTGTCAGCGAGCGCGTCGATGAAGTCGTCGTAGCCCGCGTTGCGGACGCTCGCGTCGGTCATTCTGCCACCTCCAGGACGTGGACCACTGCACTCGCCACGGTGCCACCGGCGTTGTGCGCCACGGCGACGTCCGCGTCTGCCACGTACTCGCTGTTGTGGTGGTCGCCGCGGAGCAGGCTGGTCAACTCCGCTATCTGGCTCGTCCCCGTCGCGCCGACCGGGTGCCCCTTCGCCTTCAGGCCGCCGGAGAGGTTCACCGGAACGTCGCCGTCGCGCGTCGTGGTGCCCTCGCGGGCCGCACCGATTCCCTCGCCCGTCTCGAAGAGGCCCAGCGATTCGACGGCGAGCACCTCGGCGACGGTGAAGCAGTCGTGGACCTCCGCGACGTCGACGTCGGCGGCGGTCACGTCGGCGTCGGCGTACGCCTCTTCGGCGGCCTTCGTTGCCGCCGGTGACGTGGCCATGTCGTCGCGGTCCTGCAGTGCCATCTTGTCCCCGCCCTGTCCGGTGCCGGTGACCGCGACGGGCGCGTCGAGGCCGTGGTCGTCGGCGTAGTCCTCGCTGACGAGGACGACCGCGCTCGCGCCGTCGGTGACGGGACAGGCGTCGTAGAGGTTCAGCGGTTCGGCGACCGGCGGCGACTCCAGCACGTCCTCGACGGTGATCTCCCGCTGGTACTGCGCGTGGTCGTTACCGACGGCGTTCGCGTGGTTCTTCACCGCGATGTGCGCGAGGTCCTCGTGGGTCCCGCCGAACTCCGCGAAGTAGGCGTCCGCCATCATCGCGTACGCGCCGGGGAACGTCACGCCGGCCCGCACTTCGTACAGTTCGTCGGCGGCGATGGCCAGCGCCTCCGTCGACTCCGCCGTCTCGAGGTTGTTCATCCGCTCGGCGCCGCCGACGACGAGGACGTCCTCCTCACCGTTGCGCACGTCCCTGACGGCCTGCCGGAGCGCCACGCCGCTGGACGCACAGGCGCTCTCGTAGCGCGTCGCGGGGGCGTCCACGCCGAGGGCCTCTGCCGCCAGCGGGCCCTGGTGGCCCTGGTGCTCGGCGAGTGCGCCCATGAAGTTCCCGTAGTAGACTCCGTCTACGTCCCCGCGTTCGACGCCGGCGTCGTCGAGTGCCGCGAGTCCGGCCTCCGCGAACAGGTCGCGGCTCGTCCGCTCGGGGTGGCGACCGAAGTGGGTGAGGCCGACCCCGGCGACTCGCACGTTGGTCATACCACTGCTTTGCAGACGAGGTTCAAAAGACGTGCGGAAGCGGGGGCGTACTGCCCCACTGCGGTCGGCTACATCCCCATATCGGCGGCCGCGTCGGGGACAGGGAGGTCGTTCGGGTCGACCCCGAGCAGTTCCGCGGCGTGGTCGAGGGCCATGTCGAAGCCGTAGTACCGCTCCAGTTCGTCGTCGTCCGCCGACGGTCGCACCTTCAACATCGCGTACCCCTCGCGATTCTGCGCGACGGCGGCCGTCCCGCCGTCGCCCGAGAACGCGAGCACGCGCTCGGTCTCGGTCTCGTAGTAGCGCGCGGTGACGCCGCCGGCCTCGACGGTCTCCTCGGTCATCGTCTGGAGTTCGTCCGGGGGTGGCAAAAACGGGCCGGGTTCGTGACCGGCCCGCTGGTCGGCGCCCGAGGAGAACGCGTTCTCCGAACCGTTATTCCAGTGGGGGTCCTCCGCACCGACAGATGCAGGCAAACGCGAGGAGGACCAGCGGTGGCTGACTCGGAACCCTCCACCGCGCCCGAGGACACTGACGGCGAGCCGTCGCTGTCGTTCGGCTGGGCGGGGCTCCGTGAGGGGTTCCTCACCGGCCTCCCTGTCGCAGTCGGCGTCGGCGGCTACGGCATCGTCTTCGGCGTGGTGGCCCGCCAGTCTGGGCTCAGCGTCGCGGAGGCCGCGCTGATGAGTGCGACCGTGCTGGCC
Organism: Halobacterium sp. DL1; assembly: GCA_000230955.3. NCBI lineage: Archaea > Methanobacteriati > Methanobacteriota > Halobacteria > Halobacteriales > Halobacteriaceae > Halobacterium > Halobacterium sp. DL1. The sequence goes on from CP007060.1 coordinate 1,163,693, forward strand.
GGGGCGGCCCAGCTCGTCGCCGTCGGGCTGTGGGCCGACCCGATACCCATCGTCGCCGTCGTCACCACGACGGCCGTCGTGAACCTCCGGTACGTGCTGATGGGCGCCGCGCTCCGACCGTGGTTCCGACAGCTGTCGCCGCTGGAGACCTACACGAGCCTGTTCTTCTTCGCGGACGAGAACTGGGCGCTGACCATTGGCGAGTTGCGCACCGGGAGCACGCGGGGTGCGTTCCTGCTCGGCAGCGGCCTCGTCCTCTGGCTGCTGTGGGTCGTGACGACCGTTGTCGGCGCGACGGCGGGTGACCTGGTCGGCGACCCCGCGCGCCTCGGTCTCGACTTCGTCGTGACTGCGCTATTCCTCACGCTCGCCGCGGGCTTCTGGGAGGGCACCGAGTCGCTGCGGCCGTGGCTCGCGGCGGCCGGCGTCGCGCTCGCCGTGAACGCCTTCGTCCCTGGCGAGTTGTACATTCTCGCTGGTGCGCTGGCCGGAGCCGCCGTGGAGGTGGTGACCCACGATGGCTGACCCGTTCTCTCTGGACCCGACCGTCGTCGGCGTCGTCCTCGCCATGGCCGCCGTCACCTACGCGACGAAGGCCAGCGGCCTCTGGGCGGTCGGCCGAATCGACCTCTCGGAGCGCGCCGAGGCGGGCCTCGACGTGCTCCCGGGCGCGGTGGTCGTCGCGTTCGTCGCGCCCGCCCTGGCCGACGGCGGCCCAGCGGAGTGGCTCGCAGCCATCGCCACTGTCGCCGTCGCGCGGAAGACCGGGAACCTGCTGGTCTCGCTCGCGGTCGGCGTCGGCGTCGTGCTCGCGGCGAGAACTGTCATCTAGGGGAGCCGCCGCCCTCGAGGCCCTGGCCGACCAGTTTCACTTTCACTACGGTTGGCCCAGCTATTTACTACCGCATCCACACCGACCTGCCAACGGACGATGCCACCACCAGGTGGCCACCAATCCGGTACGATCTACCCATGATGAGGAAGCTTCAGTGGCTGAAGACGGCGGTCCTGCAGGGCGGTCGACGACGCACGATTCGGGAGTGCCGTCGGTGCGGAACCACCGTCAACAGCCAGCGCGACGTCTGTCCGGAGTGTGGAACGGACGGCATCGCTTGCTATCGACTCTCGGAGTAACAGCGCCCTCCCGCGCTACTCCAGCAGCCGCCGAGCGATGGTGTTGCGGAGCACCTCGCTGGTCCCCTCGTAGATCTCGTTGAGCTTCGAGTCGCGGTAGTAGCGTTCGACGTCGAAGTCCTTCGTGTAGCCGTAGCCGCCGTGGATCTGGATGCCCTCGTTGGTGACCTCGCGGCTGATCTCGGAGGCGTAGAGCTTCGCCTGTGCTGCGTCCTTGATGAAGTCCTCGCCGCGGATCTTCTTGTCCGCCGCCCGGTGCATCAGGAGCTTCGCGGACTGGATCTTCGTGTCCATGTCGGCGAGCTTGTGCTGGATGGTCTGGAACTCGCTGATGGGCTGGTCGAACTGCTCGCGGTCCTGGGCGTACTGGAGGCTGTCCTCGAGGGCGGCGGCCGCGAGGCCGATGGAGCGCGCGGCGATGGTGATGCGGCCGCCGTTCAGCGTCTCCAGGGCGTGCGTGAAGCCCTCGCCCTCCTCGCCGAGGATGCGGCTCTCGGGGATGCGCATGTCGTCGAAGCGCAGTTCGGCGGTGGGGCAGCCCTTGTCGCCGAGTTTGTCCTCGGTGCCCTCGACGTGGAAGCCGTCGTCTTGCTTGGGCCGGACGACGAACGAGGAGATGCCGCGGTGGCCGGCGTCCGGGTCCGTCTTCGCGAACAGCGTCACGGTGTCCGCGACGCTCCCGTTCGAGATCCAGAGCTTGTCGCCGTTGACGACGTACTCGTCCCCGTCCTTCTCCGCGGTCGTTCCCATCGCGGGAACGTCTGAGCCAGCGCCGGCCTCCGAGAGCGCGAACGCGCCGATGTCGTCGCCGCGGTTCAACGGCGCGAGGAACTCGGTCTTCTGGTCGTCGTCGCCGTACGCGTTGAGCATGTTCCCCGCCAGACTGGTGTGGGCCGCGACGACGGTGCCGAGACCGCCGCTCCCCCGGGAGACCTCTTCGAGCGCGATAGCGTAGGAGTGGTAGTCGAGTCCCGCGCCGTCGTACTCCTCGGGGAATGGCATCCCCATCAGGCCGAGGTCGCTCATCTCCTCGACGAGGTCCCAGGGGAACTCGTCGGTCTCGTCGATCTCGGACGCCCGCGGGACCACCTCTTCGTCCACGAACTCCGCGACCATGTCGCGAATCTGCTGCTGCTCGGGCGTGAGACTGAAGTCCATGGTCGAAACCTCGCCACCTCGTTCCTTTACTGTTCTCATCGACGCGCGCCCCAACCCCTTTTTAGGCTCGACCCGTATCGGTAGTATAGTAATGGTCGGAGGCCAGTCACCACAATCGGCTGCGACGGAGCGCGAGTGGTGCCACGAGACGGTACAGGACGTCTCGCGCACGTTCGCACTGACTGTCGACGCTCTCGAGGAACCGATGGCGTCCCGCATCTGTGTCGGCTACCTGCTCTGTCGCGTCGCGGACACGATCGAGGATTCGACGTCGATGTCGCCGGCGAGACAGGCCTCCCTCCTCCGGACGTACGACCGCGTGCTCGCCCTGGACGACGACACCACGGTGGAGATGTTCCGAGAGGACGTGGCGGACGTCCTGCCCGAGGAACTCGACGCAGACTGGACCGTGGTCGCAGAGGCGCCGCGCGTGGTCCGGGCGTTCGAGAGCCTCGATACCGACGCTCAGGACGCCATCCGACCGACCGTCCGCGAGATGACGACCGGAATGGCCGGGTTCGTGGAGCGCTACGCCGACGAGGGCGGCCTCCGCATCCAGACGCTGAGCGAACTCGAGGAGTACTGCTGGTACGTCGCCGGCACGGTCGGGGAACTCGTCACGGAGCTCCTCGCCGACGACGCCGCTCCCGACGACGCCGAGACGATGCGCGAGCACGCCCGGTCGTTCGCGCTCCTCCTCCAACTTGTCAACGTCGCCAAGGACGTCCAACCGGACTACTACGAGGAGAACAACGTCTACCTCCCTGCGGAGTGGCTCGCCGAGCAGGAACTGGACCCGGAGGACGTGGCCGAACCGGCGAACGCTGGACGTGTCGGAATGGTGGTGCAACGCGTCACCGAGCGTGCACGCGGCTACGCAGACGGTGCACACCGCTGGCTGGAAGCGATGCCGACCACGCGAGGCAATACGCTCGCCGCGTGGTCTGTGCCGTTCCTGCTCGCCGTGGGGACGATGCGGGAACTCAGCGAGCGGCCCGCCGACGTCGTGGTGGACGGGGACGTGAAGGTCTCTCGGGCGGAGGTCTACGCGGTACTCGAGCGCGTCCACGGCGACTTCGACCGTGCGGCGCTGGCGACGCTCCGCGAAACTATCGAGAATCGCCCCCTCGCCTGAAGCCGACGCGACGCGCTGTTCTCGCGAACGTTCAAGTAGGAAGCCGGGACCACCGTCCCGCGTGCGCTGACAACTGGCGCGGAGCGATCGGACGAAACCGGCGGTGGACCGCTCCGCGACCCGTCGACACCGTCTGTTCGCTCTACTCGTAGCTGTAGAAGCCCTCGCCGGTCTTCTTCCCCAGGTCGCCGGCGTCGACCTTCCGCTTGAGGAGGTAGGCCGGCTTGTATCGGTCGCCTAGCTCCTCGTGGAGCGTTCGGCTGGCGTCGAGACAGATGTCGAGGCCGATGTGGTCGGCGAGTTCGAGGGGCCCCATCGGGACGTTCGTCCCGAGTTTCATCCCCTTGTCTATGTCCTCCTTCGACGCCACGCCCTCGTCGAACGCCCGGATGCCCTCGTTGAGCCACGGCATCAGGATGCGGTTGGTGACGAAACCCGGCTTGTCGTCGGACTCCCAGGTCTCCTTGTCGAGGTCCTCGGCGAACTCGTGGGCGAAGTCGACGACCTCGCCGTCGGTCTTCTCACCGACGACGACTTCGACGCCCGTCATCACCGGCACGGGGTTCATGAAGTGGAGGCCCACGACCTGCTCGGGGCGGTCGGTGGCCGACGCGATGGTGGTGATCGAGAGCGTCGAGGTGTTCGTCGCCAGCACGACGTCCCCCGGGACCTCCTCGTCGAGGTCTCCGAAGATGTCCTGCTTGACGTCCATGTTCTCGACGGCCGCCTCCACGACGAGGTCGCAGTCCGCGAGGTCCGCGAGGTCCGTCGTACCGGCGATGCCGTCGAGCGTGGCCTGTCGCTCGTCGTCGTCGATCTTCCCCTTGTCGACGAAGCGGTCGAGGGAGTCCTCGATGCTGTCGAAGCCCGCCTCGACGTAGTCGCGCTCGATGTCGCGCATCACGACGTCGTAGCCGGCCATCGAACTCACCTGGGCGATGCCCGCTCCCATCGTGCCGGCGCCGACGACGCCGACCGTCTCCACGTCTTCGAGTGCTCGCATAGTCGTGGCTGTGTGTGGCGCGAACCTAAGGATGCCGAAACGTGGAAACACTGAAGCCCCTAGGGTGGCTTCCCTTCGCCAACCGTGCCAGCCGAGGACTCCCGCGACGCGCTGCTGGACCTGAAGTTCGTCGGCCCGGCGACGGCCGACGTGCTCGAAGAGGCCGACGTGCCGGTCGCCGCTGTCTCCTCGAAGTCGGTCTCCCACGCGGAACTCGTCGACGCTGGCGTCAACCCGGGTGTAGCGGCCCGCATCCGCCGTGAGCACTCCCTCCAGTGGTCCTTCCATGGCGGCCAGGACCTCGACCGGCGCGCCGAGCAGGTGCGCGGCCTCAACGACGACGAGCGCGAGTGGGTCGCCGCGAGCTACGGCGAAGACGACGCTTCCGCAGACGGGAGCGGCGACGCGACCGCGGAGGAGGCCGCGTGGCGCGACCAGCCGTCGGGCGGCGACCCCGAACCCGACTCGGGGTCAGAGGAGTCCGACTGGCGGGAGAAGTCGTGGCCGAACGCAGACGACGACGCGTCACCCGAACGTGACGAGCAGGCCTGGCGCGAGCAGTCCGCCCCGACGCCGGTGACGGAACTCGACGGCATCGACGAGGGGGACGCAGCGCTGCTCGCTCGCGCTGGCGTGACGTCGGTCCGGAGTCTCGCGACGGCGCACGTCGAGCACGTCGCGGACTCCCTGGGAGTGTCCGTCGAGCAGGTCGCGGCGTGGAAGGAGGCGGCGGCCGACGCGGAGACGTAGCCACCGCCAGCGGGTGCTGTCGGCCACTTCCCGACAGTTAGACACTTATACGAGGTTGCCGCACGTTTAGGTGATGCGCCCCTTCGAGGACTCTCCGATTTCACGCGACGGGAAAGTACTGATTCTCGCGTACGACCACGGCCTGGAGCACGGCCCGGTGGACTTCGAGGCGGTGCCCGAGACGATGGACCCAGAGGTGGTGTGGGATGTCGCGACCCACGACGCCGTCTCCGGGTTCGCCGTCCAGAAGGGCGTCGCGGAGGCCTACTACCCCTCCTACGAGGACGACGTGAACCTGCTGGCGAAGCTCAACGGCACGTCGAATCTCTGGATGGGCGAACCCGACTCCGCGGTGAACTGGACGGCCGACTACGCCGCGGAACTCGGCGCGGACGCCATCGGGTTCACGCTGTACGGCGGTGCGAACAACGAGATCGAGATGGCCGAGGAGTTCCGCGAGGCCCAGGAGACGGCCCGAGAGCACGACCTACCGGTCGTGATGTGGTCGTACCCACGCGGCCAGGGCCTGAAGAACGATAAGGACCCCCAGACCATCGCGTACGCGGCGCGACAGGCGCTGGAACTCGGCGCGGACATTGCCAAGGTGAAGTACCCCGGGAGCTCCGAGAAGATGGAGTTCGCGGTGGACGCCGCCGGCCCCACGCAGGTCGTCATGTCCGGCGGGTCGAAGACCAGCGACCGCGACTTCCTCTCGACCGTGAAGGGCGCCATCGACGCCGGCGCTGTCGGCCTCGCGGTCGGCCGGAACGTCTGGCAGCGCGAGAACCCCGCCGAGTTCCTCGACGCCCTCGAGGCCGTCATCTACGAGGAGACGAGCGTCGAGGAGGCGCTCTCCCGCGTCTGAATGACGGTCGACCGAGTCTTCGACGTCATTGCCGACGCCGCGCCGGAGATCCGGGCGGGCCTCCCAGAGCGCCGCGCGAAGGCCGAGACGGAGAACGTCTCCGGCGACACCCAGCTGGAGGCCGACGTCTGGGCCGACGACCTGCTGTACGAGCGCTTCCAGGACGTTGCGGGCGTGACCTGGTACGCCAGCGAGGAGCGCGACGATGTCGAGCGCGTCGGCGGCGAGGACGGCTACACGGTCGCTCTCGACCCGCTCGACGGCTCCTCGAACGTCAAGTCGAACAACCCGTGTGGCACCGTCGTCGGCGTCTACGACGAACCGCTCCCCGCGCCCGGTGACAGCCTCGTCGCCGCGGGCTTCGTCCTCTACGGTCCGACGACGACGATGGTCGTCGCCCGCGACGGCGAGGTCACTGAGTACCTCGTCGAGTCCGACGGCCGAACCGACCTCGGACCGGTCGAACTCCCCGAGGACCCGGTCGTCTACGGGTTCGGCGGCCGCGTCCCCGACTGGACCGACGACTTCGAGGCGTTCGTCCGCGACGTGGAGGACGACCTCAAACTCCGGTACGGCGGCGCGATGATCGCCGACGTGAATCAAGTGCTCGTCTACGGCGGCGTGTTCGGCTACCCGGGCCTGCGCTCGCGGCCCGAGGGGAAACTCCGCGCACACTTCGAGTCGATGCCGATGGCGTACGTCGTCGAGGCGGCCGGCGGCGCTTCCAGCGACGGCTCGCAGTCACTGCTCGACTGCGACCCCGACAGCCTCCACGCCCGCACGCCGACGTTCGTCGGCAACGAGTCGGTCATCGACGCCCTCGAGGGCGCGCTCCCGAACTGACTTCCCCGTCCCGCCCTTCTCTCCGGCTATGTGCGGCCGATACGCGCTGTTCACCGACCCTACTGACCTCGCCGAGGAGTTCGGCCTAGACGACGCGACCTACGAACCGACGTACAACGCCGCGCCGAGCGAACAGCTGCCGGTGATTCTCGACGATGCGCCCGAGACGCTGACCGCGGCCCGCTGGGGGCTCGTGCCGTCGTGGTCGGACGGGCCAGGGGGCGACCCCGACCCCATCAACGCTCGCGCGGAGACACTCACGGAGAAGCGGTACTTCCGAGAGGCCTTCGACGAGCGCCGCTGTCTGGTGCCCGCCGACGGCTTCTTCGAGTGGGTGGAGACGGCGGACGGCAAGCGACCCCACTACGTGTCGCGGGCGGACGGCCGCCCGTTCCTGCTCGCGGGGCTCTGGGAGACGTGGACGCCCGAGCAGACCCAGACTGGACTGGGGGAGTTCGGCTCCGGAAGTCCGAGCAGGGAGGCCGAGACAGTCCAGTCGTTCACTGTCGTCACGACGGAGCCGAACGACTTTCTCGCAGCGTACCACCACCGCATGGCGCTGTTGCTCGACCGGGAAGCCGGCGAGCGCTGGTTGACGGCCGACGACCCGAGTGACCTGCTGGCACCGAGCGCGGTCGACCTGCAGGCGTGGCCCGTCTCCGAGGCGGTGAACGACCCCTCGAACGACCGCCCGGACCTGGTCGAGGCGGTGGCCTGACCACCCGACGTAATTCCCGTCGTACGAGGAACTGGACGTCACTCTCGAGAATTAGGGCACGGACACGTCACGGGAGAACTCGCCGCCGTGCTCCGTTGGCCGCCGGGCGACCGGCGGCGTGGAGCGTGTCAGAGGCACAGCCGGTGTCGAAACACCAGCGTACGAAACACCCACGCCTGACGGTATTACGTTACTGACTGCGTAGCCACCGACGCGACGCCCAACGCTATATAACTCTGGTGGCCACTTATGTACGTAGTTTTTTGTGTCAGCGGTCGTATGACGGAACAATGCCCTCCCAGGCCGTCGAAGTCGTCGAGTTACTCGCGCGGCGAGCGACGCTGCTCCGACTGCTCCGGGAGCGCCCCCGACTGAAACGCGAACTCGCCGAAGAGCTCTCGGTTTCCCGGTCGACGGTCGACCGCGCTGTCCGCAACCTGGAAGCCACCGACTACGTGGCCCGCGGGGAGACCGTCTCGCTCACACTCGAGGGCCGACTCGCTCTCGACGCCTTCGAGCAGTTCACCGGGGTCATTAGGGGACTCGACGATACGTCTCGCGTCCTCGAACACCTCCCCGAGTCAGCGACCCTCGACGTGTCGATGCTCCGCGACGCGACGGTCGTCACCCCCGACCGGGACGCCCCCCAGCGCCCCATCGCCTCCTTCGTCGAGGAGGCCGAACGGGCGACCAAAGTCCGCGGGTTCGGCTCCGCGGTGCTCCCGTCGGTCGTCTCGGTGTTCCGGGACCGGATCGTCGACCACGACGCAGTGTTCGACCTCACGGTGCCCGAGAGCGTCCTCGACGAACTGCTCGCGTCCCAGCGTGGCGTCGTCGAGGAGTGCCTCGACTCGGGTCGGTTGACGCTGCGCACGGCGTCGACGAGCCTCGACTACAGCCTCCTGCTCGTCGAGCAGCGCGACCGGACCGCCGTCTGCGCGCTCGTCTACGGCGACAGCGGTGTCGCGGGCGTCGTAAAGAACGACACCGACGACGCCGTGCGGTGGGCCGACCGCGTCTACGAGCGCCTCCGCAAGGACGCCACCGACCTCCCGGTCTGAGTGTGTCTCGTCTCTCCACACCTTCTGCCACGGGGAGTCCACGCCCGCGGTATGGTTTCGGTCCGGTGACTGGAGAACCGATACGGTGACCGGCTGGCAGAACGGACGTCGCTTCGCCCTGCCGGCAGGCCAACGCCTTTACTGTCTGCTTGCGACTCCTGCCCATGGAGTACACCACCCTCGGCGACACAGGGATGGAGGTCAGTCGCATCTGCCTCGGCTGCATGAGCTTCGGCTCCTCGGACTGGCGCCCCTGGGTCCTCGACGAGGAGGAATCCCGCCCGATCATCGAGCGCGCCATCGAACTCGGCGTGAACTTCTTCGACACCGCGAACATGTACTCGGAGGGCGAGTCCGAGCGCATCGTCGGTGACGTCCTCTCGGAGTACGATCGCGGCGAGCAGGTCGTCGCCACGAAGGGTTACTTCCAGATGGACGAGGACGACCCGAACTCCGGCGGCCTCTCCCGGAAGGCCATCGAGCAGGAACTCGACGCCTCCCTGGAGCGCCTCGGGATGGAGACGGTCGACCTCTACCAGACCCACCGCTGGGACTACGACACGCCAATCGATCAGACGCTCGCGGCGCTCGACGACGCCGTTCGCCGCGGGAAGGCGCGGTACATCGGGACATCCTCGCAGTGGGCCCGCCAGTTCGCGGAGGCGCTGCACACGAGCGACCTGCTGGGCTACGAGCGCTTCGTCACGATGCAGAACCACTACAACCTCGTCTACCGCGAGGAGGAACGCGAGATGCTGCCGCTCTGCCAGCGCGAGGGCGTCGGCGTGATGCCGTGGTCGCCGCTCGCCCGCGGCTATCTCGCGCGCCCCCACGAGGAGGTCGAGGCGACGAAGCGCGGCGACAGCGAGGAGTACATCTCACAACACCCCTACCAGGAGGGCGGCGGCTCCGAGGTCAACGAGCGCGTCGAGGAACTCGCCGCGGAGAAGGACGTGGAGATGGCCCAAATCTCGCTCGCGTGGCTCTTCCACAAGGAGTGGGTCGACGCCCCCATCGTCGGGACCACGAGCGTCGAACACCTCGAGGACGCCGTCGAGGCCCTGGACATCGACCTCTCGGACTCCGACATCGACTACCTCGAGGAGCCCTACCAGCCGGTCCGCGTCTCCGGGCACGACTGAGTAAGATGGCGACACGCACTGGTCGGTCTCTCGGTGGCCGCAAGAGTCACCGCGACGCCGTTCGGGCAGTCGGGTGGTGGAACCCGGCAGCTACACGCTCCTCCTCGAACCCGAGTCGAGTCCGGTAGAACTCGCTGACGCGCTCGCGGTCCGCGCTCCAGACGCAGACGATCCCCTTACTCGAGGACGACCCAGTCGGTGGGCGTGTCGGTGATGCCGCGGACGCGCACCTCGCGCTTGCCGTCGTCCGTGATGCGCAGGTCGACGACGCCGTCGAACAGCTGGCTGATTGTGTTCATCGTCTGGTCGTCGTGGCTCTCCGGGTCGACCGAGAAGACGCCGAGCCAGTTCTGGGTCTGGATCTGGCTCGTGAACACGTGGAGGAACCGGAACAGGCGCTCGATGTCGACGTACATCAGCAAGGGGGAAAGCGAGTCGAACCCAACGCGGAGGCGGTCGACGCCGGCCTCGCTGGCGTTGCTCGCCACCTCAGAGAACTCGATTCCCATCCCGGTCAGGTCGCCCGGCGAGGAGACGTAGCGCACGCGGTCGTCGTCCGTCGCCCCTCCGCTCTGGCTGCTGACGGCGTCGACGAGCTGCAGGAACCCGGGGGTGTCGCCGACCGTCTCCTCGTACTCGGCGAGGACCTCGTCGGCGGCGTCCCGGGAGGTGACGAGCACCGAGCCCTCGCCCTCCGTGGCGCCGCGAGCCAGAAGCTCGAGGAGCAGCGCTCGTTTTCCCGACATCGCCGGACCGCTCAGCAGGAGGTTCGTCCCGTCGTCGAATCCCCCGGCGAGTGGGTCCGGTAGCACCCCATTAACCTGGTACGTCATCGTTGTAGAGCAAGCGTACGCCGCCACCGCTCTTCGTGGAGCGTCCGAACCGGAGGCACATAAGTTTGGGCGGGTTGGCAACGCTGTCAGGGGAACGCCCGACTACGTTCGGCAGCAGCCGACTACTGCGGGGAGACGCCGGCGAGTTCGCTGAACGTCGCGATGTCCTCGTCGGCACCGGCGACGACGAGCGCGTCCCCCGGCTGGATGCGGAACTCCGCGTCCAGCTCCGAGAGCACCGCGCCGTCGCGTTCAACGGCGATGACCGTACAGCCGGTCCGGGCCTGCACCCGCGCCTCGGCGAGCGTCTGTCCCTCGAAGTTCGGCGCCTCGGTGCGCACGATGTCGATCTGCTTGTCGAGGGCCATCACGTCCTCGCCGAGCAGTGTCTGGGCGAGCATCCGGCCGGCGACGGTCGCCAGCGTGAGCACGTAGTCCGCGCCCGCCGCGTACAGCTTCGGGGCGCTCTCCGGCTCGTTCGCCCGTCCCAGAATCTCTACTTCGTCGCTGGCCTCCCGCGCGACCAGCGTCGAGAAGATGGTGTCCGTGTCGTCGCCGAGCGCGAGGATGAGCGCGCTCGCATCCTCGATGCCAGCATTGCGGAGCGTCTCCGCCTCGGTCGCGTCCCCGACCACGTCGACGCCCGGGAGCTCCCGCAAGTCCACGACGGTGGTGTCGATGCCCTCCCGTTCGAGCGCCGTCTCGACGGTGGTGCCGACCTCGCCGTAGCCGGCGAGCACGACCCGTTCGGTCTGCTGGGCCCGCTCCTCGGTGAGCGTGATCTGCTTCAGCGACTCGAGCTGGGACTCGCGGCCCGCCACCAGCAGGATGGTGTTCCTGCTGAGGGGCTTCTCGGGGTCCGGCGACGCGAAGAACTCCCCAGTGAACCACGCGCCGATGACGTTCACGCCGGTCCGCTCGCGGATGTTCGACTCGGCCAGCGTGACGCCGTCGAGTTCGCTGTCGTGGTGGATGGGCATCTCCACGATCTCGAAGTCCTCGCCGACCTCGACTGCGCCACCGAGCTCTGCGCTGACGGCGCTCGTCACCTTCTCCGCGAGGCTCCGCCCGAGCAGTTGGCGCGGACTCAGCACGCGGTCGACGCCCGCGTACTCGAGGTACTCTGAGAGCGACTCGTCCTCGACGAAACAGACGGTCTGGACGTCCGGGGCTAGCTCGCCAACTGTGAGCGCGATGGTGGCGTTCGCCTCGTCGTCCTCGTCGAGGACGATAGCGCGGGCCTGCGCGACGTTCGCACTGAGTAATCCAGCCTTCGACTCCGGGTCGCCGTGGACGACGGGGCGCCCGCTCTCGTGGAGTTCGAGCGCCCGTTCGCGGTCCTGCTCGAGGAACACGTAGTCGACGCCCTGGGGAGCGAGTTCCGCGACAAGCGTCTCGCTTCGAGCGCCGAACCCACAGACGACGACGTGGTCCTGCAGGGAGACGCTCGTCGGTGGTTCGGCCTCGAGGTGTTCTTCTAACCAGGGGACGGCGAACAGGGGGATGGCGAGGAAGATGATGAACACCGCGGTGATGTCGATGAAGTCCACGACTGCCAGCATCGCGTCCGAGGACCACGGCGCGAACTGACCGTACCCCGTGGTCGTGAACGTCTCCGTGACGAAGTGCACCGACTCCATCCAGGAGACGGGCTGGTCCTCGAACGTCGCCATCCCGAGTTTGAACGCGGCAGTGTAGACGGCACCGACGCCGACGAGGAAGCCGACGTACGCGATCGCCCGCCGGTACTGTTGCAGCATCTGGGTTCGCTACCGCCGCAGCGGACTTAAACCCCCGAAGTCGCGGAGCGCTGGGGGTTCCGGCTACGACGCAGCGAGCCCGCGACCAGTCGAACGGAACCACACTTCAAAATTCGAGACCAACCAGGCTTCGTTATCGAAACTCCAGATGGCGTCGAACCTTGGTCTGTGGGGCACAATCCGCTTGAACGTGGGTCACGTATCTCTCACTAATGACCCAGCGAACAGCCCACATCGACATTGGGGGGATGACGTGTGCCAACTGTTCGAGCACCGTCACGGACGCGGTGACGCGCCTCGACGGCGTCGCCGACGCCGACGTGAACTTCGCCACCGACGGCGGGACGGTCGAGTACGACCCCGACCAGACGACGCTCGGGGACGTGTACGCGGCCATCGAGGACGCGGGCTACGACCCCGTCGCCGCGGACACCACCATCTCGGTGACCGGCATGACGTGCGCGAACTGCTCGGCGACCATCGAGGACGCGCTCGCGGGCCTTCCGGGCGTCGTCGCCGCCAACGCGAACTTCGCAACCGACGAGGTCCACGTCGAGTACAACCCGGCAGACTTCGACCGCGAGGACGCTTACCAGGCCATCGAGGATGCGGGCTACGAACCCGTCCGCGACGACGAGGCCGACGACGGGAGCGACGCGGCCGAGGACGCCCGGACCGCCGAGATGCGCCACCAGCGCAACCTCACGCTGTTCGGCGCCGCGCTGTCGCTCCCACTCGTCTTCTTCATCGCCGAGCGGTTCCTGCTCGGCGGCGGCCTCCTTCCAGAGACGCTGTCGCTGTTCGGGGCGACGTTCTCGTTCGGGTGGGTCGAGTTCGCGCTCGCTACGCCCGTCTACGTCGTGCTCGGCAAGGAGTTTCTGGAGAACTCCTACAAGGCGCTCGTCAAGAACCGGACCGCGAACATGGACGTGCTCATCGCGCTCGGGTCGACGACGGCGTACGTCTACTCGCTGGTCGCGCTCGTCGGGATACTGCCGAACGCGGGGCTCTACTTCGACACCGCGGCGCTCATCCTCGTGTTCATCACGCTCGGCAACTACCTCGAGGCCCGCTCGAAGGGCCAGGCAAGCGAGGCCCTGCGGAGCCTCCTCGAACTCCAGGCCGACACCGCGCGGGTCGTCCGCGAGGACGGCACGGAAGAAGAGGTTCCCCTCGACGAGGTGCAGGTCGGCGACCGACTGAAGGTCAAGCCCGGCGAGCAGGTTCCCACGGACGGCGTGGTCGTCGACGGGGAGTCCGCAGTCGACGAGTCGATGGTGACCGGCGAGTCCGTCCCTGTCTCGAAGGAACCCGGCGACGAGGTCGTCGGCTCCACCATCAACGAGAACGGCCTGCTCGTCGTGGAGGCGACGAAGGTCGGCGAGGACACCGCCATCCAGCAGATTGTCCAGACCGTCAAGGAGGCCCAGTCCCGCCAGCCCGAGATACAGAACCTCGCGGACCGTATCAGCGCCTACTTCGTTCCGGCGGTCATCACGAACGCGCTCTTCTGGGGCGTCGTCTGGTCCCTCGCACCCGAGACGCTCGCGGGCTTCGTCGGGTCGCTCCCCCTGTGGGGGCTGGTCGGCGGCGGCCCCGGCACAGTCGGCGTCTTCGAGTTCGCCGTCGTCGTGTTCGCCTCCTCGGTGCTCATCGCGTGCCCCTGCGCGCTCGGCCTCGCCACCCCAGCGGCGACCATGGTCGGCACCAGCATCGGCGCCCAGAACGGCGTCCTGTTCAAGGGCGGCGACGTGCTCGAACGCGCGAAGGACGCCGACACCGTCGTCTTCGACAAGACGGGCACGCTGACCGAGGGCGAGATGGAGCTCACCGACGTCGTGGTCGTCGACGAGGTGCGCGCCGACGGCGGCGCAGTCTCGGAAATCACCGTCGACGAGTCGTTCGTCCTCCGTATCGCGGCGAGCGCGGAGTCCGCCAGCGAACACCCGCTCGCGGCCGCCATCGTCGACGGCGCGCGGGAGCGCGGTATCGACGTGAGCGACCCCGACAAATTCGAGAACGTACCGGGCCAGGGTGTGAAGGCGACAGTCGACGGCGGCGACGTGCTCGTCGGCAATCGGAAACTCCTCCGCGACGCGGGAATCGATACTGGCCCTGCCGAGGAGGAACTCGAGCGCCTCGAACGCGAGGGGAAGACCGCGATGCTCGTCGCCTACGACGGCCGCGTCGTGGGCGTCGTCGCGGACGCCGACACGGTGAAGGAGAGCGCCGAACGCGCCGTCTCGGCGCTCCACGAGCGCGGCGTCGCCGTCCACATGATTACCGGCGATAACGAGCGCACCGCGCGTGCCGTCGCCGAGCAGGTCGGCATCGACCCTGAGAACGTCCGCGCGAGCGTGCTGCCCGACGAGAAGGCCGACGCCGTCGACGCCATCCAGTCCGACGGCACGAAGGCGATGATGGTCGGCGACGGCGTCAACGACGCGCCCGCGCTCGCCACGGCGTTCGTCGGTGTCGCCATCGGCAGTGGCACCGACGTCGCCATCGAGGCCGCCGACGTGACGCTGATGCGCGACGACCCCTACGACCTCGTGAAGGCCATTCGCGTCAGCGCCGGCACGCTCGCGAAGATCAAGCAGAACCTCTTCTGGGCGCTCGGCTACAACACCGCGATGATCCCGCTCGCGTCGCTCGGCCTGCTCCAGCCGGTGCTGGCGGCCGTCGCGATGGCCATCTCCAGCGTCAGCGTGCTGGCGAACAGCCTCCTGTTCCGGCGGTATACGCCGGACGAGGACTACCGCCTATTCGGGCGGTAGTCGACACCGTCCCGTCTTCTTTAGGCACAAGAACCTAACCACTCGGTGGCCTATCCGCAGTCGAGATGACGCAGACGCTCTCCGTTCCCGGAATGGGCTGTGACGGCTGCGAGCGCATCGTGGAGAGCGCACTCTCGGAGGTCGCCGGCGTCACCGGAGTGACTGCCGACCAGTTGGACGGGACGGCGACAATCGAAGGTGACGTGGAGACGGAGACGCTCGTTCGAAGCCTCGAACTCGCGGGCTACGACGCCGACGTGGCGTAGTCCGGTCCCGGACGATAGCGGAGGGGGTTACCGGTAGGTAAGTGGCTCACACGACCGTTACCGAGTGCTAAAGGGGGTGGCGTCCCGAGTACCGGGTAGATGACCACGACTGACGAACTCGTCCAGGACCTGCCGCCCAGCGCGAAACTCGTCTGGAAGGTACTGGAGTACAACGGGGGACTCACGCAGAAACAGATCGTCGAGAACTCCCGGCTCTCTCAGCGTACCGTCCGGGACGCGCTCGA
Source organism: Halobacterium sp. DL1 (assembly GCA_000230955.3). Taxonomy (NCBI): domain Archaea; kingdom Methanobacteriati; phylum Methanobacteriota; class Halobacteria; order Halobacteriales; family Halobacteriaceae; genus Halobacterium; species Halobacterium sp. DL1. The sequence continues at coordinate 1,179,383 of CP007060.1, forward strand.
CCGGTTGCAGGAGGCCGACGTGGTCGAGAAGGACATCTACATCCCTGACGCGCGCCAGAACCTCTACCGCCTCTCCCTCGACGAGGAGGAGGCCGAGTCGGAGTCCGAGGCCGAAGTCGCCCTCGACTAGACCAGCGACGCCCCTTCCTCCTCGACGGGTTCGAGGTGCTCGTTCCCCCACTCCGCCAGCGACATCACCACTGGTTCGAGGGACTCACCGAGGTCCGTCAGCGCGTACTCGACGCGGACGGGTTTCTCGCTGACGATGGTCCGGGAGACGATGCGCTTCTCTGTCAGGTCCTCGAGGTTCTCGGAGAGCACCTTGCTGGAGATGCCGTCGACCTCCGACTGGAGGTCGTTGAAGCCGAGCGGCCCCTCCGCCAGCAGTCGATGGATGATGACGGGATACCACTTCTTCCCGACGAGTGACGCCGTCGCGGTGATCGAACACCACGAGTCTCCGGGACACCACGCGGGTAGCCGCTCGCTGTCGTCCATGCCCGTAGGTTGGGACGGACGGAAGTTAAGGCTACCTCACGATAGCTACTTACCTTGTAGTAAGCCCAGGGAGTCGATGCTCCCAGAACCACCACCGTCGGCGGTCGCAGTTGCAAACTGATAAGTTCCGGACGGGAGACGCAGCCGACGATGCCCTCCCTGCTAGCCCGTGCGTCCCGCGTCGCGGGGCGCGTCTCCGAGTACGCCCTCGTCCCCCTCGCTCTGACGCTGTTCGCGTTCGGCAAGGTGGCCGCCGCCGTCGACCCGTCGAGCGTCGGCGTGAACGTGAAGCTGTCCTTCCCCGCGGACGTCGCCACGCTGTGGACCGTCGTCGACCCGCCCGCACAGGGCGTCGCGTTCCGCAGTCCGACGCCGCTGCTGTTCGTGCCCGTGTTTATCGCCGTCGAGGCAGCGGTGGTCGCGGGCTACCTCGGCGGCATCCGCGACGCCCACCGCGACCGCGACCCGGACTTCGTGGCGGCCGTCCGCGACCACTGGCTCTCCATCCTCGGCATCAGGGTCGTCCAGTTCCTCCTGTTCGGTGGCCTCGCCCTGAGCCTGCTCGCCGGCGGTGCCGGCGTCCTCCTCGTCCTCGGCGTCCCGCTGCTGCTCGTGGTCGGCTACCTCCTCTGGGCGGCGCCGTACCTGGTCGTCTTGCGGGACACCGACGCCCTGACGGCGCTCGCGGAGAGCGCGTCCCTCGCCGTCGAGGGCGGCGACTACCCCGCGTTCTCTGCCGGTTACGCGGTCGCCGTGGCGGTCGCTTCGGTGGTGGTCTCGCCGCTCGTGACCAGCGCGGGCATCGTCGGCGTCCTCGTCGGCGCGGCGCTCGTCGCATACCCGTCGCTGGTTGGGACCGCGGCCGCGACCATCGTCGTGGACGCCGCGGCCGCCGCGGCGTCTCGCGGCGCTTAAGACCGACTACCGTCTACGGTGGGTCGTGCAGAACGTCACGGACCGGACGAGCAACCCCTTCGACATGCGGCCGCCCTGCGACGCGTTCGTCCCCGGCTACGGCGACGCGAACGCCGATTTCCACGCCATCGGCGACCACCCCGGAATCCACGGCGGCGCGGAGACGGGCGTACCGCTCACGGAGACACCAGCGGCCGAGCGGTTTCGGGACGCGCTCGCTGCCGTCGGCCTCCTCGACGAACACGCCGAACCCGCGAACCTGTTCCTCTCGTACCTCCACGCCTGCGTCGCCGAGGAGACGCCCTCGGAGCGCGAGTACACCGAACTCGAACCGTTCTTCGACGCGGAACTCCGGGCCATCACCGCCCACGTCCTGCTCCCCGTCGGGGAGCGCGCGACCCGTCACGTCCTCCGGGAGTACACCGCAATCGACCCGGACAGCGTGACGCTCGCCGACGTCCACGCCGAGGAACTCCACGGGAGCGGGTGGCTCGTGGTGCCAGCCCTCGACCCCGCGGAGTGGACCGACGCCGACGAGACGGCCTACATCGACGCCCTCGCCGACATCCGGGAGTCCGACTACTTCCGGGAGGCCGACCTCGGTCGGTTCCTCGTGGAGTCGGAGCGATATCTGGTCAGATAGTGATTTATCCGCCCGCCTGCTAGCCAGCGGTGTGCACCACATCCAGTTGACGAACGCCGCCTTCGAGGGGCGGAACAGCATCTACCTCCTCGGGGCGGACGACGCCGGCGCGCCGACGACGCTCGTCGACACCGGCATCGCCACACCGGCTGTCGAGGCCGAACTCCGGGACGCGCTCGCCGACGGCGGCGCGTCGTTCGCGGACGTCGACCAGGTGTTGCTCACCCACTGGCACCACGACCACTCCGGTCTCGCCGGCGCCATCCAGGCCGAGAGCGACGCCACAGTCTACGCCCACGAGGCAGACGCGCCGCTCGTAGCCCACGACGCCGGCGCCCTCGACGCGACGGAGTCCGCTCGCCTCGAGTGCCTCGACCGCTGGGGGATGCCCGCCGAGAAGCAGCGCGAACTGGAGGCGGTCTTCGACCGGCACGCGGACCTCGCTGGGGACCCGGTCGACGTCACTCCACTGAGCGACGGCGACAGCGTCTCGCTCGGCGGCTTCGACGTGGAGGCGGTCCACCTCCCCGGTCACGCCGCGGGTCTGGTCGGCTACCAGTTCGAGCGCGACGGCCGCCGCGAGGCGTTCGTCGGCGACGCCATCCTGCCGAAGTACACGCCGAACGTCGGCGGCGCCGACGTCCGCGTCGACCGGCCGCTCGCGCAGTACCTCGCCAGCCTCGAGCGCGTGCAGTCCCTCGACTGGGACCGCGCGTGGCCCGGCCACCGAGGCCCCATCTTCGCGCCGAACGCCCGCGCCCGCGACATCGCCGCCCACCACGACGAACGCACCGAGCGCGTCCGCTCGGTAGTCGCCGAGCAGGGCCCCGTCTCCGCGTGGGACGTGAGCGCGGAACTGTTCGGCTCGCTGTCGTCCATCCACATCCTTCACGGGCCGGGCGAGGCGTTCGCTCACCTCGACCACCTCGTCCACGAGGGCGAACTCGAAGAGACCGAGGACGGCTACGTCCTCGCCTGAGCGGACACCGTCTCAGTTCCGCGAGCACAACTGTCTTTGTCCGCGCTACTCGTACGTCCGTGCATGGTCGAGATGGAATCCGACGCCGAACTCGAGGCGGGCGACCCGGCGCCGGGCTTCGAACTCCGCGGCACCGACGACGAATCGTACGCGCTCGCGGACTTCGCGGACCACGAGGCGGTGTTGCTCGTGTTCACCTGTAACCACTGCCCGTACGCGAAGGCGAAGTTCGACGTGCTCAACGACATCGCCGCCGACTACGACGACGCCGCTGTTATGGGCGTCAACCCGAACGACGCCGAGGAGTACCCCGACGACTCCTTCGAGCGCATGCAGGAACTCGTCGACGAGGGGACCGTCGACTACGACGCCTACCTCCACGACGAGTCCCAGGACGTCGCTCGCGCGTACGGCGCGACGTGCACGCCCGACCCGTTCCTCCTCCGGAACGCGGGGGACGGCTTCGAACTCGCGTGGCAGGGCCGCCTCGACGACGCACTGAATCCGGACGACGAACCGACCCGCCCCGGCGGCGACATGCGCGACGCCATCGACAGCGTCCTCGCCGGCGAGGACGTCGAGAAGGGGGACCTGCCGTCGCGCGGGTGCTCCATCAAGTGGCGCGGGGAGTGACGCTGTCGGGCGGTCCGCGCCCTGTACCCGGAGCGCCGGAGAGTATCCCCTGAGATGGAAGCCCAGGCGATGGTGGTGGGGCCACGACGGCAGTCAAGGTGCCGGGTGACCTACAGATATTTGTCGCTGGCATCGACATCTTGGTCCGATGTACCGCTCCCTCCGGGACGCAGCGACGACAGTCGGCAGTGTGGCCGTCCTGCTGGTCGTCGTCATGTTGGTCTCGTCAGACACGAAGACGGTTGTCGCGCTGATGGTATTCTGTGTCGTTGGGTGGGTTTTCAGCCGAGCTTACCGGTCGTCCAGCACGGTGGGTGCCGTCCGCGCTCGCCTGTCGCCGCGTGCGAAACGTGCTATCGGCGTGGTCGTCCTCATCGGAGTCGTCATCGTCGTGGCCGACGAGCTCGACGAGGTGGTCGTTCTGGCCGTCGCGGGCCTGTTCGGCTACGTCGGGTATCGGGCCGGCAGCGTTCTCCGCGGGGCGTGGCACGGGACTCTCGGCGGCATCCTGGGGTCCGTGTGCCTCGTCGTCCTCCTCGGCGTCATGTTCCTCCTCGCAACCGTCGTGGGCGTCGACGGCGCCCGAACCATCGCACTCAAGACGCTGGTTGCACCGCAGGTAGTCGGGTTCGTCACACTGGTGTGGAGCGTCTTCGTGGTCGTCCTGGGCGGCGTTGTCGGCCTAATCAGCGGTAGTGTCGGCGGGGCCTTCGCGCGGTTGTTCTGACGCGGTGCTGTGAGATTCCCGTCGACGGTGGGTGCGGGAGCGACCCGGCTCTCCACGTTGTGCGGACGTCGGTAGCTCTTTGCCCGTCCGCCGCCACGGTCCGCCGTGACCCGTCGTGGTACGCTCTACGTGCTCGCCGCGCTCGCCAGTGGCGTCCTCGCGGCCGTCCTCCCGCCAATTCTCGGAACTGCCGTCGACACGACGTACCCCCTCGCGCTCGTCGCGGCCCGTGGGCTGAGCGCCGTGGGCGTCGCGTTCGCCGTCGCCGCGGGCTACCACGTCGTGACGACGCTCGCGCTGCCCGCCTCGATGGACCGCCGCCGCCGACACCGCGTCGAGTCCGTTCTCCGTCTCGTCGCCCTCGTCGTCGCCGCTATCGCCGTGCTCGGGGTCGTCACGGACCGCTGGGTGCCCGCCCTCGTCTCCCTCGGCGTGGCGGGCGTCGCCATCTCCTTGGCGCTCCAGCAGCCCCTGTTGAGCCTCCTGGGCTGGGTGTACGTGATGACCAAGCAACCGTTCCAGGTCGGTGACCGTGTGCGCATCGACGAGTCGAAGGGGGACGTCATCGACGTCGACTACCTCGTCACGACGCTGTGGGAGATCAACGGCGAACTCGTCTCCTCGAACCAGCCCTCCGGCCGGCACATCACGGTGCCCAACAGCGTCGTGCTGACGAGCCACGTCGTCAACTTCAGCCGCGATGAGTTCCCGTTCGTCTGGAACGAACTCTCCGTCCAGGTCTCCTACGAGACGGACCTGGAGTTCACGCAAGAACTGCTCCGCGAGACCACCGAGGAGCATCTCGGAGAGACGATGCACCGGGAGGTGGCACGGTTCCGCGAGCAACTCGCGGAGACTCCCGTCGAACTGGAGGTCCAGGACCGCCCGAGCGTCAACATCGCCCAGAATGAGTCGTGGGTCGAACTCCGCGTTCGATACCTCGTCAGCCCCAAGCGCGCCCAGCGCACTCGCAACGAACTGTACGAGCGCATTTTCGAGCGACTCGATGACCACCCCGAGCGCGTCAGCTTCCCGGTCAGTCGGAGCCGCTGAGGGCACAACCGCTAAGGCCGGGGACGCCGACATTTCGCCCATGAGCCTGGTGCTCGACGACACCGCGGCGGCATTCCTGCGGGCGGCGAACCCCGGCCAGTCGTCGCTGCTCGCGGAGATGACGGAGTACGGCGAGTCTCAGGGGTTCCCTACGGTCGGCCCGGACGCCGGCCAGTTCTTCAGGGTCGTCGCGACGCTCGCCGGCGCCGAGCGGATCTTCGAGTTCGGCTCCGGGTTCGGCTACTCGGCGGCGTGGTTCCTCGGCGCGCTCCCCGCCGACGGTGAGATCGTGCTCACGGACTACGACGATGAGAACCTCGCCGACGCCCGCGAGTTCCTCGGCCGCCTCGACAACGACACCGACGTCCACTTCGAGGCGGGCGATGCACTGGAGACGTTCGAGAAGTACGACGGCCCGTTCGACGTCGTTTTTCTCGACCACGACAAGGAGCGCTACGCCGAGGCGTTCGACCAGGCAGTAGCGAAACTCGCCCCGGGCGGCGTCGTCGTCGCGGACAACATGATGGCCGGCCCCGTGGAGACGGGCGACGTGACCGCCACCCTCGACGGCGCGCCAGCACCCGACGACATGACGGAGGGAATCGCGTCGTACATCGAACACGTCCGAGACCACCCCGACTTCGAGACGGCGTTCGTGCCGCTCGGCGAGGGCGTCGCGGTCAGCGTCGAAAACGAGTTCTGAGCGTCAGGCGTCGGCTTCCGGGCCGGAGCGATGCTTGAACGCCTCGACGCGGGAGAGCGCGGCGTCCTCGCTGCCGACGGTCACGCGCTCGTAGGCCGACCCCTCGGGCGCCTGCTCGAGGCGGTCGAAGGTGACAGCCCACTCGCCACGCGCGGTCTGGCGGAGACGAATCACCGCGTAGCCGTCTTCGCGCTCCCACTCGCGACCGCTCCGTCGGTCGAGCTCCTCCCACTCCATGGCCCCGGGTTGGGACGCTCAACTCCTAAACCCCGCGGTATCCGGCACGCAGTTCCGATTCGCTACTCCTCGACGCGCTCCAGGACGACTCCCTCCGCGAACCCGCCCCGTTCGTCGGCCTTCTCCGCACGCAGTTCCGCCAGTTCCTCGGCGTCCACGTCGTGGGCTTCGCGGAGAGCAGCCACCACCTCGAGGACGTCGGCGAGTTCCTCGACGTCGCGGCTCTCCGCGTACTCGGCGGCCTCCTCAGTCAGTTTGTCTGCGAGGCGGTCGCGGTACGCCTCGCCCTCGGCGCGGTGCGTCACGGGCGTCTCGTCGTCCTCGCGGACCACCCCCGGGATGCGGTCGCGGACCAGTTTGTCGTACTCGCGGCTCACGGCGCAGCCATCGTCGACCCGGGAGAAGAGCGTGTCGCTACTCGACGACAGCGAGCACCTCGTCGGCGTGCTCCTCGGGGTCGACGCCCTCGAACACCGCCGCGAGGTCGCCGTTCGGGCCGACTACGAACGTGTTCCGGAACGTGCCGACGACCTCGTTGCCGAAGATGGTCTTCTCGCCGTAGGAGTCGTAGGCGGTCGCCACCTCGCCGTCCTCGTCGCTGAGCAGGTCGAAGGGGAGGTCGTACTTCTCCTTGAACGCCGCCAGGTCGTCGACGGGGTCGTCGCTGATGCCGAGCACCGTCACGTCGCGGTCGGCGTAGTCGTCCCAGCGGTCCCGGAAACTGCACGCCTGCGTCGTGCAGCCGGGGGTGTCGGCCCGGGGGTAGAAGTAGACGACAGTGTAGCCGCCCTCGGAGTCCGAGAGGGCCACCGTCTCGCCGTCCTGGTTCGGGAGTTCGAAGCCGGGCGCCGTGTCGCCTTCTGCGAGCATACGACGCCTTCGGACGCCCCCACTGAAGCAGTTACGGTAGCAGCGAGAGTGCGTACAGCACCCCCATCCCCACGGCGACGGTGGCGAGCATGTCCTCGGTGTACCACGCGACACCCGCCGCGACCAGGCCGGCGAGCAGGCGGTCGTTGCCCAGCGAGACGGCGAACGACCCGTCGCTGAGGAACAGTTCCGGCGCGACGAGCGCGGCAAGCACCGCGGGCGGAACGAACGCGAGAGTGCGCTCGACGCGCGCCGGGACCTCGTCCATCCGACCGAACAGCGTAACGAAGGACACCCGGAAGATGTACGTCCCGACAGCCGCGGCCAGGATGACCAGCCAGAGTCTCACTGGCCCACCCCTGTCGCGTCGACGACCACGCCCGCCACGACGCCGCTGAGTGCGGCGATGACGATGCCGAGGTTCATCGGCACGCCGACGGCGGCGAGCGCGACGAACCCGCCGACGGCGGCCGCGACTGTCGTCGGTTCGTCGGTTATCGACGGGACCAGGAGCGCGAGGAAGAGGAGGGGGACCGCGAACTCTAGCTGGAACCCGTCAGGGATGCGGTTGCCGACCAGCACGCCCACCACCGTGCCGAGGACGTACATCCCGTAGATGGCGGCGGAGACGCCGAGGTAGTACGACAGCCGGTCGGTGTCCTCGTCTCGCTCGTACTCGGTGACGGCGATGGCGAACGTCGTGTCGACGATGAACTGACAGCAGATGAGCCGCCAGCGCTCGGAGAACCGCCGGAAGTAGGGCGCGATGGCGGCGCTGTACATCGTGTACCGGACGTTCACCACGATCGCCGTGAGGGTGACGACCACGAGGGGCGACCCGCTGTTCAGGAGGTCGATGGCCGCGAGCTGGGCCGCGCCGCCGAAGATGAGCGCAGACATCGCCACCGCCTGGACGTCCGTGAAGCCGGCCTGGACGGCCGCCGCGCCCGCGACGAACCCGAACGGGATGTTGGCCGGCATCGCCGGCATCGCTCCCCAGATTCCCGACAGGAAGTCGGCTCGTTCGGTCATTGACGCGGAGTAGTCGCCGGGGCGTGAAAGAAGGTTGTCGTTGCGGCAGGGCCAGAACCGACGGCGAAGCCGAGAGACGGGAGTTTCCACCGGAGCGCTCCGCGTGAAAACGGGTACGTCAAACCGGTGCGGTCACAACTCTTCGCCCCTGACCTCGTCGACGAGATGTTCGACCGCATCGACGACGTCAACGACGCTGGCACCTCCATCCTGATGGTCGAACAGAACGCCAAGGAAGCACTCCGGCGCTGCGACCGCGGCTACGTGCTCGCGCAGGGCGAGAACCGCTACGAGGGCCGCGGCGACGAGCTGCTGGGCGACGACGAAGTGCGCCAGCAGTTCCTCGGCGACTGAGGCGCCGTTCTTCTCTCCGCGACGTCAGAGCGATTGCTCCGTCCCCACGTCAGCGTCGCGGGCAGCGTCGTACACCTCGGAGGCGGCAGCGACGTCCAGCACCGCGGTGCCGACGCTCTCGACCACCAGAATCTCCTCGTCGCTCTCGCGGCCCGCGGCCCCCTCTAGCACTTCGGAGAATGGAATCAGGTTGCCCTCTTCGAGAGTCGACGAGAGCAGGTCCCCGATTCCGGCGACCTCCTCGGGCACGTCCGCGAACACGCGGGCGGCGCGGTCGAACACCGCGGGCTCGAGTTCCTGCATCTCGGCGTTGTACGAGCCGACGGCGACGACCAGTGTTCCTGGCTGCAGTGCCGCCGCGGGGAACACGGGGTCGGTACTCGTGGTCGCCGTGACGACGACGTTCGCGTCCTCGACGGCCGCTTCGGGCGACTCGACGGCGGACGCGTCGATGCCGTGGTCCCCGAGGTCGCTCGCGCAGTCGTGTTTCGAGTCGCTCGGCGAGTAGACCGAGACCGATTCGACGTCGGTGAGCGCGTCGATGGCCCTGGTCTGCCAGCGGGCTTGCGCGCCGGCGCCGAGGACGCCGAGTCGGACCGGCTCCACGGCGAGTTCGCGGGCCGCGAGCCCACCTATACAGCCCGTGCGGGCGTTCGTGATGCGGGAGCCGTTCATGAACGACAGCGGCTCACCGGTCCGGGCGTCCGTGAGCACGATCTGGGCGTGTATCGTCGGCAGCCCTCGCTCCGGGTTGTCCTCGTAGACGCCGACGAGTTTGGTCGCGAAGTACGATCCTCCGTGGACGTACGCCGGCATTACCAGTCCCATCCCGGGAGCGTCCGCCGAGTCGAGGCCCGCTCCGACCGGGTAGTGTGGCCGGTCGGGGCGTTCGACCTCGTCGTTGCCCTGCTTGACGAGCGCGCGCTCGACGACGTCCGCCAGCGACTCGAGGTCGAGGATGTCGCCGACGTCCTCGTCCGACAGTACGAGTACCATAGTCGAGAGGACGCGAGCCACCGGGTTAGGGTTTTCCCGGGGCTCGTCGCACGCGCAGGTGGTCGAGGGACGCCACGCTACTCGCCGGGTGTCACAGCCTACTCCCGCACTCTGTGTGCGTCCCACGGCGCTGGTTGACCGTCTGCGAGTAATCCCGTCCTACGTCAGCGGCCGAAGGGGTTATACAGTGTCCTCCCAAGAGAGCTACGAAGCGGTACGAGCAGAACCAATGGACAACAAAATTGGACTCGACGTCGACGCCTTCCTCCGAATGGCCCGCCGGTTCCCGGTACGAACGGGCATCTTCACGTTCGCACTACCACTGTTCGCGCTCTTCCAGCTGGTGAACGGTCTCGTTCACGGCGGGTCGCTGGAGTTCATCGCCCTCTTCGCGGTGCTCACTGTCGCGTGTTCGGTGCTGCTCGCTCAGTACCAGGTGGCCGTCTTCCGCCGGCGGCGGCTCACCCGCGAGCGCGTCTGAACGACGCCGGTCGAGAACTGCCGGGGCGTCAGGTCGTGGTCCGCCGGACGTCCTCCTGGTTGTCGCGGACCTTGTAGGCGCTGTAGGCGCCCAGAACGATGGCCGCCAGGCCGACGATGATGTCGTTCCAGAAGCCGGCGGCGTTCACCGCCTCGGTGGCTCCGGCGTCGGGGCCGACCAGGAACGGCGCAGCGACCAGCCAGAGACCGACGAGCACGGCGATTATCGCCGCAGCGACGTTTCCGAGTCGCTCGTCAGCGCGTCTAGAGTAGTTGTACGCCCCGACGGCGAGCAGGAGCGCGCCAACCGCGACGTCGTTCCAGAACTGCCCCGTCGACAGGTCAAGCAACAACACCTGGACGATCATCCACGTGCCCAGCAGTGCGATGAGTGCCGACACCCACTTCCCGCTCTCGTCGGGGTTCGGGTCGTACTCTCTGGTCTCAGTTCGTACGTCGTCGTCGCGTTCTGTGTGACTCATGCGTGTGCCTCCAGTTCGACCTTCGCCTCTCAGTTGCAAAAGGACGAAGCCTAGGGTATTAGCCAACCAGGCCGTGCCGTTCCCGCTGATTCGGCCGATTTCGTATGCCAGAAACAGCGAGCGATCGACCTGGCCCGGTAGATTTATTCGCGTCACGGAGGGAGGATAGTTCACATGGACGTTGTTGTCGTCGGCGGCGGAATCGTCGGACTGTCGTCGGCTCACTACCTCGCCGAGCGCGGGGTGGACGTGGTGCTCTGCGAGAAGGGGTCGCTGGGTTCGGCGAGCACCGCACGCTCCGCCGGCGGCATCCGGAGCCAGTTCTCCACGTCGGTGAACGTCAGGCTCTCGGAAGCCAGCCGCGAGGTGTGGGACGACTTCGAGGCGACGTTCGGCGTGGACATCGAACACCGGCGCTGTGGCTACCTGTTCCTCGCGCGCAGCGAGGAGACGGCCGGACAGTTCCGGGAGAACGTCGCGATGCAGAACGACCTCGGCGTGGACAGCGTCTTCCTCGACCCGGCTGACGCTGTCGAGCACTGCCCCGGTCTGGAAGCCGAGAAATTCGTCGGCGCAACCTACAACGCCACGGACGGGTTCGCGGACCCGAACCTCGCCGTCCAGGGGTACGCGACGGCGGCCCGCGAGGGCGGCGTCGACATCCGGACGAACACGGCGGTCAGTGACGTGCTCACGGACGGGGACCGGGTCACGGGCGTCGAACTCGCCGACGGCGAGCGCCTCGACGCCGACTTCGTCGTGAACGCCGCTGGCGCGTGGTCGGGCCCGCTGGCCGCGATGGCCGACGTCGACCTTCCCATCGAACCCCACCGCCGACAGATTGCAGTCGTCGAACCGACCGAACCCGTCGCGGAGACCAACCCGCTCACCATCGACCTCGACAGGGGATTGTACTTCCGGCCGGAGCGCGACGGCGACGCGCTCGTCGGCGGCCACTTCGGCGGGGACGACGACCCCGTCGACCCGGACCGCTACTCGGAGTCGATGGACATCGACTGGGCCGCGACGGCCGTCGAACGCGCCGCCGACTTCACGACGTACTTCGACGGCGAGTCCCGCATCAAGCGCGGGTGGGCCGGCCTCTACGCCGTCACGCCCGACCACCACGCGATTCTCGAGGAGTCCGCTCCAGGGTTCGTGACGGCCGCCGGCTTCTCCGGGCACGGCTTCCAGCACGCGCCCGCCGTCGGCAAGATCGTCGCAGAGATCTGCGTCGACGGCGAACCGTCGCTGACGGACGTCGACGTGCTCTCCAGCGAGCGCTTCGAGGCGGGCGGCGACGCTGTCGAGTGGAACGTCGTCTGAGAACCGAGTCGGTTGAGCTGCTCTGCCCGCTCAGAACTGGTAGTCCGACTCCCGGACCTGGGCGTACTTCTTCTTCCGGTAGCGGAACTTCGCGCGCTTGTACTGGGCATATAGTTTGAGCCCGCCGGCCGCCGAGCGGGCGTTCGACTTCGAGATGAGCTTCCCGCTCTCGTTGGACTCCAGCATCTTGCGGGTGATGCGGATGGTCCGGTCCCAGTCGGCCGGCCCGTACTCGCCGACAACGTCGGCCATCGCGACGTTGCGCCGAATCTCCGTCCCGATGGCGTCGTGCCACGCGTCGTTGTAGTCGGCGAGTCGGCCCTCGGCGGCGAGTTCACCGGCGAGCAGGCCGGTGCGGTGGGCGACGTGGTCGCCGCCCTCGTGGAACGCCGAGGTGGTGCCCATCGCCCCGCCGACGACGGCGATACCGGCCGCCGTTGGTGACTCGATGGGGCGCGTCGAGGAGATGGGGTACGTCTCCGTGCTCTTGGACTTCCCGTGGCCCTCGACCAGCGGGAAGTCGGCCTCGACGTCGTACTCGTCGCCGTACAGTTCCTCCAGCAGGCGACGGATGTAGACGCCGCCGGAGGGGATCTTCTCGTCGTCCTCGCGGAGCAGTCGCCACTCGCTGGCGTCGAACTCCTCGACGTCCATCCCCATCGGCATCGTGAGGCCGACGCGCACCACGTTGTCGCGGTTCGGGAACACCCAGGGGTAGGCCGTCTCGCCGGGCATCCACCCCCACCAGAACTTCATCGAGTCCGCGTCGAACAGTTCGTCGGGGAACCGCCGGTACTCCTGGTAGGCGATGTGGTTCGCAGTGGGCGGGGAGAGCAGTTCGCTGGCCCGTTTCCCGTCGGGCAGCAGCGGGTCGAGGACGCGCATCGTCACCTGGCGCTGGGGGCCGTCCGCGAGCACCAGATACTCCGTCGTCACCGCCTCGCCGTCGCCGAGTCTGAGCGTGTGGCTGTGGCCACCCGCGAGGTCCGAGTCGACCGACTTCACGGTCGTGCCCACGACGTACTCAGCGCCCGCGTCCTCCGCTCGAGAGCGGAGCCAGTCGTCGAACTTCGCGCGGTGGAAGGTGAAGCCGAAGCCGTCGTAGTCGGCGTCGATGCCTGTGCGGTCGACCGACACCCGTTCGGTGGGGCCGATGAACTCGGCGTCCTCGAGTTCCTGTTCGATTACGTCCGCGGGGATGTCCTCGAACTCCAGGTCCGCGATGTCGAGCCAGTAGTCGAGGAAGCCCGCGGCGTCCGTCGAGTCCGGTCCGAGTCCCTCCCGGTCGGCCCGGGGCACGCCCTTCTCGTAGACGACGACGTCCGCACCTCGCTCGGCGGCCGCGTAGGCGGCAGCGGACCCGGCCGGTCCGCCGCCGACGACGGCCACGTCGACGTTGGTCATAGTCGCCAGTCACCGCGCTGTCCTTAAAGTGCTTCGAGTTTTCACGCCCACAGCGCTCAAGCGGCCCGCGCCCGTCACCACAGCTATGCCGCGTCTCGACGACCCAGTGGACGTGGGCGGCCTCGGCCTGCCCAATCGCCTCTACCGCGCGCCACTGCTGGAGTGCGCGGGCACGGACGCGGACACAGCGGAGACGCTCGTCGCGGACCTCGAACCCGCGGCCGCGTCGGGCGCCGGCCTCCTCTGCCAGGGGGCGACCATCGTGCGCGGCGAGAGTGGGTGTGCCGCGCCGAACATGACCCGCGTCCACGACGACGCGTTCGTCGCCACTCTCTCGCCAGTCCCCGAGGCTATCGAGGCCCACGGCGGCCGCGTGTTCGCGCAACTTGCCCACGGCGGCCTGCGCTCGATGGAGGTGTGGCACGCGGGCTACCGCGACGCCCACCCTGACCTCGACCAGTTGGCCGTCTCCCGGCCGCCGCCTTCGATGCGACTCGCCGACCGCATCGGCTTCCTCGACCTCTCCCCGCACGTGCTCTCGACCGACGAGGTGTACGAACTCGCGGCCGACTTCGGACGCGCGGCCGAGCGACTCGCGGACGCCGGCTACCACGGCATCCACGTCGCCGGCGCGAACATGGGCCTCGTCCAGCAGTTCCTCTCCCCGTTCTACAACCGCCGCGACGACGAGTTCGTCGACGGTTTCCGGTTCCTCGAACGCCTCCACGACGAGGTACGGGCCCGCACGGACGTCCCCCTAATCGCCAAGATTCCCTCGGAGTCGCAGGCGCCGCGGGTGATCCGTCGACGCCTCACCGACGACGACTGCGTCCGACTCTGCGAGCGCGCCGCGGCCATCGGCTTCGACGCCGTCGTCCCCGTCTCCGGGAGCGTGTTCTGGGACATGCACGTCGTGCGCGGCGAGTACCCCGAGCGCGCGTGGCGGGCGACCCAGTTCCAGTCGGGGTACGCCGAGGCGTTCGGCGGTCCGTGGCGCGCCCGCCTCGTCTCGCTTGCCAACCGCCTCCAGGCCCGAAACGCCACGTTCGAACCCGCGTGGAACGCCGACCTCTGCCGGCGCGTCCGGGAGCGCGTAGATATTCCTGTGATGCTGGAGGGCGGCGTCCGCGAGCGCGACCGAATGGACCGCTTGCTCGGCGACGCCTGCGACCTCGTTGGGATGGGGCGGCCGTTCTACGCCGAACCCCGACTCCCGGCGCGCCTGCTCGACGGCGGCGCTGCGGTCTGCGAGAACTGCAACAACTGCACGGTCCCCCAGGTCACTGGCGCCCCGGGCATCTGTCGCACGCCGTCGGTGCTCGCCGAACGCGGCCGCCTCGAACGCGAGAACGCCTACGACCGCGACTGACCCGCGAACAGGCGGACGAAGCCGCCGGCCCGTCGCTCGTCGCGGGTGAGCCGTGCGTACTGGGCCATCGCCCCGCGCGCGTCGTCGATGCGGCGGTCGAGTTCCGCGGCGGGGTCGTCCTCCCCCTCGCCCGGGGACCCGGCCGCGACGAACGCCTCGAAGCCGCGGTTGAGCGGTCGCGCGAACCGGCGGTCGCTGCGGCCGGCCTCGAGCACGGCGACGTGGCCGTCCGGTGCGAGGCGGTCGACCCACTCCCGGACGCCGGCGACGGGGTCGGGGAGCAGGCCGACGACGAACGACCCGAGTATTCCGTCCACGTCGTCGACCGGCGGCCGGCCGGCGTCGCCGCGGACGAGGTGGACGTTCCGCCAGTTCGACCGCTCGACGCCCGCCTGGGCCTGCGAGAGCATCTTCGGCGTGAGGTCGACGCCGACGACCGTCCCCTCGGGACCGACGCGCTCGCGGAGGTAGCCGAGGTTCGCGCCCGTGCCACAGCCCAGGTCGACGACCGTGTCGCCCGCGGTCAGCGCGAGTGAGTCGGCGGCCTCGGCGCGGAGGCTGCCGAGGCCGGGGAGGAGCCGGCTGAACCAGTCGTACGCGCGGGCCCAGCGGCCGTAGAACGCCTGCGTCTCCGCGAGAGTCACGCCACTACGTTCTACGGGCCGTCACAAAAGTCCGCGGGCCCGTTGGGTTCAGTCGACGCGCTGGACTGGCTTGAGGCCGTAGGCGAGGCTCCCGACGAGTCCGAGCACGAGCGGGATGGCGAGACTCACGTACAGGAGCTGTCCCGACCCCCAGTACGCCGCCAGCCTGCCCGCGTCCGAGAGCACTGCGAGGAAGACGACCCAGGCGAGGAGGCCGAACCCGAGGCCGGCGGCGAGCGCGCGCGACCACGAGCGGGCGAGCGCGCCGACCAGGACCCCCCCGACGAGCAGGCCGACCCAGTGGAACCACGCGACGGCGAGCCCGACGACGGCAGAGACCCCCATCCAGGCGAGGCGCCGCATCAGTCGCCACCCCCGAACTCCACGCGAGGCCCCCCGAACGTCCGGTCGAACGCGTAGTAGTCGCCGGCCGCCCAGGCGGCTAGCTGGTCGTCGTACTGGCCGCTGAACGGGTCGCCGTCGTTCCCGCCCGGGAGCACGACAGTCGCCTCCCCGTCCATCGGGACGACCATCCGCCAGCTGCTCCCCACGTCGCTGTCCCGCCGGAAGTTGTTCACCGTCGCGGCGGAGCCGTCGGTCGGCATCTCCGGATAGTTGAGGAACGACTGGTCGAACGGGTGCGAGAGCGCGACGACGTTGTAGTCGCCGTACGTCTCCCAGCCCTCGCTGTCCACGCGGCCGGCGGCCGCGTCGAGGGCCGACTGCATCGCCCCCGAGGCGCTCGCCGGCGTCGCCTCCCGGTCGAACCAGGCGGCGTCCTCGGGGAGGGTGACGGTCACCCAGTCGCCCGGCCAGTACTCCTCGCCGAGGCCCGCGGCGTCGAACCCCTCGCGGTAGAGTTCTTCGCGGTAGGCGTCGAGGACGACGGCGAACGCGAGTGCGGCCTCGCTGTCCCGGACCATCCGGTAGTCCCACTCCGTGAGCGCGTCGAACGGTGCGCCCGCACTCTCGACGTCGACGGCGTCGAGGAGCCGCGGAACCAGCCGACGGGCGCGCGTGTCCAGAGCGTCGCGCTGGAGGTCGCGCATGTCCTCAGGAGTCACGTCGCCCGCGGCGGTCCATTCGTCGAGCAACTCGTAGATGCGCTCGCCGCGGAAGGGTGCCGAGAACGACTCCCCGAGGTAGTACTCTGGGTCGTCCAAGATGCGCTGATTCGCGGTGGCGACGTACCCGGCGTTCAGGGCGCCGGGCTTCTCCTCGAAGGGGACGAAGCCCTCCCACGACGACTCGCCGTATGGCGTGAATCCCGCCCACTCGCCCTCGCCCGCGGAGCCGTCGAACACTCGCCAGCCGGGAACCGCTTCGCCGTCGACGCGCCGGACGGGGATGCGGCCGGTCACCTTGTAGTAGGTGTTCCCATCGCGGTCTGCGTAGACGACGCACTGCGTCGGCAGGTCGAACTGCCGCGTCGCCTCGCGGAAGTCGTCGACTCCGTCGCTGTGGGCGTACGCGTGGATGGCGTCGGTCGTCGCGGTGGCGGTGAGGCCAGTCCACGCGACGCCGACCCGCTCTCCTTCCCGCTCCACGATGGGTCCGTGCACCGTCTTCCGCTTCGTGACGGTGACGTCCTCGCCGTCGGCCACCTCGATGGAGTGGTCCTCGGTGTCGAACTCGCGCCACTCGCCCTCGTAGCGGTAGCGCTCGCCGTCGGTCTCGTACTCGTAGACGTCCAGCACGTCCGCGCCGGCGTTCGTGAATCCCCACGCACCGGCGCGGTTCTCGCCGATGATGACGAACGGCACGCCGGGGAACGTCACCCCCCGAACCCAGTCCTCGGGGCCGTCGAGGTGCTGCTGGTACCAGACCGGGGGCGCGAGCAGGGAGAGGTGGGGGTCGTTGGCGACGATGGGCGCGCCGCTCTCGGTGTGGTCGCCGCTCACGACCCAGCTGTTCGACCCGACGCCGTCCGGGGACTCGAACGACGAGAGCCAGTCCGTGAGCGCCGCACCCGGACTCCCGCCTGTGTCGCCGAGTTCGCCCGTGAGCGAGTCGACGGGACCGGCGTCCGCGTCGCGGAGAATCGGGCTGTCGTGGTCGAGTCGCCGCGGGAACAGTTCTTCGTAGCCGTCACCGAGCGCGTTTCGGAGGCGTGCGCGGCGGAGCGTCTCGAAACTTCCGGTCAGCGTCCACGATATCTGCAACTGCAGGATGAGCGTGTCCGCCGGCGTCCACGGCGCCGGTTCGTAGTCCAGCAGTTCGAACTCGAGTGGGTAGCGCTGGTCGTCGCGGGCGGCGTTGACGCCCGCGGTGTACGCCTCCAGAATCCCGGCGACCTCGGGATTCCGGGACTGGAGGGCCGTCCAGTTCGCGTCGGCCGCCCGCGCGAAGTCCATCCGGACGTGGAACTCGTCGGAGTCGAGGGTCGCTTCGCCGACGACGGCCGACAGCTGTCCGCGCATCAGGCGGCGCTGGAGGTCCATCTGGAACAGCCGGTCGGTGCCGTGGGCGTAGCCGACCGCGTAGTAGAGCGCGCGCTCGTCGTCGGCGCGCACCTCGGGCACGCGGTGCCCGTCGTACTGGAGGGTCGCGGAGCCGTACGGGCTCTCCACTTCGTCGGGGGTCTCGTCGGTCGTCGACCGCCAGACGTCCCCTGACAGCGGCGCGAACCGGTCGAGGTAGCTCGCGGCCGGCGTGAAGAAGCCGCCGGCCGTCACCCCGCCGACGACTGCCGCCACGAGCCCGCGACGGAGGGTGTCGACTTCGTCCATGCCTCCCGAGTGACGGCCCGCGACGTATAACTGTACAGGTCGGCTCGCCGACAGGCAGGAGGAGGGGAGTGCGAGGCCGTCTACTGCCCGTAGGACTCGAACTTCTCCTCGACGGTCGCCAGTTCGTCGTCTGAGAGCCGGTTCGGCTCGCCGTGCTCGCGGGCCTGCAAGTAGAGCCGGCAGAGGTTCTCGACGTGGACAGTGTTCTCGACGGCCGACGGGAGGTCCTCACCGACGACGACGAGGCCGTGGTTCGCGAGGATGCAGGCCTTCGAGTCGGCGTCTTCCATCTCGCTCACGACGAGTTTCGCGAGTTCGTCCGTGCCGTAGGGCGCGTAGCCCGCGACTGGCACCGAGCGGCCGACGGCGGTGATCATGTAGTGGATGGGCGGGAGTTCCTCGCCGAGCACCGCGAGCGTCGTCGCCCACGTCGAGTGCGTGTGGACGATGGCGCCCGCGTCGAGGCGCTGGTAGATGCCGGTGTGCATCGGTACCTCGCTCGTCGGCTTCATCTCGCCGGCGACCACCTCGCCGTCGAGGGAGACGACTGGGACGTCGCTGGCGTCGAAGCCGTCGTAGGGGACGCCGGTCGGGGTGGCCGCGAACTCGTCGCCGCGGCGGACGCTCAGGTTCCCCGTCCGGCCGGGCGTGAGGTCGCTCAGCAGCGGTGCGTGGTCGACGACGGCGACGCGTTCGCGGGCGAGCATCAGTGTACCAGACCCGTTAGCTCCCCGAACTCCTCAATCCTGTGGTCCGGGCGCTGGTGCTCGTCGAGGTCCGTCGCGTCGCTGTTGAACAGCACCGTGGTCAGCCCGAGCGCGTTGGCGCCAGCGATGTCCGCCGTCGGGGAGTCGCCCACCATCACTACCTCGCTCGACCGGACGTCGAGTTGCGCTATCGGGAGGGTGAACATCACGCTGCTGGGCTTCTCGCGGCCCGTCTCCTCGGAGGTGACGACCAGGTCGACGTGCTCCTCGATGCCGAGTCGCTCTATCTTCTTCAACTGGATGCGCGTCGTGAGGTTGCTCACGATGGCGACGTCCACGCCGGACGCCTGGAGCGATTCGAGGGTCTCGACGACGCCGTCGAACAGCTCCATCTCCTCGACGTACGTCTCCCAGTACGCCTCACCGAGCGCGAGCGCGTCCCGGGCGCTGTGGGTGCCGGCGTGCATCTGGACGGCGCGCTTGAAGTAGAGAAACCGCTCGTGGGCGGAGGCGGTGCCAGCGAGTTCGCGCTTGACCTCCCGGCGGCCCGCCTGATAGACCTCCTCGAAGTCATCGCGGCTCCACTCGTAGCCGAGTTCGCGGGCCGTCTCCCAGGCAGCCCGCTTGCCGGCCTCGTTGCACTCGGGGTACGGGTAGAGGGTGTCGTCGAGGTCGACGAACACCGCCTCGTAGCTCATGCCCCAGCGTTCCACGCTCTATGGGTTAACTTCTGGGTCTATCCCGGGACGGCGTTACGGGAACAGGCCGCGGTACTCGTGGGCGGAGGCGGTGCGCTCGAGCGCGATGGTGTACGCGGCGGTGCGCAGCGTCGGGATTTCCTTCTCCTCGTAGGCGGCGAGCGTCTCGTCGAAGGCGTCCGTGATGCGGGCCTCCAGGTCGTGGTGGACCTCCTCGAGTTCCCAGGAGTACTGCTGGCTGTTCTGGACCCACTCGAGGTAGGAGACGATGACGCCGCCCGCGTTCGCGAGGATGTCCGGGACGACGGGGATGCCGCGCTCCTCGAGGACGTTCGCGGCGTCGAACGTCGTCGGCCCGTTCGCGGCCTCGACGACCACGTCGGCCTGGAGCCGTTCGGCGACGTCGACGGTGATGACGTCCTCGATGGCCGCCGGAATCAGCGCGTCGACGTCGAGGGTGAGCAGGTCGTCGTTCGAGATGGAGCCCGCGTCGTAGCCCTCGAGGCGGCCGGCGTTGCCCGCGACGTAGTCCAGAACGTCGTCCACGTCGAGGCCGTCCGGGTCGTAGATGGCGCCCGTGACGTCCGAGACGGCGACGACGTTCGCGCCGCGCTCGTCGAGCAGTTTCGCGGTGACGCTGCCGACGTTCCCGAAGCCCTGGATGGCCACGTCGGCGTCGCGCACCTCGGTGTCGAAGTACTCGAACGTCTCCTCCGTGATGATGGCGACGCCGCGACCGGTCGCCTCGGTGCGCCCGTCGGTACCGCCGATTTCGGTCGGTTTGCCGGTGACGACCTCCGGGACCGCGTACCCCTGGTAGACGGAGTACGTGTCCATGATCCACGCCATCGTCCGGGGGTCGGTGTTCATGTCCGGTGCCGGGATGTCCGTGTCCGGCCCGATCATGCGCCGGATGCCCTCAGTGTACCGGCGCGTGAGCTGTTCGATTTCGCCGTCGGAGAGCTCCTTGGGGTTGCAGATGATGCCGCCTTTCGCGCCGCCGAACGGGAGGTCGACGAGCGCCGTCTTCCAGGTCATCCAGCCCGCGAGCGCCGACACCTCCTCCTGGGAGACGCTCGGGTGGTAGCGGATGCCGCCCTTGTAGGGGCCGCGTGCGCTGTCGAACTGGCAGCGATAGGCCTCGAACACCTCGACGGTGCCGTCGTCCATGCGGACGGGGAGGCTGACGGTGAGTGTGCGTTCGGGGGACTGCAGCCGTTCGTAGATGCCGTCGTCGATGTCGACGTACTCCCGGGCCTCTTCCATCTGCGCGAGCATGTTGTCCAGCGGGCCGCTCTCGGTCATACTCTCGCAAAATTTGCGGCCCGTACAAGTGAGTGCCGTATCGGACCCGCCGTGCCACGCGACGACACGCCGGGGACTACTCGTCGCTGTTCTCGCCCGGTGCGTCCGCATCCGGGAGCTTCAGGACGTTCTCGCGACCGATGCGGAACGAGTCGAGCCGGTCGTCCTCGCGCATCTGCTTGACGACCTGGCTGGTCTTGGCCTCCGTCCAGCCCAGCGCCTCGACGACGGCCTGCTGTTTCGCGCGGCCGCCCTGGGACTCGAGGAACTGCTCGACGCGCTCCTCGTTGCTCAACAGCTCCGACGGCGGCTCGTCGTCCGCTGCGCCCGCTGCTGCCACACCGGCGTTCCCGTCGTCGGGACTCGTCGTTGCCCCCGGGCCACCGTCCCGGTCGGCGGTCTCGCGCCGCCAGTAGAGCCAGCCCGCGCCGCCGAGCAGGAGGACGGCGATGGCGCCGCCGAGCGCGGGCACGAGCAGCCCACCACCCTCGTTGTCGGTGGTCGGGCCGTCACCCGTGGTCGTCGGGCCGGCGGTCGTGTTCGTCGGCGTCTCCGTGGTCGTCGTCGCGCTGGGCACCACGACGACGCTCGGCTGCCCGTCGCCGAACTCCAGCGGGCCGCGCCACTGCACGGCGTTCTCGCGTGGCTGGGTCGCTTCCGGCGCCACCTCGACCGTCTCGTACCCCTCGGGCCAGGACACCGTCAGCGACGTCTCGTTGTCGAGGTAGAACCCCTCGAGGGCGTCACCCGCTGCGATGGCGTTCTCCTCGGTTTCCGCGAACCCCTGCCACTCGAAGTGGTAGGTGACGACGCCCAGGGATTCCTCGTTGAGGCTGTTCACGCGCGTCGAGACGGAGACGTTCTCGACGGCCATCTGTCTACCCGTGGTGTTCTCTGCCGCGTCAACCGTCGCCGTGATGCGGTCCTCGAACTGTCCGACGTAGTTGGAGGTGTTCGTCCGGATGTCGTTCTGCAGCGACTCGAAGGCCGCCGTTTCGTTGTCGTTAGACAGTCGCGTCCGGTAGGTGAACGTCCACGCTGCGTCGCCGTCCTCCTGCAGCGAGGCGGACAGCGAGACGGAGTCCGGGTCGAACTCCTGTGGCATCCCGAGCGCGCCGTCCGGTGTCGTCGCTGTCGTCGCGACCGCTGCTGGTGACAGCACCGTCGCCAGGACGAACAATCCGGCGACCCAGGCCGCTCCCCATTCCATGGTTCCCCCTCGGACGGCGTGCTTGAAAGGGTTGTTATCGACCACGCCACTCGGGGGTCCGGTCCTCGAAGAAGGCGTCGATGCCCTCGTCCTTGTCCGCCGTCGAGAACAGCTGCGCGAACAGCTCCGCCTCGTACTCGATGCCCGCCTCGAGGTCCATCCGGGAGGCCGCCTGCACGGCGTCCTTCCCGTACGCCAGGGCGACCGGACTGTTCTCGGCCATCGACGCCGCGAGGTCGGACACCGCGTCGTCGAACTCGTCGTCGCCGTACACGTCCTCGACGAGGCCGATATCCCTGGCCTCCGCGGCGTCCACGAGGTCCCCGGAGAGCACGAGTTTCATCGCCTGCCCCTCCCCAACGATTCGCGGGAGGCGCTGGGTCGCGCCGCCGCCCGGGATGATGCCGAGGTTGATCTCGGGGCTCCCGAGTTTGGCCCGCTCGTGGGCGACCCGGACGTCGCAGGCGAGCGCGAGTTCGAGACCGCCCCCCAGCGCGTGACCGTTCAACCGGGCAATCACGGGCTGGCGAACGTCTTCGACCGTCTCGTAGACGCGGGGCCGCTCGCTCGCTCGGCGCTGCTCGACGGCGTTCCGCTCGCGGAGTTCACTGACGTCGGCGCCAGCGACGAACGCCCCTGCGTCGTCGCTTCCCGTGAGAACCACGACCCGCGCGTCGCTCTCGTCGACGGCCGCGAACACTGCCTTCAGTTCCTCGCGGAGCGGCCCGTGCAGCGCGTTCCGCGCGTCCGGTCGGTCGATGGTGACCGTCGTCACGTGCTCTGGGTCGTTCTCCGTCACAGCCACGAACTCACAGTCCGCCGCGGTCTCGGCGACGTCGCTCACGCCCCATCACCTCCGTCGTCGTGCCCGCTCGAGTCGAGGTCGCCACTCACTCCCCCTATCTCGCCGTCCTCCCAGACGTAGAACCCCTCGCCGGTCTTCTTTCCCAGTTTGCCTGCGCGCACTTTCCGCTTCAGAATCTGTGGCGGCCGGAACCGCTCCCCGAGCTCCTCGCGGAGGTGTTCGAGGATGTCCAGGCGCACGTCCAGGCCGACCACGTCGCCGAGTTCGATGGGGCCCATCGGGTGGTTGTAGCCGAGTTCCATCGACGCGTCCACGTCGCGAGGGCTGGCCACGCCCTCCTCGACCATCCGCATCGCCTCGACGCCGAGCGAGACGCCTAGCCGCGAGGACGCGAACCCGGGCGAGTCCTGGACTTCCACGGCAGTCTTGTCGATGCCCTCGACGAACTCGCGGGCGAACGACAGCGTCTCTCCGCTGGTCTGCTCGGCGACCACCACTTCGACGAGCGCCATGATGTGGACGGGGTTGAAGAAGTGGAGGCCGACGAACTGGTCCGGGTTCTCGAGGACCGACGCGAGCTCCGTCACCGGGAGACTCGACGTGTTCGACGCCAGCACGGCGTCGTCGGGTGCGGCACTCTCAGCCTCGCCCAGCACGGACTGCTTCAGGTCCACGTCCTCCGGGACAGCTTCCACGACGAGTTCGGCGTCCGCCACGGCCTCGTCGAGGTCGGTCGTCCCCGAGAGCCGGTCGAGCGTCGCGTCCCGCTCCGCCGGTGTCACCTTCTCCCGTTCGACGCCGCCCGCCAGGTTCGACTCGATGGCGTCGAAGCCCTCGTCCACGATGTCCGCGTCCACGTCCCGGAGCGACACGTCGTGGCCCGCCATCGCGGCAACCTGGGCGATGCCGTGCCCCATCGTGCCCGCGCCGAGTACTGCGACCTTCATGCCACGGCCTTCCCCACGAACCGTGAAAAAGCTAGGAGAAGGTGTTCTGTGCGGGCCGTTCCTCGGGCAGTACGCGTCGGGGCTGTCAGGTGAACGTGACGTTGACCGGCTCCCCGCACGTCGGGCAGGCCTCCTCGTCGAGGTCGGTCGCGTGCCCTGTCCACCCACAGATTGGACACTGCACGGGTTCGCTGTCGGTCATGCTCGTGTACCACTGTGCGCCTGCCCGAAAAGCGTGGTCCCGCCTGCGCCCGCGTCGTAGCCCCTGTGCCACGGCGTTCATTAGCCCCGGCCGTCACCACCGACACGATGGCCGAAACCGCCGACGCGTGGTACTCGCCACAGCGCCCCCTCGACTGGCTGCGCGCGAAGCTGATTCCGCGTCTGGAGGAGAGCCGCTGGGTCTCCGCGGAGGCGACGGCGCTGCTCGACGAACTGCTGCGGGCCGACAGGGACCCCGACCGCGCGAACGAGAAACTCGACGACTGGGTCGACGAACGTCGGTAGTTCAGTAGCCCTCGGCGAACTCGCTGGCGCGCTCCCTGATGGCCGCATCGTCCATCCGGACGTGCTCGCCGTCCCGGTAGAGCACTTCGCCGTCGACCATCGTCAGCGACACGTCGTCGCCGTGCGCGGCGAACACGAGGTGGGAGTACGGGTCGTGGACCGGCGTCGAGCGGGCGTTGTCCGTCGACAGGCCGACGACGTCCGCCGTCCACCCCTCGCGGAGTTTGCCGACGTCCTCGAACCCCGCGGCCTTCGCGCCGTTCCGGGTCGCCATCCCGAAGACGGTGCGCGCTGGGAGTGCCGTCGGCTCGAGGTCCGACACCTTCCCGAGCAGGCTCGCCTGGCGCATTTCCGTGAACGCGTCCAGGGTGTTGTTGCAGGGCGGGCCGTCGTTGCCGAGCGCGACGTTGATTCCGCGGTCGAGGTAGTCCGTGATTGGCGCCACGCCGGAGGCGAGTTTCATGTTCGACGACGGGCAGTGCGTGACGTGAGTCCCCGTCTCGGCGAGCACTTCGCGCTCGCTCTCGTCGGTCCAGACGCAGTGAGCGAGCACCACATCCTCGCCCGTCAGCCCAACTTCGTCCAGCCAGTGGACGTTCCGCTTGCCGGTGTCCTCCTCGACAGTCGTAATCTCGCCCTTGTTCTCGCTGGCGTGCGTGTGAATGCGGACGCCGTACTCGTCGGCGAGTTCGCGGCAGCCACGCAGGCACTCCTCGGTGCA
Organism: Halobacterium sp. DL1; assembly: GCA_000230955.3. Lineage (NCBI taxonomy): Archaea > Methanobacteriati > Methanobacteriota > Halobacteria > Halobacteriales > Halobacteriaceae > Halobacterium > Halobacterium sp. DL1. The sequence continues at coordinate 1,204,357 of CP007060.1, forward strand.
GGAGACGGCGAATCGCGGCGTGACGGCGTACCGGATGCGGCCGTCGCGAGCGCCGTCGTACTCCCGGATGAGTGCCTCCGTCTCGTCGAGCGCGGCCTCGGTCTCCTCGAGCAGGCCGTCCGGGGAGTCCTTGTCCATCAGGACCTTCCCCATGAGCGCGCGCACGCCGCTGTCCCCCGCGGCCTCGAACGCCTGATCGGCGTGGGAGACGGAGAGGTGGTCGATGGCCGTCGTCGTCCCGGATTCGACGAGTTCGAGGTACGCGAGGTCGGCGGCCGCGCGCATCTCCTCGGGTCCCATCGACGCCTCCATCGGGAGGACGTGGTCGAACAGCCAGTCCAGCAGTTCCTCGTCGTCGGCGATGCCGCGCCCGAGGCTCTGCACGGAGTGGACGTGGCCGCCGACCAGCCCCGGCGCCAGCAGGTCGGACTCCACGCGCTCGTGGTCCGGGTAGCGCTCCCGGAGGTCCTCGCGGTCCCCGACCGCTGCGATGCGGTCGCCCTCGACCACGACCGCGCCGCCCTCGACGACTGACTCGGCGTCACAGACGACCGTGTCGGCGCACAGTAGCGTCATTCCCTCACGTTCTACGACGGCCGCGCCCCTAACTCGTTCCGGTATCCCGTCGGGGTAGCTGGTCACCAGGCGGTAACCATCCTTTCCGCCGACCGCGCCGAACAGCCTCAGTGTGGCATGGAAGTGAGCGAACGCGTCCCGTGGGACTCTCCCACCGTCCGGGTGGTGCTGCTCGGCACCGCGATGGCGCCACTCGGCGTCCCACTGCTCAGCCCCGCACTGCCCGCCTTCCGCGACCAGTTTCTGCTCACGGACGCACAGGCAAGCCTCCTCGTCTCCACGTATTTCCTCGCGGGCATCGTGCTCTCTCCGTTCCTCGGCGCCTTCGCCGACCGGTACGGCCGCCGCCGCCTGCTCGTCGGGTCGCTCGTCGTCTTCTCGCTCTCGGGCACGAGCATCGCCCTCTCGCCGCCGTTCTGGACCGTCATCGCCGTCCGTGTGGTTCAGGGAACCGCTGCCGCGGGCCTGTTCGTCTCCACGGTGACGCTCGTCGGCGACACGTTCGAGGGTGTCCAGCGGAACGCGGTCCTCGGCGTGAACACCGCCGTGCTCTCGGCGGCGGCCGCCGTCTACCCGGTCGTCGGGGGCCTGCTCGCCGGCGTCGCCTGGAACGCGCCCTTCTTCGCGTACCTGCTTGCACTCCCCGTCGCCGGCGTCGCGTGGCGCGTCCTGCCGACGGAGGTCGGTATCCCGCAGCGCCCGGGCTACCTCGCCGCGATGGCGCGCGTGGCGACCTCGACGGGCGCCCTCGGCTTCTACGCCGCCACCCTCCTCACCGAACTCCTCCTGTTCGGCGCGATATTCACCGCGCTCCCGTTCCTCCTCGTCGACGACTACGCGTCCTCCGCCGTGGTCGTCGGTCTCGTCATCACTGCCGCGGAGGTCGTCTCCACCGCCGCCGCCGCGCTCAACGGCCGCCTCGCGCACCGGGCGAGCAACGCCACCCTCGTTCGCGCGGGCATCGCGGTGTACGCCGTCGGACTGCTCGTCGTCCCCTTCGCCGTCTCCCCGGTCGGCGTCGCAGCGGGCGCGAGCATCGCCGGCGGTGGCGTCGGCCTCGTACTCCCGTCCGTCGACGCCGGCCTCACCGACCACGTCCCCGCGGACCTCCGCGCCGGTGCGCTCAGCCTCCGCAACAGCGTCACATTCCTCGGCCGCGCCAGCGGCCCCGTCGCGTTCGCGGCGCTCGCGGGGTCTGTCGGGTACGACAGTCTGTTCACCCTCGCCGGAGTGGTCTCGCTCGCAGTGGTCGCGGTCGTTACCGCCGCCGCTCGTTGGTGGGGACGACCTTCGCGCCGTACCGTCTGACGCCCTCCTGCTCGTACAGCAGGCGCGGCACGGCCACCACCTCGTCGCCGATGCCGGGCGCGTCGTCGCCCGCGAGCACGACCTGCACCGGGACGCTCACCGACCCGCTTTCGACGCCGTCGAACGCCACGATGGCACTCGCGTACTCCCCAGCGCGGGCCTGCTGCGGGACGAACTCCGGCGGCGCGCCGCCCTGCGAGATGGTCGTCACCGCCTCCACTGTGCCCCGCTTCGAGAGCGGTGTGTCGTCGTAGCCCTCGCTCGCGCCGCACTCCGTGCACGCGCCCTCCGGCGGGAACCGGAGCGCGCCACAGGCCCGGCAGCGTCCGGCCACCAGACGGTGGCGCTGCGGGAGCGTGCGGCGGTAGGACGGGACACTGACGTACGCCCCGCCGCCCTCCGGGACACCGGAGTCGAACGCGCCGCACCGCCGCTGGGCCGCCGCGAAGTCGAGGTCTCGGTCGCCCGCGACCGTCCGTCTGACCGGAATTTCACCACCCTCAACCCGGAACGCGTGCGCCGCGCCACCGCTACCGTACGTGACGACCAGTATCGTCTCGCTACCGTCGGCGACCGCGTCGGCGAAGCCGAGCAGCGCGCTCGCAGCGCCCGCGTCGCCTACCTCATCCGCGACGGTGCCGGCGGCCACCGTCTCGCTGTCGAGACCGAGCGCTCTCGCGGCGCGGTACGGCAGGTCGCCGTCGGGGGCCTGCAGCGCCGCGGCGTCCGGGTCGTTCGCGCCGCCGAGTTCGTCGACGGCGCCCGCGACGGTCTCGCGGTAGGCCTCCCGGTCGTAGGCGGTCACGCCGAGTCCCGTCGTCTCGTCGCTGCCGCGCTTCCTGAACCGGGTTCCTGGGTAGGTGGCGGTGTACGACGAGCGGTCGGTGACGGCTCCGGGGCTGTCGGGCGCGCAGACGATTGCACAAGCCCCCGCCCCGGCAGCGTGCCCGACAGCCTCGTCAAGGGCCCCCTGCGGGCAGTCCGCAGCGACGACCAGCGCTACGCCACCGCCGTCGAGCGCCGCCGATAGCGCCTCCCCGCCCGCAGCGGTGCTGCCGCCGAACTGGCTCGTTCGGGTGGTCTCCCCGACGCCGAGCAGGCTACCGAGTCGGCCGCTGCCGGCCTCCTCGTCGTACGGGAGCGTCGTGGACGCGAGGAACAGCGCGTCCACGCTCCCCGCCTCGTAGCCCGCCGCGTCGAGGGCGCGCTCGCCGGCCTCCGCGGCCATCGTGAGCGCGTCCTCGTCGGCGTCCGGCACGGCGACCGAATCGACGCCGCGCGCACGGAACCGGCCCAGGGCGTCCTCGACCTCCGCGGCCGACAGTCGGAACCGGGGGACGTACGCGCCGACACCCGCGATTGCAGAGTTCTCCGCAGTCATGCCTTCCCCTCCCGCGCGTTGCGCGGTCGGTTTCGCGTTCGCAAGCTCACGCGACTTCCGTCAGAGCTTTGCTCTGACGACGTCTCGCTCGCTCGTTGATGCTCGCTCACGAGACTCCCTCCAGGAGCGTGACGACCGCCGCACCGCCGCTTCCGCCGACGTTGTGCGCCAGTCCAAGTTGCGGGTCCTCGACCTGCCGCTCTCCGGCGTTCCCGGTGAGCTGTTTCCACAGTTCGACGACCTGTCCGGCGCCGGTCGCGCCGATGGGGTGGCCCTTCGCCTTCAGGCCGCCGGAGACGTTCACGGGGAGGTCGCCGTCCGCGTCGGTGACGCCCTCGCGCAGCAGTTCCGGGGCCTCGCCGCGCCCGCAGAAGCCGAGGTCTTCGTAGGCGAGCAGTTCCGCGATGGCGAAGCAGTCGTGGACCTCCGCCAGGTCGACGTCTTCCGGTCCCGCTCCGGCCATCTCGTAGGCCGCGTCCGCCGCGTTCTGGCTCGCTGGTATCGACGTGTAGCTCTCCCGCTCGAAGAGGCCGACGCGGTCGCTCGCGGCGCCGACGCCCGCGACTCTCGCGGTGTCCTCGAACTCGGCGGCAACGTCCTCGCTGGCGACGAGGACGGCGGCCGCGCCGTCGCTGGTCGGACAGCAGTGGTAGAGCGTTAGCGGGTCCGCGACCGTCGCGCCGCCGCTCGCGTCTTCGAGCGAGCACTCGAAGCCGAGGTGCGCGTGGGGGTTCTTCGCGGCGTTCGCGTGGTTCTTCACGGCCGCCCGGGAGAGGTCGTCGACGGCGGCGTCGTACTCGTCCACGTAGGCGCTCGCCATCTGGGCGTAGGTGCCCGCGAACGTCGTCCCAGTGAGGCGCTCCCACTCCGTCTCGCCGCTGACGCCGAGCCAGTACTTCGCGGCGTCGCCGCTCAGGTCCGTCATCATCTCGTAGCCGCCCGCGATGACGACATCGGCCATCCCCGACTTCACGGCCTGTACGGCGTTCCTGACCGCGTAGCCGCTGGCCGCGCAGGCGTTCTCCACGCGGGTCGTCGGCACGGAGAGCCCGGCGTGTTCGGCGACGGCGGGTCCGGAGAGACCGATCTGTCGGCCGCCGACGCCGAGCGTTCCTACGACCGCTTCGTCGACGTCTGCCCGGTCGAGTCCGTCGGCGCTCGCCAGCGCGCGCTCGACGGCGGTGGCGAACAGCGAGCGGTAGGACTCCCCGGGGAACGCCCCGAAGGCGGTCTGGCCCGCGCCGACGACGTAGGCGTCTCGCATATGTCCCGGAGTTGTCCCCCATCCCTCATAATCTCTGTCGACCGAACCGCGGCCTCTGTCGGAACGTTGATGTGACTGCCGTGCGGCGTGGTGGCATGGCTACGCTCGCCGGCAGATTCCGCTCGTGGCTGACAAGCGTGGAGTTCGCGGTGACCACCGGAGCCATCGCCGTCGCACTGGTCGCTGGCGCAGTCGCCTTCGAGACGTGGGGGGACTCCGTGGACGCCTACTTCGTCGTCCTGCTCGCGGGCGTCGGTGTGCCGAACATCTACGAGAACCAGTGGCCGCGGGCCTACGAGCGGCGGGTCGTGGGCGTCGCGTGGGCGCTCGTCACTTCGCTCGCGCTCGTGGCGTGCTACCTCTTCCTCGCGAACGGACTGCGGGCGTTCCTCGACGGGTTCGTGCCCGGCGCCGTAGCGTTCGCCGTCTCCTGGCTCCTCGGCATCTACGCGGCCCGCGTCTACGGCTGGGACTCGGCATAATTATTTGTCGTCCGAGCGACCTCTCTCAGTATGGCGTACAGCTACGAACCCCACTACTTCGAGGAGTTCGAGGAGGGGGAGACGTTCGAGAGCGTCGGCCGCACAGTGACGGAAGCTGACTTCACGTTCCACTCGATGTTCACCGGGGACTGGACGGAACTCCACTCCAACGCGGAGTACGCCGCCGACCAAGAGTTCGGCGAGCGCGTCGCCCACGGCCCGATGACGTTCGTGCTCGCCACCGGGTTCGTCTACCGTTGTGGCTTCCTCGAGCGCCGCGTCATCGCGTTCCTCGGGATGAACTACATGGACATCCCCGCGCCGGTGGCGATGGGCGACACCATCTCCCTGGACATGGAGGTCACGAAGACGAAGGAACTCTCCTCGCGGGACGACGCGGGCCTCGTCGTCATCGACACGGAGATGACGAACAGCGACGGGGAGACCGTCTTCTCGGGGGACATGAAGTTCCTCGTGAAGCGCGACCGATGAGCGCGCTCGACGACCTGCTCGCGGAGACCCGGGCGATAGATACCCACGCCCACCAGCCCACCCGGGAGTTCCTCGAGGACGCGGGCGGCCAGATGATGGAGGACGCCGCGAGCAAGTTCGGCTCCGAGATGGAGACGTGGGACTACGAGGAGATGGTCGAGGAGTACCACGACGCCGGCGTCTCGCGGGCCGTCCTCCTCGGCTGGGACGCCGAGACGAACACCGGCAACCCGCCCGTGCCCAACGACTACGTCGCGGAGGTGCGGGACGACCACCCCGAGTTCTTCGTCGGGTTCGCGTCCGTCGACCCGCTGAAGGACGACTGCGTCGAGGAGGCCGTCCGCGCCGTCGAGGACCTCGACCTCTCCGGGTTCAAGTTCCAGCAGATCGCCCAGGGCTTCGACCCGAGCGACCCCGAACACGACGCACTCTGGGACACCATCGAGGACCTCGGCGTGCCCTGCGTCTTCCACGGCGGGAACTCCACGCTCGGCGCCGGCGCGCCCGGCGGTCGGGGGCTGAAGGTCAAGCACGGAAACCCGATGCTCCTCGACGACGTGGCCGCAGAACACCCCGAACTACAGATTCTCATCGCCCACCCCGCGTTCCCCTGGGAGAAGGAGCAACTCGCCATCTGCCAGCAGAAGGGCAACGTCTACATGGACCTCTCCGGCTGGCTCCCGAAGTACATCGACGAACAGGTGCTCCACTACGCCGGCACCGTCCTCCGCGACAAGGTGATGTTCGGCACGGACTACCCGATGATTCGGCCCGGTGAGTGGCTGGACTCGCTCGGCGAGCACACCGACTACTCCGAGGACGTCTACCGGAAACTGCTCTGGGAGAACGCCGAAGAGTTCCTCGACCTGTAGCGGCCACCGGGTCCGACCCCCGACTCACGACTCCGGGACGACCCAGACGAACGCGACGCCGACGAGAGCGAGTCCGCTACCGACCAGGAACGCCGTCTCGTAGCCCGCCGCCTCGATGAGCGCGCCGCCGGCGATGGGGGCGACGAACGCGCCGGCGAGACCCAGAGTGGTCTGGAACGCCACCGCGGTGGCGGCGACGCGCCTGTCGACCAGTTCGCGGACGTACGCGAACGAGAGGCCGAGCGTCAACTGGATGGTGAAGCCGGCGACGAGCAGCGCGACGACGAGCGCAGCGACCGACCGAAGCGTCGCCAGCACCATGAGCGCCGGTACGGTGAACAGGAACGAGAGCAGGAGCACTGGCCGACGGCGACCACCGAACAGGCGGTCGGAGAGCAGCCCGCTGCTGACGCGGGAGACGATGCCGACGGCCGGGAACACCGCGATGAGCAGTCCGCTCAGACCGATCGCGAGACCGACCTCGTCCGTGAGGTACGACGGCGCCCAGCTGTTGACGAACAGGTAGAGCGAGTAGGCGAGAAAGCCCAGACCGCCGACCAGCCAGACGCTCCGGTCGCGGAGCACGCTCCCAAACTCCGCCAGGCTCGGCGCGGCGCCAGCGTCGCTGCGCCCGAGGCCGCGACTCGTCGGCCAGTACATCGCCAGGCCGACCAGCGGGACCGCGTTGAACACGAGGAAGATGGCGGGCCAGCCGAACTGCGCGGCTATCGTGGGGCCGCCGCCCTGACCGAGTGCGAACCCGACTGGACCGCTCGCGGTGAAGATGCCGACCGCCGTCGCGCGGCGGGACGGCTCGACGGCGCGGCTGACGATGTCGATGCCAGCGTTCCAGATAGTGACGAACGCGGCGCCACCGACGAGACGCGACGCGATCAGGAGGTAGTAGGCGTTGCGCTCGGCCGCCATCCACCCCCAGACGCCGACGACGAGCGACACCGCGATGGCGAGAGCGATGGCGACCCGGGAGTTCGTCCGGTCGAGCAGCGCGCCGACCGGGAGGCTGGCGACCACCGCGGCGCCGAACATGCTCCCCACGACGAGACCGGCTTTCGTCGCGTCGATGCCCATCGACGCACGGATGAGCGGTGTGACGCTCGCGGGCACGATCTCGTTCGCGGAGAGCGCCACCGATATCAGGCTCAGTCCGCCGACGAGTATCCAGCGCTCCCGCTCGCTGCGGGCAGCCCGGGTCGTCACGCCCGAGGAGTCACTGCCCGCCTCGTCTGTCATTGGCAGATTCTGGACGCTGTCGAACAAGTATCTGTGCTTCGGCGTAGTCCTGTCCGGGTTCTCCCACGCGGATACCCCGGCGCCGGGGCCGCGGGGACGCCCGGTCGTTCTCAACCCCTACCGCCGGCGACCGAGTGCCACGACACTGCCGAGGAGGCCGCCGACAGCGAACGCCGCGGCGACGAGGAGACCTGCCACTGTCGCGACGACCCGCGGAATCCCGACCACGTACTCGTCCGGGACGCCCGCCGTCGCGAGGCGGCGACGGTAGCTCAGATAAGGAACTGCTCGACGAGCGTGCCGACGAGCTTCTGTTCCGCGAGCCGGAGGTGCTCCTCCAGCGTCCGCCGGTCGATGTCCATCTCTTCGGCGAGTTCTTCGGTGGTCGCGCCGCGCGGAATCTCGTAGTAGCCGGCCTCCCAGGCGAGGACGACAGCCTCCTCCTGGCGGTCCGAGAGGCTCGGCATCACGCGGTCCATCGAGAGCATCGGGTGGTCCTGCGTGACGGTGTCGATCTCGCGCTTCGAGCGCACGGTCACGTCGAAGGACTCCTGGGCGTCCTGGTAGAACTCGGTGAGATTCCGGGACTCGAGGGTGAGCACGCGGACGACCTTGCCCCCGCTCTCGTAGCGCAGCGGGGGCAGGAACAGACACTCGTGCTTCGAGAGGTAGCCCTCGATGTTGTCCTCGATGTACGGCTGGAGGCACTCCGCCGTGATGATGATCTGTTCGTTCGCCCGCTGGATGGTGTCCTCCACCCCCACCGCACGCTCGACCTCCTGGCGGACCTCGCCGTCGGCGTCCCCCCGCACGTACAGGAGGTCGCAGTGGTCGTTACACCACAGTTCGATGCTGACGTCACGCCCCGCCGTCGCGCCCTCGTACGCCACGTTTCCCTTGATGTGGAATGTGGCTTCGTACATTCTGCTACCTCTTGGTATCTAGTTGTAATATAATCCCCTCACCATGGGCGGCCCCACTTACCCATCTCACCCTCCCAGATCTGGCGGCCCGGAATTTGCCGAAGACGCTCACCTTCCTCCCCGAGACCCCACGGCCTTCCTCCTCACTCCGGAGTGGGGAATTTATTACGAGCGCCACCCCTTCCTCGACGTAGAGATGTCCGTCCGGCGGCCGGTTTGCCGGACCAGGCGAACTCGTCAATCGAACCATGACGAACGACACACTCACCGGCGACCAGATTCCCTGGTGACGACCGTGGACGACCAGCCCGCGGCGAGTGACGACGCGCCCGGGTTAGCGAGCGCCGTCGTCGCACGGTTACCCGGACTCGCGCTGCTCGTCTTGGTCGCGCTGGCTGCTCGCGCGGCGGGGCTCTTCGTCCCGGGCGTGAACGCGCTGCTGGCGAGCGTCGCCATCGGCATCATCGTGGTCAACGTCGTCGGCGTCCCGGACGTCCTCGACCCGGGGGTCGCGACGCACAAGCTCTGGCTGGAGACTGGCATCGTGCTCATGGGCGCTCGTATCTCCGTGGAGTCGCTGCTCGGCGCGGGCGTCGAACTCACCTTGCTCGTCGTCGTCGCTGCAGCCGGGATGGTGCTGCTGGTCGAGGCGCTATCCAGGACGCTGTTCGACGTGCCCAGGGAACTCGGGGCGCTGCTCGCCGCGGGCTCCGGCATCTGCGGCGTCTCCGCGGTGGCGGGCGTCGCCGGCAGCATCCGCGCGAACGAGGACCACGTCGCCTACGCCACCGCGACCATCCTGCTGTTCGACGCCGTCACCCTGTTCGTCTACCCCGTCCTCGGCTCGGTGCTGTCGCTGTCCGACCAGGTGTTCGGCGTCTGGGCGGGCCTCACGATGTTCAGCACCGGGCCGGTGACCGCCGCCGGGTTCGCGTTCTCGGAGACCGCCGGCCACTGGGCGACGGTGACGAAACTCACGCGGAACCTCCTGCTCGGCGTTCTGGTCGGCGTCTACTCCCTGCGGTACGCGGAGGGCGAACGCGGCGCTAGCGCGTTCTCACCGCGGGCGCTCTGGGCGTCGTTCCCGAAGTTCGTCCTCGGCTTCTTCGCCGTGATGGTGTTGACGTCCACCGCGCTCGTCTCCCCGACGACGACCGAGCAGTTGACGAACGCCTACCAGTGGCTGTTCCTCGTCGCGTTCGCCGGCCTCGGGCTCAGCGTGGACGTCGAAGACCTCCTGAACACCGGCGCCCGGCCGGTCGCGCTGGTCTGCACGGCGTTCGTCGTCGGGAGCGCGGCACTGCTCGTCCTCGTCGGCTTGCTGTTCGGGGCGTGACGTCGTGGTGTTCGGGCTCTACCCTTGGCCGACGTGTTCCGCACCGGAACGACGAACGGAAGCAAGCGCTGGGGGTCTGCCCGCGAGGAGGGGGAGCGAGTGCGCCACCTCTCTTAAACGACCCTTCACATGCTGGGTGAACGACAAACCCTCCTGGGGTCGTAGGTCGAGGCATGGAGCAGCAGACCGAAGGCGACCACGGCGTCGGCGACCCGTCCGAGCAGTGGCGCGACTATCAGGGCGCGCCCACCGGGACGGACGTGGAGTGCGAGGGGTGGCGACAGGAGGCGGCCCTGCGGATGTTGAACAACAACCTCGACCCGGAGGTCGCGGAGAAGCCCGAAGACCTCGTCGTCTACGGGGGCACGGGCCGGGCGGCCCGTAGCTGGGACGCCTACGACGCCATCCTCGGCGAACTCCGCGAGTTGGGCGACGAGGAGACACTGCTCGTCCAGTCCGGGAAACCCGTCGGCGTCTTCGAGACGCACGAGCAAGCCCCGCGCGTGCTCATCGCGAACTCGAACCTCGTGGGGAAGTGGGACAACTGGGAGCACTTCCACGAACTCGAGTCGAAGGGGCTCATCATGTACGGCCAGATGACCGCGGGGTCGTGGGCGTACATCGGCACGCAGGGCATCATCCAGGGAACCTACGAGACGCTCGCGGAGGCGGGCCGCCAGCACTTCGAGGGAGACCTCGAAGGCCGCATCGTCGTGACAGGGGGGCTGGGCGGCATGGGCGGCGCGCAACCGCTCGCGGTGACGATGAACGAGGGCGTCTGCATCGCTGCGGAGGTCGACGAGGACCGCATCGACCGCCGCATCGAGACGGGCTACTGCATGGAGAAGACCGACAACGTGGGTGAGGCCATTCGGAAGGCCGAGGAAGCAGCGGAGGCCGGGGAAGCGTACTCCGTCGGCGTCCACGTGAACGCCGCCGATATGCTCGAGGAAATGCTCGACCGCGGCTTCGTCCCGGACGTCGTCACGGACCAGACGAGCGCGCACGACGAACTCGAGGGCTACTACCCGAGTGGGTACACCGTCGAGGAGGCCGACGACCTCCGCGAGCGAGACGCCGAGACGTACGTCGAGGAGAGCCTGGACACGATGGAGCGCCACGTCCAGGGCATCCTCGATATGCAGGACGCGGGCGCCATCGCCGTCGAGTACGGCAACAACATCCGCGGCCAGGTCGCCGACCACCGCGATATGGAGACGGCGTTCGACTTCCCCGGCTTCGTCCCGGCGTACATCCGCCCGCAGTTCTGTAGGGGACGGGGACCGTTCCGCTGGGTCGCGCTCTCCGGTGACCCCGAAGACATCCACCGCACGGACGAGGCCGTCAAGGAACTGTTCCCGGAGAAGGAGTCGCTGCACCGCTGGATCGACCTCGCGCAGGAGCAGGTTCAGTTCCAGGGGCTCCCGAGTCGGGTCTGCTGGCTGGGGTACCAAACAGAGGAGGAAGGTGGCCTCACGGAGCGCGCGAAGTTCGCGCTGCGCATCAACGACCTCGTCGCGGAGGGCGAAATCGGCGCCCCCGTGGTCGTCACCCGCGACCACCTCGACGCGGGCAGTGTCGCCAGCCCGAACCGCGAGACCGAGGCCATGAAGGACGGTTCGGACGCGATCGCCGACTGGCCGATTCTGAACGCGCTGTTGAACACGGCGGCGGGCGCTGACATCGTGAGCGTCCACGACGGCGGCGGCGTCGGCATCGGGAACGCGCTCCACACGAACAACCACGTCGTCCTCGACGGCACCGACCTCGCCGCCGAGAAGGCGCGGCGCGTGTTCACCACCGACCCCGGGATGGGGGTCATCCGGCACGCCGACGCGGGCTACGAGGAGGCCCTCGCGGAGGCCCGCGAGTCCGGCGTCGACGTCCCGATGGAGGACCGATGAACCTCACAGAACCACCCGAGTGGGCGGGCACGTCGTCGGACCCGAACGACGAGCAGTTCGGGGACGTGATAGAGGCCGCGATACCCGAGACGGCGACGGACTACGACGCCGTACTCGTCGGCGAACCGTACGACGGCGCCGTCATCGGTCGGAAGGGTGCGGCAGGCGGACCGGCCGCGGTCCGCGAGGCGCTCGCGGGCGTGAAGAGCCACCACTTCCAGACGGGAGCGGTCAACGCTCTCGGTGACCTGGGTGACGTCGATGTGGACGCCGACAGCGTCTCGGAGGCACAGGGAGCGTTCCAGGACGCCGCCCACCGCGTCCACGACCTGGGCGCGTTCCCCGTCTTCGTCGGCGGCGACAACTCGCTGTCGTACGCCAACGCCAGCCCGCTGCTCGACCGCGGGTCGCTCGGCGTCGTGAGTTTCGACGCCCACCTCGACTGCCGGGAGGTCCGGGGTGAGCCGTCCAGTGGCACGCCGTACCGGCAGCTGTTCGATGAGGGTCTCGACGCGCTCGCCGTCGTCGGCGCGCGCCACTTCGAGACCAGCACGCGGTACGCCGACTACATCGACGAGCAGGGCGGCAGCGTCGTCACTTCGGAGACCGTCGGCGCGGACCCCGGCGGGGCGCTCGACGCCGCGCTGGCCGCGATGGCCGACGTCGACCAGGTGTACGTGAGCGTGGACATCGACGTGCTCGACGCCGCTTACCCGGGGTCAAGCGCGCCGACGCCGGGCGGCATCGAGCCGCGCGAACTGTTCCGCCTCGTGCGCCGCATCGCTGGCCGCTCGCGGGTCGCCGGCTTCGAAATCGTCGAGACGGCGCCGTCGCTGGACACGGAGGGACGCACGGTCGACGCGGCCGCGAGAACGATCGCGCACTTCCTCGGAGGCTACCATGGCTGACCTGCAGACGGTCGTCCACGGCGCCGCCGAAGTGGTCGTCGGTCCGGACGACGAGGGCGCCCTCCGGAGCTACGAGGACGGCGCAGTAGCCGTCGTCGACGGGAGCGTCGCGATGGTTGGCGCCAGCGAGGACGTGACCCGCGAGTACCCCGCGGAGAACGCCGACACCGCCGTCGAGGCGTCCGGGAAGACGGTGATTCCGGGGTTCGTCGACCCACACACCCACGCGCTGTTCGCGGGCGACCGCTCCGACGAGTTCGCGAAGAAGCTCCGCGGGAAGCCCTACCAGGAGATTCTCGCGGAGGGCGGCGGCATCCTCCGCACCGTTGGAGCCGTCCGCGATGCCAGCGACGACGAACTCGTCGCGAATCTCACCGAGCAACTGGACCTGATGCTCGACCACGGCACGACCACCGCGGAGGTCAAGACCGGCTACGGGCTGGACACGGAGACGGAGCTCCGGATGCTCGACGCCATCGAGCGCGCTGCCGCCGACCACGCGGTCGACGTGGTGGCGACGTTCATGGGCGCCCACGCCACGCCGGACGGGATGGACGCCGCGGACTACGTCGACGAGGTCGTCGAAGAGCAACTGCCAGCGGCCGCCGAACGCGGTAGCGCGGCGTTCTGTGACGTGTTCTGCGAGGAGGGCGTGTTCACCGTCGAGCAGTCCCGACGCATCCTGGAAGCGGGCCGCGAGCACGGCATGAAACCCAAGATTCACGCCGAGGAGTTCACCCGCCTCGGGAGCGCCCAGCTGGCCGCCGAACTCGGCGCGGTGAGCGCCGACCACCTGCTGCACGCCAACGAGGAGGACGCCGAGGCGCTCGGGGACGCGGGCGTCACACCCGTTCTCCTCCCCGGCACGGCGTTCTCGCTGGGCGAGTCCTACGCAGACCCCGAGCAGTTCCAGGCGGCGGGAGCGCCGGTCGCGCTCGCCACCGACCTCAACCCGAACTGCTACAGTCAGAGCATGGGGTTCGCGGTCGCCCTGGCTTGCAACGGGATGCGGATGACGCCCGCGGACGCGCTGCTCGGGGCGACGACCCACGCTGCGCGCGCCATCGACCGGTCGGACGGCACGGGGACGCTCCGCGAGGGAGCGCCCGGTGACGTCGCCGTCGTAGATGGGCCGAGCCACGTTCACGTCCCGTACAACTTCGGCGTGAACGCCGTCTCGACCGTCCTCAAGGACGGGGAGGTCGTGCGTGACTGAGGTCGTCGTCGACGGCGAGACCCTGACGCCCGAGGACGTCGAGGCTGTCGCCCGGGACGGCGCCACGGTCCGGATAGCCGACGAGTCTCGCGAGGACGTCCGGCGCTCCCGCGAGCGCGTGGCGGACGTCCTCGAGTCGGGCGAGGCCGTCTACGGCGTGAACACCGGCTTCGGTCAACTCGTCGACACGCAGATTCCCCGCGAGGACCTCCAGGCGCTCCAGACGAACCTGCTGCGGAGCCACGCCGCGGGCGCGGGCCACGAACTCGAACGAGAGGCGGTTCGCGCGCTCATGCTCACCCGACTGAACGCGCTCGTCAAGGGCTACTCCGGCATCCGCGAGGTGGTCGTCGACCTGCTCACAGCGATGCTCAACGAGGGCGTCCACCCGGTCGTGCCCTCCCGCGGGAGTCTCGGCGCGAGCGGCGACCTCGCCCCGCTCGCCCACACGAGTCTCGTGCTCATCGGAGAAGGGGCTGCTGTGGTGGGTGGTGAACGTCTACCAGGCGAGGAGGCGCTCGCTCGCGTCGGCCTCGAACCCGTCGCGCTGGAGGCGAAAGAGGGGCTCGCGCTCATCAACGGCACGCAGCTAACGGCGGCCCTGGCGGCGCTCGCCCTCCTCGACGCCGAGCGGGCGCTCCGCGCGGCGGACGCCGCGGGCGCGCTCACCACGGAGGTCACGCTGGCGACGACGGCGAACTGCGACCCGAACATCCAGCGCGTGCGGCCCCACGACGGCCAGTCGGCGAGCGCGCGCAACGTCAAGCGCCTCACCGAAGGGTCCGAAATCGTCGAGAGCCACCGGAACTGCGACCGCGTGCAGGACGCCTACTCGATTCGCTGTCTCCCGCAGGTCCACGGCCCCGTCCGGGACGCGCTCGCGCACCTCCGGGAGGCCACCGAGGTGGAGCTGAACAGCGCGACTGACAACCCGCTCGTCTTCGACGCCGACGGCGTCGACCCGCGGGCCAGCGGCACCGACTCGGCGGCCGTGCTCTCGGGGGGCAACTTCCACGGCGAGGTGCTCGCGCTCCGTCTCGACTACGCGACCAGCGCGCTCACCGAACTCGCCGCCATCAGCGAGCGCCGCGTCGACCGGATGCTCAACCCGAACGTCCAGGAGGACCACCTGCCGCCGTTCCTCACCGAGCACAGCGGCCTCCACTCGGGGCTGATGATCCCCCAGTACACGGCCGCGTCGCTCGTCAACGACCTCCGCTCGCTGGGCAGGCCGTCGACGGACAACGCGACCGTCTCCGGCAACCAGGAGGACCACGTCAGCATGAGCGCCGGGAGCGCGCTCGGCTTCCGCGAGGCCGCCGAGAAGACCGCATCGGTGGTCGGCGTCGAACTGCTCTGTGGCGCGCAGGCCAGCGAGTTCCTCGACGACGACCTCGACCACGCCGCCGGCACCCGCGCCGTCTACGACCTCGTCCGGGAGGTCTCGCCACCCGTCGAGGAGGACCGCTCGCTTGCCGACGAGATGGACGCCATCGCGGACCTGGTCACCGGGGGACTCGTCGACGAGGCCGTCGAGCGTGCACTCGGCGAGCGACTGGAGTGACGAAGGGGGAGCGTCACAGCTCCCCAAGAGATTTTTTCGAATGCCGACGCGACTGTTCGATATGGTCGACGTCCGGAAGGCTCCTCCGAGCGACTTCGACGCCGTCTACCGGATGCTCTGCGACCGAACCGGCGACCGTGACCGCGACGCCGTCGAGGCCTGGTACGTCGAACACCCCGAGTTGTTCCATGGAGCGTACGTCGACGACGCGCTCGTCGGGTTCACCGTCGGACGGGCGCGACGTGAGGACTCCGTCGAACTCGTCGGTATCGCGGTAGACGACGAGTACACTCGCCGGGGAATCGGCTCGCGGCTCCTCGACGCCTTCGAGACGGCCGCCACGGACCTCGGCTACGAGCGCATGAGCCTCGGCTCCGCGGGCGGCTACGTCGACGAGTTCTACCTCGCGAACGGCTACGAACCGGAGAGCATCCTCGTCCGCCTCCACCCCGACGACGTGCCGGAGAACTACCGCGAACTCGGCTTCGAAATCCTCAGGGAGCGCGTGGACGACGGCGTCCAGAAGTTCTACGTCACCCCGGGCGCCCACAACCCGGAGCGCGTCGAGGCGGTGCGCGAGGCGTTCGGCGACCCCGAGGCCATCTACATCGTGGAGAAGTACCTCGCGTAGTTACATTTCAATCCAAAGAATCAACACCGCTGTCAGTAGAATCGCACCAAGGAGTGCTTTTCCCATAGTCAAATGTACACGCTCAAGCCAACTGTTGTCTACTTCTGTCATCAGGCTCAATCCAGCTAATCCGACAACACTCAAGAAGAACCACACCGAGTAGATTGGGGTTGTTGGCCACTCAGAACCCCTGCTAAGTAGGTACTTTCCCGAAGTTACTGATATTACAAGTATACCAAGAAATCCGAGTGTGATGTAGCTAACTCCGTGTTCAACATTGACCTCTGAATCATCGCCATCAATGGTGTACCGAACACTTGCTAGCCAAAGTGGTAAAACTAGAATTGAGGCTTCTAAGAGACTGATAGCGAGATCTGCTCCGTTTGTCATGATGGATTCTCCTTTGCCATATTAAAATAAATTAGGTGTCGAACTCCGGCTCCCGGCCCTCGAGGAACGCCGTGACGCCCTCTGCGTGTTCGTCGGTGTCGTAGGCCTGGCTCTGGAGGAGGTTCTCGTGGTCGAGCGCGTCGCCCCACTCGCGGCCGAGGTTGTCGTGGAGCGCCTGCCGGATGACGCCGATGGTCCGGGTGGGCCGCTCGCGGAGCGTGTCGAGCAGCGCGTCCACTGCGTCGTCGAGTTCCTCTGCGGGCACCGCCTCGTTGACGAGGCCCAGGTCCGCTGCTTCGTTCGCGTCGACGAACTCGGCGGTGAACGCGAGGCGCTTCGCTTCGCGGAGGCCGACGAGGCGGGGCAGCAGGAAGCTCCCGCCAGTGTCCGGGACGAGGCCGACGCGGACGAACGCACAGGAGAAGCGAGCGTCGGGGACGGCGTACGCGAAGTCCGAGAGCGCGACCACCGCGAGGCCCGCGCCGACCGCGTCGCCGTTCACGCGGGCGACGATGGGGACGCGGGACTCCATCGCGGCCTCCGCGAGTCGGCCGAACGTCCGCTCGACGCGCTCGTATGCGTCGCGGACGTCCTCCTCGCGGGCGGCCATCGACTGGATGTCGCCGCCCGCGGAGAACGCGCTCCCCTCGCCCGTGAGGAGAATCGCGTCGTGGGTCTCGGGGTCGGCGGACTCGATTGTTTTCGCGAGGTCCGCGGCGAGGTCGGTGGTGAACGCGTTCTTCACCTCGGGTCGGTCGAACGTGACGCGCAGGACGCCGTCGTTCGTCTCGGTGTGCATGCAACGGCCTACCTCGCGGGGCGTGATAACTTTGTGCGGACCAGGACCATCTGGTGGACCGCACGTCTCAACTGCGCGCAGTCACCGAATTCCGGCGATGGTTCGACGACGAAGGGCGCTAGCGCGTCTCCGTGGACGTGGACGCAACGACCCCGGGCGTCGGTCAGACCGCGGTCGTCGGGGACCGCGTGTACGCGCTCTCGGCGAGACGACAGCGGCAATCGACCCCGACTAGAGCGTCTCGCCGAGCAGGCGGGCGAGGCCCCGTCGGAGGCGCTCCAGGAACGCGGACTTCGAGATGCCCAGCGTCGCGGCTACCTCGCTGGCGTCGGTCCCGCGAGGCACCGAGAAGTAGCCCATGTCGAAGGCAGTGCGAAGCGCCTCGGCCTGCGCGGGCGTCACGCCCCAGCGGTCCGCGATGGGAGCGTCACCCCGGTCGCCGATGGGGTAGGTGCGTTCGAGCGTGACGCCGACGGTGTCTCCGGCGGTGTCGAGGACGCCGCGGAGCACGTCCTGGCCGACGACGGCGCCCGTGAACCTGGCCTCGCCGCCGCGGTAGTGGAGGCTGTCGGCGAGGAACCCCGCGCTGACGAGTTCGTGGAGGACGCAGGGCTGTTTGGAGAGGCAGCGGTACGTGTAGCGGCCGTCGTCGCGCGCGACGTGGAGGTAGCGCACGCGGTCGTCGGCGTCGAGCGCGGCCGCGAGGTCGTCGCCGTTCGTCGAGGAGAACTGCAGGAGTGCGTTGCCGTCGGTGCGCAACTGGGGTGGGCGCGAGTCGACGCTCGCGCCGGTGGCGCGGGTCGCCTCCGCGAGCGGACAGTCGTCGCCTTCGACGCCGAACTCGACGAACAGACACTCCTCGATCACGGGTACTACGTTCGCCCCGTTCGTATTTGAACCCCGTGCATAGACGGGTTAACAGCTACCCCTGCGTGACCCTCACTATCGTACATGGACATCGAGACCGTCAAACAGCGTGCCGGCCCCCGGGAGTTCAGCCCGGCGGACGACCTGCCCCGGGAGTACCGGGAGGCCGCTACGCGCATGATTCAGTTCCACGCCAACAGCGAGGTGATGGGTGGCTACCTCGACAAGGCGTTCACACGAATGGCGCCCTCGATCGACCGCAAACTCGCCTGCACCGCGAAGTGCCAGGACGAGATCGGGCACGCCCAGTTGCTCTACCGGGCCGCCGAGACCCTCGGTGTGAAGTCCCGCGAGCAGATGCTCACCGAACTCGAAGAGGGCGACGGGAAGTTCCTCAACTGCTTCCACTACCCAGTGGACAGCTGGTACGAGGCGCCGATGATCGACTTCTTCGTCGACGGCGGGGCGATGCGACGGCAGGCGACATTGAAGAACACGTCCTGGGAGCCGTACGCCCACGCGATGGACAAGGTCTGCTTCGAGGAGGGATTCCACGTCAAGCACGGCGAGGACATCCTCCGCGAACTGATGCGCTCCTCGAAGGCGAACCAGGAGCGCACACAGGAGGTGTTCGACGAGTGGTGGCCGCGCATCCTCCAGTTCTTCGGCCCGACGAACGACGAGTCTCGCCACGACGACTTCGCCCAGCAGGTCGGCCTGAAGACGGTCTCGAACGACGAACTCCGCAACTCGTTCCTCAACATGTACGTGCCGAAGGCCGAGAAGTATGGCCTCGAGATTCCGGAGTATCCGCGCATCTTCGAGCGCGACGACGGCACGATGGCAGTCCGGGAAGACGACCTCGACTGGGACGAGTTCTGGACCATCGCGAAGAACGACTACGAGGGGAGCCACGAACAGATCGGCAGCCGGCGGCGGCGTCACGAGGCCGTCGCGTGGGTGCGCGATTCGATGGACGAGTGGGAGACCGGCGCTGCGGGGAGCCCGCAGGCCGCCGACTGACCATGATCTGGGAAGTGTTCCGCCAGGAGAAGACGGGCGACCGCCACACGCACTGCGGGAACGTCCACGCGCCGGACCGCGAGATGGCGCTCATGTTCGCGCAGATCCAGCACGGCCGGCGGATGCAGACGCACTCGCTGTGGGTCGCGCCGAAGGACGAAATCGCGGAGGTCGACGCCGACGAGGCGGAGTTCGGCGGCACGACGGACAAGGCCTACCGCTGGGCCATGACGTACAACAACATCGACGCGAGCTTCGCCGAGGAGGTCGCCGAGAGCGAGGCCGAGCAGGAGGAGGCCGCCCAGAAGCGGGGTGACGTCTGATGCCGGGCGACTCGCCAGACAGCGACCTGTCACCCGAGGAGGCCCAGCTGCTCCGGCTTGCCGACGACGAGTTCGTGCTCGCCGAGCGGTACACGGAGTGGCAGATCTACGCGCCGACCGTGGAGTCCGACCTCGCGCTCGCGAACATCGCGCAGGACGAGTTCGGCCACGCGCGCCTCTGGTACGACCTGATCCAGGAGGAGTTCGGCTACGAAGAGTCGGAGCTCGTCTGGGAGCGAGCGCCCGACGACTTCCGACACAGCACGCTAGTCGAACTCGAAACGCCCGAGGGGGATTGGGCGGACACGGTCGTCCGCGGCTACCTCTACGACGTTGCCGAGCGCCTGCGACTGGACGCGCTCGCCGACTCCTCGTACGAACCTATCGCCGACCGCGTGCCGAAGGTCCAGGGCGAGGAGTCCTACCACCGCGAGCACGCCCAGTCGTGGCTCGACCGCCTGACCGGCAGCGGGGAGTCCCACGACCGCGTGCAGGCCGCCGTGAACCGCCTGTTCCCCTACGCGCTGACGCTGTTCAGCGATACCGAACACGAGGCCGAGATTCTCGACGCTGGCGTCAGAACCCGTCCGCTGTCGGACCTGCGTTCGGACTGGCTGGACGAGGTCGTGTCGTACCTCGAGTCACTCGATATCGCGGTTCCCCACCCCGCCGACACCGAGCGACCGGACGCCGTCGGCCGGGACGGCACGCACACCGCGGACTGGGACGCGCTCCACGAGGAGTTCACCGCGACGTACCACGAACTCGGCTTCGACGAACCGGCGACGCTCCGGGGTGAGAACGCGTGAGCGCCCCGACCGGTGACGCCTGCGCGCACACCGACTACGAGGACGGCGAAGTCCCCGAGGGCTTCCCGAACACGGGCGCTGGCGCGACTGGAGCCGAGGCCGAGGTCTGGGCGGCGCTCGCGGAGGTCGAGGACCCCGAGATGCCGGTGTCCATCGTCGACCTCGGCCTCATCTACGACGTGCGCGTCGACGGCGACCACGCGACTGTCGAGATGACGCTGACGTACACGGGCTGTCCGGCGAAGGACATGCTCACGAACGACGTGCGCTGCGCCGCCCTCACTGCGTCCGGCGTCCGTGACGCCGACGTGGAGATACAGTACTCGCCGCCGTGGTCGGTCGAGATGGTGACCGAGGCGGGCAGAGAACAGCTCCGGGAGTTCGGACTGAGCGTATGAGGGGACTCGACCCGAGCACCACGACGTCGTCCGACGAACCGGCGGAGTGCCCGTACTGTGGCTCCACGGAGACCGAACGGGAACACCCAAAGGGGCCGGGGCTCTGCCGCTCGATCCACTACTGCCACGGCTGCGAGCAGCCGTTCGAGCAGTTCGGGTAGCACCGGCCGGCTCTCGACACCCGCGCGTTCAGAGAGAGTGAACCTGCCCCGCCGCTCACTTATAAACACCTGATTGAGAAAGGGGTGGTTTCACAACAGTCGGTGTTCTCTCCTACGTTGTTCACCGCTGACCACGCGGTCGGTAGGTGGACGTGCCTCTGACACCGGTGCGGCGTCCACTGCCTCTGGACTGCCGCTTTTGACGACCCATCGATATATCAGTGTAAAGGACATTCGTGGTTGCATGAGTCTCATCGCGGAGTTCACGTTCCGGCACCCGGGGCTGCCGCTCATGTCGACGCTCGAAGCCACGGGAGTCCAACTCGATGTCGAGCAGGCAGTGGCGTCGAACCCGGACCGGCCGGTACTGTTCGTGTGGGCGCTGGACGGTGACCTCGACGCCTTCGAGACCGCCGCCGCGGCGGACGACACCGTCGAGTCCCTGACGATGGTCGAAGACGCGGGCGACCGCCGCCTCTACCGGATACAGGTGAGCGAGCAGACCGAGCTACCGCTGTATCCGCTGGACGACAGACTCCAGGCCTCCCGTCTCGGCGTCAAATCCTCCGCGGACGGCATCGAGGCGCGACTCCGGTTCCCGGACCGTGAGAGCCTCTCGGAGTACCATCCACTGGTCGAAGAGAAGGGCGTGGACGTGACGCTGCGGCGGGTGTACGGCGAGAGCGACACCGTCTTCGGCGGGGAGTAAGGGCTCTCTGCGAAGCAGCGCGAGGCCCTGGAAGCCGCCGTCGCTGCCGGCTACTTCGAGGTGCCCCGCCGCGCGTCCCTGTCGGACATCGCCGACGAACTCGGCGTCTCCACGCAGGCCGTCAGCGAGCGCCTCCGCCGGGGCGTCACGACGCTCGTCACGAACGCCCTCGACTAGGCCTCGAACTCGACGCGCTCCTCGACGTACAGCGTCTCTCCGGCCTCCATGTCCGCGAACTCTGCGGCGTCGGCCTGTACTTCTCGTCCCGTCTCCGAGTCGAACGCCGCCGTCAGCGCCGCCATGTCTTCGAAGTACAGTTCGACGACGCCGTCGTGGCTCGACCGCTCCGGGTCGTTCGGCACGGCGGTCGTGTACTTCTGGAGGTTCGGCAGCGACTCGGCGAGTTCGGCGTGCTCGCCTCGCCAGCGCTCGACGAACTCCTCGTGAGAGTAGTCGTCGCGCCGGACGAGCAACTGGACCATCTTCACCATACTCCGTGTGGTCGGCCGGGGGCCTTCGCTCTTTTGTCGGACCGCGATGCCTTTGTACCAGGGAGCGCCCACGGACGGGTATGCGCGTCGAGAACTCCTTCCTCCCCGCGCCCGGCGTCGGGGAGACCACCGAACGCCGACTCTGGGAGCACGGCGTCACCCACTGGGACGAGTTCGAGGGTGACGGTCCGGGCGTCGGCGACGCCACCGCCGAGAACATCTACAGCTTCATCGAGGAGGCACAGGCCGCCCTCGACGCGGGCGACACCCGCTACTTCGCCGACGCCTTCCCGAACAACGCTCTCTGGCGCCTCTACGAGAACGTCGCCGACGACGTGGCGTTCTTCGACATCGAGACAACGGGCCTCGACAAGCGCGCGAGCTACGTGACGACGGTGAGCGTCCACCACGGCGGGGAGACGACGACGCTCGTGCGCGGCGACGACCTCACAAGCGACAACCTCGCGGACCTCCTGGACGCCTCGCTGCTCGTCTCGTTCAACGGCAAGCGCTTCGACGCCCCGTTCCTCGAGCACAACTTCGACTGCTCGCTCGACGCCCCTCACCTCGACCTCATGTACCTCTGCAAGCGCCTGGACCTCGACGGCGGCCTCAAGCAGGTCGAGCGCGACCTGGGCATCGACCGCGGCGGCATGGACGTCGACGGCCGCGAGGCTGTGCGCCTCTGGCACCGCTACGAGTCCGGCGACGAGGCCGCCCTCGACCGCCTCGTCGAGTACAACCGCTACGACACCCAGAACCTCGCGACGCTGCTGGACACGGTCACCGGCCGCCTCCACGACCACGTCTTCGAACCGCACTGCTGACGCGTTCCGGAATCAGTCGACGTCCGGCGAGAACTCCACGGCCCTGAACTCGACGCACGCGCCGCCCGAATCGCTCTCCTCGGCCCGCACCGACCAACCGTGGGCGTCTGCGATGGCCGACACGATGCTCAACCCGTACCCGGTACCCGCCGGTCGGCTGGTACGCCCCTCCTCGAAGACGACCGACGGATCGTCCTGCTCGAACCCCGGCCCGTCGTCCGCGACGAGGAACCCCGCCTCGCCGCCGCCAGACTGGGGGTCGAGGCTCTCGACGGTCACCCCGACGTCGGGACCTCCGTGGTTCGCGGCGTTCGCGTAGAGGTTCTCGAACACCGTCCGGAGGCGCTCCGGGTCCGCCAGCAGTTCGTCCCCGGCGCCGACGTCGAGTTCGAGCGTTGCCGCCTCGGGGAGCGCCGTCTCCGCGGCCTCCCGCGCGACCGCCGACAGCGATACGGGCTCGAAGTCCCCGACCACCTCGCCCTGTTTCGCGAGCGACCGCACCTCGGCGACCAGTTCGTCCATCCGGTCGAGCGCCCCGGCGGCCTGCTCCAGGTGTTCGGCGGCCTCGCTGTCGGCTCCGGCCTTCGAGGAGGCGAGGTCGAGGTGGCCGGACGCCACGTTCAGCGGCGACCGGAGGTCGTGGGTGACGACGTCCGCGAACTCGTCGAGGCGCTCGTTCTGCCGTTCGAGGCTCTCTCTGTTGCGCTGGTGGGCGAGTTCGTGGTTCAGCCACTCCGCCAGCAGTTTCACGAACGCGCGCTCGGTCTCCTGGATGGGCTGGCCTCGTGGCTCCGTGTCCGCGAAGCAGATGGTGCCGTGGACGGCGTTCCCGACCTCGAGTTTCGCGCCCAGGTAACACTCCAGGCCGTAGAGGTCGAACGCCGAGTCCTCGCCGAACGCAGACTCCCCGACGTCGTTCATCGCCACCGTCTCCTCCGAGGAGATGGTGCGCTTGCAGTAGCTGTCCGCGAGGTCCGCCTGCTCGCCCTCCTGGAGCAGCGGGTGCTCGGCGATGGACGTCTTCACCATCTGGACGCCGCCGTCGATCTTCGTGTAGAACGCCTCACCGAGTCCGAGACGGTCCTTGCCGACCTGCAACAGTGCTCGCACGCGCTCCTCGAACGTCAACTCGGAGTTCGCCGCCGTCTCGTACAGCCCCTCCAGCGCCTCGAGGTTCGCCTGCTGGGCGGCCGCGAGATTCGTCCGCTCGGTCACGTCGTGGCCGGTCACGACGACGGCGAATACACCGTCGGTCTCCGAGGCGTCGACGGGGTCGGGCGTTTCCCACAGCGGCCTGGCGTCCATCTCGACGTCCCGGTCCGTCCTACCCGCACCCGGGTGGGTGGTCGTGAACCGCTGGCGGTCGCCCTCCAGCGCCGCGGTGACTCCGGCCCGCACGACCTCCCGGGCCGCGGGGTCGTGGGTCACCCACGGCGTCTCCCAGAACGGCGTCCCGTACACCGCCTGTTCGCCCGCGTCGACCAGCGACAGCGCCGCGTCGTTGGCGTACCACAGCCGTCCCTCCGCGTCGAGGACGCCCGCGAAGAAGTCCGCGTCGTCGTACAGCAGCCCGGCGAACTCCGCGAGAACGCGTCGCCCCCGGTCGAGTTCGCCGGTCACCCCGCTCGAATCACTCATCGGTGTTAGCTCACCGGTAGCAGAGCACGTGGGTAAAACTGCCCCTTCCTCGCACGTCGCTGACTTCTTCGAACCGCGCCGGTCGCCGAATTCGAGTCGGTCGGTGCCTCTACTACGACTCGACGACGATCTCGGCCTTCATTCCCAATGCGGCGTGGGGTTGACAGATGTACTCGTAGACCCCCTCCACCTCGAACGTGTACTGGTACTCCGCGCCGGCGTTGGCTATCTCCGTGAACCCGTTCCAATCTCCTTCCGCTGGCTGGTCCTCCGGTTTGATGTTGTGGCTGTCCGACTCCCACACCCACCGGACGGTCGTCCCGGGTTCGATACGTAGCACCTCTGGGTCGAACACGAGCTCCTCATCCGGTCCGACCACTACCTTAGTGTCGTAGTCTGTCCCCTCGATGGTCTGGACGGGAGTCTGCTCGGTGGTTGTCGTCGTCTCGGTGGTTTCAACGGTGCCACTGTCTCCGTCGCCGCCGTCTCCGCCCTCGCCACCCCCGCCCTCGCCACCCCCGTCTGTCGTCGTCGTCTCGGGGACGTCTCCGAACCAGTCCGGTTCGCTCACGGACGTCTCGCCGACCCCCGTCACCTCGAACGCCAGGTTCGATTCGCGCTCGCGATTGGCCCCGTAGACGAGGGCGTCGAGCTCGACGGCCCGAACGAGCCCCGCCCCGCTGAGCAGGAGGTGTCCAGACCCCACGTCCTGGACGCGGCTCTCGTCGCCGACGTCGCGGACGCCCGTGATGGGGAGTCGGTAGCTCGCGCCGGCGTCTGCCGTAACGTCCTCCATGGGTCCGTACTCCACTGCCGCCAGCAGGCTCCTGACGCTCTCGCGGAAGCCAGTGTAGCGGTCCCGCGCCGCGGACGAGGAGAGCCGCTCGAGACGACTGTCGTCTTCCCCGAGGATACTGCGTTCGCCGGCTTTGGAGCCGTCGGAGTACACCTCGGTCTGTTGGCTCCGGTCGCCATCGGGGTAGCGCGCCCACTGCCTGAGATGTAACCGGCCCGTTGACGGGTCGTACTTCGCCCGGAGTTCGAGCGCCTTGAACCCGTCCTCGAACGTGTCCGCTGCGGTCTCCGTCAACGAAACTGCGTGGGACCGCTCCTCGGCGGCCGCTCGCTGGGCGTCGAGGAACGCGTCGACGTTCTCGATACCGTCCTCACCGAGACCAGGCACGTCGCCGCTCTCCACCGTTGCCCCGCCGTCGCCGCCCTGTTCCCCCTCCGAGGTTCCGTCACCGGCCGTGCTCGAACAACCCGGGAGCACCGCCAGCGCTGCCAGATACCCGAACTCTCGTCGCTCCATACGACGGCATCCGAATGGGCCCATAAATACGTACTGGGGGTTGACACGATCTCCGGGAACAGGGAGGAACGCCCCGCTCGCTGCGGCGCTTCGAGTACAGTGGATTTTTGTCGGTCAACTCGCTACCGGCGTCCATGGCAGCGCGTCCACCCGTCGGTGACGACGACCCGCCCGAACCGAACGCGTTCGGCATCGCGGTCGTCGGCAACCACCTTAGGGACGCCGACCTCTCGTATCCGGCGACTCCCGAGGAGGTCGTCGAGGCCATGGGCGACCAGGGGATTCCCTGTGGCCCGAACAGCCACGACGTCTCCCTGTCGACCGCCGTCGAGCGGACGGCTCGCACGCAGTTCTCCTCGCGCCGGGACCTGCTCGACGAACTCCACGACGAGTTCGAGCGCGAGCGCAGAGCAGGCGGCGGCCTCGTCTCCTGGCTGCGGTCGCTCGTCGGCTGACCGCTACGCGTCGCGGTCGAGAACCAGTTCGACTGCCTCGAGGAAGCCGTCCGCGTACGACGCCTCGACGACCACGTCAGCGGCGGCTTTCGCCTCCTCGGCGGCGTTCGCTACCGCGTACGCCCGCCCGGACGCTTCGAACAGTTCCACGTCGTTCGCGGAGTCGCCGACTGCCACGAAGTCGGTGGCCTCGTAGCCGAGTTCTTCCGCGACCGTCAGGAGCGCGTCGCCCTTGCTCACCGTCGGTTCCTTGACGTGGTAAGCGAACTCCGAGTCGACGACGCCCATGCCGTGCTTCGTTGCGATCTCCGTGAGCACGTCCAGTGGCTGTTCGCGGCTCACCGCGAGTTCCGTCTCACGCCAGCGGTTCACCACGTCGGAGTCGCCCCAGCCGAGGTCGTAGCCCGCCTCGACGAACTCCCGGGCGACGGCGTCCGCGCCCTCCCGGTCACCGAAGTAGAACAGTTCGTCGTTGGCGAACGCGACGCCGCCGTTCTCCGCGACGACGCGCTGCTCGACGCCGACGAACTGGCAGAGCGCGATGGGGTACGGCAGCGCCTTCCCCGTCGCGATGACGACCGGCGCGTCCCACTCCCGGAGCACGTCCATCACGCGGCTGTCGATGGAGCGGTCCTCGCGACTCAGCGTGCCGTCGATGTCGACGGCGAGCGGCGCGACCATGTGCGCGTCGAACGTGGCCGCTCCTAAAGGACGTAGCGATTCGGGTGACTGACCGACGCTTCCACACCCGGCGCGTCAGTCGTCGGCAGCCGCGTCGGGCCGGTAGCTCCGGCTGATGGCCTTCCACTTCCCGGTCGCGAAGCGGTAGTAGTTGACCGCTGCGGGGACGCCGGACTCGGCGAAGAACGAGAGGTAGATGCCGAGAATGCCCAGCCGGGTCGTCGCGCCGAGGTAGACCAGCGGGATGGCGAGGCCGAACATGCCGAGGACGCGCCCGTAGAACGGCCAGCGGGTGTCGCCCGTGGCGTCGAGTGCGCCCGCCGACGCCGCGTTGACGCCCTGGGGAATCACCGCGACGGCCGCCGCGTACACCATCCCGACCGCTATCGGGACGCTCGGGTCGTTCGGCGACTCCACGAACAGCACCACGATGTCACGGGCGAAGACGGCCACGACGGCCGCGAACAGGACGTACGTCGCCACCGAGAAGACGACGATCTCGCGGCCGTAGGAGGCAGCCGTCTTCTCGTCGTTGCGCCCGAGTTCCTGGCCGACGAGGCTCGACGCCGCGAGGCCGAACCCCCAGCCGGGGGTGTTCATGATGCCGAGGATGCGACGCGTGACGATGTACGCCGCGACCACCGGCGACGCGAACAGGCCGACGAACGCCAGCAGCGGGAAGCGCGCCGCCGTCCAGACGGAGTTCCGCCCGACGACCGGGAGCCCGATTTCGACGACGTCCCGGCAGGTCCCCCAGTGCCAGTAGCGCCCGATGGGCGAGACGGTGACGGGGAACGCGCCGACGCCGGGGAGGCGCCCGAGCGTCAGGCCGACGGCGAACGCGGCCACGACGACCACGTTGCTCGCGACGGTGCCGAGCGCGGCGCCGACGACGCCCATGTCGAGGCCGAAGATGAACACGGCGTTGAGACCGATGTTGACAACCGCGCCGCTCGCGCGGAGCACCATCGCCGTCCAGGAGTCGTCGGCGCCGATGAGCGCGCGACTCCCGATGAGGTTGAGACCCGCGAACGGGACGCCGAACGCGACTACGCGGAGGTAGTCCGCGCCGTAGCGCACCGCCGCGGGGTCGTCGGTCAGCACCGAGATGAGCGCGACGGGGTAGAGGTGGAAGATGGCGGCGACTGGCACCGTCACCACGACGACGAGCGCCACGCTCGACCGGATGGCCTGTCCGAGTTCGTCGAACGCCTCGGCGCCGAAGCGCTGGGAGACGAGCGCGATGGTGCCGGCAGCGAGGCCACCACCGATGCTGAACGCGGCGCCCCAGTACGGCCCGGCGAACCCGACGCCCGCGATGGCGGTGCTGCCGAGGGCGACGCCAACCATCGCCACGTCGGCCGCGCTCTTCGACATCCGGGCGACGCCGGTGACGATGCGGGGCCACGCGAGTTCCGAGGTGCGACGCGCCCGCTGCTCGGAGATGAGCCCCAGCTTCGCGATGGCGAGACCGATGGCACGGAGGAGCCAGCTGAACGGGTTGGGGACCACGGCTACCGGTGGCTCGGGCATGGACCGGGAAAGGCGTACGGAATCCGGTCGGTGTCTGGGGGTAGCTAGCCGTCTCCGGGAGCGGGCACCGCGGACCGGGGACGACCACCGTTCTCACCCGCGAGTGCTGACGCGGTCCGCGACGGCGACTGCGAGCGCGCCCCCGACGGCGACCACGCCCGCCGCGACGAAGACCGGGTCGTAGGTAGCGAACGTCTCGTAGCCGACGCCAGCGAGGTACGGCGCGAGGATGCCGCTGAGCGCGAACGCGACCGAGATCAGCCCGAACACCGAGTTGATGTTCGCGCGACCGAACAGGTCCGCCGTGAGTGGCGCGAGCAGCGCGCCGTTGCCGCCGTACGCGAGCCCGAAGACGACCGCGAACGCCCAGAGGCCGACCGCAGTCTCCACGCCGGCGAGCGCGACGGTGGAGACTCCCATCGCGCTCGAGCAACCGACGAAGACGCGGATGCGGCCGAGCCGGTCGCCGAAGAAGCCGATGGCGACCCGGCCGGCCGCGCTCGCCGCGCCGACCACCGCGAGCGCCGTGGCCCCGGTCGCTCGCGTCAGGCCGACGTCCGTGCCGAAGACGACGAGGTTGACGAGCACGACGTACAGCGTCCCGTAGATGGTCATCCAGCCGACGAACGTGAGCGCGAACGTCCGCGTCCGTGCGACGGCGGCGACCTCGGCTAGCTGGGTGCGCCAGTCCGTGTCGCCGGCGCGGTCGACGCCGTTCGGGAACTCCGCCGTGGGCGCCTCCTCCGGACCGGGTTCACCGCGGACGAGCGCCGCCGCCGCGGCGAGGACGACCGCGACGCCGGCCGCGAGCGCGACGAGTGCGTCCCGCCAGCCGACACGCGCGACGAGTTCCGTCGCGACGGGCGAGACGACGAGCATCCCGACGCCGAGTCCGGCCGAGGCGAGGCCGCTGGCGAGACCGACCCGCCGGTCGAACCACCGGGCGGGCGTCGCGTACGCCACCACGTAGACCACGCTCAAACCGCCGCCGACGACGACCCCGTACGCCACGACGAACTGTGGGAGGGTGGCGGCGCGACTGGTTGCGACTAGCCCCCCGCAGAGGACGACGGTACCCAGGACGAGCATGCGGCGGGCGCCGAAGCGGTCCACGAGCGCACCGATGCCGACGGCGCCGACGTAGAGGGCTACGGTCTGGACACCGAAGGCCGTGGACGTCGTGCTCCGTGGCGCGCCGAAGGCGTCGAGGACCGGTTCGAAGAACACGCCGAAAGAGTACGAGAGCCCGAAGACGACGAACGACCCGAGGAAACAGCCGGTGACGACGACCCAGCCGGCGTACACGTCCGAACGACGGTTCCATCGCATCGGCGCCGGCTACGCGGTGGGGGGTTGAAAGAACTGGGGGTCCGTCAAACGGTTCGGGGTGGTCGGGACCCGCGGTCGAACGCACAGGACAGCCGTTCGAATCTGCCGGACGCTCGGTCGGTGTAGCTCCACTCCCCGTAAGAGATGTTAACAGAAAACGGACGCCATGTTACCTCCACCCAAGGCTTTATCACAACTCGGTATAGTCTCCGTTCTATGGCAACATCCCGCAGTCGTGTACAGGCGATGGGGCAACGGATGGCCAACTGGTCCGAGAAGTGGGTGCCGAACCCGTTCCTGTTCGCGGTGTTACTCACGATCATCGCGTACATCGCGGCGAACCTCGCGACGCCGGACGGTCCGGTGGAGAACATCAGGAACTGGTACGGCGGCTTCTGGACACTGCTCACGTTCGCGATGCAGATGGTGCTCATCCTCGTGACGGGGTACGCGGTCGCCGACTCCGACTTCGTCAGCGGCTACCTCGACCGTCTCGCGTCGTGGCCGGACAACAACGCGCAGGCGGCAGCAGCAACCGGCGTCGTCGGCATGATCGGCGGGTACTTCCACTGGGGCGTCGGCCTCATCGTGGGCGCTATCTTCGCCATCTTCGTCGCTCGCGCCGGCCACAAGCGCGGGAAGACGTTCCACTACCCGCTGCTCGCCGCGGCGGGCTACACGAGCCAGGTCATCTGGCACGTCGGGCCGTCCTCGAGCGCCGGACTGCTCTCGGCGACTGATGACCACCCGTTCGTAGACACCATCGGTATCGTCCCGCTCTCGGAGTCCGTGTTCACGGTCTACGCGTTCGGGCTCGCCGTGCTGGTTCTCGTCACGGTCACCATCACGCTGTACTACCTCGCGCCGAACGAGGAGAACGCGACCGGCATCGAGGAGTACGCACCGAGCCTCCTCGACGACGACGAGGACCTCGACGCACTCGACGAACCGACCGACCCCGAACCGCAGGCCGACGGTGGGACCGCCCAGGTTGACCCCCTCGACCAGGTCACGCCCGCGGACCGCATCAACGACAGCCGCATCATCGCATACCTCATCGGCCTCGGGATGGTCGTCTACATCGTCGACTACCTCGCGCAGGTGGGAACCATCGGCGAGGCGCTCGACCTCAACCTCTTCAACTTCATCTTCATCGCGCTCGGCCTCTTCCTCCACAAGACGCCATCGGCGTACATGGAGGCCATCCGGGACGCGACCGAGGGCGCCGCAGGTATCATCCTGCAGTTCCCGTTCTACGCCGGCATCCTCGGCATCATCAGCGGCTCCGGTCTCTCCGCGCTCATCGCCGAAGGCCTGCTCGACATCGCGACTCCCGCCACGTTCCCCGTCATCGCGTGGCTGCTCGGCGGCGTCATGAACCTCTTCGTCCCGAGCGGCGGCGGCGAGTGGGGCATCATCGGGGGCATCATCGGCGGTGCCGCCATCGAACTCGGCGTCTCGCCGGGGAAGGCAATCATCGCCTACGGCACCGGCGACATGTGGACGAACATGTTCCAGCCGTTCTGGGCGATTCCGCTCCTCGGCCTGACGAAGGTGCGGGCCCGCGACATCCTCGGCTACACGATGATCATCCTCATCGTGCTCACGCCGGTGTTCGCGATCGGCCTCTACTTCCTGCCGTACTGAATCGCAGCACACTCCGGGCCGGACGGCCCGCGAACTGACTCCGCGTTCTTCCTCTCGGTTCACGATGACTACACACCACAACCCACTCGCAGACCTGATCGCAGACCTGCACGACGGCCGAACGACGCCCACCGACTACGCCGAATCGCGACTCGACAGACTCGACGCGACGGAAGACGATATCCGCGCGTTCCTCCCGGAGGAGGGGCGCAACGACCGCGTCCTTGCCGCCGCCGAGTCCGTCGAGGACGAGTACGTCGACGGTGACCGACCGCCGCTGTACGGCGTCCCGGTCGGGGTGAAGGACATCTACCACGTGGACGGGTTCGAGACGCGCGCCGGCTCCTCGGTGCCGCCCGAAGCGCTCGCCAGCCCGCAGTCCGACGTCGTGTCCGCACTCCTGGACGCCGGCGCGCTCGTCTTCGGGAAGACGGTCACCGCCGAGTTCGCCTACTTCGAACCCGGGCCGACCCGGAACCCCCACGACCTGGGCCACACGCCCGGCGGGTCGTCTTCGGGGAGCGCGGCCGCCGTCGCCGCGGGCGTAACGCCCCTCGCCGTCGGCACGCAGACGTACGGCTCCATCGTGCGCCCGGCCGCGTTCTGCGGCATCGTCGGCGTCAAACCCAGCTACGGCCGCATCCCGACCGCCGGCATCGTCCCACTCTCGGAGTCGGGCGACCACGCGGGCTACTTCACACAGGACGTCGCCGGTGCGCGCCACGCGGCGCCCGTGTTCTACGACGACTGGGAGGACGCCACCCCAGACGCGAAGCCGGTGCTCGGCGTCCCGGACGACGCGTACCTCTCGCAGGCCGACGACGAGATGCTGGCACAGTTCGAGGCGCGTCTCGACGACCTGCGGGCCGCCGGCTACGAGATCCGGCGGACAGACGCGCTCTCGGACGTCGCGAGCGTCAACGACCGTCACGACGACATGGTCGCCGGAGAGGCCGCCCTCACGCACGACGAACTGTACGCCGACTACGGCGACCACTACGCCGACAGCACCGCCGGTCTGCTGACCGACGGCCGCGACGTCTCGGTGGGTCGGCTGGTGGACTGCCGGAACGGCCGCCGGGCGCTCCGTGACAGCCTCGCGGAGACGATGGGCGAGCGGGGACTCGACGCCTGGGTCGCGCCGTCGGCGCCGGGGCCGGCCCCGGCGGGAATCGACTCGACCGGCGACCCGGTGATGGACGTGCCGTGGACGCACGCCTGCGTCCCCGCGGTCGGGTTGCCGGCCGGCGAGATAGACGGCCTCCCGGTCGGCCTCCAGGTCGCCGGCCGGTTCGACGACGACGAGCGCCTGCTCGCGTGGTGCGAGGACCTGGCAGACGTGCTCGGAGACGGCTGAGCAGTTCTTCGTCGTCCGTCGGAACCGGCGGCAGAAGGTCGGCCGAATCAGGACTCTCCGATGACGCCACCGACGGCACCGAGTACGACCGGGTACCCGATGCCCGCGACGATGGTGGATTCGACGAACTTCGGGCCGATGGCCATCGAGACCGATTCGCCGAACATCGTCGTACTCAGCGTCCACTTCGAGAGGAAGGCGATGGCGACGACGCAGACGAGGTAGCCCGCGGCGACCGACGCACCGGCTTTCGCGCCGCTGACGTTCGCGTGGTCTGGCGCACGTGTCACCACCCAGTACCCCGCAAAGACGAGCGCAATTGCCGGGACGAGGAGCATCCACTGTTCCTCAAGCGCCCCCGCTGACAGGCTCTCAGACACGGACCGCGACCCCGCCGACCCGGTGACCTCGACGGTGGCGTGGTGCATCGCCATGAACACCCAGCCGACGGCCTGCCACGGTTCGGGTGTCGACGAGATCTGCGACGGCAGGCTTCCGACGGCGTCGAGTGCTTCCCCCGACTTCCTGGCGTACGTGAACAGGTAGCCCGCGGCGAAGGCTCCGATGCCCGCGACAAACCCCAGTCGCAACGGGAACTCCTCGATTGCCGAACGCTCTCCGGTGGACGTTCGCTGGTGACCGCTCGCCCCGGACTCGCCACCGCTCGCTGCCTGTCCCCCGCCAGTCGCGTCCGACCCCAGCGACTCTCCACAGGACTGGCAGAACGCGTTGCTCGTGCCGACGTCGCCTCCACAGTTCGAACAGTACGGCATACGGTCTCCAACACGACACTAGCCGGTTATAAAATCTCGCACAGGTCAGTGGGCTGGGGCGTCTGTATCGTTACGTCGAGCCGTACTACGTTCACCAGCCGCGGTCGGTGTGGTTCAGCCGCTCGCAGCCGTCCTCCGTGACCGCAACCAGGTCCTCGATGCGCACGCCGAACTCGCCCTCGAGGTAGACGCCCGGTTCGACGGAGAACACCATCCCCGCCTCCAGTTCGCGGTCATTCCCCGCCACGATGTAGGGCTCTTCGTGGACGTCGAGGCCGACGCCGTGGCCGGTGCGGTGGACGAACTCCTCGCCGTAGCCCGCGGCCTCGATGACCTCGCGGGCCGCCGCGTCCACCGCGTCGGCTGTCACGCCGGGTTCTACGGCATCGACCGCGGCCTGCTGTGCCTCGCGGACGACGTCGTGGACCGTCTCGAACTCCGACGACGGGTCGCCCGCGAGCACCACCGTCCGGGTCTGGTCGCTCGGGTAGGCGTCGACGCGCGTCCCGAAGTCGAACACCACGGGGTCCCCCGACTCGATTTCGCGGTCGCCGTGGCGGTGGTGGGGTTTGGCGCCGTTGGGCCCGCTGCCCGCGATGATGCCGAAGGAGGGACCGTCTCCGTCGTGGGCGGCGAGGCGCTCCTCGACGTACTGGGCGAGTTCGGCCTCGGTCATCCCCACCGCGTCGTCTCCGAGTTCTCGGACGTCACGCATCGCGGCGTCGGCCACCTCGCCGGCGCGCCGGAGCGCGTCGAGTTCCGCGGCGTCCTTGCGCACGCGCAGCGGACCGAGCACCTCGTCGGCCAGCCCCCACTCGGCGTCCGGGAGCGCCCCTCGCAGGTCCTGCGTGAACCGCGCCCACATCGTCGCGTCCACGAGCAGTTCGCCCGAGGCCATCCCAAGGTCGCTGGCTGTCTCGCCGACTAGTTCCACGGGGTCGTCGCCGTCCGCCCAGAGTCGCAGGTCCTCGACCCAGGTCTCGTCCCGGATCTGTTCGCCGTACAGTTCGGGCGCGACGAACGCCGGCTCACCCTCGCTTGGCACGAAGAGGAACAGGTGGCGCTCGGAGGGTTCCTCGTGGAAGCCGCCGAGGTAGTAGAGGTTCTGGCTCGGGAACAGCACGACCCCCGCCGCGCCGCGCTCGTCGAGGCGTCGCTGACAGCGCCGGGTTCGGTCCTCGAAGTTGTCCATACTCGCGGGTCGGCCGCCGCGGACCTTAACTCCCCGCTACCTGCGCCGGGACGTCACCGAACACGACGTCGGACCCGGCGAGGAGCGCACTCCGCAGGAGTCCAGTTTGCGAGACGGTGTCGGACCCACTCTCCCCGTCGGCAGTGAGTGTGTCCGTCACGTCCTCACCGTCGAAGACGAGTTCGTACCCAGACCCGGCGCCCGTGAGCCTGAACTCGACGATCTCACCTGAGACGAGGAACGCGTCGCCCGCCGCGTCGCCGGTCGACCCAGTCACCGTGACAGTCCCGTCGTCGTTCTCGGTCACGGTGTCCTCGCTGTCGGCGGAGAGGTCGTCGGTCGCGTGCGGTTCGGCGGAGCCCTCGACGACGAACTCGTAGCTGAAGTCGGCGTCCTCGCGGAGAGAGCGGACGACGAACGGTGCGTCCGTCCCGCTCACGCCAGTGCCGGCCGCCTGTCCGTCGCTGCCGGTCAACCGCTCGGTGACGTCTTCACCGTCGAACGTGAGTTCGTAGCCGGAGTCGACGCCGTCGATGGAGAACTCGACGATCTCTCCGGTGACGAGGAATGCGTCACCCGCGGCGTCGCCGGTCGACCCGGTCACCGTGACAGTCCCGTCGTCGTTCTCGGTCACGGTGTCCTCGCTGTCGGCGGAGAGGTCGTCGGTCGCGTGCGGTTCGGCGGAGCCCTCGACGACGAACTCGTAGCTGAAGTCGGCGTCCTCGCGGAGAGAGCGGACGACGAGCGTCGCGTCCGTCCCGCTCACTCCGGTCCCGCTGTCGGCCGAACTGTCCTCGTTGTCGCTGTTGGCCGAACTGCCTTCGTTCCCGCTGTTGGCCGAACTGCCTTCGTTCCCGCTGTTGGCCGAACTGCCTTCGTTCCCACTGTTGGCCGGATTGTCCTCGCTCTCGCTGTTGGCCGGATTATCCTCCGTCCCGTTCTCGGTGGATCGATTCACCGTCGACTGCGCCACCAGCACCCGGCCGTCTCCGCTGACGGTCCCGGTGATGGTGCTCGCCGACCTATCGACGCTCACGTCGGTGACGACCTCCCAGTCCGAGCCGTCCTGTCGCCAGAGCCTCGCTTGTGCGCCCTCTCCCTCGTACTCGAACGTGAGCGTCACCTCGTCCGCGACGTTCGAGAGTTCGACCCCGCTGTCGGCCGGCCGCGAGTTCGGGGGCGTCGTCGCGAGGTCCGCGGTGTCGAACGGCTCCAGAACGATGGCCTCGTCCCGGAAGGACAGCGAGGCGACCTGGCCGATTCGCAGGCCGTCGGCGTTCAGGCCGCCGCCGACGATCTCGACCTCCGGTCCGCCGTTGTCCCTGACGGTCACGTTCTGGAGGGACTCGCCGCTCGCGCGGGCACCGAAGAGCCCGCGGTTTGCGTTGGACTCGACGACCACGTCGCGCAGCACGTTCCGGAAGCTGTCGGAGAACCGAATGCCCGGCCCGTCGTTGTTCGCCACGTAGGCGTCCACGATGCGGTTGTCCACCACGTCTGTCGAGAGGTAGATGCCGGCCGAAGCGTATCCTGCCGGGCCGTTCCCGGTCGCGGTCACGTTCCTGAACGTGTTGTCCTCGACGTTCTGGTAGAGCCCGAAGCCGAGCTGGTCGTTGTCGCTGGCGGTGACGTTCCGGACGGTCGTGTCGCTGACCTCCCAGAACGTGAGTCCGTTCCGATTCTCCGTTGCGGTGACGTTCAGGAGGCTGCCGCGTTCGGCCTCCGTCAGCCTGACGCCGGCGCGGGTGTTGTTGGTCGCGACCACGTCCTCGAGGCGCGCCTCCGTGTCGGTGCCCGCGATGTCGCCGACGGCGACGCCGTCACCCCAGTCGGTGACGCGGAGGTCCCGGACCGTGACCGAGGAGAGCGTCTCGTTCAGGGCTACGGAGGACCCGGGCGTCCCACGGTAGACGAGGACGCCGACGCTGTCGTTCGTCCGGTTCCCGGCTATCGTGTGGTTGTTCCCGTCGAGGACGACGTCGCTCGCCCGGACGTGGATGCAGGCGTCCG
This sequence comes from Halobacterium sp. DL1, assembly GCA_000230955.3. Lineage (NCBI taxonomy): Archaea > Methanobacteriati > Methanobacteriota > Halobacteria > Halobacteriales > Halobacteriaceae > Halobacterium > Halobacterium sp. DL1. The sequence goes on from CP007060.1 coordinate 1,241,189, forward strand.
TCATCTCGCTGCGGACGTCGCTGGTCAACTCGTAGCGCCCGGGTTCCGTGATGACAGTACAGGAGTCGATCTCCTGGGTCGCCTGCCGGGCCTCCGTCTCGCCGTTCGGTGTTGCTGGCAGGACTGGTGTGGAGCGGTCTACTGTCCCCACCCGGCTCGCCCCCGTCGTCGGCGTCGCTACGGCGGCCGTCACGGGCGACGTGACGACGAGCGCCGTGACGAGCACGACGAGAAATCCGAGCAGCAGTCCCCGCACTCCGTCCGGCCGTTCGTTCGACATACGACAGGTATTTCCCTGCACGTAAGTCGCAATTGTGGCCGGGTCCTGCCACGACGCAGGCAAGAACCCGAGCGTTGCCGTCACGTTGGGTGCACGCTGGGTGCAAGTTTGCAACCACCAGAGAATCCCGGGGAGGGGCCGGAACGTTCTACTACCCCCGCCGCCTCCGTCGATTGTGCACCGGAGTGGTCACTACGGCGTCGCGCTGCTCTCCTACGCCCCTGTACTCTACGTACTCGCCTCCCAGGGTCGCTTCGCGGCCGGCGTGGCGGGCGCCGGCCTCGTGGTGGCACTGACGCTGCTGCCGGACGTCGACCTCTCGATTCCGCTGCTGGCCCACCGCGGCGTGACGCACACGCTCGCGTTCGCCGCGTTCGTCGGCGCGGCCGCCTGGGCCGCCGTCTGGTTCGCCCCGGTGGAGTTGGCCTCACGCGAACTGCTGGCGCCCGGCGTGGGCGGCCTGGCGGCGTTCGCCATCCTCGCGCACCTGTTCGCCGACGCGCTCACGCCGCGGGGCGTTCCACTGCTCTGGCCGCTGACCGACAGCAGGTTCTCGCTGGACGCGGGGCCGGCCGACAGCGTGCTCTGGAACGTGGGCCTGCTCGTCCTCGGCGCGTTCGCGAGCGTCGCCGCGGTGGCGACCGCCGCGGGTGTCTACTGACTAACAAAAATTCGTTTGTGGGAACGCTTATCGGTCAGTTCGTTGTAGCGTCGCGTATGAGCGGCTCCGACACACCCATCGACGGCGCCGGCCTCGACGGCGAGAGCGGCTGTCTGCAGGACGGCCTTCCGCCGGCCGAGGCGTTCGCACTGCTCGGCAACGAGACGCGCATCCAAATACTCCAGGAGCTGTGGCTCGCGCCCGACCAGCCGGTGGCATTCTCCGACCTCCGGAAGCGTGTCGGAATGCGGGACAGCGCCCAGTTCAACTACCACCTCTCGAAGCTCACCGACCACTTCGTCCGGCAGGTCGAAGGCGGCTACGAGTTCCAGTACGCCGGCGAGAAGGTGGTCCGGGCCATCCTCGCGGGGACGTTCACCGACCGCGTCTCCCTGGAGTTCCCCGTCACCGGCGAGTGCTTCGACTGCGGCGGCAGTCTGGAGGGTCGCTACGCTGACGAACGGCTCGCCATCCGCTGCACGGACTGCGAGGCGACGTACGGCCGCTACGGCTTCCCGCCGGGCGGCCTCCGGAACCGGACGACCACCGAACTCGAAGCCGCCTTCGACCAGCGCGTCCGCCACCTCCACTGCCTCGCGGCGGACGGCGTCTGCCCCGAGTGCGGCGGGCGGATGGACACCACCGTGGCGCCCGACGTCGAGGAGAAACTCGGCGGCGACGTCCGCGTCGACCACACCTGCGCGCAGTGCCAGCACACCATCTCCTCGCCCGTCGGCCTCTCGCTGCTGGACGACTCGAAGGTGGTCGCCTATCACGCCGACCACGGCGTCGAACTGAACACCCGCAAGCACTGGACGCTGCGCTGGTGTGTCACCGACGAGACGACGACGTTCGAGGACGACCCGGTGCGCGTCTCGGTGACAATCCCGCTCGACGAGGAGGAGCTGACGGTCTCACTCGACGGCGACCTGCAGGTCCTCGACACCGAGCGCCGCTGCGCCGAGGCGGGCGGCGACGGCGCGCGGACGACCGCGGACTGACGACCTCCCAGACCGCGGACAGAACTGGATTTCAGTTTCGCGCCGGACAGAAGTTTAATTCTGCAGACACTTATCGGGGTGGCGGCCCTCCCTACAGACGAGGAGAGACTGATGACAACGACCACTCACTCCCCCGGACGCCACCCGGTATCGCCCGCGCTCCGCGCCCTGCGCGTGCTGCTCGTCGGCCTGCTCGCAGTGGCCGCCGTCTCCGCGTCGCTCGCCCCGCTTGCCGTCGCCCTCACCCACCCGTTCGCGCTGGCCCTGTTGGGGTTCCCCGTCGTCGTGACTGCCGGCCTCGCCGGGCTGTTCGGCGTCGGTCGCCTCGGCGCCGTGGTCGCCTGGCGCGTTTAGGCCAGCGTCTCCACGCGCTTCGCGAGGTGTTCGCCGAACGGTAGCGAACAGGTCAGGCCCGGCGACACCGCGTTGAGAACGTGCACCGCGTTCGCTTCTTCGACGAACAGCGGCTGCTTGACCAGGTCGCCGTCCCGCGAGACGACCTGCGCCCGCACCCCGGCGTAACTCGACACGAGATCCTCGTCTTCGAGCGCCGGGAGCAGTTGCCGCGCGGCGGCCGCGAACCGCGGCTTCGAGAACGACTTGCCCAGTTCGGCCGCCGCGACGCGCACCATCTTGGGTGACGCGAACAGTCGCCAGAACCCCTCGTAGCCGAGTGCGTCCCGGAGGTCCCGGAGGTTCACGTCCGTGTTCTCGTACGCTTCGCGGCCGAACGCCAGCACCGCGTTCGGACCGACGATGACCGACCCGTCCGCGCGCCGCGTGAAGTGGACGCCGAGGAATGGCAACTCGGGGTCGGGCGTCGGGTAGATCATCGAGTTCACCAGGCCGCGGCGGTCCGGTGTCACCTCGTAGTACTCGCCGCGGAACGGCACGACTCGGTAGTCCTCGCCGACTCCGACCGAGTGCGCGATGCGGTCGGCCTGCAGTCCGGCAGCGTTCACCACCACGCCGGCGTCGAACGGGCCGGCGTCCGTCGCCACACGGTAGCCGCTCGCAGTGCGTTCGAGTCCGGTCACGCGCGTGTCGAGGTGGACGGTGACGCCCGCCTCGCGGGCCTCCCGGGCGAGCGCGTAGACGTACTGCTGGGCGTCGACGGACGCGGCGGCGGGACAGTGCAGCGCCGCCCGGCCCGCGGCCTCCGGTTCGAGTTCCCGGAGGTGTTCCTGGCCGACCACGGTCGCCTCGACGCCGTTTGCGTCCGCCTGCGCGGCGAGTTCGTCGAGGCGGCGCTCCTCGGCCTGCGTCCGGGCGGCGACGACCACGCCGACTTCCTCGCAGGGGACGTCGTGCTCAGCGCAGAACGCCTTCATGCGGCGCGTGCCTTCGACGGCGAACTCGGCCTTCTGGGTGCCCGGTTCGTAGTTGAACCCCGGGTGGAGGACTCCCGAGTTCCGGCCGCTCTGGTGGGCGGCGAGGTGGTGTTCCTTCTCCACCACACCCACGTCCAGGTCCGCCCGCGTCGCCAGGTGGTAGGCCGTGGAGATGCCGACACAGCCACCCCCGACGATGCAGACGTCGTGTTCCATGGGCCCGGATTGACGGCCAGGGGTGAAGTGGTTTCGGACCACTCGGTGGTTCGCCCGTGGTGTAAACGTGGCAACGGGTGCCCACGAGCGCTCACTTATGCCGCTACTCCGCGAACGGCAATTGCCGGCTTTCAGAGGCACGGCCACCCGGAACGCCAGCCGAGACGGATGCGCTTTTCCCCGCTCGCTGGCAACGTCGACCCATGGAGACCACGACGGAGAGCAGATTCAGAGTTCTCGGGCCGGCGCCCGACCACCCCGGGGACCTGCTGTTGCTCGACCGCGCGGACCACGAGCCAGTCCGGGTCGCCGCTGACTGCGAGGGGTCGCTCGCGGAGACGGTCGAGGCGCTCCGTCCGGGCTACCTCGTCGCGGCGACGCTCGCCTGGGACGACGGCGAGGCGCGCTTCGTCGACTGCGAAATCGAGGAGCGGACGCTGTTCACGTTCAAGAACGGCGTCAGCGGGCTCTTCGAGGCCGCACTCGAGACGATGGAGGAGGCCCACCAGGAGGGGGTGGGCGTTACCGGCCGCCCCACGTTCAGCACGGACGGGGAGCCCAACGGCGCGGTGTACGCGTTCGCCGAGCAGGCCGGCGAGCGGGACGTCTTCGAGGAGATTCGGACCGGCGCGCTCCCGCTCGAACCGCTGCTCGACCGCCTCGACGAAGCCGAGGACTGCGACCACGAGGTGTTCGTCTTCCGTCCGCTCGAACACGACTTCGTGGTCGTCTACCTCGTCCTCCACAGGGACTCCGTGCTGGCGGATACCGTCCGCGACACCTACGACTGCCCCCGGCCCTCCGAGGCCTGACGAGCGGGAGCGCCACAGCCCTGTTACGCGAGGGTGGCGTACGCCCAGTCATGGTGGACATCGAGTCGGTCACCCTCGGGCTCCTGCGCCTCTACGGCCCACTGGCGTTGCTCCTGTTCACGTTCCTCGAGTCGTCGATGCTGTTCCCGTTCCTCCCGAGCGAGATCGTCGTGCCGGCGGCCGCCGCGGTGCTCATCACCGACCCCGCTTCCTTCCTCGTGTTCGTGACCGCAGCGGGCGCCGGCGGGACCGTCGGAGCGTTCGTCCCGTTCTCCGTGTTCCACGACACGCGCGTCGGCAGAGCAGCCTGGCTCAGGGACCACCTCCGGATATCGGACGAGCGCGTCGAACGCGGGCAGCAGTGGTTCCAGAAGTGGGGGCAGTCGTCGGTGCTCTGGGGGCGGTTCCTCCCCGTGCTGCGGTCGGTGATCTCCATCCCGGCCGGCGTCGCCAACATGGACTGGCGGCGATTCGGCGTCCTCACGGCGGTCGGGACGGTCGCGTTCTACGCGGCCGCGGGTGCAGTCGTCTACTACGGCCGCCGGGAGTCGCTGTTCACCGCGGTGGCCGCCGCCGCAACCAACCGGCCTGCGCTGGCCGTCGTCGCGGTGCTCGCACTCGTCGGTCTCGGTCTCGTCGGCAGAACCTGGGTTCAGCGCCGGAACTCGCCGGAGTGAACGCGTGAAGTCGGCGTATTCGCCGCACTCCGGACAGTGGCGCGTCTCAGTCCTCGTCGGACCTACTCTCTGCGAGTCGCACGAGGTCAGTGAGCGTCTCGTTCACTGGTGCGTCCACGCCGTGCTCGTCCGCCCGCCGCACGAGTTCGCCGTTCAGCGCTTCGATTTCGGTGTGCGCCCCGCTCTCGACGTCCTGGCGCATCGACGAGCGGTTCGTCGCCGTCCGCTCCGCGACCGCCCGGGCGCGCTCAACGGCGTTCTCCGGGACGTCCACGCCCTCTGCCCGCGCGACGGAAACCCCCTCCTCGACCGCGCGGCGGAGCAGTCGCTCGCCGGGTGCGTCCTCGACGAGCGCACCGTTCGGCACCCGCGCGAGCGCCGTCGCGGCGTTGACGCCGGCGTTGACCAGCAGCTTCGTCCACACGGCCGTCTCCGGGTCCTCTGTAGGGGTAGTGTCGACGCCCGCGTCAGTGAGCAGCTCGCCCACCGCCAGGACGGTGTCGTCGTTCGGTGCGAAGCGGCGTCCGATAGTCGTCTCGCCCCCGCCGGCGTGCCGCACGTGCCCGGGGCCTTCGACCGTGGCGCCCTGGGCGGTCGTCCCGTCGATGACGCGCTCCCGGGGGACGTACTCCGCGATGGTCTCGGCGTTTCCGAGACCGTTCTGGACCGTGAGCACGTCGGCGTCGTTGAGGTGCGGAGCGACCCCCCGCATCGCCTCGTCCGTGTCGTAGCTCTTCACGCAGACGACCAGCAGGTCGGCGTCGCTCGCCGCCGCAGGATCGGTCGCCGTCTCGACGCGGACCGTCTCCGTGCGACCGTCGGGATGCGAGAGTCTGAGGCCGTCGGCGGCCACGCTGTCGATGTGGTCGCCGTCCCGGCCGAGCAGCGTCACGTCGGCGCCGGCGGTCGCGAGCAGGCCGCCGAACAGCGACCCCAGCGACCCCGCGCCCAGCAGTACGACGCGCATGACCGGTCGTTGGCGCGGTGTCGGTAAAGCGTCCGGGGTTCGCCGCCGGTGGTGCGTTGCTGGACGTCTGCGCCGAGCCGGCAGCACCCCCCGGGTGCGGCAACCCTTTTGTGCCCCGCCCGCAACGGGGCGAACAGATGAACTCCCGGGACCGGCGCGGCCAGTTGCTCCTCGTCGCGGGACTCGGTCTCGCCGTAGCGTTCGTCGCGCTGGCGCTCGTGCTCAACGCGGTGGTGTTCACGGAGAACCTCGCCACCCGCAACCACGGCACGGCGGACGACGCCGTCGGCTTCGAGAACGCCGTCGAGCGCGGCGTCGGGGGCCTGCTCTCGGAGGTGAACCGCCACGACAATGCGGACTACGCGACCCTCAGGGACTCGTTCGCGGCGGGCGTCGAGACGTGGGACGGGAACGCCTCGCGGCTTACGGCGGCGGGTGGGAGCGTCACCAGCACCTCGCTCGTATCGGTGACCAACGGCACCCGCGTCCACCAGTTCGAGCAGCGGAACTTCTCGGACGCGAACGGCACACCGGACTGGACGATGGCGACAGACGTGGCCGACGCGCGGCGGTTCCACGTCGAGGCGAACCCGACCAGTGACACTGTACCGTTCAAGCTGAATGTGACCGACGGAACCGCGTCGTGGAGCGTCGAGGCGGTCGGCAACGGGAGCGGCGGAACGGACGTGGCGGTGTCGCGGAACGGGAGCGTCGTCTGGAGCGACACCGACTTCGGCGCGAACGTCACGATGGACGTGACGGAGGGCACCGTCGAGAGTCAGGCCGTCTCGAACTGGACGTTCGCGGAGAACGTCAGCGCGCCGTACCGCATCGAGGTGACTAACGGCGACGACGCGCTGGGGCGCTACCAGGTGGTCCTGGACAACCAGTCGGCGCTCCCCGCGAGCGCGTACGCCGACGCCGACTCGGGTGACTACCCGACGTTCACACCCGCCATCTACAGCGCCACCGTGGACGTGACCTACCAGCACTCGACGCTCATCTACGAGACCCGGGTTGTGCTCGCACCGGGGTCGGCGCCGGCCGACGATACGGACGCCGTCGCGGCCTGATTCCTCCGGGGTACACCGGGTCGTTTTTGCGCGACCGCACGGAACTGCGAGTATGCCCAGGGACGCGAGTGCCCACGAACACCGCCTCCGCTCGCACGCCGACCGCGGCCCCGACGAGTTCGTCTTCTCGGCCGCCACCGGCGCCGCCTCGCCGGACGCCTTCCGTGCAGCCGACCTCCTTCTACTGGAACACGTCGACCCCGTCGCTGACGCCGACTTGCTCGTCCCCGCGGCGAACTACGGCGTCGTCGGTACTGTCCTCGGCGCGCTCTCGCCATCGGGCCGGACGCTCCTCGCGGAGACGAGCGCTCGGGCGGCCCGGCTCTGCGAGCGTAACCTCGCCGCCAACGACGTGGCGGGAGACGTCGCGCTCGCGTCCACGCTCAGTGAGGCGACCGGTGACAGTCGATTCGACGTGGTCGCCTACGCGCCCCGTGACTACGACCCAGTGGACGCCGTGAACCAGCACCTCGCGGACGCGCTCGCCGCGCTGCGACCGGGGGCCGAACTCTACCTCGCCGCCCACCCCAAGGAAGGCGGGAAGCGGTACCGGACGACGCTCGCGGACCTCGCGGGGGACGTCGACCGGGTCGACAAGCGCGAGGGCGTTCGCCTGTTCCGCGCGGAGCGGCCCGCGGAACTGCCGGCCGTCGAGTACGCCGCCTTCGACGAGTTCAGCGACTCGGTCGCTGGCGGCGAGTTCACCTTCGCAACGTACCCGGGCGTGTTCTCAGGCGGCCACGTCGACCACGGGACGCGACTGCTCGCCGAGACGATGGCTCCCGACCCCGCGGACGCCGTGCTCGACCTCTGCTGTGGCTACGGACCGCTCGGCGTGGTCGCCGCGGACAGGGGATGCGAGACGTGGTTCACCGACGACAGCGCGGTAGCGACGGCCTGCACGCGGCGCACACTCGACGCGAACGCCCTCGACGGCCGCGTGGAGACGGCCGACTGCGGCGCCGGTCTGCCGGCCGACACGTTCGACCTCGTGGTGTCGAACCCGCCGACACACGTCGGGACGAGCGTCCTCCACGACCTGTTCGACCGGGCGAGCGACGTCCTCCGTCCGAGCGGGAAGTTTCTCGCCGTCCACCACGAGGCCCTCGAACTCCCCCTGGACCGGGCGTTCTCCCGGGTCGAGACGGTAGCCACGGGCGAGGAGCACGTCGTCGTCAGGGCGCAGCACTGACTCGTTTCGGGACGCTTAACCGCGTCACGCGACTCCCACCTAGTCAATGCCACCGGCGATACGCACCGACGACCTCGTCAAGGAGTACGGGGACGTCCGGGCGCTCGACGGCCTCTCGCTGACCGTCCCCGAGGGCTCGTTCTTCGGACTGCTCGGCCCGAATGGCGCTGGGAAGACGACGTTCATCGAGACACTCGTCGGCCTCGTGCGCAAGACCAGCGGGACCGCCGAGGTGTTCGGCCACGACGTCGAGGACGACTACCGGGCGGCGCGGGACGCCATCGGCCTCGCTCCACAGGAGTTCAACGTCGACCGCTTCTTCCCCATCCGGGAGGTCCTGATGCACAAGGCGGGCTACCACGGTGTCTCCGAGGAGGCGGCCGAGCAGCGCGCGCTCGCGGCACTCGAGACCGTCGGCCTGGAGGCCAAGGAGGACACGCGCTTCGACTGGCTCTCCGGCGGGATGAAGCGCCGATTCATGCTCGCGCGCGCGATGGTCACCGACCCCGACCTGCTCATCCTCGACGAACCCACCGCGGGCGTCGACGTGGAACTGCGCCGCGACCTCTGGAGCGTCATCCGCCAGCTGAACGACGACGGCACCACTATCCTCCTCACCACCCACTACATCGAGGAGGCCGAGCGCCTCTGTGACCAGGTCGCCATCGTCGACTCCGGACGGAAGGTCACCGTCGCCACGCCCGACGAACTCACCGAGCGCGGCACCGACACGGTGACGCTCACGCTCGCAGCGCCCGCCACGGCCATCCCGGACATCACGGGCGACCCCATCGACAGCGTCGAACTCGACGGCGACACCGTCACGATGCGCGCGACCAGCGGGAGCGAGGCGGTGCCGGCCGCCATCCGCCGACTGGAGGCCGACGGGCACCGCGTCGTCGACGTCGACATCGCCCGCACGAGCCTCGAAGAGGTGTTCGTGGATATGACCCGGACCGGCGACGAAACCGGGGAATCCGAGGACGCCGAGGTGGTCGCGTGAGCGGTCGCTCTCACGGGTGGTCGGCGTGAAACAGCGCACCCAGCTGAAGAGCCTGATCCGGCGCGAGATACTTCGGTTCGTCAGGCGCCCCTACAACACGTTCCTCCCCCCCATAATCACCAACACCCTCTACTTCTCCGTGTTCGGTGTCATCCTGGGGAGTCGCATCGGGAGCATCGCTGGCGTGAGCTACATCCAGTTCGTGCTCCCGGGGCTGGTCGTCCTCGGCGCCATCTCCGACGCCTTCGAGAACGCGTCGTTCTCCATCTTCCACGGGCGCTGGAACGAGTACATCGACGAGGTCATCACCTCGCCGATGTCCCACGGGAGCATCGTCGCCTCGTACGTGACCGCGAGTGCCGTGCGTGGCGTCGTCACCGCGCTGCTCATCGTCGCGGTCGGACTGCTGTTCACCACTCCCCAGGTCGCCAACCCGTTCTACCTGCTCGGCTTCCTCCTGATAATCACCGTCCTGTTCGGTGGTCTCGGTGTCATCGGCGGGCTCTCGGCCGACGACTTCGACCACCTCACCGTGATGAACCAGTTCATCCTCCGTCCGCTGGTGTTCTTCGGCGCGGTGTTCTACTCGCTGGATGTCCTCCCGCCGCTCTGGCGCACGGTCTCGCTGTTCAACCCGATGGTGTACATGGTCAACGGCGTGCGCTACGGGATGATCGGCGTCACCGAGATCGACCCGAACACGTCGCTGGCGGTGCTCTCCGCCGCGACGGTCGCCGTGCTCTCCATCAATCTACTGCTGTTCAAGCGCGGCTACGGCATCTCCGAGTGAGCCAACTGCCCTCCGGAAGGGGGCATCCTACTGCTTCCGGGGTCACTCTCTCACGACGGTTTAGCCCAACTTTGCTGCTCAGACCGGCGCCTGGATTTTAGTCGGTACGGTCGAGAGAGGCGGTCATGGCATTTACCAGTTCCCGGACGTTCGCGGCGACGACGGCGGCAGTGGGCCTCGTCGCCCTCGCTCACGCGTTCCTGACGTGGCCGCTCGACGCCACCGTCGCGCTGTTCGGCGGCGGCGCCGTGGTCGCGTTCGCCGCGGAGGCAGTCGTCATCAACCTGGGACTGCTCGAACACCACGTCGGCCCGAAACTCCTGGGCGTTCCGCTCTACGTCCTGCTTGGCTGGACAGGCGCCGTCTACGTCGCCTTCCGGGTCGCGCTGCTCGCCACCGACGGCTGGGCGGCCGTCGCGCTCGGCGCCGTTCTCGCCACCACCTACGACGTGCTCGTCGACCACCAGGGCGTCGAGAAGGGGTACTGGACGTACACCGACGACCTGCCCGGTCCACGACGGCGCGGGGTCCCGTGGTGGAACTTCGCGGGGTGGCTGGTCATCAGCGCCACCACCGCCGGCTTCGCGGTCCCGTTCCTCTGAACCGAAACCGATACGGAGTGCCTGCCGAATCCCCGGACGATGCCCTCCCCACTCAGCGAAGGCCAGGACGTGCGCGTCGGCGTCGTCGCCGCCGTGGAGCGCGACGGTCGCGTGCTGTTTGAGCGTCGTACCGCCGAAGATGAGGACGGCCGCCTCTGGGGGTTACTCGCCGGCGGGAAGACGGCCGGGGAGACCACCGTCGAGGCCGCGAGACGCGAGGTGCGTGAGGAGACCGGTCTCGACTTCCACCCCGAGCGCGTCGTCGCACTCTTCGACCACGACAGTCACTACGGCAGCGGGACGTCGTGGACGGTCGTCGGCGTCGCCGGCCCCGCGGACGGCGAACCAGACCTGGGCCGCGAACCGGAGAAACGAGACCGACTGGACTGGTTCTCTCTGGACGCCCCGCCGGAGCCGCTCCACCCGACGACGGAGCTGTTCCTCGAGGCCCACGGGAGCGACCGACTCCACCCGGAACTCTGAGCTACGCCGAGAGGAGCACGGAGTCGCCGTCCTGCTCGACGGTCAGCTCGTAGCCGAACTCCGCGAGCAGGTCGATGCACGTCTCGACGTGGGAGGTGACCTCGGGGACGCGGATTTCGCCACCCGCCAGTGCGAGGAACGGTAGCAGCTGGTCCGCCATGTGTGCGTCCACCGCGGCGTCGCCGTCTTCGAACGCCTCGAACCGCTCGGTCGCCTTCTCGCCGACCGTCTCCGCCTCGACGCCCATCTCGCCGAGTTCGCCGAAGCCCGCCCGGGAGTGCTCGTACTCCGCGGCGAGCACGAGCGCCGAGCCGGAGCAGTCGGCCTCGCCGTAGTCGGCCTGCTGCTCTGCGTCCTCGGGAACGCCCTGTAGCTGCCGTTCCGCGACCTCTGCGTCCGTGGAGTCGTCGTCGGCGACGGAGTACGCGGTGAGGGACTGGCGGTCGCCGCGTTCGGTGACGTCGAGCGCGTCGAGCGTCGACGGTCGGATGGTCAGTGTCGCCTTCCCGCCGCCGCGGGGGTAGTAGCCGCGCCGGTCGAGGGTGGTCTCGGCGTCGAGGCCGTGTTCGGCCAGCAGCGGCAGTTTCACGTGTCGGAAGTAGTCGAACGGCGGCGCCCACTTGGCGTCCGTGCCGCCCTCCAGTCGCGCCGTGAACTCCTCGTCGAGGGCGACGGCGACCGGCAGGAGCGCGTCGAAGACGAGCGGGACGCTCCCCGCGGTGCCGACCTCGACGGACGTGCTCCCGCCGAAGACGAGTTCCTCGTCGTCCTCCGCCTCGATGGCGTCGGGCTCGAACGTGAACGATTCGGAGCCGACCTCCACGCCATCGGTTTCGGCGTTGCAGACCGCCGCGACCGTCTCGATGGCCGCGCAGTGCTGGGCCTGGAGACCGGGGTTCGCGCGAGCGCGCCGGACGTGACGCATGCGGAACGGTTCACCCGTGACTGCCGACAGCGAGAGGGCGGTCCGGACCAGCTGACCGCCGCCCGAGCTTCCCTCTAGAAGGTTCATACGCCTACCAGAAGGGGAGAGGGGAAAAGGTATTCGTCACCCAGTGGAGCCGTCAACGTTACCACACAGAACTTCGAATCCGTACGCATGAGCGCCGAGAACTTCGACGAGGGGGCGTGGCGGGACCGGATCCGCCGCCACCGTGACGAGAAAGACGACTTCTTCGGGGACCACGACCAGTCCCCCATCCCGCCCGACGACCGCGACTCGTTCTCGGGGCTGGACTACTTCGACCCCGACCTCGACTACCGCGTGGTCGCCAAATTCAGTCGCGCGGGCACCCCGGAGACGGTGGAACTGGAGACGACACGCGGCCCGCCGGCGGAGTACGACCGCGTCGCCGTCTTCGGCTTCGACCTCCACGGGGACCACCACACGCTCGAGGCGTTCCGCGTCGAGGGCGAGGAGACGCTGTTCGTGCCGTTCGCCGACGAGACGAACGGTGAGGAGTCGTACGGCCGCGGCCGCTACCTCGACGTGGCCGTCGGCGACGCGGAGACCCGCGACGACGTCGTCCTCGATTTCAACCTCGCGTACAATCCTTTCTGTGCGTACAGCGACAACTTCGCCTGTGCGCTCCCGCCCCAGGACAACCGCCTGCCAGCACCGGTGCGTGCGGGCGAAACGGTCTGAGCGGAGCGGTCGCTACGCGGTGGAACGGTCTGGAAAAACACCGAACGGGAGTAGAACGTGTTCTACGCGGCGACTTCGGTCGCTTCCAGGAGCTCCTGGTAGCGGTTCCGGATGGTGACCTCGCTCACGTCCGTGACGTCGCTGACCTGACTCTGGGTCACCTTGTGGTTGGTGAGCAGGCTGGCGGCGTAGATGGCCGCGGCGGCGAGACCGACGGGGCTCTTCCCGCTGGTGACGCCGTCCTTCTGGGCGTTGTCGAGCAGTTCACGGGCGCGGCGCTCGACCTCGTCGGGGAGGTCGAGTTCGGAGGCGAACCGCGGCACGTAGCTCGCGGGGTCCGCGGGCGCGACCTCAAGGCCGAGTTCGCGGACGATGTAGCGGTACGTCCGCTTGAACTCCATCGCGTCGATGCGGCTCACGTTGGCCACCTCGTCGATGGACCGCGGCGTCTGCATCTGTCGCGCGGCGGCGTAGAGCGCGCTGGTGGCGACGCCTTCGATGGAGCGCCCGGGCAGCAGGTCCTCGCTCAGTGCGCGTCGGTAGATGACCGACGCCGTCTCGCGGACCTCCTTCGGGAGGCCGAGCGCCGAGGACATCCGTTCGATCTCGCCGAGGGCCTGCTTGAGGTTGCGCTCCTTGCTGTTGCGGGTGCGGAAGCGCTCGTTCCACTTGCGGAGGCGCTGCATCTTCTGGCGCTGATTGGAGGACAGCGAGTTGCCGTAGGCGTCCTTGTTCTGCCAGCCGATGTTCGTCGAGAGCCCCTTGTCGTGCATCATGTTCGTCGTCGGGGCGCCGACGCGGCTCTTGCTGTCCTTCTCGTTGGAGTTGAACGCGCGCCACTCCGGCCCCCGGTCGATGCTGTCCTCCTCGACGACCAGTCCACACTCGGTGCAGACGGACTCGCCGTGCTCCTCGTCGTTGACGACCCGCCCGCTACACTCGGGGCAGGTGAACGACTCGTGGTTCTCGTTCTCTACTGTGGACTCCTCTTCGGTCTGTCGCTGGTCACTGGAGTACGTTCGGATTTTGGTGTCACTCATTATGGGTTGAATCGCCGAGCGGGTTGTGGATCGACGGAACGTTACCGCTCGTGTTGACGTACTACTGGGTAGTGCCGACACATACTTAAACCTTTCGCGGTTTTGTGGATGGTTAACACACTCAAAACGGGGGCGAGAATCGCTATATTCTGGAAATATCGGACTTTTTGGCTCCCCAAACGATTCGAGGAAGATAACCTCAGGACAGGGAAAGGCCTATAACCGTTTTGCACGCCGATTCGGCCCCGTCGCCACCAGATTCGCGCCTCACAGGAGAAACATTTAACATGTCTGGTTAGCCAGATACTCGAGACGCAGCGAATTCACATGACCGACGAAGGGGAACGTGTTCTCGTCGTGGACGACGACGAGGCGCTCACGGACGTGTACGCCGCGTGGCTCTCCGGCCAGTACGAGGTCGATACGGCCACCACCGGTGAGGTCGCACTCGATAGGCTGGACGAAGGAGTCGACGTAGTGCTGCTCGACCGCCGGATGCCAGGGCTCTCGGGCGAGGAGGTGCTCGACCGCATCCGGACCGCCGAGTACAACTGCCGCGTGGCGATGGTCACCGGCGTCCGCCCGAACACCGACGTGGTCGAACTCGGATTCGACGAGTACCTCATCAAACCGATCGACCAGGACGACCTCCACGACGTGGTCGACACGCTCGTCGACCGGTCTACGTACGGCGACCACCTCCAGGAGCTCTACTCACTGATGTCGAAGCGTGCGCTCCTCGAGTCGGAGGCCCAGGACGGCGACGTGGAACTCGACGAGTCCTACGAGCAGCTCGTCGACCGCATCGGCCAACTGCGCGACCGAATCGACGACACGGTGACGGAGTTCGGCGCCGATGACTTCCGGGTCGCGTTCCGTGACATCCCGAACAGCAGCACTGGAAGCGATTGAATGGCCCAGCAACGGACCCTGCTCCGTCCGGTGACGCAGGCGATTCACCAGGCTGAGCATCTGAGCGACCTGCGTGAGCGCGTCTGTGAGGCGGCCGTCTCTGCGGGCTACGAGGCCGCGTGCTACTTCGAAGACGAAGCGCTACGCGCCGCGGCGGGTCCGAACGGGGCCCACCCTCCGGTCGACGACCTGTCACCGGAGTTCACGACTGTCGACGCCGACGGCTGGCAGTGGGCGCTCGTTCCTGTCGCGTACGGTGAAACCCAGTACGGCACGCTCGCGCTCGCTACTGTCGACCCAGTCGAGGACGAGACGCGCCGCGAACGTCTCGTGGGGGTAGGGGAGACAGTCGGGCACGGCATCGCGAACACTGAGGAGATGCAGGCCCGCCAGCGCATCGCGGGGGAACTCGAGACCGAACGCCGGCAGTTCGAGAAACTCCACAGCGTCGCGGCCCAGATGGTCGGCTGCGAGGACGTGGAGAGCATCTACCACCTCGCCATCGACGCCGCGGAGAACATCCTCGACTTCGACATCTGTGGCATCGACGTCGTCGAGGGGGAGTACCTCGTGCCGAAGGCGCTTTCGACGGACATGGAGTCCTCGGACTCCCAGCGCATCCCCAAGGACGAGGGCGTCGCCGGGGAGACGTTCCAGGAGAGCAAACGAATCATCGTGGCGGACGTCGGCGACTACGCCGACGCCGACCCTGCGAACCCCGACTACCGGTCTATCCTGAGCGTCCCCATCGAGGGCGTCGGCGTGTTCCAGGCGGCCTCCGAACGCCGGGACGCGTTCTCGGAGCGGGACGCGGAACTCGCAGAACTGCTGATGGCCCACGTCGCCGAGACCCTCAAGCGCGTCCGCTCGGAGGAGGCGCTCCGGGAGAGCGAGGGGAAGTACCGGACGCTCGTCGAACAGAGCCACGACGCGGTCGTCATCTTCCGCGACGGCAGCTACGAGTTCGTCAACAACCGCGCGACCGAACTGTTCGGCCGCGACGAGGCGGCGCTCACGAACGCAGACGGGTGGGTGCTCGTCCACCCCGACGACCGTGCCGACCTGCGGGCCATCAACGAGGAACTCGTCGCCGAGGTCGGCCGCCAGCGCACGTTCGAGGCGCGCATCCGGCGACCGAGCGGCGACGTCAGGTACTGCGAGTTCAGCGTCACGAGCATCGACTACGACGGCGACGTGGCGTCGCTGGCCTCGATCCGCGACATCACCGAGCGAAAGGAGCACGAGCGGGAACTGGAGCGCCAGAACGAGCGCCTCGACGAGTTCGCGAGCGTCGTCAGCCACGACCTCCGGAGCCCGATCAACGTCGCGAAGGGGAGCGTCGACCTCACCCAGCAGACCGGCGACTCCGAACACCTCGACCGGGCGGCGGACGCGCTCGACCGGATGGAGGCGCTCGTCGAGGACATCCTCGACCTGGCGCGACAGGGCCAGCTCGTCGACGAGACGGAGCCAGTGGACCTGGCGGACTTGGGCGCGGAGGCCTGGGAGTCCGTCGACGCGCCCGAGGCGGCGCTTGTGACAGAAGTGGACGCGACCGTCGCGGCGGACGCCGGCCGCCTCAGGGAACTGTTCGAGAACCTCTTCCGGAACGCTGTCGAACACGGCGGCGCGGACGTGACAGTCACGCTGACCGACTGTGAGGGTGGGTTCGCGGTCTCAGACGACGGTCCGGGGATTCCCGACGGCGCCCACGACGCGGTGTTCGAGCGGGGGTACACGTCCATCGAGGACGGGACGGGGTTCGGACTCGCCATCGTGCAGAACATCGCGGAGGCCCACGACTGGACCATCGAGGCGGTGCCGCCCGACGGGCCGGGAGCGCGCTTCGAGGTCACCGGCGTCACGTACGTCGAGTGACGGACCTGGCTACGATTCGTCGAGGGACTTTGCGATGTCCGCGAGCCCCTCGTTCGGCGGTTCGAACGCGTCGTAGGTGGCGGACTCGCCGGGCGCCCGGACGCCGTACTTGAATCCCGCTTCGACGACGTCGACGTGGACCGACCGCCCTGCTTCGAGGTGCTTCGCTTCGACCCACGCCGTGAGGTGGTTCTCCGCGCTCCCCGGGTCGCGTGCGAGCGACGGCGTGTCGTACGCGCCGCGGACCGCCGGTTCGCCACCCGGGTGACGCGCTAGCTGCGTGCGATACTCGGTGCCGTCGAGAACGAGTCGGACGACGTCGCCCGCAGGGAAGTCCTCGGCCGCGCTCGCGGGCAACTGGATCTCGTTGCGTCGCGTGCCGCCGGCGCGGGCGAGCGTGCCAGCGACTGTCGGCAGGCTGTCGTCGGTGACGCGGTCGGCCATACTCGGCCCGTCGCTGTCCGCGCGTAAAACCGGGTCGATTAGCTGTACCCGTTGCGGTTCCGCTTGATCGCCTCGAACCCCTTGATGGCGCCGCCCATGATGGTGGTGAAGGCAGCGAAGATGATCGTGAACCAGAGGCCGATGGCGACGATTGACCTCGCGCTCGACCCCGAGACGAGCTGGAACGCCACCAGACCGGCGACGAACGCGACGGTGTAGAACCCGGCAATCTTCAGCGCCAGTGGGTGTCGCTCGACGATGCGTTCGGCCCCGTCCGCCGCCTCACCGAAGTCCGAGTCCGAGACGCTCTCGTACTCCGAGTTGTACCGGCTCATGCCGTATCTGGACGTGTGGGGCGGACGACGGAAGGGGGTTGGGCCGAGTTTCGTGCGGGAACATCATTACAAACTACAGACGAATCGGCTGCTGAAACGAGAGTAGAGAGACCGCCACGCTGAGGATGCGCTACGCGACGGTTTTCCGGAGCTCACAGCGCCGGAGTCTGGGCCGCGGCTAACTTTCTCGACACGCGTTCTCGTATCGTCATCGTTCACCGCTCGCTCCGTTCGGCCGCACGGATCACGCATCGCTTCGCTCCGCGCTTGCTCGTTCTGTGGTCTCACTCTGTTCGACCACACTCCTAGCGATTCGCTTTTCCCGGTCCCCCGCTAACCCCCGGACATGGACGTCCCGACACCGGAGGACCCCACTAACGGGAATCGCAAACAGGCGGCGCTCGCCATCCTCCCGTTCCTGCTGCTCGGGCTGGCGGACGTCGTCTTGCTCCTCTACTGGGGGCTGAATCCGCTGTGGGGGTTCGTCATCCTCCCGCCCATCCTCTTCATCAGCGTGCTCGGCTGGATCGCGTTCAAGTCCGGGTTCGTCCGCCACGAGGGCGTCACCGACGTCGAGTGACGGTCAGTCTGTGACGGCGACCGCCCGCAGTGGTGAGCCGTCCGCGTCGACTGGCAGCGGGTAGGCGTGGACCGTGACGCGCTCGGGGAGGGACGCCAGGTTCGCCAGATTCTCCAGAATCAGCTTGTCGTCGCCGAGCAGCACGTGGTGGGCCGGAAAGCCCGCTGGTTCGTCGCTGGCTGCGTTCTCGCTCGGCGTCGGGTCGACGCTGGGCGCGTCGACACCCACGTGACAGTGCTGGTCGGCGCACTGCTCGGCCGCTGCGGCCGTCAGGTAGGGGTGGTCGAAGTAGCGCTCGTCGCCCCACCGGTCCGCGAACCCGGTGTTAAAGACGAGCAGGTCGGCGTCCGCCTCGGGCACTCTGTCCGGGGTAATCGCTTCTCTCGCCCCGTATTCCGTGCAGTCCACGACCCGCGCGTCGAAGCGGAACGTCTCGACATCGTACTCCCCCATGGTCGCTCCGTCGTCCAGGAGGTGGGCCGGCGCGTCGACGTGGGTCCCCGAGTGCGTGGTGCACGCGATCTCGGCCACCCGGTAGCCGTCCGCGGCCATGGTCGCGTGGGGAGTCACCGACACCTCGGGGTCGCCCGGGTACGGTAGCCCCGAACCGAGTTCGTGGGAGAGGTCGTGGAGTGGCATCAGCCTCAGTCGTCGCCGGCTACCACGCGGACCCGGGTAAAGCTTCCCGCGGACGGTAGGTAGTAGCAAGGATTAAGCACGACCTCTCGGTGTACGGGACATGGGAATCGTCGCCGCGGCGGCCTACGGTACGCTTGGCGCCGCGCTGCTCGCGGCGGGTCGCTCGCTGTACGTTGCCGAGTCGATGGACGCAGTGCCGCTGTACGACCCGGAGACGGCGACAGACCCTCGCGCGCTCGCTCGCGTCCTCGGCCTCGCGCTGGTGGCGTTCGCCATCGCCACCCTGGCGTTCGCCGGGTTCGAGGCTATCGACCGAACGACCGTCGTCGTGGCTGCAGGCTACGCCGTGGTTGTCCTCTCTATCGCGTTGCTCACCGCGTGGCGGACCCGGAAGTACGAGTAGTCATACGGGGACGCGCCGCCCGTCGACGTACGTCCGGTGGACGTCGCGCACGGCGGCGATGTCCATCAGCGGGTCGCCGTCGAGCACCGCGAAGTCCGCGCGGTTGCCCGCCGCCAGCGTGCCGACGTCCTCGCGCGGGAGCGTCCGAGCTGCGACCCGCGTGCCGGCCTGCAGCGCCTCCATCTCGCTCATCCCGACTTTCTCCACGAGCAGTTCCATCTCCAGGGCGTTATCGCCGTGAGGGACCAGTTCAGGCCCCATGAAATCCGTCCCCGTCGCGATGGGGACGCCCGCGTCGTAGGCGCGCTGGACCGACTCGAGGTGTGCCTCGCGGGCCTCCCGCGACTTGCGCAGTCCCCACTCCGGGACGCCGAACTCCTCGCCGTTCTCCGTGATGCGGTGCATGATGGAGAGCGTCGGAACGAACGTGGCGTCCCGCGCTTCGAGCAGTTCGACGCAGTCCTCGTCGAGGTAGAAGCCGTGCTCGATGGTCGAGACGCCGTTCTCGAGGGCCGCGAGGATGCCATCCGTGCCCTGCGCGTGAGCCGCCACGTCGATGCCGACCCGGTCGGCCTCCCGGGTCATCGCGCGAATCTCCTCGTCCGTGAACTGCCTGACGTCCGGCGTGTCGCGCTCGCTCAGGACGCCGCCGGTGGTCATGACCTTCAGGCAGTCGACGCCGTCCCGGATGCGCTTGCGCGCCTCGAGGCGGCAGTCGTCGGCCCCGTCCGCGAGCGTCGACAGCGGTGTGCCGTCCTCTACCCGCTCGTATGCCGCGCCGTGGACGTCCCCGTGGCCGCCGGTCTGGGAGATGGCCTGACCGCTCGTGAACACGCGCGGCCCCGGTACCTCGCCCGCGGCGACGGCCGCCCGAAGACCGAGGCCGACGGAACTCCCCAGGTCGCGGACGCTCGTGTAGCCGGCGCCGGCCAGCGCCCGAAGGTCCGCCGTCGCGCGCGCCGCCGACAGGGACCCTGGGACGGCCATCCACTGCTCGATGTCCATCGAGCGGGCGCCCTGCAGGTGAACGTGCGCGTCGACGAATCCCGGGACGATGGTGCGCCCGGGGAACTCCACGTGCTCCGCGTCGTCGGGTACGTTCACGTCCTCCTGGTCGCCGACGGTCTCGATGGCGCCGTCGTCGTCCACGACCAGGCGCCCGTCCGCGATGCTGTCCTCACGCCTGCCGTCGACGAGTCGTGCCGCGTCGAACACTCGCATGCCTCGGCGTTCGCGCGCCGCGAGGAAAGCGTTGCCCTCAGGCCGACTGCTGGAGCGCGTCGAGAGCCTGGATGGTTTCCTCGACCAGCCCGGGGTCGTACGTCCAGATACCGTAGTAGCCGCCCTCGTGGCGCTCCTCGGCGAGCAGCGCGGAAGACTGCTGCTCGTCGCTGCCGCCGTCGAACACCACGAACCACGTGGTCGCTATCTCCAGGCTCTCCTCAGGGTGGACGGTGACGCCGGAGGGCACCGCCACCTCGACGTCTGGCGTGCCGTAGACGTGGACGTCGGTGTTCCCCTTCGCCAGGTCCGCGTACGTCTCTCGCTGCGGCTGGAACTTCGAGAGCCGCTGGAACCCCGCGTAGAGGCGTCCCTCGCTGGCGCGCCACGCGCGGTCCTCTATCTCGCGGGACGCCTGCACCATCTGGTGGTGGCTGTACGACGTGAACGTCGTGCGGTCGAGGTGCTCCAGCAGCGGACTGTAGGAGACGTCCTCGCCCACGGTCCGAACGCTCCCGTCGGTGAGTTCGCGGAGCGCCTCGATGCTGACGGCGGTGAGATACTCCTCGCCCTCCGAGAGCACCGCGTACTCCGGCCGCTCGGCCGCGTCCGCCTCCTCCACGACGACGTTCTGGGACGCGAAGTACACCCGGAGGTCCGGGACGATGGCCGTCTCGGGGTCCGTGTAGACGGTGAGCGTCTTCTCGCGCTCCCGGACCTGGTCGATGACGCCGCGGAGGCTCATTGTCGGGCCTTTCCCTGCAGGGTACAAATGCGTTGTTGCCGCCGCGAGAGCCTCCGCGTTCGCCGCGCTCCCCCGACATTTATGGTCGGGGACTGAGCGCCGTGGGACATGGACCGAGCGATTGCAGTGGTCGAAGCCAGCGACTCCGCGAAAGCCCTCGTCCGCGAAGCCGGCGAACTCGCGGCGGGCGTGGACGCTGAGCTCGTCCTCCTCCACGTCACCACCGACGACGAGTACTCCGAGCGCCGCGAAGCGATGGCGAGCATCCCCGACCTGGACGTCAACTACACACTCGACGAGGCCGTCGACGGCGCCCAGAAGTTCGCGCGGGACGTCGGACGAGACGTGCTTGCGGACGTCGACATCGACGCCGAGTCCGTCGGCCGCATCGGCGAGAAGGGCGACGAGGTGCTGGCCCTCGCCGACGAGCGCGACGCCGACCACATTTTCGTCGCGGGCCGGAAGCGCTCGCCCACCGGGAAGGCGATCTTCGGCGACGTGACCCAGCGCATCATCCTCGAGTTCGACGGCGCCGTCACCGTCGTCACGACGTAGCGCTCCGGCCCCGGAGCCGCCCCCGCTTTTACAGCCAGTCGTCGGGCTTCGTGTCGTAGTCGAGTTCGTCGGCCGCGAGGTGTTCGACCTCGGCCCACGACAGTTCGTTGACGGCGAGTTCCTCGCCGTCGTAGCGGAGTTCGACCCCGACCTCCTCCGGTTCGGGTTCGCGGTCGTTGCGCCGGGCGCGCTTGCGCTCGTTCTCCGGGATGCGCTTGGTGATGGTGTGGAGGACGACCGGCCGCCCCCACAGTTCGAAGACGCGTTCGAGCGTCGCCTCGGCGTTCTTCCGGTCGAGCATCACGCCGTTGTACTCGTGGCAGAGCAGCAGTTCGCCGCGGTTCTCGTGGTTCGCGTCGTAGACGCCGATGGTCGGCTTCCCGAGGTTCGTGAACCGCAACAGCAGCTTCTTCTTGACGTCCTCGGCGTCCGTGCTGCTGGCGCGGTAGTCGCCGCGGGTCTGGCTGTACTCGTAGGCGAAGTAGTCGTTCGCGTCGACGAACTCCTGGGTGAGGAACTCGTCGATGAACGTCACGTCGTTGTTGCTCTCGCGGACCTCGAGCAGCTTCCGCCAGCCGACTGTGAAGTCGACGCCGTCGAGTGCGTCCTCGACGGACGCGTAGCGCTCGTCCTCGAAGAGGTAGCGGCTGGTGGACTCCAGTTCGCTCCGGGTCACGCGCCGCAGGAACCCGCGGAACTGGGGTTTCGTCAGCGAGTAGTGCCGGTGCGCCAGCCCCTCGAAGGTGAACAGCTTCCAGGGGTAGCGGTCGACGTCGATGTCGCCCTCGCGCGCCGCGGCGAGCGCCTCGCTGTCGACGTACTCCGCGGGGAGGTCCGCGACGTCGTCGAGTGTCTCGCTGGTCACCGAGTCGAGGGCCTCCGGGGGCGCGAGTCGCTCGGCGACCCGCTCGAAGTCCACGGCGTCGTGGAAGTTCCGCCACGTGATGCCGTCCACGCGGAGCAGTCGTTCGAGCACCTCCCGCCGGTTCGCGCGGTTCTCGACGTACTCCCAGAGCTCCTTGCCCAGCTTGTACGGGTTGAATCCGGGGCTGTTCAGCACCCGGGCCTGGTGGTCCGCGTAGTCGAGGAACTCCTCCGTGCCCGCGAACGCCTCCTCGCCCATCATCAGCGACTCCCAGTAGGCCGCCCACCCCTCGTTCATCACCTTCGTCGTGCGCTGGGGCGCGAAGTAGTAGGCCTCCCGGCGGAGCATCTCGATGACCTCCCGCTGCCAGTCCTCGAACTCCACGGCCTTCTCGGCGTCCTCGTCGTAGGCCTCACCGTGTTCGCGGAGGAACGCGAGCAGGTCGTACTCGGGTTCCGGCGGGAACTGCACGTCGTCGACGTCGGCGTCGAGGCCCTCCAGCCACTCGTCGTCGAACACCTCGGCGCGCACCTCGTCGCTGACGCCCAGCGCCTCCAGCGTCTCGTCGACGGCCTCCGGGTCGCCGTCGGCGCTCTTCCGGTCGAACGCCCGCCGGTACTCGATGTTGTCCTCCAGCGTGAGCACCGTGTCGATGAACCGCTCGACGGCCTCCCGGTCGACCTCCGGGTCCGACAGCACCTCCTCGATGCGCTTGGCGTGGCGTTCGAGCATCGCCGCGGCGTTCGGCCCCTCGTCGCTCCCGAACAGGCCGAACCACCGGTTGTTCGCGAAGAAGTCCGCGTGGGCCTCGACGTGCGTGATGACCGCCTTCTGGTCGGCCATCGAGTTCGACTGCTGGAGGAACGCGTTCGACGGGTTGTCGTTGTTCACGATCTCGAAGGCCTTCCCGCCGAGGAACTGGCGCTGCTTGCGCTGCTTCTCGTACTTCATCCCCCACCGCCAGTGCGGGTACCGCGTCTGGAACCCGTCGTAGGCGATGAGTTCGTTCATCTCGTCGTGGTCGACAATCCAGTAGTGGACGTCGTACGGTTCCAGGCCGAGTTTCTCGGCGAGCGCGGTCGCCTCCCGCGTCGGTTCTGTCAGTTCCTCGGCCGTCTGTCGTTTCTCTCTGTCAATCATCGTTCTCGGTGCTGAGGATGGTCTCGATGGCGTCGAGGACGTCCGACTCGTCGCGCACGGTGGTGACCGCGACGCCGTCCTCCTCGTCGAACGCCTCGCGGAGGTCGGCGGCGTGGGTCCCCGTCCGCACGCCGTCGTTCGGTTGCGTCTCGACGTACGCGTGGAGGTTCGCGTCGATGCTCCGCATCAGCGGCACGACCTTCTCCGTGGTGTCGTTGCCGCTGTTCTCGCCGTCGCCCGCCGCGAACACGTAGCGGTTCCACTCGTGGAACGGGTAGTCCTCCAGCACGTCCTCTGCGAGTTCGTACGCGCTGGAGATACGGGTGCCGCCGCCCGACCGGATGCCGAAGAAGTCGGTCCGCTCGACGACCCAGGCGTCGGCGTCGTGGGCGATGTAGACGAACTCCGCGCGGTCGTACTTCCCCGTGAGATACCAGTCGAGGGGCGTGAACGTGCGCTCGACGAGTTCTCGCTTGGCGTTGCGCATCGACCCGGAGACGTCCCGGATGTTCACCACGACGACGTTGCGCTCGCGCTCCTCGACGATTTCGGGGTGGCGGAAGCGCTCGTCCTCGCGGCGCAGCGGCACCTTCCCGACGCCCTCTCGCTTGAGGCGCGTGTGGGTCTGCTCTCGCTCGACCTCGCTGGTCATCTCCTCGATGGAGGTCCAGCGCTCGCGCTCGTCGAGGTCGCGGTCGCGCTCGTCGAGCCACGCCTTCGAGACCGGGATGTTCTGCTCTCTCGCCCACTCGAAGACCTCGCCTGGCCCCCAGCCCTCGACGCGCAGCGCCTCGCCGAGGTAGTTCTCGTCGAAGTCCATCGCGACCTTCCGCTTGAGGCCCTGCTTGTAGAGGTGGGCGAAATCCAGGGTGCCTCTCGGGCCGCGCCGCGCGGTGTCGTTGAACGCGCCCTCGGTCTCCGCGACGACGCGCTTGCCCTTCGGTTCGAGGTCGAGGCCGAGTCGCTCGTCGAGTTCCGCGGCGAACTCCTCGGGGTCCATCTCGTAGTACTCGTGGTCCGCCGAGTCCTCGCCAGCCTCGCCGTCCTCGCCCTCGCCTTCCTGGGGTTTCCCGACCTGGTCGCCGGGTTCCGCGTCGCCCTGCCCGACGCCGCCCATGTCCAGCTGGTCGTACTGGAACTCCGGGAGGTCGACGAGCTTGATGGGCACCCGCACCGAGTCGGAGTCACTCCCCGTGAGGTCGCCGTACTGGATGAATTCGGCGAGGTCCTGGCGGCGCTGTTCGCCGACCTCGCGGAACCGCTCGCGGTCGTCTCTCAGGCCCATCGGTGGGTCACCTCCGAGAGCACGTCCCGGCTGGCGAGCTCGGCGCTCGCCGGCGAGTAGCCCCGTTCCTCGACCAGGAACGCGATGGCGTCCTCCTTCAGTTCGGCCGTTGCGGTGCCCTCCGGCGGGTCGTCCCACTGTTCGGGGTCGAAGTCGGGGTGGACCCGCTCGACGTCGCTCCAGTCGTTGCCCGCGAGCACGTCGCGGAGCACGGGCACCGTCGTGAGGTCGACGTCCCGGGCGCGGAACTCCTCGTCGCGGTGTTCCCAAGCGTGGCGCGTCACTGCCGTCATCACGGTGTCCTCGCGGAACGAGCGGACGGCTTCACGTGGCTGGTTGCCCCGGTAGTCGGCGTCGTCGAACTTGCCGAGGGTCTCCGTCTCGAACAGCTTCATCGCCAGCGCGTCCGGCTGTTCGTCCTCGCCGCGGTCGTTCGTGACGGTGTCGTCGGTCGCCCACGCGTGAACGTGGTCGACGTAGCGCTCCACGTCCGCCGGGTCGGCGCCCTCCTCGGAGAGCAGCGCGTCGAGGACGTCGTCCTCCTGCTGGTCGTGGACGTAGTCCTTGACGGCGACGAGGCGGTCCTCGAACTCCGAGCGCTCGGCGTCGGAGAAGACGGGCGCGGCGTCCAGCCCCTCGACCATCCCGTCGAGGACGTCCCGGGGCGTGACCACGTGCTCGACCGGGAGGTCGGGGTGCGAGCGGTCGGCGTCGGCGTGAAGCCGGTCGGCGAGCACGTCCCTCGTGTACGTCACGGGAATGCCGTTGCCGCCGTCCGCGTCGCCGTCGAAGTCGAACTCGTCGGCGTCACGGCGGTCCTCTCCGGAGCCGACGTAGCCCCGGTCGTACAGCTGTGCCTTCTCGACGAGGTCGAGGCTCTCGGGGAGACTGTTCGCGTCGAGGCGGGTCACGACGCTGTACAGCGCCGCGGCCTCGATAGCGTGGGGCGCTAGTTCGCGCTGCTGGATGCCCTCGCGGTCCCGGATGGAGATGGTGATGGGTTCGCGCACGCGCTCGGCGACGACGTCGTGGTCCGTCTCCGTCCACACCGCCGTCTCGCTGGTGAGCTCCCGGCGCAGCAGCTGGGCCTCGAGGCTCACACTCGTGAGGTAGCCGAACTCGTGTTTCGACAGCCGGCGCTTGAGCGCCTTCAGCGGGTCGAACCCCTGTCGGTCGTCGTGCTTGTTCAACTGGGCCTCGAGGTCCAGGTTCGAGATGACGACGAGCTGCGTGTCGAGGTCCATCCCGATTCCCTTGTCGAGTTTCACGCGGCGCTCGTCGGGGACGTTCAGCAGCTTCTGGAGCAGGTCGGCGTGCTGGCTGGCGTCCTCGACGACCGTCAGACAGCCGTTGCCCTGGGAGAGCACGCCGTCGTAGCTGAACGCCTGCGGGTTCTTCCGCCCCTTCGAGTCCATTTGGGCGAGCAGGGGCGCCATCCAGGAGCCCGCCAGTCGCTCCTTCGGGCTGCCTGCGTCCTCGGAGTGGAGCACGCCGATGCCCTTCCCGCGGTCGACGACGTAGTTCTTCACGCGCAGGTGTTTCGGGTCGGTCACCGCCTCGAAGAGGTCGGTGCGGCCCTCGCGCCGGTAGGCCTCCTCGAGGAACTCGTAGGCCTCCCGGCAGAACGGATCGAGGTCGGCGTCCGCGCGGAGTTTGTCGGTGTCGTCGCGGCCGCGGTTCAGTTCCGCGAGCAGTTCCTTGCGGACGTCGGGCGGGAACACCGAGAGGGGGCCGGACTGCACCGGGCTCTCGTACCAGTCGTCCTCGCGGTCCAGTCGCTCGTCGCCGTAGGTCAGCCCCGGCGACTCCTCGGCGCCCGCGATGTTCCACTCGACGGTGTAGCGCCGGCCCTCGGGGGTCTTCGAGAACTCCCGGAGGCCGTTGACGAGACAGCGCTTCAGCTCGGACTTGCCGGTCGCGGTCGGCCCCGCGAACCAGAGGATGGTCTCGGCCTTCCCTCGGCCCGCGGCCACCGCTCGCAGGTCGTCGACGAACGCGTTCAGCGTCGCCGTGTTCCCCAGGACGGCGTGTTCGCCGTCGTTGTGCGGGTCGTCGAAGAAGCGGTAGCGCTGCCGCTGTTCGCCGCCCTCGACGACGGGACGGGCGCCCTCGGACTCGATGGCGGCGAGCACGTAGCGGCTGGCGTGGGCCGCGGCGAGCGGGTGCTCGAAGACGTGGTCGACGTACTCCTCGAGGGACATCGGGTCGTCGTAGGTGTCCCTGAGCGCCCGGTTCGCCCGGTCGACGTAGTCGGTCACGACTCTAGTTCCGCCTTGGCGACCTCGGCGCCCGCGAACTCCAGCACCTCACGCGCTCCGGCCTCCGAGTAGCCGCGGTCGACGAGCGCGGCCACCCAGTCGTTGCCGTCGCCGTCGTCGTCGAACTCCGCGTTCGAGACGAGCGCCGAGAAGTTGATGTTGTGCTTCTTGTCCTCCCAGAGCTTGCGCTCGAGCGCGCGGCGCAGGCGGTCGTTGTCCTGGGGGTCGAACGGCTCGCCCTCACGGGCGCGGCGGCTGACCCAGTTCGAGACCTCCTGGCGGAAGTCGTCCTTGCGGTCCTCGGGCACGCCGAGTTGCTCCTCGACGGCGCGCAGGAACGTCTCGTCGGGCTCCTGCTCGCGGCCCGTGAGTTCGTCCGCGACGGTGTCGTCGTCGATGTACGCCATCACGTGGTCCATGTACTTCTCGCCCTGGCTCTGGATCTCGTCCAGGTCGTAGGCGAGGGCGTGGCGCACGTCCTCGATGGCGCGCTCCCGGTACTCCTCGCGGACGAGTTCGAGGAGGCGCTGGTAGCCCTCGACCTTGTCCTCCGGGATGGAGCCGTGCTGGCCGACGTTGTCCTCCAGCCGGTTGAACACCGTGAGCGGCGAGAGGAACCCGCGCTCGCGGTCCATCGACTGCATGATGGCGGCCGCTATCTCGTCGCCGACGAACCGCGGGCTGACGCCGCTCATGCCCTCGCGTTCGCCGGAGCTGGCGGCCTCCTCACGGAGCTTCTCGGGGTCGACGTCGTCGACCTCGTCGAGTTCGCCGTTGTACGCCTTCGCCTTCTCGAGGAGGCCGACCCGGTCGTTGTCGGGCTCCTTGACGCGGGTGAGCACGCCGAACAGCCCCGCCATGTCGAGGGTGTGGGGTTCGACGTGGATGTCGGGCACGTCGGCGTTCGACAGCAGCTTGTCGTAGATGAGGGCCTCCTCCTCGTACTCGAGGACGTACGGGAAGTCGACGCGCTTCGTGCGGTCGTTGAACGCCTCCATCTTCTCGTCGGCGCGCTTGTCCCGGTACTCGGGCATGTTCGTGCGGCCGACGATGACCTGGTCGATGTCGATCCGGGGGTTGTTCTTCGGCTTGATGGTCTGCTCCTGGGTGGCGTGCAGGAAGTCGTAGAGGAACTCCCGCTGGAGTTTGAGCAGCTCCTCCCCGGAGAAGATGCCCCGGTTGGCGTTGCAGAACGCGCCCGCGTAGTCGAAGGCCCGCGGGTCGCTCTCGCCGTACACCGCGAGCTTCGAGTAGTTCACGTCTCCGGTCAGCTCGGTCTCGTCCTGGTTCTTCTTGTCCTTGGGCTCGAAGGTCTCGATGCAGTCCCTGCGGTTCTCGCTGGCGACGAGGCGGACGACCTCGACGTGGTTGTCGAGGACGGCCTCCAGGTCGTCGTCGTAGTGGGCCAGGAGTTCGTCCATGTAGAACTCGCTGGCCGGGTCGAGGGCCTGCTCGTTGCGCAGCGAGTAGGGGGCGTCGAGGCGCTCGTTGAGGTCCTCGATGATCTGCTGGCGCTGCTCGTTCGGGAGCAACACCAGCGGGTCCTGGTGCATCGGGGAGGTGACGGTGTCGTCGTTGGGGTCCTGGTCGTCGATGACCGAACAGAGGTTCGTCCACCGGAACGTGTACAGCCGCCCCTCCTCCTTGGAGGTGTAGTCCTCGTAGTAGCGTCGCACCTGCCGGTCGACGTCGGACTTGCCGGAGCCGACGGGACCGAGCAGGAGGATGATGCGCTTCTCCGGTCCGAGGCCACGAGCGCCGCTCTTGACCTTGTTCACGAACTCGTGGATGGACTCGTGGACTTCGCGCCCGAAGAACGTGTTCGCACCCTCGCCAAGTGGGTCCTCGGATGCCAGTTTGTACTCGACGACCCCGTCCTCCGTGTTCGACCCGTAGTAGTCGAACATGTCCGCAAGCCGCTGGTGGGCGTTCCGGGCGATGGAGGGGTCGTCGTACAGGGTTTCCAGATACCAGTCGTAGCTCCGAGCGTCGCGGAGGTCTGACGGGACTGATGCCTTGTACTGTTCGCTGAGGCGTTCGAGGGTTTCCGTCATGTTGGGTGTGGGTGTGACCTGGTGTCGTTACCCGGGGGTGCTACCAAGTCGTCTCTCACGGGGCGACAGGACGGGCGACCGCCGGGTGTAACACCGGCACTACTATTGTATTGGGGTGTGCTAACGTATAGGTTTGTCGCGGGGTGTCACACCCCTGTTCACATCACCAGATGGCGCGCAGTCGGGATACGCTGGAGAACGCACTCACGAGCTCCCGCTTCGCAGTTCTGTGTCGGCCTACCACTGCCGCGCCAACTGTAATTCAGGTAAACCAGACCGGCACTATATAGTGTCGTCGGGGTCGTAGTTCTCGGCCGTCTCCGTCGCCGCGCTCGCGTACCGCTTGATATCGTCCGGTTCAGTGACGTCACCGAGCTTTCCCGGTTCGACGTCGATGGCCGCTCTGGTGGGCCTGTCGTCGTCGAAACTCGTGAGCGCGCGCTCCTTCCGGAGGTACCGCTCGCCGTCCGTGGTTGCGTACTCGAGGATGATGAGGTTCTGCTCGTCGTCCGAGTACGTCCGTTCGGCCAGCCAGACCCGCACCGTCGAGTCGGTCATACCCACCCGTTCGTCCTCCACGTGGAAATATCCGCCCGCGCACCGACAGAACCCTTTTCCCGGCCTGCAGTCTAGGGCCGGCGATGGCAGACTCGCTGGCCGCCCAGCTCGAAGGGGACCTCGCCTGCGAGAACCTCCTCGGCTGCCTCCACGGCCTCTCGGACCTCGACCGCGAGTGCTTCCAGGCGCTCGTCGAGAGCGACGACCCGCTGACCGTCGACGAACTCACCGAGCGCGTCGACCGCGAGCGCTCGACGGCCTACCGCTCGGTCCACCGCCTCGTGGACGCCGGCGTCGTGCGCAAGCGCCAGCGCAACTCGGACCAGGGCGGCTACTACCACGTCTACCGCCCCGCGGACCCGGACATCGTGGCCGACGACATGCAGCGCCGCCTGAACGACTGGTACGCGAAGATGAGCGGACTCATCGCGGAGTTCCGCACTGAGTACGGCGACGAGGACGCGTAGGTTTCTCGGGTAGGGTCGTCCGAATTGGCTGTCTGGACAGTACTGTTATGTGGTAGCGTGACGCACACTACTGGCATGAACGGTGCGTCGTCCCGCCAGCCAACCTGGAGCCGTCCTGCCGACCGCGACATCATCGAGTTCCTCGACGAACGCGGCGCGGAGTATCCCGCCATCGTCGCCAACCGCATCGGGATGCACGCACCCTACGTCGAGACCCGCTGCGCGGAACTGGCAGAACGCGGACTCCTCGAAGCGGTCTCCGGCGAGGTGGTCTACCGGCTCACCGACGCCGGCGAGCGGGCCTGCGAGAGCGGCGTCCTGTCCGAGTGAACGACGCTTTACGTTTTCGACCCAAACACCGACCCATGAACCACGAGTCCTACCTCCGGGCCGTGGGGTTGCCGGAGTTCGCCGACGTCCCCTCGGACTCGCCCAAGCGCGGCGCGTCGCTCGTCGCCCGGCCCCCGCACGCCACGGTCACGGCCGACACCGTCGAAGAGCGCTACGTCTACCCAGTCCCCGAACTCGGTCCCGACGGAGCCTGCGGCGTCGGCCTCGCCGACGACCCGTACAACCTCGCACCCATCTGCGGACTGGAGTACGACCCCGAGCGGCTACGCGACCACCCGAACACCGCGCGCCTGGTCGCCCTCCAGGAGACCGTCGACCACCTCGCCGAGGAGACGGACGCCGACTGGCTCGGCGTCTACCGGCGCGCCACGAACGCCGACGGGGAGGGGGTGCTCGTCAAGGAAGCATACGTCGGTGAGCCGTCCCGCGCGGAGTTCCCGCTCACTGAGTCGTTCGCCGAGCGCTCGAACAACTCGTCGGTCGGTCTGAGCGGCGAGGCGGTGCTCGTCGAGGACGTCGCGGAGCACGACGGCCCGTACTACGAGTGCGACGACAGCGTGCGCAGCGAGTTCTGCTGTCCCATCCTGGCCGGCGATTCTGTCGTCGGCATCATCGACGCGGAGGCCCACGAACCCGATTTCTTCACCGAGCAGCGCGTGCTCACCATCGCGGGCACCTGCGCAGCGCTCGCCGATTCGGACCTCCTCACGCCACCGCGCGTCGAGGCCTGAGGAACCCGGCACACCTCCGAGAGTAGCGTCAGAGACTGGCGCTCGAACCCATTCTACTGTGGCGTTGCTGAGAAACTGACGACGGAGCGCAATTAGCGCACTCACTCCGCCCACGAGCGCTAAAGCTGCCACAAGATTTAATACAGGTGCCTTCGTCCGTGAAAAACGAACCATGGACGACCTCACCGGCTTCCAGCGCGACCTCCTCGTCGTCGCCGCTGGGCTCGAGGAACCGAACGGCCTCGACATCAAGAGCGAACTGGAGCAGTACTACACCTCGGAGATCAACCACGGGCGCCTCTACCCGAACCTCAACACGGTCGTCGAGAAGGGCCTCGTCGAGAAGGGCCAGAAGGACGAGCGCACGAACCAGTACGTCGTCACCGACCGCGGGGAACGGGAACTCGACGCCCGTCGCGACTGGGAGGACGACTACGTCGAGGCCGCCGACGACGAACAGACGGTCGCCGCGGACTGAGGCGGTTCCCTTCGCCGACAACGACGGAAGATTAACCACGCCCCTCCGCTAACGAGGAGGTATGCACGCCGACTCGCTCGCCCGCCACATTCGTTCGCTCGACGTCGGCACGCTCCGCGCCATCATCCGCTACGATGGTGACGAGTACGACATCGACTACAAGGCAGACCCCCTCGAGGAGCAGTTCACCGAGACCGAGTTCGAGGAAGTCGCGAAACACCTCGTGCTCAAGGGGTTCGACGACGGCGTCGAACAGCCGGAGTTCGCGCGGTTCGGTCACCTCGACGCGACTGTGCGGTGGTTCCAGCAGGTCGTCGTCTGTCAGGTCCCCTTCGACGACTGGTCGGGCATCCTCGTCAGCTTCGAACGCGAGAGCATAACCGACACCGGCCGCCTCATCGACGAGATTCTCGACTTCGTCGACGAGGAGGTCCATGAGGACCTCGAGTCCGAGGACCTCGCCGACGACCTCGCCGACGAGTTCACTAAGTAGCGAACGGCACTCAGTAGGGCACCCACTCGGTGCGGCCGTGCCCGAGACCGACGACGCGGAGTTCGTTCCCGTCGTCGGTCGTCCGCGTCTGAATCATCCCGTCGTACAGCGGGGCGAGCACGTCGAAGGCCTCCTTGCTGCTCGTGTCCAGCACACCGAGT
This sequence comes from Halobacterium sp. DL1, assembly GCA_000230955.3. Classification (NCBI taxonomy): domain Archaea; kingdom Methanobacteriati; phylum Methanobacteriota; class Halobacteria; order Halobacteriales; family Halobacteriaceae; genus Halobacterium; species Halobacterium sp. DL1. Next base: position 1,273,515 of record CP007060.1, read on the forward strand.
CCGAGCCAGCCGAGGCGCTCGACGTGTCCCGCGAACACGTGGAGGAACCGGTAGACACGTCGCGTGTCCGCGTACATCAGCATCGTCGAGACGGTAGAGACGTTCATCCGGGCCTGCTCGCAGTTTCCCTCGAGGGACTGGAAGATGCCACCGAGGCGGATGCCGATGTCCGTGATGTCCCCGGGCGAACCCACGTACTTCACGAGGTCCTGGTCGCGGGTCGACTCGCCGCGCTGGCGGGTGACGCAGTCGACGATGCCGCCGCGGTTCTGCTTGACCGCCGTCCAGACGTTCGGCGCGCGCTGGCGAATCGTCTTCGTGCTGTCGCGGGTGCCGACCACGATGCCGCCCTCGCCGCGCTCGCAGCCCTCGTCGACGAGGGAGAGCGCGAACTCGCGTTTGCCCGTCAGCGGTGGCCCCGCCACGAGCAGGTTCGTCCCCGCGTCGATATTGTCGACGGGGAGTCGGTCGGAGACGTCGAAACTCGCCATTTACTATCCAAAGTACTCCGCGGACCGCGTAAAGTGTTTGTTGCTCCCGACTGTCAGTCGTGTTCCGCGCGCAGTTCCTCGATCAGCCCGCGGGCGGCCGTCCGAACGGACTCGTCGGAGGACAGCGACGGCTCCCAGCCCAGCGCCGAGAGCTTCTCGATGGAGAGGCGCATCTTCGGCACGTCGCCGGTCCAGCCCCGGTCGCCACCCGTGTACTCGTAGTCGGGGTCGAGGTCCATCTCCTCGGCGACGATGTCCGCGATGGCGTTGACGGACGTCGTCGTGCGCGTGCCAAGGTTGTAGGTGTTCAGGTCGTCGTCAGCGTGCTCGACGACGTGGATCATGGCGTCCACGCACTCCTCGACGTGGAGGTAGGACTTCTCCTGGCGACCGTTCCCGAGGATGGTGAGCGTCTCCGGGTTCTCGAGCAGTTTCTCGATGAAGTCCGGGACGACGTTGCCGCGCTGTTTCGGCCCGACGATGTTCGCGAACCGGTACATCCACGACTGGATGCCGTAGGAGTGGGCGTACGTCGAGACGAGGCCCTCGTCGGCGAGTTTGCTCGCGCCGTAGATGGAGATGGGTTCGAGGGGCGCGTAATCCTCCGGGGTCGGCATCGGCGCCTCGCCGTACACCGTCGAGGAGGACGTGAACGCCAGTTTGTCGACGCCCACCTCGTCCATGCGCTCGAGGACGTTGTACGTCATCTCGCCGTTCTCCTCGAACAGCACGCGGGGTTCCCCGTAGTTCGTGTCCGTGTACGCCGCGAAGTGGAAGACGATGTCCACGTCCTCGGTTATGACCTCGGCCACGTCCTCGGGGTCACACATGTCTGCCTCGACGAACTCGACGCCGTCGGGCACGCGCTCCCGGGTCCCCTTCGAGAGATTGTCGACCGCGAGCACGTCGTTGTCCGGCGCGAGTTCGGCGGCGAGGTGGGAGCCGACGAGGCCCGCAGCGCCGGTGACGACGACGCGCTGCTCGGAGAGTTGCATACAGAGTCGTCCACTGCGCTCGCAAAGTGCTTTCCGATGCCCGCTGTGTCAGAGACCCACGCGCTCCGCGCTCCACGCCCAGAGTCGCTCGGCGAGCGGGTCGTCGGTTGCCGCGGGGGACGGCTCGACGGGCGAACAGTCCCGGAAGTACGCCCCGTTCTCACCGGATTCGCGTTCGGTAGCCGCGAGGTACGTCGGCGTCACCGCGGCCGACGACGGCGTGTCGACGCGCCCGAGTGTCACCAACCGCGGGACGGCCGAGAGGACCCACATCAGCGCCCGCACCGGTAGCGAGGCGTTCCGCCAGATGCCAGTCGCCGGGACGAACCCCGGGTGACAGGAGACGGACGTGAGGCCGACAGAGCGCCGGGCGAGTTCCCGGGCGAACAGCACGTTCGCGAGTTTCGAGCGGCCGTAGGCGTCGAGCCCGTCGTAGTCCTCGACAGCAGTCACGTCGTCGAAGTCGAGGGTGGCGCGCCGGTGGACTTCCGAGGCGACCGTGACGACGCGCCCGCCCGGGGGGATGGCGTCGCGCAGGCGGTTCGTCAGCAGGAACGGCGAGAGGTGGTTGGCGTGGAACGTCCGCTCGACGCCCAGTCGAGTCAGTCGCCCGTCGTCGAAGTGCGCGCCCGCGTTGTTCACGAGCACGTCGAGTTCGTCGACGCGGCCGTGGACGCGCTCGGCGAGGCGCTCCACCTCGTCGACGTCCGTGTACTCCGCCTGGAAGAACGAGGTATCGGAACCGAGCTCGCGGAGTTCGTTTGCCACGCGCTCGCCGCGGTCGCGGTCTCGCCCGTGGACGAGGACGTCCGCGCCGAGGCGTCCGAGCGCTAGCGCCACCTCCCGGCCCACGCCGCCGGTCGCGCCAGTCACGAGCGCCGTCGTCCCCGTCAGGTCGCGGCGCTGCACGCTCGCGCCGACTTCCGGTCGCACCATGTGACAGGCTTCGACCGCCACCGGCAAAAAGGCCGTTCCGCTCAGAACCCGAAGATGGGGACGAAGCGGAACGTCAGGAAGGCGCCGACGGTCGCCACGAGCGGGACGAGGTTCTGCATCAGGATGACCCGCGCCGTCGTCCCCGGGTCGAAGAGGTCCCCGGCGCTCGGGATGTCCTCTGGCTCCTCCTCGCCGATGGCGGGCACTTCGTCGTGTTCCTCGTCCGCCGCGAGTCCGCCGACGGAGACGGGGACGTCCTCGTCACCGCGAACGACCTCGGACACCGTGGCCGGCCGGGTCGCCCGCCCCAGCCGAGGCCCACGATGCTCATCGTCGCGATGACGACGAAGCTCGCGGGAATGCCGATGGCCGAGAGGAAGATGACCAGCGTGGCGCTCACGGTGGCGACCACGATGGCCGCCGTCAGCGGGAGCTCCGTGATGTCGCTGCCCATCGTCTCCAGCGTCCGCCTGGCGATGGTGAACGCGCCGATGCCGACCGCCAGACAGCCCAGCAGGATGGCCGGGTTCATCTCGATGACGTCGCTGCCGACGAGCGGCGCGATGGCGTTGGCGATGTTGCTCGTCCCGGAGCTGAACGCCATCAGACAGCCGATGGCGATGACCGTCGCCACGCCGAACAGCTCCTTGCGGTTCGTCGTCTCCTCGGTGGTCGGCACCGGCACCGCGCCCGAGCGGTCGACCTCCATCAGCGGGCCCTCGCTGCGCTCCATCGCTATCACGCGGTGGAGGCGGGCGTAGAAGTAGCGGCCGATGATGAGCGACACCCAGAACCCGATGACTGGGGCGACGATCCACCACGTCGCAATCTCGCCCATCACGGCCCAGTCGAGTTCGCCGCGCGCGACGCCGAGGCCGGCGATAGCGCCGACCGCCGTCATCGACGTCGAGGCGGGGACGCCGAAGACATTGCCGACGAACAGCGCGAGACCGATGAAGAACAGGACGCCGATGCTCGCCACCAGCGTGAAGATGGCCGGGTCGAAGACGAGTTCGGTCCCGAGCGTGTCCACCACGCGCCGCCCGAGCGTCCACGCCCCGACAAAGAAGAAGGCGGTCATCAGCGCCGCCGCCGTCGACTTCGAGATGGCGTCGGCGCCGACCGCCGGCCCGAACGCTGGCCCGGTCGTCGACCCGCCGACGTTGAACCCGACGAACATCGCGACCAGGATGCCGACGAGCAGCAGGGCGCTGATCACGAAGACGCCTCGTCCTCGCCGTCCTCTTTCGTCGCCCCCTCCTGTTTCGCCAGCTCCTCCTCGACTGTCTCGCCGACCTTCTCCTCGACTGTCTCGCCGACCTTCTCCTCGACTGTCTTGTCCACGGTCTCTTCGACAGTCTCGCTGACCGTCTCCTCGACGGTTTCCTCGACCGTCTCGCCGACCGTCTCCTCCACGGTCTGTTCGACCGTCTCGCTGACAGTCTTCTCGACGGTGTCGCCTACCGTCTCTTCGACGGTCTCCTCGACAGTTTCGCCGACCTTCTCCTCGACGGTCTCACCGACCTTCTCCTCGACTGTCTTGTCGACCGTCTCCTCGACGGTTTCGCTGACCGTTTCCTCGACCGTCTCACCGACCTTCTCCTCGACCGTTTCGCCAACCTTCTCCTCGACGGTTTCGCTGACCGTTTCTTCGACCGTCTTCTCCACGGTTTCGCCGACCGTCTCCTCGACGGTTTCGCCGACTGTCTCTTCGACCGTCTCGCCGACCGTCTTCTCCACGGTTTCGCCGACCGTCTCCTCGACGGTTTCGCCGACTGTCTCTTCGACCGTCTCGCCGACCGTCTTCTCCACGGTTTCGCCGACCGTCTCCTCCACCGTCTCCTCGACGGTGTCGCCGACCTTCTCGTCGACTGTTTCCTCGACGGTCTCTTCGACAGTGTCGCCCACGACCTCGGTCATCCACTGCGGGTCGAAGCGCGCCATCTTCCAGCCGATGTGGAGGATGTACGACGCCAGCACGCCGAAGCCGAACGCGAGCCCGGTCTCCGTGCCGACGACGAGTATCAGTCCGACCGAGACGAAGATGAGGATGCCGTACGCGAGGTCGGTGAGGCTGTCGACGCGTCGCGGGTTCACGGGTGGTTCCTCCGTTCTACTGGCCTGGCCGCCGGATTGCTCTCTCTGGCGGTGGGAGTGCTCGCAAGCAAGATACCAGTAGTGTGCACCGAGACGGTGATAGCGGTTCCGGTGTCGGTGTCAGACGCTCGGCCGCGCCACGCTCCGTATCCGAAACGCGTACCCCGGCGGGGTGACTCCGTGGCGGTATGCAGGGCGAACCCGAGGTCGTGGTGCTCCGGTACGGTCACCGGCCGGGCCGCGACGATCGCATGACCACTCACGTCGGTCTCACGGCACGCGCGCTCGGCGCCGACCGCGTCCTCCTCCCGGACAACGCGGGGCAGTCCGATGAGACGGTCGCCGACATCACCGACCGGTTCGGCGGCCCCTTCGGCGTCGAACTGACCGACGAACTCGACGCCACAATCCGCGACTGGGAGGGGTCGGTCGTCCACCTCACGATGTACGGCGAACCGGTCCAGGACGTCGAGGCCGACATCCGAGAGCACCACCAGACCGACGCGCTGCTCGTGGTCGTCGGCGGCGAGAAGGTCCCCTTCAGCGTCTACGAGCACGCCGACTGGAACGTCGGCGTCACGAACCAGCCACACTCCGAGGTGGCCGGTCTCGCGGTGTTCCTCGACCGCCTGTTCGACGGCCGCGAACTCGAACAGTCCTTCGAGGACGCCGACCGTCGAGTCGTTCCGCAGGCCTGCGGGAAGCGCGTCGAGGACCTGGAGTAGCGATTCCGATTCAGGCCTTCTCCGCGAGCAGGAGCGTCGAGCCGGCGGTCCGGAACTCGTGGGCGTCGACGCTCTCGAACCCCGAGTCGCTGAGCCACGAGCGGACCGCCTCCTCGTCGTGGACGCGCCCGCCGAGGGTCGCCAGGTAGACGTAGTCGACGACCCGCGTCGCGGTGCGCGCCAGCGGGAGGGGGCCACCCGAGTCGAACTGGTCGAGGACGGCGACCCGACCGCCGGGTGCGAGCGCGTCGTGGACGCGGTCGAGGAACTCCCGGCACGCTCGTTCGTTGTGGGCGTGCAGGATGTTGCAAGCGAGCGCGACGTCGTAGCCGTCTCCCAGGTCGTCCTCGAAGTAGTCGCCGCCGACGAGCGAAACGCGGTCACCGAGGCCCGCGCGCTCGACGTTCTCGACGGCGGCATCGAACGCCGCCGGGTCGTCGACGACCGTCGCCGTCACGCCGGGTGCGGCCAGGCAGCACTCGATGCTGAACCGCGCGTGGCCCCCGCCCAGGTCGAGCACTCGCTCGTCCGGCTGTGGGTCGACGGCGGCCACGAAGTCGTCGCTCACGGAGCGCGTCGCGGCCTCGAACGCGCGCTGGGCCAGCGGCCACTTCTCGGGGTTGTCGTCGAGCCACTCGTACATCGTCTCGGGTGGCGCGCCCTCCAGCACCGCCGTCGTCGCGTGTTCGTGGCAGAACGGCAGGACGACCTCGCGCCAGAACCGGAAGAACGGCCCGAGGCTGTCGGTGCTCTCGGACGCGACCCAGCGGCGCGAGAGGCTCGTCAGACGGTATTCTTCGCCGTCCGCGGTGACGTAGTCAGCAGAATCGAGGAGCGCGAGGAGACGCGCGAGGCCGTCCGCGTCGGCGTCCAGTCTCTCCGCGAGGACCGACACGGTCGCGGGTTCCTCGTAGAGCGCGTCGATGGCACCAATCTCGATTGCGACACCCAGCGCGTCGAACGCGCCCGAGGCGAACATGTCGAGGGTCGCGCCGGGCGAGCGGTTCAGTCGGAGCACGTAGAGTCGTTCGAGCGCGTTCGGAACGATCGGCATACCGGTACCAGATGGGGCCCAGAGTTTAGTTCCTGTGTGAAATCCTGAGTGCGCTGGTCCCGCGGTCCCCGGGTCCGGGGTTCTGTGGGCGGCACGGCGTTCGTGGGCGACCGAGTGACAAGACTTAATGGCCGCGCGGACCCCGTTTTATGCAATGGCTTTTGAGGACCTGCTGGACGAGCCCGTGGTGCAGAAGTACCTCCACGAGCTGGTCGGCCCGAAGGGGATGCCGGTGGCCGCGGCGCCGCCGGACGGCGAAGTGACCGACGAGGAGTTGGCCGAGCGGCTCGGCCTGGAACTGAACGACGTGCGGCGCGCGCTGTTCATCCTCTACGAGTACGACCTGGCGACCTACCGCCGGGTCCGGGACGAGGACTCGGGCTGGCTCACGTACCTCTGGACGTTCGAGTACGAGAACATCCCGGAGAACCTCCGCGAGGAGATGGACCGCCTCCTGGGCGCGCTCGCAGAGCGCCGCGAGTACGAACTACAGAACGAGTTCTACCTCTGTGAGGTCTGTTCCATCCGCTTCGAGTTCGGCGAGGCGATGGACCTCGGCTTCGAGTGCCCCGAGTGCGGGTCGCCGGTCGAGGCGATGGAGAACACGCACCTCGTGGACGCGATGGACGAACGCATCGAGAACCTCCGCTCGGAACTCGGCGTGAAGGCCTGATGGTCGTCCTGGCAACGAAGCTGTACGTGGAGGGCGACGCCCGGGAGCGGGCGCTCGACGGCCTCCGTTCGCTGGTCCAGAACGACGTCGGCGACCTCGACGTGGACGTCGACATCGGTGTGCGCCACGACGACTTCCCGACGGTGACACTCGACGGCCCCGACGAGGTGGCCGCCCGCAACGTCCTCGTCGAGACGTGGGGCGAGATCACCGACGAGTTCGAGGCCGGCGAGACGTACGTCGGCACGCTCGAATCGTGGAGCGAGGACGGCTTCGTCCTCGACGCCGGACAGGATATCCATATCCCCACGGAGGAGATTGGCCTCGGTCCGGGGGCGCCCGCACAGATCCGCGAACGCTTCGGTCTGGTTCAGCACGTCCCGCTCCGGTTCACGTACGGCGACCCGTCGTCGCTCGCGGAGGAAGAACACGACCGCCTCTTCGAGTGGACCCGGGGAACCGGCCGGCTGAACGTCAACAGCGCGACCCGCGGCGAGGTGCGCGCGACGGTCAACCGCGCCGGCCACGCCCGCGACATCGTTACCGTCGAACGACTCGGTCTGCTCGAACAGAGCGTCGTCTGTCGGGAGGGAACGGACCCGCCGGGGCTGCTCGCCGCGGTCGGCGAACACCTTCGCTCGGAACTGCTCTGCGTCGTTCCATGAGGCGACTGCTGGCGGCCGTCGGACTCGTCGTCCTCGTCGTCAGCGCGGGTTGCCTCGGCGGCCCACCGGCGCCCAGTGACGAGGACCTCTCGAAGGAGGTGGCCTACGACTGGGACCGGGACGCCGACGTCACCATCACCACCGACGGCGGACAGTACCGCGTCGTCGCGGACATCAACGAGAGTAGCGTCCGACTCTCCCAGCAGAGCGGCTTCGGGGGCCGCAACCCGGTGTACGTCTCCGCTGTCAAGTTCCAGTACGCGAACGGTACCGTGGTCGGCGCCGACGCCATCGACGTCTCCACCCGGAACTCCCGGACCGTCGTCGAGTTCCCCGCGGAGAACGGGACGTTCGCGTACACGGGCAACGCCGGCGGCCGCTCGGTGAACGTGCCGGTCATCGCGGAGGGCTCCCACGAACTCGTTCTGCCGCGCGGGATGCGGGTGTCCTTCCCGGTCTTCGGCGTGGTCGAGCCGCCGGGCTACCAGAAGACCATCGATGACGGCCGCGTCCACGTCCGCTGGGAGTCGCTGTCCGGCGGCACCGTCGACGCGAAGTACTACCTCCAGCAGGACCTCCTGCTGTTCGGCGGCATCGTCGGCGTGCTGGCCGCTGTCGCCGTCGCGGGCGTCGTCTACTACCGCATCCGCATCCGCCGCCTCGAGGACGAGCGCGAGCAGAGCGGCCTCGACCTAGACGAGTAGAGTCGGCTTTTTCCGCGGGGGGTGCGTACGCGGACCCATGCAGGTGGCGCTGATCACCGTCGGCGACGAACTCCTCGCGGGCGACACGGAGAACACGAACGCGACGTGGCTCGCGACGCGACTGACGGAGCGCGGGACGCGGGTCGAGCGCGTTGTCGTCGTCCCCGACGAAACCGACGCGATCAGTGCGGAGGTGGCGCGACTCTCTGCGGCGTACGACGCCGTGCTCGCCACCGGTGGAATCGGCCCGACCCACGACGACGTTACGATGGACGGCGTGGCGGACGCGTTCGGCCGCGAACTCGCCGAACACCCGGACGCTGTCGAGTACTTCGAGGCCCACGGCAGGTACGAGTTCGCGGACCTCACCGAGGGAACGACGCACCTGCCGGCAGGCGCGCGACTGCTGGAGAACACGGAAGGCGTCGCGCCGGGGGCCGTCGTCGAGAACGTCTACGTCCTCCCGGGCGTCCCCGTGGAGATGCAGGCGATGTTCGACTCCATCGCAGACGAGTTCAGCGGGCCGGGAACGCACGTCGAGTTCGTCACCGTCGATGCGCCGGAGAGTTCGCTGCTGTCGGCCGTCCAGGAGCTACGCGACCGCTACGACGTCACCGTCGGGAGCTACCCGGGCGACGATGTGCGCGTGAAGATACAGCACGAGGATCCCGACGTCGCCCGTGAGGCGGCGGCGTGGTTCGAGGAGCGCGTTCAGCGGTAGATGTAGGCCGTCCAGGCGACCGCGAGCAGCAGGCCGACGATGGTGATCGCCCAGCCGACCTCGTTCATCGGTAACACCGCGTCCTCCGCAGCACTCAGCAGCGTGTCCATACCCGTGGATTCCCGTGGGCCCGCCCTTAACGTTTCGCTCGCGCCGCGTGCTCCGCCACTTCTGGTTCGTGCCCCTGTTCTGGCGTCGCGGGCTCCGAGACAACCGCGCGGCTTTTCGGGCGGGCGCCCCCAACGTCGGGTATGCGAACCGTGGGCGTCGTCGTGAACCCCATCGCGGGGATGGGCGGTCGCGTCGGCCTGAAGGGGACCGATGGGAAAGTCGCAGAGGCTCGCGAACGCGGTGCTGAGCCCCGGGCCCCGGACCGCGCGCGGGAAGCGCTCTCCGCGCTCCACGACCGCGCGCCCGGCACGGAACTGCTCGCCTACGGCGGCGAGATGGGCGAGGACGCGGCCCGCGACGCTGGGTTCGACCCCGTGGTCGTCGGCCAGCCCAACGGCGAGGAGACGACGGCCGCGGACACGCGTGCGGCCGTCCGGGAGTTCGTCGACCGTGGTGTCGACCTGCTGCTGTTCGTCGGTGGCGACGGCACCGCGACTGACGTCGCCGAGGCGCTTGCGGAACTCGACGCCGAGGACGTCCCCGTGCTCGGCGTGCCGGCGGGCGTGAAGGTGTACTCGTCGGTGTTCGCGGTGACCCCGGAGGCTGCTGGACGGGTCGCGGCGACGTTCGACTCGACGGAGCGCCGGGAGGTCAGTGACATCGACGAGGACGCCTACCGGGGCGGCGAGGTGCGCACGCAACTCACTGGCGTCGTCGACGTGCCGGTCGCCGACGACCTCCAGTCCGCCAAGCAGGTCCACGCCGGGAGCACGGCCGCGCTCGCGGAAGGCGCCGCGGCGGACGTCGAACCGGGCGTAACGTACGTCCTCGGGCCCGGTGGCACCGTCGGCACCATCGCCGACGAACTCGGTGTCGACGGCTCACCCCTCGGCGTGGACGTCTACCGCGACGGCAAACTCGTCGTCAGGGACGGCAGCGAACGCGAGATCCTGGACGCGCTCGGCGAAGAGAACGTGATATTCGTCTCACCCATCGGCGGCCAGGGGTTCGTCTTCGGCCGCGGCAACCACCAGATTTCGCCCGCGGTCATCCGGCGGAGCGAGGTGCGCGTCGTCGCGTCGCCCCGCAAACTCGACGAGACGGGAGTGCTCCGGGTCGACACCGGCGACGACGAGGTGGACGAGTCGCTGCGTGGCTGGTCGAAAGTCAGGACTGGTCGCTTCGAAGAGCGGATGGTGAAGGTCGTTTAGTCGTCGTCTTCGTCTTTCATCGACTGGAGGCGGTCGATGAGTTCGTCGCTGTCGGCCCCCGAATCGAAGTTCACGTCGCCGTCGTGGTCGTTCTCGCGGGTAACTGTGGCGTCTTCGTCAATGTCCGTATCCTGGCTCCCCTGCTCGGACTCGTCGTAGCTACCAAAACCCATACGTAGCATCCAAGGAACTCCGCACGAATAAGGGTCCCGGCGAAGCCACGGACAGCAACCCCCTACCTTAAGGGCAATATAAGGTTCAGGAGGTAAGACTAAGGTTGTTCCAGTCGTCGGTCCGGGTATGGAGACCAGAAAAGTTCAGCGACTGGGGCCGTCGACGCTCGCGATGACGTTGCCCGCGGAGTGGGCGCGCAAGCAGAACGTCGAGAAGGGCGACGAGGTGACCGTCCGCGAGAGCGGGAAGGGGTCGCTCACCGTCACGCCCGAGTCCGCCCAGGGGGAGGAGACGGAGGCCACCATCCACGCGGAGAACTTCGACGCGGACGCCGTCGAGCGTGCCATCGTCGGGCAGTACGTGCTCGGCCGCCGCGTCATCCACGTCGAGAGCGAGGACGCACTCGAATCCGAACACATCAACGCCGTCTACAAGGCCGAGACCCAGCTGATGGGCCTCGGCGTCGTCGAGGAGACGCCCGACCGCATCACCATCCGGTGTTCGGTCGACCCGGAGGACTTCGACCTCGACAACCTCCTCGAGCGCCTCGAGAACACCGGCTCGACGATGCGCGGCGAGGCCGTGAAGGCCCTCGCCCACGGCAGCCCCGACCTCGCCCAGCGCGCGCTCAACCGCGAGCGGCAGGCGAACAAGATATTCGTCCTCCTGCTCCGGCTCATCTTCACCGCCTACCACAACCCGAATCTCGCGCGCGCGGTCGGCCTCGACGACGGCTTCCCGCTCATCGGCTACCGCTCGGTGGCGAAGAACCTCGAACTCGTCGCGGACAACGCCGAGGACATCGCGGAGACGGTCCTCGACACCGAGGGCAACACCCTCGACGTCGACCAGCAGACGATGCGGCGCATCCGCGAGTTCACCGACCAGGTCGACGAGATCACCGCCGAGGCCGTCGACGCCGTCGTCACCCGCGACTACGACGCGACCGTCGAAGTGCGGAAGCTGTTCGCCGAGATCGGCGACCGCGAGGGCGACATCCTCGCGGACCTCCCGGAGATGGACAACGAGGACCTCCTCGAGGTGCGGGAGGTGCTGGTGAGCCTCCAGCAGTCCGCGCAGTACTCGATGCGGAACGCCGAAATCGCGGCGAACCTGGGGCTGAACGAGCAGTCCAGCCACACGACCATCAACTGACTGCCGGACGGCTCAGCGCTGGGGCTGTTCGACCCGCTGCTCCCAGAACTGGTCGTCGAGGAACCGTTCCTCGATGCCCCGGTAGCCGACGCGTTTCGCGACGCGGCCCACTGTCGCCCACAGGGCGCGCTGGACCGCGAATGGGGCGATACTGATGCGGGTCTCCTCGCGGAGTGATTCACTCAGGACGAGGGCTTGCAGGAGACCGGGTTCTCCGTACTCGCTGTCGCTACCGAACGCGCCCTCGTGGTCGAGCCCGAACACAGTGTACTGGGTCGCCGCCGTCTTCGCCCACGGGGGTTCCACCCGGAACGCGACGAACTCGTCCGTCTGGTTCCTGAAGTAGTGTTCCTCGCCCGGCTCTACTGTGTAGGCGTCGCCCGGTTCGAGTCGCTTGCTGTCGCCCTCGACGACGACGGTCAACTCGCCCGCTACCGCCTCGAAGGTCTCGTCTCGCGTGCGGTGAACGTGGGGCGGGAGTTCGGCGGCGTCGGGCGCCAGCCAGACGACCATCTCGGGACGCGGGTCGTCCCAGTCGTCTAGCAGGACGGCCCACGTCCTGGACCCCGGGCCGGACGCGAGTGCGTGCGGGGAGTCGTGGAACAGTTCGGCAGCGGGGCCGTCGGGGTCCAGTTCCAGGCCCAGGCCGTTTGTGGGGTCGCCGTGCTCGTCGAGCGGGCGACCGGTTATCGTGGAGGGCACGTTCAAATTCCACGGGGGGAGCCGGAAAAGTGTTGGCGGGCCTCGACGTCACCCCGTCTTCTCGGCCTCCAGGGGGTTCCTCGACGCCAGCGTGCACGGGAACGACGAGTGCTCGGCGAAGTGCCGCACGAGCATATGTCGCCGGGACCCCGTGACGCCCGCGCTCGACAGCGCGTCGGCGTCGAAGGTGGGTGGTAGTCGTTCGAACAGTCGCCGGGCCTCCGCGAAACTGTCGAAGACCGTGGAGTTGCCCGTGGAGTCCGCTCCGCGGCGCTCGACGACGTACGTGCCGTCCTCGCGGTGCTCGCAGGCGGTGCGGAAGAACTCCTCGCGGCGGGTCAGTGCGTCACCGACGGCGTCGCGCAGTTCGGCGGCGTGCTCGCGGGAGAGCGCGAGTTCCTCGCCGTCCACGGTGACGCGGATGTCGCCGCCGTCTGGCTCGGCGGCGATGGACTGTTCACTATCCGAGAACTCGACCAGGAGCCTGGCTACTCCGGTGCATGTTCGAGCGAAGCGACTCCGACCCTAAAAAGATGTCTACTGCGTGGTGGGCGCTGGCACGGCGCGCAGCGAGCCGACGACCGGGTCCAGAGCCAGGATGCCGTCGTCCTCAGTCGTGGTGGTGTTCTCCTCGGCGGTCGTAGTCGTCGTCTCCTCACTCGTCGTTGTTGTTGTCGTAGTCGTCGTTTGGTCGTCGCTGGTCGTGGTTGTGGTCGTCTCGCCGTCCGAGTCGTTCGAGTCGTCGGTCGCGTTACCCGACGCTCCTTTCGTCCCGAAGAAGTCCGTCTCGATGGTCTGGGTGTGGGTGAGGTCGTCGAGTTCCGCGCGGAACGTCTGGTCGGTGCCCGGCGGCTTGATCTCCGCGTAGAAGTCGATGCGGAGCTCCGTCGTCTGGTTGTTCTCGATGTGGCTCACCCACCACTCGTCGAGTTGCTCGTTGTCGATGACCGTCCGCGTCTCCACGACGCGGTAGGTCTTCCCGGGGATGGTTTCGGTCTCCTGTGTCTCGCCGGACCCCATCTGCACGTCGTTCATCGTGATGTCGTAGCCGACGTTCGAGATGGCGACGGGCGACGCCTTCGGGTTGTAGACGCCGAACTGGATCTGGATGGGCGTCTCGCCCTCGGTAACGGTCCCCCAGGAGGCGTTCGTCTGGCGGATGACCAGCACCGGGTCCTCGACCAGCGCCATGTTCGCGTTCACCGGCCGGTCCTCGCTTGAGTTGAACCCGCCGACGAGGTCCGTGTCGATGGACTTGCTGGCCGGCTGGAACGTCGCGGACCGACCGAGGGTCCCCGACGTCACCGTCGCAGTGACGTCGAGGTCCGTGTGCTCGCCGTTCCGGATGTGGCTCACCCACCAGTCCGGGATGCGCTCGTTCTGGAGGTACGTCGTCAGGTTCAGCGTCGAGTTGCCGGTGCCGATGCCGACGCCCCGCTTGGTCCCCTGGGCCATCGCGACGTCGTTCATCGTCACCGTGTAGTTCACGTTCATGTTCCCGAGCCGTACGCCGACGGGGTTCGGGTTGTTCACCACGAGGTCGGTCTCGATGGCGGTGTCCGTCTCGTTGACCGCCCCGAAGCGGTTGTCGATGCCCTCGACGCTCGGCACCCCGACGACACCCGCGAGGAACGCCCCACCGAGGGTCAGGCTGAGGCCGAACAACACGGTCACGGCTATCCGTATCTTGCTGCCGAACAGCAACGCTCGCGCGTCCATGCTCAGTCCGGTGCACCGTGACGGTGAAAGCTTGTTGGCTGACGGCTGCCGCGAGTAGAACGAGTTAAGGGACGCCCGGGGCAATCACCGCCCATGACGACTGGGTCCGCTCAGGAGACAGACATGGGCGTGGGTATCGGCCTCGTGTTCGGCCTGCTGGCCGCCGCTGCGGCCGTCTACACGTTCGTCGCGCCCGGACAGTTCGAATCGGCTCTCGGCTTCGGTGCCGCGGTGGCGCTCGCCTCGCTCTGCGTCGCCGCCATCCACGCCTGGGGGTAGCCGGAGCGGAAACCGTTAAACCCAATCAGCGCTAACCATTTCCACAATGAGCGACGACTACTCCGACGAGGAACGCCGCATCCTCGATTACCTCCGGGACAGCGTCGAGAAGGGTGAACGCTACTTCCGCTCGAAGAACATCGCGGACCACCTCGGTCTCTCCTCGAAACAGGTCGGTGTGCGGCTGTCGGAACTCGACGAGAAGTCCGAGGACGTCGACATCGAGAAGTGGAGTCGGTCCCGGTCGACGACGTGGCGCGTCGAACCGGCCTGAGCGGCAGAACCCCCGTAATCGGCGGCTTTTTGCGGTCGGCGGTCGAACTGCCGGTATGACAGTTCGGGTCGAACGGACGTTCGATTTGTCGGCGACTCCCGAGGACGTGTGGGCGTTCATCTCGGACCCGGAGAAACGCGCTAGCGTCATCAGCGTCGTCGACAGCTACGAACGGGAGGGAGATACGACGACGTGGCACGTCAGGCTCCCGATTCCCGTCGTCCGGAGCACGATTCCCGTCGAGACCCGCGACGTCGAGACCAGGGCCCCGAGCTACGTCCGTTTCGTCGGCAAGTCACGCATCTTCAACGTGACCGGCGAACACGAGATCGAGGACCGTGAGGGCGGTTCGCGGCTCGTCACCCGGTTCGTCGTGGACGGGAAGGTACCGGGGGTCGAACCGTTCTTCAAGCGCAACCTCGACGACGAACTCGATGAGCTCCGGGACGCCCTGGAGGCGGAGGCCTGAGATGCGACTCGCTCTCGCCCAGATCGGTGTCGAATCTGCGGCCGTCGACGCGAACGTCGAGCGCGCGGTCGACGCCGTCTACGAGGCGGCCGGCGAGGGCGCCGACATCGTCTGTCTGCCGGAGCTGTTCAACGTCGGCTTCTTCGCGTTCGACAGCTACGGGCGCGAGTCCGAGGCGCTCGACGGCGAGACGCTGACGACCCTCCGTGACGCCGCCGTCGAGGCCGACATCGCCGTCCTCGCGGGCACCATCGTGGAGGACCTCGCAGCCTCGCCGGGCGGGCCCGACGACGAGGGACTGGCGAACACCAGCGTGCTGTTCGACGCCGACGGGGAGCGCCGCCTCGTCTACCGGAAACACCACCTGTTCGGCTACGGGTCCGCCGAGGCGGAACTGCTCACGCCAGGCCAGGAGCTCCAGACGGCGGAGCTCCTCGGGTTCACCGTCGGCGTGACGACCTGCTACGACCTCCGGTTCCCGGAGCTCTACCGCGAACTCGTCGACCAGGGCGTCGACCTCGTGCTGGTGCCGTCGGCGTGGCCCTACCCCCGCGTCGAGCACTGGCAGGTGCTCCCGAAGGCGCGCGCCGTCGAAAACCTGGCGTACGTCGCGGCGGTCAACGGGAGCGGCGAGTTCGAAGACGCCGGCCTGGTCGGCCGCTCGACGGTGTACGACCCCTGGGGGACGACGCTCGCGAGCACGGACGACGACCCCGACATCGTCTACGCGGAGGTCGACCCCGAGCGCCCCGCGTCCGTCCGCGAGGAGTTTCCGGCGCTCCGGGACCGCCGCTGCTGACGAGGCGGGAAGTGGAGCCGGGATACGTGAATTTAAGTACGGTCGCGACTTACCGACTGACGCCGGTTGACGACGCTTTTCTCGTCGCACCCGGCAAGAAGAAAACTCCGCGCTCGCGTCCACGTCCGCCAACGGTGGCCGCGTTCCGGGACCCGCGGCCACACTCCGTCCACCTCTCGTTCCGACGCTCGTGCCCACAGCGACGCTATCCCCGAATTTACTCCGCGTCGCTCTCCGACCTCGTTCTCACCGGCCGGTCACGGCAGCGAGACGAGCGTGACGCCAGCGACGACGAGCGCCGCCGCGACCAGCCGCGTCCCGAACCGCGGTTCGTCCAGCAGCAGGCCCCCGAGCACGACCGCCACGACGGCCTGGGAGTTCACGAGCGGGGACGCGATGCTCGCCGAGAGCGTCTGGAAGGAGACCGCCGTCAGGTGCTGTGCGCTGGCGACGAGCACGCCCACGCCGAGCCACTTCGGTAGGTCGCCGCGTGGACCAGCCTCTGGCCAGGCCCGGAGCGCGAAAGGCGCCATCGTGGCGGCGACCGTCGTCAGCAGCACCGGAACGAACACCTGCGGCGGCACCGCGAGTTCCTGCATCAGCAGTCGCTTGCTCACGTCCACGAACCCGAAGATGGCCGCGCTCGCGACAGCGAGCCTGGCCGCTGGCGTCGTGACGGCGCGCCGGAACGGGTCGAGGAACGCCCCCGGTTCGTAGTTGGCCACGTAGATGGCGACGGTGATGAGGACGACGCCGCCAACCTGCAACGCCGTGAGGTGCTCGTCCAGCAGCAGTATCTCCAGCGGGAGGACGAAGACGGGCACCACCTTGCTGATGGGCGCGACGTAGGAGACGTCGCCGAGTTTGAGCGCCCGGAAGAACGCGAGCAGCGCGAACCCCGTGGCGACCGACGACCCGACGAGGAGCGCGAGGGCCGCCGCGTCGAACTCCGCGAGCGGGGCCGGTGGGAGTGTCGCCCAGGCGACGGGAGCATAGATTGTCAGGCCCGCGATGTTCGCGAACAGGACGAACGCCGGCGCGGAGTAGCGCTCGAAGTAGCGCTTCGCGACGAACAGGTAGACACCGAAGACGAGGGCTGCCGCAACGGCGACGGTCACACCAGTCTGCACACCTCCCCGGTGTCCATCGGTCCACAAGAGTGAGTCGATGTCCGGCAGGGCCACCAGATTCCTCGAGACGGTGGCATCGGGCGAGTGCACCGCTCGCTTGGCAGCGTGAACGCTGATTCAGTCGGCCTGCGACGCTTCGCGGATGGCCGCCAGAACAGCGCCGGTGACGACGACGTCGTCGCCGAACTCGGTCAGGTGGATTTCGGGGGCGTCGACCATCAGGTAGTCGCCGACGCACTCCCGAATCGGGTCGAGCACCGCCTCGGGGTTGTTGAGCGCGACGCCGCCACCGACCGCGACCCGGTCAGGCGCGAACGCGTGAACGAGGTTCGCGACGCCCAGCGCGTTCCAGCGGCCGACCCGGTCGACGACGGCCGTCGCCAGCGGGTCGTCCCCTGCTGCGTCGAAGATGGCTGAGGCAGTGAGCGCCTCGCGCGTCGTCGGTAGCGCCGTCTCGATGACCTCCTCCTCCCGGAGTTCGAGCGCGTACGCCGGGATATTCTCGCCGCTCGCGAACCCCTCCCAGTGCCCCGTCTTGCCACAGCCACACCGCCGGTCGCTGTCGGGGTCGAGCACGAAGTGTCCGACCTCCGCCGCGTTGCCGTCCCGGCCGTGGAGCACGGTATCGTCGACGACCACGCCGGCACCGATACCGCTCGACAGCGTGAGGTAGACCACGTTCGCGTCGTCACCGTCCCGGTGTTCGGCGACGGCGCCGGCGACGGCGTCGTTCAGCAGGACCACTGGCGTCTCGTCTGCGAAGTGAGCGGCGACCGTCTCGCGAAGCGGGACGTCCGCCAGGTCGGCGTCGAGGTTCGGCGTCTCCGCGATGATACCGCTGTCGGCGTCGAGTGGGCCGAAGGCCGCGATGCCGACGCCAGCAATCTCTCCGGGAGCGACGCCGCTCTCCGCGAGCGTCGCCTCGATGGCCGCGTCGATACCGGCGGTGAACGCGTCGACAGTCGGTCCCTGCGCCGTCGGTCGGGAGACTTCCGCGACGCTCTCCAGGTGCTCCGTGGTGACGAGACACCGGACGTTCGTCGCGCCGACGTCGATTCCGAAGTAATAGGGCATCTGTTCGGTTGGTCGACCCGGGGCCGCCGGGTGGCCGGGATTACGCGGTCAGTCGTCCTGGAACTTGATGTCCGCCGAGAGGCCCTGGGCCATCTCGATGTCCTTGGAGTTGTTGAGCGTCCACGCGGTGCGCTCGGTGACGGCCTCGATGACCTCGCGGGCGCTCGGGTAGCCGTTGCCGGACTTCTTCACGCCGCCGAACGGCAGCTGGACCTCCGCGCCGATGCACGGGAGGTTGCCGTACGCGAGCCCGATCTCCGCGTTGTCACGGAAGTGGTTGATCTGGCGGTAGTCCTCGCTGATGACCGCGCCGGCGAGGCCGTAGGGGGTGTCGTTGTGGATCTCGACGGCGCGCTCGATGTCGCCGGAGTACTCGATGAGCGCGACGTGCGGCCCGAAGACCTCCTCCTTGATGGAGCGCAGGTCCGGGGAGTAGTCGACCTCGTAGACGAACGGACCGACCCAGTTGCCCTCCTCGTGGCCGTCGGGAATCTCACTGTCGTCGAACTCCGTCCGGTCGACGAGCACGTTCTTTGCCTCCTCGCGGGCGAGGTCGTTGTACTTCCGGATCTTCTCGACGTGCTCGGGCTCGATGGCGGGCCCCATGAACGTCCCGTCGTCGAGCGGGTCGCCGACCGCGACCTTCTCCGCGATCTCGACGTAGCGCTCCTTGAACTCGTCGTAGACGTCCTCGTGGACGATGAGGCGCTCGCTGGAGACGCAGCGCTGGCCGGTCGTCTTGAACGAACTCATCACGGCGGAGTGGACGGCGATGTCGAGGTCCGCGTTCTCCGTCACGACGATGCCGTTCTTCCCGCCCATCTCGCAGGCCGCGAGCTTGCCGGGCTGCTCGGCGACCTTCTGTGCGACCTCCTGACCGACCTCCGCGGAGCCCGTGAACAGCACGGTGTCCACGCGGTCGTCGTCGACGATGGCCGCGCCGGCGTCGCCGAAGCCCTGCACCATGTTGAACACGCCGTCCGGGATGCCCGCGTCCTCGAACATCTCGGCGATGATCTGCCCGCACCACGGCGTCTGCTCGGCGGGCTTCCAGACGACCGTGTTGCCCTCGACGAGCGCGACGGCCATGTGCCAGAACGGGATGGCGACCGGGAAGTTCCACGGCGTGATGCAGCCGACGACGCCGCGGGGCTTGCGCCGCATGTAGGCGTCCTTGTCCGGAATCTCCGAGGGTACCACGTCGCCAGACGGGTGGCGGGCGTCGCCCGCGGCCCACTCGACCATGTGCCACGCCTCGGCGACGTCTGCTTTCCCCTCGCTGATCTCCTTGCCACACTCCTTGGTCACTACTTCGCCGAGTTCCTGGTGTCGGTCTTTGAGCTCCTGGTAGATGTCCCAGAGATACTCGGCGCGGTTGATGCGGGAGAGCGACCCCCACTCTTCCTCGACGGCGTCTGCCGTCGCCGCTGCCTCCTCGACGTCCGCGGGAGTCCCGCGCCGGAACTCGCCGAGCGTCTCGCCGTTGGCTGGGTTGGTGCTCACGAAGGTCTCGTCTCCGTGACCGTCGACCCACTCGCCGTCGATGTAGTGTTGGTACGTCATCGAATGAAGGTGGGGGTGGCACAGTGAAAAAGATACACCTTCTATGGGCGGTGTCCACGCCGCGGGTACTGGTTCTCGCAGGCTCGAGCCGTCTCAGCGAGTCGCGTCTTCCTCTGCGGATGCTGCCTTCTCGATCTCGCCGGTCAGCGCCTCCGAGTCGAAGGCGTGGTCGGGGCGGATCTGGACGAAGGAGAGGAAGTCCTGGGCCCGCAGCAGCGCGTCGGCGGCACTGTCGACGTCCTCGGCATCCTCGACGTTGTAGTTCTCGAGCGCCACGGTAACGACCGTTCGGGCGCCGAGTATCGGTTCCAGCGACGCGAGCGCGGAGGCGAGGTCGTACGCCCGGGCATTCGTGATGCCGTCCTCGGCGACGTTCGTCGCGTCGATGAAGTAGAGTTCGCCGTCGGAGACGAGGACGTTCTCGCCGCGCAGGTCGCCGTGGGCGACGTCGTTGTTGTGCATCAGCGCGAGTGCAGCGAAGAGGTCGGCAGCGTACCGCTCGACGTCCTCTGGCGGTAACTGATCGAGCGGCGTGAACTCGGGGATGTACTCCATGACAAGGACGCCAAGGCCGTCGACCTCGAACGCCTCGAGTGGTCTGGGGGCGTTCAACCCGAGGTCGCGGACCTTCTGGGTCGCCAGGAGTTCGTGTTCGGCCATCTCCACGGGGCCGTCGAACGGTTCGAAGAACCCCTCCCGGCCGCTGGAGAACGCGCCAAGGTTCCGCGCGCCCGTGAACAGCGCGTGGACGAGCGCGTTCTGCCCGGAGACGACTTTCACGAACCACCGGTCGTTCATCACGCACGGCGTGGAGAGCCAGTTGTCAGCGTCGAGGAACGACACCCGGACCGTCTCCTCGTCGTAGCGGTCGGCCATCTCCCTGGCGACGGCCTCCAGGGAGTCCCACGGGACGGTACCTCGGACGAACCGGCGAATGCTCACAGTGGAGAAACGCGCCGGTCAGATAAATGTCCGGCGGCAGTCTGATTCTTCGGACGCCCGGTTTCGACTCCCAGTTCCGGTGTGTTTATGCGGTCGGTGGCAAATTTTGAGACATGAACTTCGACCTTCCCGACGAACACCGGATGATCCGGGACACCGTCCGGGAGTTCTGCCAGGAGGAGATCGAGCCGATCGCGTGGGAGATCGAGGAGGAACACCGCTTCCCCGAGGAGGTGTTCGACGAACTCGCCGCCCTCGACATGATGGGCGTCCCCGTCGACGAGGAGTACGGCGGCCTCGGCGGCGACCAGCTGATGTACGCGCTGGTCACCGAGGAACTCGGTCGCGTCTCAGGTTCTATCGGCCTCTCGTACGCAGCACACATCTCGCTGGCCTCCAAGCCCATCGAGCTGTTCGGCACCGACGAGCAGAAAGAGCGGTGGCTCCGCCCGCTCGCGGAGGGCGAGTATCTGGGCTCGTGGGCGCTCACCGAACCCAGTAGCGGGAGCGACGCCAGCGACATGGACACCACCGCGGAGAAGGACGGCCACGAGTACGTCCTCAACGGCACCAAGCAGTTCATCACCAACGCGTCCGTCGCGGGCAGCGTGCTCGTGAAGGCCGTCACGGAACCCGGCGCGGGCTACGACGGCATCTCGACGTTCATCGTCGACCCCCGCAACGACGACGGCTTCGAGGTCACGACCGAGTGGGACAAGATGGGACTGAACGCCTCCCCGACCTGCGAGATTCAGCTTTCTGACTGCCGCCTCCCCGAGGACCGCCTGCTCGGCGAGGAGGGCGAGGGCTGGGACCAGACGAAGAAGACCCTCGACGGCGGCCGCATCTCCATCGCCGCGCTCTCCACGGGCCTCGCCCAGGGCGCGTTCACTGCCGCGAAGGAGTACGCCGTCGAACGCGAGCAGTTCGGCCAGCCCATCTCGAAGTTCGACGCCATCCGGAACAAGCTCGTCGACATGCACCGGAAGACCGAGCGCGCCCGCCTCCTCACCCACAAGGCCGCAACCCGCTACGACAACGGCCAGTCGGTCACCCAGGAGTCCGCGCTCGCGAAACTCGACGCCAGCGAGGCTGCCCGGGAGGTCGCCGAGGACGCCGTTCAGACCCTCGGCGGCTACGGCTACACCACGGACTTCGCGCCCCAGCGGTTCTTCCGCGACGCGAAACTGATGGAGATCGGCGAAGGCACCAGCGAGATTCAGCACCTCGTTCTCGGTCGCGAACTGGGTCTGTAGTCCTCGGACCCGGCCTCTCTTCTCCTGGGGCGAGTTCTGGAGTCAACACTACCCCGAAAGCCCCCGCTCGCTCGACTCGGGAGTCTCGCTGTGCTCCTCGCTCACTCCGTTCGCTGCGGTGCTTGCGTCGCCTGCCATCGTCGAGCGAGCGGCCCCTTTCAGTCCCACCCACTGCCAGCTGGCCAACCGATGGACCGTGCTGCCTGACGAACTGGCGTGGGGAGACTGAAAGGGGCGGCCGGCTACGGGAAGCCCGGCGACATAAGCACCGCAGGCCGCAGGCCGAGGAGCGCAGCGAGCCGCGCGAGCGGAGCCGGACGGGGCTTTCGAAGTTTTGGCGGCGCTGCTCGGTTCAGCGCCTCGAACGGCACAAGCAGAAACTACTAGCCGCGTTGTTCGAGAATCCGGTCGACGATGGTGCCCGTGGAGAGCAGCTCCTCCTCGTACTTCTGTTCGCGGGGGGAGGCGCGTTTCACTTCGCAGTCCACCCCGCGTTCGGCGAGTTCGGCCTTGATGGCGTCGGCGTCGTGGTGTTGGTCGTAGCCGAGCGCGATGACCGACGGCTCTATCTCCTCGATGGGCGCGAAGATGTCCGAGGGGTGGCCGACGCGGGCGTGGTCGACTGGGTCGAGGGCGGCGACGACGTCGCGGCGCTGGCGGTTCGGGAGGATGGGCGGGTCCTTGTGGGTGACGTTCTCCCGGCGCGCGACGATGACGTGGAGTTCGTCGCCCATCCCGGCGGCGTCCTGCAAGTAGTGGACGTGGCCGGGGTGGATGAGGTCGAACGTTCCCTGCGCGACGACTCGTCTCATTCGAGTTCCTCGTCGATGTCTTCCTGGGTGAAGTCGAAAAACGATTCGGGTTCGGGGAGGTCGACGTCGAGGACGTCGAGGCTGCGGGGTTCGCCCTCGTGGTCGAACGCGCGCCAGCAGTTGCGGTCGTAGGGCGCGCCGAGGATGACGTGGACCTCGCCCTTGCCGAACATCGCGCGGTCGGCGTCGGAGGGCGCGAGCACGCCGTTGGGGTGGGAGTGCACGCTCCCGACGGTGCGCATGTCGTTGGGAACTTGACTCGAGTTGAACGTCGCACTCACGGGGTTCGTCTTCGTCCCGGGAACCATCATCACGTCGGTGACGACGTATCCCTCGTCCGCGACGTCGAGGTCGCGGGCTGGCGTCGCGCGCAGCAGCCCGAGATACTCGTTGGGGTGGGAGTCCTCGGCGGCCTCCATCGCGAACTCCACGGTGTCCTCGGCGATGCCGAGCACGGACGGTCGCCCACCGAACAACATTGTGCGACGGTGGGTGCCCGCGACTGTTGAGGCTTCCGGAACGCCGCCCGTGCGCACCTGTAAAGAGTTAAAAACGCAGACGCCGAACCTGCTGCCAAGATGAACGACGTTACTCCGGACGACGGGGCCGACCGCCCGGTCGTCGTCCGTCTCCACTCTTCTTGTACCACGCAGGAGGTCTCAACTGGTGAATACTACCACGCGACCGTCAACGGCGTCGTCGACTACGGCATCTTCGTGGACATCTCCGAACACGTCTCTGGCCTCGTCCACGAGTCCACGTTCGATGGCGGCGAGTCCTTCGAGGTCGGCGACGAGATCGTCGTCCACCTCGCCGAGGTGCGCGACAACGGCGACCTGAGCTTCGAACTCGCCGACCTCGACGAGTACGACACCGTCGAACGCGAGCACAGCTACGAGCGCAGCGCCGCAGCCACCGTCGGCGAACGCGTCGGCGACACCGTCCACATCGAGGGCGAGGTCGTCCAGATCAAGCAGACCGGCGGCCCGACCATCTTCCGGGTGCGCGACGACACGAGCGCGGTCCCCTGCACGGCCTTCGAGGAGGCCGGCGTCCGCGCCCACCCCGACGTCGAGGTCGGTGACATCGTCCACGTGACGGGTGCCGCCGAGGAGCGCGAGGGAACCTACCAGATAGAGGTCGACGAACTAGACGTGCTCGCAGACGAGGAGGCCACGGACGTCGCGCGCCGCCTCGACGCTGCACTCGCCGACCAGGCCGAACCCATCGACGTCGACCCGCTGGTCGACTGGCCGGCGCTCGAACAGATGATTCCGGGCCTCCGCGATGTCGCACGCACGCTCCGCCGCGCCGTCCTGGAGGGTCGCCCGATCCGGATGCGCCACCACGCCGACGGCGACGGGATGTGCGCCAGCGTCCCGGTCCAGTACGCGCTCACGAAGTTCATCGATGACGCTCACCAGGACGACGACGCGCCCCGCCACCTCCTCAAGCGCCTCCCGTCGAAGGCGCCGTACTACGAGATGGAGGACGCGACCCGCGACCTCAACTTCGCGCTCGAGGACCGCGCGCGCCACGGCCAGAAGCTCCCGCTGCTCCTGATGCTGGACAACGGCAGCACGGCCGAGGACACGCCCGCGTACAAGACCCTCGACCACTACGACATTCCCATCGTCGTCGTCGACCACCACCACCCCGACCCCGAGGCCGTCGACCCGCTCGTCGACGAGCACGTCAACCCCTACCTCCACGGCGAGGACTACCGCATCACGACGGGGATGCTCTGCGTCGAACTCGCCCGAATGCTCTACCCGGGTCTCACCGACGAACTCGAACACGTCCCCGCGGTCGCCGGGCTCTCCGACCGCTCGAAGGCCCAGGCGATGACGGACTACCTCGACCTCGCCCGGGAGGCGGGTTACGACGAGTCGTTCCTCCAGCAGATCAGCGAGGCGCTCGACTACGAGGCGTACATGCTCCGCTACGACCCCGGCACGGACCTCATCAACGACGTGCTGAACGTGAATGGCGACGAGGAACGCCACCGCGAACTGGTGCCGTTTCTCGCCGAGCGTGCCGACGAAGACGTCGAGGAGCAACTCGACGCGGCGATGCCCCACGTCGAACACGAGCGCGTCGCCAACGGCGCGAACCTCTACCGCATCGACGTCGAGAACTACGCCCACCGGTTCACCTACCCCGCGCCGGGGAAGACGACGGGCGAAATCCACGACCGGAAGGTCGAGGAGACCGGCGAACCCGTCATCACCATCGGCTACGGGCCTGACTTTGCAGTCCTGCGCTCGGACGGCGTGCGCCTCGACATCCCGGTGATGGTCGAGGAACTGAACGACGAACTCCCGGGCGCCGGCGTCTCCGGCGGCGGGCACCTCGTCGTCGGCTCCATCAGGTTCGTCCCCGGAATGCGCGAGGAAGTCCTCGACGCCCTCATCGAGAAGATGGCGGAAGCGGAACTCGACGAGGAACTCCGCAGCGCCCCGACGCGGTAACTACCCGCTCGTTCCCTCGAAGCTGATTCTCCGGGCGAAGCAACCGGCGACCAGCGTCGCCGCAGCGACGACAGCCCCGACCCCAACCGGGAGTCGCCAGGCGCCGCCGCGCCAGTCGGCACGGAACGCCCGCTCGTATCGTCGGGCGACGCGCTCGTCGCGGACGACGACGTTCACCTCGCGGTTCTCCGTGACGGCGTGCTGGTTCCAGTTCAGGCTCCCCACGAGCACGCGTTCGCCGTCGACGATGGCTCCCTTGGCGTGGATCTTCTCGAAGCGCGAGCGTGGTTCGACGAGCCGGGCGCTGAGATCGAGGTTCTCGCTGTCGGCGAGCCGTTCGAGCTTCCGGGTGACGTTGCGGTTCTCCTCGCGGTTGTACCAGGCGCCGGAGAGCAGCACTCGGACACGGACGCCTCTTCGTGCGGCGGCAATCGTCCAGTCGAGGAACTCGCTATCGGGGTCGACGCTCACCTGCTCGACGAGCAGCGACTCTTCGGCCGAACCAATCAGGTCTCGAACGCCCCGGCGGGCGTTGTCCGGAGCGACGAGGACGCGGACACTGTCGGCCCGCGTCCGTATCTCGTCGAAGCGGGTCGGGTAGGACGCCGTCGCCGGGTCGCCCTCGACGAGCGTGACGTTCGGACGTACCTCGTGCCAGGGCTTCGCGTCCGCCCAGCCGGCGTCAGCGCGGAACACGCTGGCGAGGTGATTCGACAGGCGGCTGTCCCGGAGCGCCACACCCCACCCGCGACTGCCGTGGCCCCCGGTCCCGGCGGGCTTCCAGTTCTCCGAGAGGACGACCGCGCGGTCGTCGGCGACCGCGTACTTCGGGTGGTGGAAGCTGTAGCGTGCGCGTTCGCCGTCGAGGACGCGGACGTCGACGCCTGCTCCGGCGAGTGTGTCGAGGCGCGGTGCCTGCGCTGCGGGCATCCCGCCGACCGGCCCGCCCTCGACGAGCACGCGGACTTGGACGCCCCGCTGGGCTGCGTCGACGAGTGCGGCGGTCACGCGTTCGGACGTGAGCGTGTAGCCGGCCAGGAAGAGCCGTTCGTCCGCACTCTCGACGACAGACAGCGGTGGTCCGGGCGCGTCCGGCAGCACGAACCCAGTGACCGCGACGTTCTGGCTCGCGAACGGTGGGAAGTCGGTCGCCCCCAGCGGCGTCCACTCGCCCGCTGACCACCGTTCGGCCTCGGGTGCGGCGGGATAGGTCACCGCATCGACAGTCTGATTCCCCGCTCTGAGTGCGACGCGCTCGCCGCCGTTCGACAGCGAGAGCGACCCGTTCAGCCCGACGACTGGGAGGTCGGTGCGGTTCCTCGCAGTTGCGGGGTCGGTGGAGAGTGCGACAGTTCCTGAGAGCGTTCGATTCGGCAGTGGAGCCGTCGTCTCGCCGTCGTCGAGGGCCCAGTCGGTAGTGTTCGTCTCCTCGGGAATGCGCACTGCGACGAACTCGCCGGCGTCGCCGCTCGTGGCGGGGTTGGGAGCGACGGCCGTGATGGTGGCCGAGGCGAGCAGGACGGCGACTGCGAGGCGGACGAGCACGGGGCTGGGTGGTCCCGGCTTCGCACTTGAACGTTCGCGTCGCGAAAATCGAGGACGGGGTCGACGGTACGGGAGTTACGCGGTGGGCGCCGCGCCGGCGTCGATGGCGTCGTCGGCCTTCTGGGCCTCCTGCTGGACGATGTACGAGCGGTCGTCGGTGTACTCGGCGGCGGCCTTGAGGGCGTCCTCGGTGCCGACCTGAACGAGCGCCCAGGCGGCCGACGTGCGGACCGTGTCTGAGTCGTCGTCTGCGAGCACGTCCGTGAGCGGGTCGATGGCGCGCGTGTCGCCGATGAGGCCGAGCGAGCGGGCGGCCTGACTACGGACGCCCTCGTCGTCGGCGACGAGCTGGTCGGCGACGTCCTGGGTCGCCTCCTCGCTGCCGATCTCGCCGAGCGCCTTGATCGCGGTCGTCTGGAGCTTCCGGTTGCTGTCCGAGTCCACGTAGTCGATGACGTGTTCGACGCCGTCCCCGCTGCCGATCTTGCCGATGACCTCGATGGCACGCAGGTCGCGTCGCGCGGCGAGTTCACCGGCCTTTTCGAGGGCGTCCTCGCTGCCGATGTGGAGGAGCGCGTCCATGCAGTACTCCTCCATGAAGTCGGTGTCGCCCAGGTGGTCGAGGGCGAGCAGGATCATCTCGACGTTGCCGCGCTTCTTCCACTCCTTGAGGGCGCTCAGTTCCGGGGGGAAGTCCTTGTGCTTCTGGTTGATGACGTCGTAGTAGCCCTCGAACTGGAGCTTCTGCCGGACGGAGAGGTCGTCCCACTCCTGGGCGTCCTCGACGCCCTCGACGAGTCCGTCGGTTGCCTCGACCAGTTCCGTGATGGTCTCCTCGTCGGTGTCCGGGTGGAGCGCGGCGGCCTCGATGGCGGTGACGACCTGGTCGAGGTCGTCCGCGAGCACGTCCGGGTCGGCGGTGTCGCCGCCGGTGAACGTCTCGCCGAGCACGTCTGCCGCATCGTCGAGGAACGCGTTCACGGTGGCCTGCAGGTCCTGCTCGCCCTGCTCGGTCCAGCGCGTGTCGCGCATCGTGGACTGGGACTCCTCGACGTCGGCGACGGCGTCTTCGGCGTACGGCCCCCGCTGTGCTTCGAGGTCGTCCCGGAGTGCCGAGACCCTCGTTTCGAGGGACTCCTGGGGGTCTTCCTCCTCGTCCTCGTCGTCCGGTTCCGGGAGGTCAGCGGCCTCGATGTCGCTCTCCACGTCGTCGAGTTGCGCCTCGACGTCGTCGAGTTCGGCCTCGGTCTCGGCCGCGTCGAGTTCGGTCTCGGCCTCGTCGAGGCGGACATCCAGCGTCTCGACGCTGAGTTCCGTGGCCTCCTCGTCGGCCGTCTCCTCCGGCGTCTCGGCCGTCTCGTCGGGTTCCTCGTCCCCGTCGCTCATACTAACGGGTTCCGCCAGCGCGCCTATGAGCGTTTCCCTTCGGGCCGCCAGTAGAACCGCGGTGCGAGGAGGAGGTAGGCCACCGCCCACGCCAGCAGCACGCGGGGCAACGCCCGTGAGAACGCAAGCGGCGCGAGGAGTGCGGCCGCCTGGACGAACCCCATCGACAGCGCGTCGCGGGGGTAGAGGTCCGGGTACTGTATCGTCGTTACCATCAGGACGGCGAGGACGCCCGTGGCGGCGACGACGACCAGCGGGTCCGAGACGCCGGCGAGGACGCCCGCCGCGAGCAACGTTGCGGCCAGGGTGGTCGGTACGCCCTCGGTGTGGGCGTTCCCGGTGTCGAAGGCTGTGTACAGACCGAGCCGGACCACGCCAGCGGCGACGAACAGCGCACAGACGCCGACCGCGAGCAGCGCCCGGGGTTCTCCGAATCCCCAGTTGTCGCCCACGTGGGCCACTACGAGGAACGCGGGCGCGACGCCGAACGACGCCACGTCGGCGAGCGAGTCGAGATGTTCCCCGGCAGGCGTCGAGCCGTACCGCCGCGCGAGAAGGCCGTCGAGGCCGTCCGCGATGGCCGCGAGCAGCACCAGTCGCGCCGCGAGTTCTACGTCGACGGTCGCCGCGACGACCGCCACGAAGCCGAGCGCCGCGTTCGCCGACGTGACGGCGTCCGCGACGCCCAACCGGCCGACGAACCGGGGGTGCATGGTTCGCTCATGACGACAGGCGTGCTTACGTGTTTACATCCGTGGTCCGCCCCGTCCGTGGCCGCCGCCCGCGCAGTCGACGCGGACCGCGGCGCCTATATGGGTCACGTGCCGACTGTCGACTATGCAACGCCGGGCGTTCCTCGCCGCCGGCACGGGCCTCGCGACGACTGCTCTCGCCGGCTGTATCGGCCCCTCTCTCGGCTCGACGGACTACGACATCGGGATGCAGTCCAACGCGTTCGTCCCCGAACCCCGCGTCGAGGGCGAGGACCCGCCGACGTTCGCGGCCTCGGTCGGTGAGACGGTCGTCTGGGCGAACAGCGGCTCCCGCAACCACACGGTGACCGCCTACGACGACGGCGTTCCCGAGAGCGCGGACTACTTCGCCTCCGGCGGCTTCGAGAACGAGACGGCCGCTCGCGAGGCGTGGGCGAAGAGCGTCGACGGCGGCGGAATCGTCCGTCCCGGCCAGACGTACGAACACTCCTTCGAGTTGCCTGGCGACTACTACTACGTCTGTATCCCCCACGAGGCTGCGGGGATGATCGGAAAAGTCGTCGTCAGCGAGTAGTACGCGTCGGTCGAAGACCGGTCAGGCCTCGACTTCGTCTTCGTCGACGTCGACCGCGGTCTCCTCCTCCTCGTACACTTCTTCGGGGTGGGCTTCCAGCGTGGCCTTCTGGACCTCGACCCGGCGGAGTGGGTAGATGGTGTTGGCCTCGCCGTAGATTGCCGATGAGAGACGACCCTCGATGACGGAGTCGATGAGCGCCTCGAAGGTGCGCTCCTCGCCAGCTTCCTCCACGAGGTCGATCATCGTGCGGCGGATGGCCTTCTGCTGGCTCTGGTCGGCCTGCTTGGTCGTGTAGGCGACCGGCTGGACCTTCACGCGGTAGTCGTCGGTCGTGAGGACCGTGATGGTCGCCTCGATCTTCGACGAGCCGCGGCGCACGAGACTGCGCTTGTAGTCCCGCGTGAGTTCGTGCTTGACGAACTGCGTCGACGCGGTGTCGCTGCCGACGTCGCTCACCTGGAAGGTGAGTTTGACGTTGTTCTCGCCGCCGTCGGCGAGTTCGCTCATCGTCGTCTCGATGGTTCGGTCGTAGACCTGTTCTGGCTCCTCTGCGGGGGTCTCGCCGAGCTCCTGCCGGTCGAACTCCTCTGGCGCGAGCACGGTGTACCACCGCTTCTCCTGGTTCTGCTTGGATACGGAACGTTCGCTCATGATTGGTGTGTTGTGTGTCGTTCGGCGTGCTCTGCAACTTCGGTCGCCACCGTGACGTTGACGACGTAGTCGTCGAGGGTCGACGCGAGGCCGGCGGTGTCGTCGCGCTCGATGCGCGTGACGACGGTGCCGCTCTCGCCCGACGAACTGGCTTCGTCGCGCTCTACGCGCGTCTCCATCTCGGTGGTGTTGTCCGGGCGAACCGAGCGCGCGACGATCTCGGGGTCCGCAACGTCGGTGCGGACGGTCGCCGTGCGCGTCATAGTTCACCCCGGACGGTCTCTACGAGGGACGCTTCGTCCTCGACGCGCGCGATGGCGACGGACGGCGAACCGACGCCGTTCGGCAGCACGTCGCGCGCGTCTTCGTCGGTCGTCGCGAGCGCAGCGGTGCCGTCACCGACGACGAGCGCCGCGGGTTCGGCCGACCGGTAGTCTCTGACGAGACGGGCGACGGTCGGATTGGCCGTGTCGGCGTTCGCCACGACCACGCCCTTGTGTCGGGCGGGGTCGGCGGCGCGGACTGCTGCGTGCGCGTCCACGGCGTGCGAGCGCCACGCGTCGAGCGCGGGCGTGCCGTCGACGCTCCCGAGCGCGAGAGCGACCCCGAGGCCGGGGGCGTCCCACGCCAGCGCACCGAGCACGTCGGCGTACCCTTCGACCGTCTCGAAGGGGCCGTCCGGCGTCTCGTGCGGGCGGAGCGCGTCACTCACGCGTTCTGCCGCGCGGGCCTCTCCCCCGTCTGTCGCGTCGAGCGCGACCACGGAGGCGAGTCTGCGCCGCGCGTCGTCGTCGAGGTCCGCCGGCAGGCCGAGTTCGGCGAGGGTCGCGCCCGCCGCCTGCTCGTCCCCCGAGAACGACGCGTGTAGCAACGTCGTGTGCGCCAGGCCCGCCGCGAGGTCCGCGGTCGGGACGCCGACGCCCGGTCGCCGACCGAGGTCGGCGGCTTCGCGAACGTTGCTGGACGGCTCACCACCGTCGGCGAGCGCGCCCGCGAACGCCAGCAGTGGACTCGGTGACGCACCGAGTTCCCGGGCCGCGTCGTAGGCTTCGTTGGCGGCGTCAGCCGCGAACGATGCGTCAGCGGCCGGCGTCTCGACCCCGACAGTGACGTGGGTCGCGTCGGCGACGTCCGGAGCCGGAGCCGTTCGAGCCACGCGCACCTGGTACGGTGCGTCGCGCTCGTCGCAGGCCCCCGCCAGCATCGCGGCGGCCGCGAGGCTCCCGCCGGTCGGCGCGGCCGTCACGCGGACGAACTCCGCGTCGGCGAGCGCCGAGACGGCGTCGGGCTCCGTCGTCGCTGTACTGCGTCCCGTCGTCGCCATCTACTCGAGCAGTTCCTTCGCGTTCTCGTGGGAGTACTTGAAGTCCTGGTCGAGTTCGTCGCCCCGGTAGTAGTTTACGAGGCGGCGGATCTTCGACTGCGTGTTCTGCAGTGCGCGCTTGTTCTGGTGGTCCTGTCCGTTCTCCTCGACGTGCTCGTAGAGGCGGACGGCCTTCTCCAGGAGGTTCCGGAGGTCCTCGGGAATCTCGGCGTCTGCGTCGTTCTCCTCGAGAATCTCGGTGACCTTCTTCCCTGTCGCCAGTTTCACGTCCGGAACCGGCGTGCCCTGCACGCCCTCGTCGCGAAGCTTCAGGCCGATCTGGGAGGGGTCGTGCCCCTGCTCGGCCAGCTCCACGACGCGGTCCTCGACTGCGTCTTCGTCTACGTCGCTCCACTCCGGTGGTTCGTCTGCCGTCGGGCGGTCCGAACCGGAGGACCCGCGACGGCGCGTGTGCATTCGTGCCATTGTTCGGATTGGAACTACACGAAACGCTGGCGGCACCCGACGGTGCCACGACACTACCGCAGTCCCAAGCCGCCCCGGCAGCGTGGCGAACAAACGGTGCCACGCACCCGGCGAGCGGCGAGTCGGATCTACGGCCGTGTGGTTCCCTATCGTCTGCAAAACGCCCGGGCACGTAAAGGGTTTCCATCTCCGTACTGGAGCCCGACACCCCACGTCTGCCGTCGAATCGCGGGGTTTATCAGGAACCCCGGGCAAGGAGGAAACGCGTTCGAGGGCTCGTAGATCAGTGGTAGATCATCCCCCTGGCACGGGGAAGGCCTCGGGTTCAAATCCCGACGAGTCCACTCCCGTTCCTTCGCCGTAGTCGGTTTTCGGGTTTCAGCCTATAGCGGGCCGGACGCTCTAACTTTCGTTCGTTACAGTGTGCTACACACCGGCACGCCGGGACCACGACAATAAGATAAATAGTTGACGAGTGGCATCGAATCCAAGTGTCCAGGGGTCGAATCGAGAGGAGAATACTAGATGGAGATTACAAATGGCTGTTCGCGACCGTCCGAGGAAGGGCCTGCAGAGTACTTCACCGGTGACGTTCGAATCGATCCCCTGTTCGAGCCGAACGACGACGCCCGTGCAGCCGCGCTGAGCGTGACGTTCGAGCCTGGCGCGCGCACGGCCTGGCACACGCATCCACTGGGACAGCGCCTCGTCATCACGAGCGGCTGTGGGCTCGTCCAGCGCGAAGACGGTCCGATCGAGGAAGTGCGCGCGGGCGATGTCGTCTGGTTCCCGTCGGGAGAGAAACACTGGCACGGCGCACGACCAGAGAAGGCCATGACGCACATCGCTATCCAGGAGGAACTCGACGGAGACGCCATCTCCTGGATGGAGCACGTCACCGACGACGAGTACGCGGGTAGCGAGTAACGCCTGCTGGCTGATTCCCCGTCATTGGTCGCAACCGACGGAACTCGCGAGATGTCCCAGAACGGGTTGTGATTGTCGCGGTTCAGCTTCCGAACCTCTGGAGAGGCGGGTTGGCATCCTGGCCGCTGCATCCTCTGTTTTGAGGGCGGCATCTGTCCCGGATTTGAATCGGGTATCTTGGGGGCGTGCTGAATAGGGGTGCATCTCCAGCAGTGACGCTCGGCGGGACCGAGATTACCGCACTGAATAGTACAGCCGGAGTACCTGCCGCGGCAACAGAAGTACGGCTGGGCCTGCTACGGTGGTTCTCCGTATTCGTCTCTTGCCGACGATATGGGTATTGTCGCCGACTTCAGTGTCCCAACCGACGCCTGGTGTCTCGGCGAAACTCAGGCAGCGCTTCCGACGGCCACCGTGGAACTCGACCGCTTCGTCGCCCACAATCCAGAGTACGTAATGCCGTTCCTCTGGGTCCTGGACACCACTCCAGACGCGTTCGAAGAGGCAGTACTCACCGACCCGACAGTCGAGAGTGCCACCGTCACCGGCTCCTTCGATGGTGCCCACCTCTATCAAATCGGCTGGACAGACGTCGTGAGTGACCGCCTCCGCACTATCGTCGACCACGATGGAGTCATTCTCAACGCGCTTGGCTCTGGCGAACGTTGAACGAAGCCATCGTAGTGGCAACTACTGGCAGGAAGCGAGCGTAAGGGCGGCTCTGCCAGTGGCTGCGAGTGGTTCTCTGGGTTCGTTCAGTCGTGGTTGCTTGGGATACTGAACTCGGTGCCGCCACAGTTCGGGCACGCGTCGTGAACTGAAACGACCTCGCCATCCCGGGCTCGCGCCGCCCACCGCCGCCGGCAGTCGTCGCATCTGACCGTCAACGAGGCCATCGTGGTTACGCCTGGGAGTCCTCTCCCGGTTCGACGATGACGGTTCCGTGGCCATTGACGGTGACGACCTGGTCGGCGTATTCGAAGGCGAGGGAGCTCTCACCCTGGCCTGGCCCGTCGGGTGCAGCGGAGAAGAGCCCATCGAGGGCGTCGGGGTCGAGAACGGAATACAGCGGCGGCAACTCCAGGGGACCCATTCCGGTGGCGGTCGCCACGGCGGTGACGACTGCCTCAGTTGCCGGGTGTGTTTGCTGGTCGAACTCCGCCCGATAACTCTCAGTCGGCTCGTGATACTCTATGTGGGTGGCAGCCGTAGAATCCGCGAGATCTCGACCGGCAGGTCCCTCTCCGAGAGTCATTGACCTAGGAGTATGCTTGAGCGCCGGGTGTAGATTGCTTCTTCGTGTGAGCGGCATTTATATGGAATGTGGTGATCAGTCGGCGGAACTGGCCAGAGTGCTGCCGATGAGGTGATCAATGCCCCGTCGGAGGCGCGACCCGAAGGACTGCCCGGTAATCCCGACTTCAGCAGCGAGGTCCTTGAGGGAGGCCTCCCGTGGTGAGTGGTAGTACCCCCGCTCGTAGGCGAGCAGGAGCGCTTCTCGCTGGGCGTCAGTCAGGGCGTACTCGGCCCCGCTTCTGAGTGCGGCAACCGAGTGGAGCGAGGCCAGTTTGACGGGGATGCCGTGGTCGCGGCAGTACTGCTGGAACGCGGAGATTCCCTCACGGGTGTCGCTCCGGACCTCGAACGTCCAACTCCCCTCTGACCCGGCGCCGGAGACGAGCGTCACGCTCGTCTCGGTGATGGCTCTGAGCACGCCGTGGTGAGTGGGGACCCAGTCGACGCGCAGCAGATACTCGTCGTCAATCTGGTCGACGAGGGTGACGGCTTTCACGTCGGCGTGGCTGGACGCCGTGGCTACGATTCGTTTCTGCTCCGTGGAGCTTGCCCCTCGAACCCAGACGTAGGGAATGAGCGCGTGGTTGGTCGGGACGATGCGCTCCAGTTCGACGGTCACGCTGGGGAACTCTGTGAAGAGGCTTCCCAGGGGGAACGACTCGGACGGGATCGTGAACTCGCCAACCGTCGCCATAGTCGAACTACGGCGCCCGGTGTGATAAGGAGTGGCATGCAACTCATAGTCGTACGCTGGTTGCCCCTCCTGACGGGGTCACTGGCCCACTTGGACGTGACCGCGAAGCGACGACGCTATCACTTCCGACGACCGGAGAAGGAACAGTTTACGTCCCACTGGCCAGTAGCGCACCCAGTGACCGACCGTTCGAACCGGACGGGTGACACCCGGGAACGGAGACGCAGGCGCCCTCCATTTCGGCCTCCGCTAGGGGTTCGGCGATGAGCCTCGCTATCGAGGCTCTCGTCGAGGCGGCGACCGGACCGCCGGGTCTCGTCCTCATCTTCGTCTACTCGGTGCTGGTCGCGTTCGTGCTCCCGCTACCTGGGGAACTCGTCCTGCTGCCGGCACCACAGATGGAACTGGGCGTCTCGCCGGCCCTCAGCATCGGGGTCGTCATTCTCGTGAGCGCCGCCGGGAAGGCAGTCGGGAGTCTCGCCGCGTTCCGCATCGGTCGTGGGGCGGCCAGCGCCCGTCCGGCGCAGTGGCTCCTCGACCGCCTCACCCCTGGTCACGGCGAACCGCAGCGTGGCGGGCCCCTGATGGCCTTCGTCCGCCGGTACGAGTACCCGGGGCTGGTGGCGCTGCTCTCCGTGCCGCTGATGCCCGACACAGTCGTCATCTACGCCTTCTCCATCCTCAGCGCCGACGACGAGCGACGCCTCTTCCTCGCCGCCTTCTTCGGCACAATCGGGCGACTGCTGGTGACGCTGGCGCTGGTGACTGGTGCGCTGGCTGTCGTCTGAGAGCGGCCACCGCCGCGACCCCGCGACACGCTTACGTGTTCGGTCGCTGTCGGTGGGCGCATGTCCGAGGACCCGCTGTTCTGCGAGAACTGCGAGAAGCACCTGGCCCACGAGGAGGTTCACAGGGTGGACGGCGTCCCGCAACTCGACCCCGAGACCTTTGAGATGGAGAACCAGGTCGCGGAAGTGTACCAGTGTCGAGGCTGTGGACTCGTCCTCGGTTTCGACGCGCCCGCCTGACCGGCGTACGCGGGACGACGCCGCGGCGTTCTGTGGGACCACCAACCTATTTCTCCCCGGTCGCGGAACTTCGGGACGAACCATGGCTCCCTCCACCGATGCTGTCGAGGACACCGCCCGCGAGTTCGCCACGCGATTCGCCGACGAGTCGTTCGCGGCGGCCGCGGAACTGCTCTCCGAGGACGGCCGGGACGCGGTCGTCGAGTCGTTCCCAACCTTCCACATGGTGCCCGGCGAGGACGCAGAGACGGCGTTCCGGCGGTACTGGTACGGGCTGACCGAGCAGTACGGCGCCTTCGAGTCGGTCGGCGACGTGACGGTCGACGACGACGCGGTGACCGTCGAGCTCGCGTTCGCGCAGGGCAGCCAGCCACTGGAACTGTCCGTCGACGACGGCGCGGTGACGAACGTCTCG
Source organism: Halobacterium sp. DL1 (assembly GCA_000230955.3). Classification (NCBI taxonomy): domain Archaea; kingdom Methanobacteriati; phylum Methanobacteriota; class Halobacteria; order Halobacteriales; family Halobacteriaceae; genus Halobacterium; species Halobacterium sp. DL1. Next base: position 1,309,738 of record CP007060.1, read on the forward strand.
TTCCCGGTGTCGTACACGCCACCAGAGTACGCGGACGAGTCCGCGTTCACCGAGCGCGAGGTGACCGTCGACGCTGGCGACGTCGAACTCGGCGGCACTCTCACGGTGCCCGCGGGCGAGACGCCCGTGCCGGGGGTCCTGCTGGTCCACGGCGCTGGCCTCCACGACCGTGACGGGACCGCCGGCGAGAGCAGGATTCTGCAGGACCTCGCGTGGGGACTCGGATCGCGAGGTGTCGCAGTACTCCGGTACGAGAAGCGCCTCCTCGACCACGAGGACGAGATTCCCCCGGAGGAGCACGACCTAGACACCGTCGTCATCGACGACGCCATCGCCGCGGTCGACGAACTCGCGAACGCGGACGAGGTCGACGCCGACAGGGTGTTCGTCGCGGGACACAGCCAGGGCGGCATGTGTGCGCCCAGCATCGCCGAGCGACACGGCGTTCGAGCGAGCGTAGCGAGCTCGAGCTCGGCAGGCTCGCAAAGCGAGTCTGCCGGCGGCGTCGCGGGCATCGTGAGCCTCGACGGGCCGGCCGATCCCGGGATCGACGTCGAGGCAATCACCGACAACATCCGGTACGGCCTCTCGCCGGACGGCGAACTCACGGAGGCCCAGGCGGAGTTTCTCGCCGAGGAGCGGGCCGAACTCGAGGCGGCCGCGAACGGGGAGTACGACGAGGACGACACGGTACTGGGCGGCCCCGCAACGCTGCACGAGAGCTTCGTCTCGATGGACCCCGTCGAGACTGCGAACGACCTGTCGGTCCCGCTGTTCGCCGCCACGACCGAGCGAGTCGACCCCGAGGTACAGTCGGAGCTTGTCGAGTCGCGCCGGGAAGGTGTCGAGCAGTGGCGGGAAGCAGGGTCGATCGACGACGACCGCTTCGAGCACTACGAGGACGTCGGCCACTACTTCCAGCACGGGGAGACACCCGCGACGACGATGGAACACCTCAAATTCGGCGGGAACGTCGCCGACTACGTGGTCGAGGACGTCGCGGAGTGGGTCCACGAAGTGAGCGAGCGCTGAGGGCGGTCTCGCGGTGAGGGGACCGATTGTGGACCGACCACTTTGTCCCGTTCTCGCTCGGTTGCTCGCTCAGGCCTCAGCGTTCGACGCGAACTGGTCCGGAGAGTCCTCCTTGACGCGCCGTTCGGTGCGCTCCTCGCGCGGTCGCCCGGGTCGCTCCCGGTGAGACGGTCGAGCACCCACAGCACCGCGAGGAACGGGGCCAGCGGGAGGAAGAGCAGGAGCGACCCCGCAGCGACGGCGATGACGCTCATCTCGGCGTCGGGTTCGAAGCCACTCGCCGGGCCGACGCTGTTCTGGTCAGTCGTGGCACGTAGACGTAGGTGCGCCGAAAATACCACACGCGAGGCGGAGACGGAGAACAGGCCGGCGTGGAGTTTCCGGGCAGTCGCGCCTCGATCAGGCGGGGCTCGGCGTCTGGACCGTGGAGATGTACGAGGTGAGGTCCTTGGTGGTGATGATGCCGATGACGGTGTCGTCGTCGAGGACCGGCATGTGGTGGAACCCGTGCTCGACCATCGCGTCCGCGACGTCTCGAATGGAGTCCTGTACGCTCGCGGTGACGACGCCCGTGGTCATGTAGCGCTCGACGGTCGTCTCGGCCTTCGGCTTGCTCTTCGCGACGATGTCGACGAAGTCCGTGGTCGTGAGGATTCCCTCGAGGTGGTCCTCTTCGTCGACGACGATGAGCGAGCCGATGCCGTGTTCGAGCATCAGGTCCGCCGCGTCCGCGACGAGCGTGTCCTTCGAGACCGTGTGGAGGTCGTCCGACATCAGCTGGCCGACGAAAATATCGTCCATGTGCGAACGTGCTACCGGACGTGTGATAAACGTTGTCCGATTCGACCAGTCGCTGGGGCGAACGAGCGCGGAGTATGCGCCGGGATAATTCTCCCAGCCGGAAAAATTATCACATAGTCGAAACGTCTTAGTTGGCGTCTGTCGACGTTCACGCATGGACGACCGCCCCCGCATCGAGACCCGCGCAGTCGGTCACGGAGAAGACCCCGGAGCGACGCTCCGTGGCGACGTCGTCTCCCCCATCCACCTCGCGTCCACGTTCGCCCTCCCGGAACTCGACACCAACCTCAGTCTGGAGGACGTCGACCCCGCCGAGGGACAGTTCCTCTACTCCCGGCTCAACAATCCGACACGTCACGCCCTGGAGCAGCGCCTCGCCTCCCTGGAGGGCGGTGAGCACGGCTTCGCGTTCTCCTCGGGCACGTCGGCCATCGCCACCGCGGTCATGGCGTCCGTCGAACCCGGCGACCACGTCGTCGCCTTCGACGACCTGTACGCCGGGACTCGGCGCCTCCTCGAGACGTTGTTCCGCGACAGACTGGGCGTCGACGTCTCGTTCGTGGACGCCACCGACCCCGACAACGTCGCCGACGCGGTCCGCCCCGAGACGACGCTGCTCTGGATGGAGACGCCCACCAACCCGCTGCTGAAGCTCTGTGACGTCCGGGCCATCGCCGACATCGCCCAGGACGCAGACGCCCGCCTCGGCGTCGACAACACGTTCCTCAGCCCGTACTTCCAGACCCCACTCGACCTCGGCGCGGACGTCGTCGCCCACTCCACGACGAAGTACCTCAACGGCCACAGCGACTCCGTCGGCGGGGCTCTCGTCACCGACGACGAGTCGTTCGCCGACGACGTGGCGTTCCTCCAGCAGGTGGGTCTCGGCAACGTGCTCTCGCCGTTCGACGCCTACCTCGTGTTGCGCGGCACCAAGACGCTCGCACCCCGGATGCGCGACCACGAGGCGAACGCGCTCGCCATCGCGGAGTACCTGGAGTCTCACGACGCGGTCAGCGCGGTCCACTACCCCGGACTGGAGAGCCACCCGCAGCACGAACTCGCTCGCGAGCAGACCGCCGGCTACGGCGGCATCCTCTCCTTCGAACTCGACGGCGACTTCGCGGACGCGAAGCGGTTCCTGGAGGCCCTCGAGGAGTTCGCGCTCGCGGTCAGCGTCGGCGGCGTCGAGTCTCTCGCCGAACTCCCCGCGGGGATGACCCACGAACCGATTCCCAAGGCCGAGCGGGATTCCCAGGGCATCACCGACTCGCTGATACGGATCTCCGTCGGGATCGAGCACGTCGACGACCTCGTCGCGGACCTCGACCGCGGCTTCGCGGCGATGCGCGGCCAGCCAGTGGACCAGTAGTGGACCAGTAGTGATACGGGATAACCGGTTCGCTCAGGTCGCGCTCAGGGCGACCACGCGGCCATCGGCGTACATCACGTAAATCTCCGCCGCGCCGTCGCCGTCCGTGTCCGCGAGTCGTGGGTGGGTGTAGACGACGACGTCGCGGCTGTACGTCGCCACCACCTGGCCGTCCGACGGCGAGACGACCTTCACCATGCCGTCGTTCGTCGTCGCGACGAGTTCTCGGTCGCCGTCGCCGTCCACGTCGCCGAGCACCGGTGGGGGCATCATCTGGACGTCCGCGGTCGTCAGTGTCGTCGTCCACTCCGTCTCCCCGCTCTCAGCGTCGAGGTTGCGGAGGACGCCGTCCGCCGCGGTGGCGTAGACCTCCAGTGTTCCGTCGTCGTCGCCGTCGCCGACCGCCCGGACCGCCGCCAGTGCCTCGAACTCGCGGGTCCACTCGGCGCGACCGGTGCGGCCGTCCACCGCGACGACGGACCCGCCACGCGTCGCCACCACTATCTCGCGCGCCGGGTCGTCGTCGACGTTCGCCGTCGTCATCCACGTTATCGACGTCTCGGTGAGGTTCGCCCGGTGCCAGACGGTCGACCCGTCCTGCTCGAACAGGTTGAGTTCGCCACCGCCGGCCACGCCCACGACGAGTTCCCGGTCGCCGTCCGCGTCGAAGTCAGCGACCGACGGCTGCCCCCAGGTGTAGGCGTCCAGCTGCCGCGTCCACGCTGCCGTCCCGTTCGCGTGGACGACCGATACCTCGCCGCGCGCGTCGACCACGACCACCTCCCGCTCGCCGCCCCCGACGAAGTCAGTTAGGAGCGGGCCGGAGTAGCCGTAGGAGGATAGCTCGTAACTGAACTCCGCGTCGCCGGTACGGGCGTCGAACCCGGTGACTCGCCGTTCGGTCGTCGCGACGAACACCTCCAGCGTGCCGTCGCCGTCGAGGTCACCGACGACGGGGTCCGCGACGGCGTGGATGGCGCAGTCCTCGGGCGCGACTGGGTGGCTCCACTCCCGGTCGCCGTCACCGTCCAGCGCGAACAGTCCGCAGTCGTCGGTTCCCTTTCGGCCGCTCACCGGCGCGAACACGAACATCTCGTCCCCGAGTCTCGCCGCCGCCGGCTCGTGGTGGGTCACGCGCACGTCGCGCCCGGTGTCGCTCACCCACGCCACCGAGAGGTCGGTGCTGTCGCCGCCGGAACCGCCGAACGCGAGGAACGCGCCGCTCGCTCGGCGACGACTCTCCCGTATGCGCTGGACGCGCGTCGTCGGTGTTCTGCTCGCCGTCCCGTGGCTGGTCGGCGTCGCCGCTGCCCACGAGGTCCCGGGCGGGCGCCTCGACGCGCCACTCCCGCTCCCACTGCTGTTCGCGGGGGCCGGCTTCACGGTCGCGGCGACCGCGTGTTGGTTCGCCCGCGACGACCACACCGTCGACGAGCGAGAGCGACGCCAGGTGGAAGTTCCGTGGCTCCCGCTCGGCAGACACCTCCTCCGTGCGGTCGGCCTGGTGGGGTTCGCGGGCGTGCTCTGGTTCGGGCTGTTCGGGCTGCAGGTGGCCGCCGACAACCCCGCCACGCTGTTCGCGTGGGCGGTCGCGCTGAAGGGCGTCGGCCTCGTCGCCGTCGTCGCCGGGAGCCCGTGGCGCTCGCTGTCGCCCTGGCGAACCGCCTACGACGCGTTCGTCGCGCTCGAGGGCGACGAGCTAGCGCGCTTCGACTACCCGGACTGGCTCGGCGTCTGGCCCGCAGTCGTCGGGTTCGTCCTCCTCGTCGGCGTCACCGAGAACCTCACCGGGATTCCCCAGTCGCCACGCCTCACCGCGGGCGTCCTCGCCGCTTACGCGGTTCTGATGCTCCTCGGCGGACTCGCGTTCGGCCGCACGTTCTTCGACCGGGCCGACGCCCTGGCGGTGCTCTACGCCCTCCTCGGTCGGGTCTCGCCACTGGAGTGGCGCGAGCGGGGCGTCGTCGTCCGCCCACCCTGGGCCGCCTGCGCTCGCACGCCGTCGACTCCAGGCGTCGCGGCCTTTGTCGTCGCGGCTGTCTACACCGTCACCTTCGACGGGTTCTCGAACTCGCCCGAGTACCAGACCGTCTACTTCGCCCTCCGCGACGCCACCGGCGCAGTCACGCCGCTCGCGCTCTACGTCGCGGGCCTCGCGGCGTTCCTGGTCGCGTTCGCCGTGGTCGCGCTCGCGGCGGACCGACTCGGGTCGGGGCGGAGCGTTCGGGGCGCGGCCGCCGCGTTCGCGCCGACCGTCGTCCCCATCGCGGCCGCCTACGAGGTGGCCCACAACTACTCGTTCGTCGCGCGGAACCTCTCGCAGTTGCTGTCGCTGGTCGACGGGGTCTCTGTCTCCCTGCTCGGCTGGCTGCCGCTGTCGGCGTTCTGGTGGTCGCAGGTGGCGCTCGTCGTCGCCGGCCACCTCCTCGCCGTGGCGGCCGCACACCTCGTCGTCAGCGCCCGGTACGGCAAGCACGCCGGTCGGGCCCACGCGCCGCTCGTCGCGCTGATGGTCGGCTACACGGTGCTCTCCCTGTGGGTCGTCTCCCGCCCGGTCGTGACCTGACCCGAGCGCTTAGCACGCTCCGGCCGCAAGGGACGGTCGTGATTCCCGTCGCGCACGCCCAGTCGGCTGGCCTGAGCCTCCCCCTGGTGGCGGCGCTCGCTGTCGCCGGGCTCGCCGCCGCCGTGCTCACGGGCGCGGCGCTCGCCGTCTTTCTGCGACGCAAGTCCCGCTCGCACCTGCTGGTCGCACTCGCGCTCGGCGCTCTGCTCGCCCGCACCGGCGTCGCCGCCGCGAGCATCGGTGGCGCGATGGCTCTCGACAGCCACCACCTCGTCGAGCACTCGCTGGACGTGGTGATGGCGGCACTCGTCGTCGCTGCGGTCTACTACGCCCGATCTACAGAGGTCTCCTCGGGAGGTGGGACGCGGTGACGGCCGTCCGCGAGCGCGTCCGCGACCACGTCGCCGCGAACCCCGGCGTCCACTTCAACGCCGTCGTGCGACAACTCGACCTCGCGCCCGGGCAGGTCCAGCACCACGTGCGCAGCCTCCGCGACGACGGCGCGCTCGCCGTCGACGGGTTCTACGGCCGTACGCACTACTTCCCGCCGGAGACGCCCGAGTGGGAGCGCGCGGCGCTCGCGCTCGCCCGCCGCGAGACGGCCCGCGACGTCCTCCTCTGCCTGCTGGACACGTGCCCGTCGTCGCCGAGTGACGTGGCCGAACGCGTCGGAGTCGCCCGGAGCACCCTCGAACACCACGTCTCGAATTTCGTCGAGTGCGGCGTCGTGGAGAAGCGCCGCGACGCCCGCAACCGCGTGACGCTCGCACTCACGCGGCCTGAGGATACGGTTCGCGTGCTCGACGCGGTCCAGCCGTCGGTTCCGGAGCGCTTCGTCGACCGCTTCGAGCGCCTCGTCGACGACCTACTGGACTGACTGCGCGCGGCCGCCGCTGACAGCGCGAACGACGCTCCCGAGCAGCAGCACCACGCTCGCCGCGAAGAAGACGCCGCCGACGGGGGACGAGGGGTCGAGGAACGCCCAGTAGGCGGGCGTCGCCGCCGCGCCGAACAGCACGGAGAGCACGCCGTAGAACGCCGGCGCGCAACAGCAGCACGCGGTCGCGCCGGTCGTCGCCGCCATCCCGAGCGCCGACGTGCCGGAGCTGTCCCTGGTGCCAGTGGCCCACTGCTGGACCATCACGCCGACGTTGAGCGCCGCCAGAGTCCCGAGCAGGGTGACCAGGAGGACGGTGCCCACCGAGAAGTAGCCTGCCAGCGGTACTGACGGGAAGACGAACTCGACGGCGGGCCACGCGACCAGCGGGTCCGCCACCGGCAGGAAGATGACGAGCGGTTCTGTGGGAGCGCCCACGCCCGGGTCCGGGTTCAGCGTGAGGGTGCCCGCCGAAAACAGGAAGAACACGGAGAATAGCGTCCCGGCGAGCAGTCCGGCGCCGAGCGGGCGGCGGTCCCGGCGGAGGCTCTGGAGGACGGCCCGCGCGTCCCGCCACAGGACGTAGCCGACGGCCAGCACGACGGTCACGACGAGCACGTGGCCGGCCGGGTTGTAGACGCCCCCGTTCGGCATCGCGACTGGGTAGACGACCCACGCCGCGAGGAGGATTCCCAGGCCGGCGTACCGCGGCCGCTGGGGCCACCTGAGTCGACCGACGACGAGGCTACCGACGGCCATCGCGACGCCGACGACGAGGCTCAGCGTCGGGTAGATGTCCGTGAGCGTCGGCGGCGTCTCGGCGACGACCTGGAGTTCGACGAGACCGACGAGTCCGAACAGTCCGGCGACGGTGGCCGTGAACGCGACCACGGCGCTCGTCGTGCTCTCGACCGCGCTGCGTCGGTAGGCGGCGACAGCGCCCGCCGAGATGCCGCCGCCCACCAGCACCAGCACGAACAGCAGCCAGTGGGGGGTTCCGGCGTGCGTCGTGCCGGAGTGGGCCGCCGCCGTACCGACGGCAGTGCTGGCCGCGAGACCGCTCCCGGTGGCGCGCGCGACGCGCCGGATCGTCTGCATGGTCGGAGATAGCGAGCGGGCACCTTAACGGATTCTGGTTCGCCCGTCGAATTCGACGCCCGCACCAGAACCCCTTTTCAGACACGCCCGTAACGGTCGACCATGCACTCCGACGAGTGCGGTATCCCCCGCCGCGCGTTCCTCAAGTCGGCAGTCGCCATCGGCGGCGCGAGCGCGCTGGCGGCCTGCGTGGACCGCGAGAGCGAGGTCTCTGTCCCGACCGGCACCGACGACCCCGCGTCCCTGCCCGCACGCCAGCACGCGTGGAACGACTACGCCGCCCGCGACGACGCCGGCAACGTCCTGCCGCCTCGCCACCACGTCCTCCTCCACCTCGACTACGACGGCTCCGAACCGACGGCCGACGACCGCCGGACACTCGAGGACGCGCTCCGCTCGCTGGAGCGCGCCTACGAGTGGTCGAACGAGGGCCTGCTGTTCACGCTCGGCTACTCGCCCGCGTACTTCGAGTCACTCGGCGGGTCGCCCGCTGACGTAGACCTGCCAGAACCACGCGCCCTCTCGGAACTCGAAGACCCCGAGTTCGACACTCCTGACGCAATCCTCCACTTCGCGAGCGACCACGCGCAGGTCGTCCTCGCGGCCGAGGAGGGGATGCGCGGGAACCGCGAGGCGCTCAACGACGGACCGGTCGACGCCACGCTGACCGACGCGTTCTCGGTAGCCGACCGTCGAACCGGCTTCGTCGGCGAGGGTCTCCCGGCCGACAACCAGGACACGGGCGGCGTCCCGGACTCGAAACCGGTCGACGAGGACGCCCCGCTGTACATGGGGTTCAAATCCGACTTCGAGAAGAGCCAGGCGACCGAGGACCGCGTCACGATTCAGTCCGGTCCGTTCGCGGGCGGCACCACCCAGCACGTCTCCCACATCGACCTGAACCTCCAGCAGTGGTACGAGCAGGACGGCCGCGAGGAGCGCGTCGCGAAGATGTTCTGTCCGGCCCACGCCGACTCGGGCGCCGTCGAGGGGACCGGCGAGAATCTCGGAGATAGCCCCCAGCTAGACGACTGTGCGGACCCTCTGGAGGACGCCCAGCAGCGCGGCGTCGTCGGCCACGGCCAGAAACTCCAGTCCGTGCGCGAGGACGGCCGCCCCATCATCCTCCGGCGGGACTTCGACTCCACGGACTTCGACCACGCGGGCACCCACTTCCTCGCCCTCCAGCGAGAGCTATCGGACTTCGTCACCACCAGAGACGCCATGAACGCCACGGACATCACGGACCAGTCGGCAGTCGGACGGCGCACGAACAACGGCATCAGGCAGTATCTCTCGGTGACCCACCGCGGGAACTACCTGCTGCCGCCGCGCGGGAAGCGCACGCTCCCCACTCCGGAGGGCGGCGATGCGTAGACGCGACGTGCTAGCCGCGGCAGGTGCCACGGGCCTCGCTGCGTCGGCTGGCTGTCTCGGCTTCCTCGAGACGGAGCGCGCGAGTCGCGAACCGCCGGTCCCCGAGAACCGGCCGGACGCGCCCTACCTCCCCTCGCACACGGAGGGAATGGAGATGGCGGGGATGGTCGCGAACGGGCGATACCGCTGCGCCCTGTCGTACACGTTTGCCCACCGCTTCTGGCTCGTGAACGGGGAGAGCACCGAGCGCGTCGACGTCGAGGACGGCGACGACGTCCACCTGATGGCGTCGGTGTGGGACGCCGAGGCGGGCGTCGCGCTCCCCGCGACGAGCCCCCACATTACCCTCTCCGGCCCGGACGGCGAGACCAGTTCGTTGGCCCCCTGGCAGATGCTCTCCCAGCAGATGGGCGTCCACTACGGCGACAACGTCGGCCTCGGAGCGGAGGGCGACTACGAGGCCACGGTCCAAGTCGCCCTCGGCGGGACGCGGCGGACGGACTCGGTCGAGACCCCGGACGGCCCGATACAGTTCTCCTTCTCGTTCACGTTCGAGCGGAACGCCCTGAACGAACTCCCCTACGAGGACATCCCGGCGGACCGCGAGGGGAACGAAGGCGCCGTCGACCCGATGGACACGAAGGCCGTGCAGGTCGGCCGAGTGCCCGCCGCGAACTCGTTCCCGATTCCGCTCCGCGGGAGCGGCGCGACGGAAGGCGTGGAACTGGCCGTCGGGGGCACCGACCAGCGCGGCCAGTTCGCGACGGGGGACGACAAGTCCTACCTCGTCGGGTCGCTGCGCACCCAGCACAACCGATTCCCGCTTCCCGCCGCCACGCTCGTCGCGGACGTCGTGCGGGACGGCGAGACGCGCTACGACGGCCCGCTGACTGCGACCCTCGACCCGGAACTCGGCTTCCACTACGGCGCCACCGTTCCGTCGCTATCCGAGGTTGACGAAGTGACAGTCCGGATGCAGGCGCCACCACAAGTCTCCCGCCACGAGGGGTACGAGACGGCGTTCTTCGGCTTCGATTCGGTGCGGCTCTGAGCGGCCGCTGTTCCCGGCTCGACGCCCGGACCGACAGGTCTGCACGCCCACCTATCGAAGCGGCCAGTAACGTGTAACCAAGTGGGGCGATGTGGAAAGTAGAGCGTCGCTACCGGGTATTGCCACCGGATTCAACCGATTGGGCGTCGTAGCAAATATATGTCGACAATCGGGTCGGTCGTCAGCCTGGCGCGCGACCGAAACCTCACGTTCCTGGGGGCGGGTATCGCCTACTACGCGTTCGTCTCGATAATCCCGCTGCTGTTGCTCGCCGTGGTTGTCGCGTCGGTCGTCGGGGGCCAGGAACTGGCCGCCCGCGTGACCGAACTGGTCAGTCAGCAGCTCTCCGGGTCCGGTCAGGAGCTCGTGACCGAGGCGTTGACCAACACCACCGGCCGCGGGGCGGCGTCCGTGGTCGGTGTCGTCACGCTGACGTGGACCGCACTGAAGCTGTTCCGCGGCCTCGACCAGGCGTTCGACGAGGTGTACGCCGACGACATCGAGTCGTCGTTCCTCGACCAGGTCAAGGACGCGCTCGTGGTCGTAGTCGGTATCGGCCTCGCCGTCGGCCTCGTCGTCGCCGTCGGCGCCGCGCTCGCAATCCTGCCGCTAGAGATACCGTTCGTCAACGTCCTCGGGTCGCTTGTGCTGATTGCCGTGCTCACTGTCGCGCTCCTCCCGATCTACTACGTGCTCCCGCCGGTCGACGTGACCGTCGTCGAGGTGCTCCCGGGCGCCCTCGTGGCCGCCGTCGGCTGGGTAATCCTCCAGGTCGGCTTCCGCATCTACGCGGCCAACGCCAGCCGGTTCGCGGCCTACGGCATTATCGGCGCGGTCCTGCTGTTCGTCACGTGGCTCTACTTCGCCAGCATCGTCGTCCTCATCGGCGCGGCGGTGAACGCCGTCCGGCGCGGCGTGCGGACCGAGGTCGTCTGAATCTGGATTTGCGAGCCCGGCTACGGTTCGGCCGACAGCCGGTTCGCCCGGACGACGACGTAGAGGAGGACGAGGCCGGTGCCGACTGCGAGGACGAACTGGGTCGCGAGCGAGAACAGGACGGTCAGCCACGGGAAAATCGCCGGAATCTCGAGGAGCAGGACGCGGAGGGGAATCGGGACGAGCGCGGCGACAGCGACCGTGAGGACGAGCTTCGCGAGCGGAACCGCCTCCGCGCGCAACTGGGCCGTGTCTAACTCGCCGTTGGCGTCGAAGAACGGTCTGGAGGGCGACATGTGAAGCCATCCAGAGCCGCCTCGTATAGCTCTTCTGGAGGGCTGATGGCAACTCCGCTACTGTTTTGTCGCGGTCGACGAACGTGGCGTATGGAACGACTCCGTGACTCCTTCGAGGACGCGCCGGTCATCGAGAAAGACGGTGGCTACGAGTACGTCGTCCTCCCCATCAGCAACGGCGTGCCGATGCTCGAACCTGCTCTCCTCCGCGAGGTGGTCGTCGGCGTGACCCGCGTCGCCGAACTGGAAGACGTCGACAAGATCGTCACCCCGGAGGCGATGGGCATCCACATCTCTACGGCCGTGAGTCTCCAGACGGACATCCCGCTGACAGTCGTCCGGAAGCGCGAGTACGGGCTCCCGGGCGAGGTGTCACTCCACCAGGAGACGGGGTACTCCGAGGGCGAGATGTACCTCAACGACGTCGAGGCGGGCGACCGCGTGCTCGTCCTCGACGACCTGCTCTCGACCGGCGGGACGCTGCGCGCGCTCACCGACGCGCTCGACGACGTCGGCGCCGAGGTGGCGGACGTCGTCGTCGTCATCCGGAAGGTCGGCTCCGACAGCGAGATGGCGGATTCGCCCCACGACGTGACCGCGCTCGTCGACATCGAGGTCGCGGACGGCGAGGTCGAAGTCGTCGAGGAGTACCAGTAGCGACCCGGTCGGCGACCGTTCTCCTTCCCGCTCTCGAACCCGGTTCTCCCAGCACGGTTACGTCGCTGGCGCACGTTCGTTCGTACATGACCGGCACCCACCCGCTCGCCCAGCGGGGGCGACGATGAGCGATGCGTCGCAGGCGGTCGAACTCGACGGTGTCTGGAAGACCTACCAACTCGGCGAGCAGACCGTCGACGCCCTCCGCGACGTCTCGCTGACGCTCTCCCGTGGGTCGTACACGGCCGTGATGGGGCCGAGCGGCTCCGGGAAGAGCACCCTGATGAATCTCGTCGGCTGTCTCGACACGCCAACGGAGGGTCGCGTGGACGTAGACGGTCGGGACGTCACCGCGCTCTCCGAGCGCGAGCGGACCCGGCTCCGCGGCCGGGAGATCGGGTTCGTCTTCCAGACGTTCAACCTGATGCCGCGGCTCACCGCCGCCGAGAACGTCGCGCTCCCGATGGTGTTCCAGGACGTCCCCCGGAGCGACCGCGAGGACCGCGCCCGCGACCTGCTGGGCCGCGTCGGCCTCGGCGACCGGGCGGACCACCGCCCGAGCGAGCTCTCCGGCGGTCAGCGCCAGCGCGTCGCCATCGCCCGCGCGCTCGCTAACGACCCGGCGCTGTTGCTCGCGGACGAGCCGACCGGGAACCTCGACACGGAGACTGGCCAGCGGATCATGGACCTGTTCGCGGAACTCCACGCGGCCGGCAACACCGTCCTCATGGTGACCCACGAGCGCCACGTGGCCGAGCACGCCGACCGCATCGTCCACCTCCTCGACGGCGAGGTCGAACGCGAGGAACGGGTCGCGGAACCCCGCCGACCCCACGCGGGGGGTGAGCTGTGAACCCAATCGAGAGCCTGCGGATGAGTCTGCGCGCCATCCGCGGCCACCGGCTCCGCTCGCTGCTTACGACGCTGGGGGTCGCCATCGGCGTGGCCGCGGTCATCACGTTCGTCACGCTCGGCGCGAGCCTGCAGGCGGACGTGCTCGGCCAGGTGACCGGCCAGCAGACGCCCTCGATGACAGTCACCGCGGGGCCGACCGACGCGGGCCCCGGCTCACCGGGGCCACAGCAGGCCGTGTTCACGGAGCACGACGTGGCCGAGATCCGGAACGTAACGGGGGTGAGAGACGTCATCCCGATTGGGTCCGTCCCCATCTCGGGCATCCGCACGCGGGGGCAGACGCTGGGGTACAACCGGCTCACCGCAACCACGCCGAAATTCTTCGACTACCGGCAGGACGCCGAATTCGTCGCCGGGGAGCCGTTCGAACTGGGCGCCCGGGAGGTGGTCATCAACGAACCCGCGCTCGCGCTGTTCGATGAGAACGTCAGCCTCGGACAGCGCATCGGCGTCGTCCGACCGGACGGCACGCTGGTCAACGCCACGCTCGTCGGCGTGGTCGAGAGCAACGGCGGTCCGTTCGGAGACTCGTCGTTCCCGGAGGTGTACGTCCCGACGGACCCGTTCTACACGAACCAGCTCGAGAGCCCGAACCAGGGCGTCGAACAGCGCGTCTACCCCACGCTGATGGTGGTCGCTACCGACTTCCCGACGGTCGAGGCCGTCGAGGGGCGCGTGGTCAGGTACCTCAAGGAGGAGTCCGACGCCCGCGAACTGAAATCGGAGAGCTTCTCGTTCACCGTGCGGACGCCACAGGACCTCATCGACCAGATACAGGACCTGCTGAACACGTTCACGGCGTTCGTCACCGGCATCGCGGTCATCTCGCTGGTCGTCGGGTCCATCGGCATCGCGAACATCATGCTCGTCAGCGTCACCGAGCGGACCCGCGAGATCGGCATCATGAAGGCCATCGGGGCGCAGAACCGCGACATCCTCCAGTTGTTCCTCGTGGAGGCGGTGGTGCTGGGCGTCGTGGGCGCCGTCGTCGGCACCCTGCTCGGCATTCTCGGGGGCTGGGCGGCGACCCGGTACGTCGAACTCCCGATGACGTTCCCTGTCGAGTGGGCGGGCATCGCCGTCGTCGTCGGCCTCCTCGTCGGCGTCGTCGCGGGGCTCTACCCGGCGTGGGACGCGGCGCGGACGGACCCCATCGACGCGCTCCGCTACGAGTAACTGTCGTGGCTTCAACAGTATGGTAAACGGGCACAAGGGTTTTTCACGCTGGGGGGAATGGACCCCCCAATGGCAGGGGACGACGCCGAGGACAACAGGGGTCCAGTCGGCGGCGAGGGTGGCGACGGGAACGACGGGTCAGCGGACGATACCGCCGGGGGTGGCGGTGGGTCCCGACGACCCGGCGGGAGCGCGGACCCCCCGTCCGACGGCGACGCGGACGACGTGACGTTCGGAGCGGCAGAATCGACCGGGGAATCGTCGGAGGAGGCAGCAGGGGACCTGTTCGACGAGTCCGATAGTGGACGCGAGAGGTTCGACGAACTGGAACCCGCCGTCGAGCGCGTCCCGGGGACGGGGCGGGAGACGGCGCTGAACACCGACCTCGAACCCGCAGTCGAGCAACTCGTCGGCGAGGGCGGCGCGACGGTCGGCGACTACTCCTGGGTGGACTACCTCCAGGAGTACGGCCACTCGGCGGCCGCCCACCGGGTCGAGCAGCGCCGCGAGCGAGTGAAACACGAGCTCGCAGTGGTCGAGTCGGACGCCGAGAACCCGGAGAATCCGGAGAACCCCGAGGACCGTGTCGAACCGCCGTACCCGGAGTTCGCGGAGTTCGGCGCCGACCCGCCGCGCCCGAACTGGAAGCGCGTCGACGCCGACCCGACGGACGACTTGGGATTCGAGCCCGAGGCCCGGGACACTGTCGTCGGCACGGCGGCCCGCCGCGCGCAGAACCTCCACGACTACTTCGACGAGTTCACCGACCCCGAGACGACGCCAGTGAACTCCGAGGAGTGGATGTGGGAGCACTTCAAGCGGGAGTACTACTACGTCGGGGAGAACGACTGGACGCGGCCGCGCGACGACGACGGCGACATCGTGCGATTCGACCCCGTCGAATACCTCGGCTTCGACCCGGAGAACACCGCTCACTGGCTCTCCGTGAAGACCGAGGCCGCCGACGAGATGCTCGACCTCGAGGACGAGCGCACGGTGAACGTCCGCGACGACGTCGACGAGGGCGCGTTCTTCTCGACGGTGGAGGGGCGGACGACGATGGCGAACCGCTACGACCTCGAGAAGGCGGTGTCGATGGAGAAGAAGACCCACTTCAGCGAGGTGGAGCGCTACTGGGTGAACAAGCCGTACGCGTTCGTCCTCATCTTCCACTCCGACCGCGAGAACGAGAAGAAGTACTACCTCGTCGAACCGTACCGCAACCCCATCGAGACCGACCTCCAGTCGTTCCTCACGGACAAACTCCGGACCGCCATCAAGTACGCTAGCGAGGGCGTGATGGCCGCGGGCGACGACACCCAGCGCCGGTCGGTCATCGAGCGCGAGACCCGGAAACTGCTCGAGAGGTACGACCTCTACGAGGGCCCGCCAACCACCGCACAGTCCCTGCTCGACCGCCTGCTCGTCGCGCTCGGACAGCGCGACGCACCAGCGGTGCTCGACCCGGACGAGATAGATGGCATCCAGGCCCGGCCAGAACCGGTGGTGCTCGAGGAGGACGCCGACCAGTTGACGCAGTACCAGGTCGAGACGCTGCTGTACGTCCTGCAGCGCAACTTCATCGGCTACGAGCGCATCGACGGCATCAAGCACGACATCAACGTCGAGGACGTCTCCTGCGACGGCTACAACTCGCCGGTCTTCGTCTACCACACGGACTACGAGAACCTCATCACGAACGTCCACCACGGCCAGGAGGACCTCGACAACTTCGTCGTGAAACTCGCCCAGCGCTCCGGGAAAGGCATCAGTAAGCGCCAGCCACAGGTCGACGCGACGCTCCCGGACGGCTCCCGCGCACAGTTGACCCTCGGCAAGGAGGTCAGCGACCACGGGACGAACTACACCATCCGGCAGTTCAAGGACGTCCCGTTCACGCCGGTCGACCTCATCAACTGGCAGACGTTCAGCCTCGACGAGATGGCGTTCCTCTGGCTCGCCATCGAGAACCACAAAAGCGTCGTCTTCGCCGGGGGTACAGCCTCCGGGAAGACGACCAGCCTGAACGCGGTCTCGCTGTTCATCCCGAGCAACTCGAAGATTGTCTCCATCGAGGACACGCGGGAGGTCGAACTCCCGCAGCGCAACTGGATCGCGAGCGTCACCCGGCCGAGTTTCGGGGAGGACGAGACGGGCGACATCGACGAGTTCGACCTGCTGGAGGCCGCGCTCCGCCAGCGGCCCGACTACATCGTGATGGGCGAGGTGCGCGGCGAGGAGGGCCGGACGCTGTTCCAGGTGATGAGCACCGGCCACACGACGTACACGACGTTCCACGCGGACAACGTCGGCGAGGTGCTCAAGCGGTTCACCACCGAACCCATCAACGTCTCGAAGACGCTGTTCACCGCCCTCGACCTGGTCTCCGTGCAGACGGAGACGCGGGTGCGCGGCCAGAAGGTGCGCCGGAACCGCTCCATCACGGAAATCAACCGCTACGACCCGGAGAACGACGAGATCAACGTCAACGACGTCTTCCAGTGGGAGCCCGAGGACGACTCCTTCCGGCAGACGGCGGACTCCTCGACGCTCGACGAGATCAAGTTCGACCGCGGGTGGACCCAGGTCGAACTCCAGCGCGAACTCCAGGAGCGGCGTGTGCTCCTCGCCTACCTCATCCAGGAGGGGCTCAACGAGTACGCGCAGGTCGCCGCGACGGCGCAGGCGTACATCAACGACCCCGAGACGATTCTCGCGCTGGTCGCCAACGACCGCCTGGAGGAGGCCCTCGAGGACCTCCGCGGGATGGAGAGCGTCATCATCGACGTCGACCCCGACAAGGAGGAGATGGTGCCACGGCCCGACCCCACCGAGCAGGTCTTTGCGGAGACGGAGGCCATCCTGGAGGCGGCCCGCGAGGAAGACGGCGTGCTCACCGAGTACGAGGGCGTGACGCCGGACTCGCTGGCGGCCGCGCTCTCCCCGGACGCCGCCGATGACGACATCGTCGCCTAGCGCCGCGGTCTCGACGCGGAGGCGCTCGAGGCGGCCATCGAGCGCGTCGCCGGCGACCCCGCCGACGGCTTCGGGGAGTTCGAACCGGCGAGCGCGAAGGCGGACGACGAAGTCGCCGACGGCGGGACACCGAAGGACTCCGCGGCGGACGCGAGCGACGGGCCACCCGCTGACGGCTCGTGGTCTGCGTCCGGCGGCCCGTCGGACGGGGAGGGCGGTACCGAATGAGCACGGGGTCCCGTACGTTCGGCGAGGGCGCGGACTCGCTCGCCGACACCTTCTACCCCCTCTACCGGTGGGCGTTCGGCGAGCAGAGCGACTTCGTCGCGGACATCGAGACGAAGCTGGCGGAGGCCCGCATGGACGACCCCGCGGAGCTGTTCGTCTCGCGGGCCATCGGCGTCGGCGTGCTCGTCGGCGCGCTGTTCTGGCTGCTCGGCCTCGCCCTCGGCTACGTGCTGTTCTACATGGGGGTCATCGGGACGGCGTCGATAATCGGCCTCCCCGTCCCGAACGAGACGCTGCTGGCCATCGTGCAGGCCATCAAGATTCCCGCGCTCGTCGTGGCCACGGGCCTCGTCTTCGGCTTCATGGGGTTCACGGTCGGGTTCGGCGCGCTCGTCGCGTTACCGTACATGCGTTCGAGCTCACGGGAGCGTGAGATCAACATGCTGCTCGCGGACTCCATCTCGTTCATGTACGCGCTGTCCATCGGCGGGATGAACCAGCTCGAGATTCTGGAGGCGATGGCGAAGGCCGACGACACGTACGGCGAGGTGGCCATGGAGTTCCGGAGCATCGTCCAGGAGACCGAGTACTTCGACACGGACTACCGGACGGCGGTGCGGAATCGCGCGATGGAGACGCCCAGCGACGAACTGAGCCAGTTCCTCACGGACATGCTCTCCATCATCAACTCCGGCGGGGACATGACGGAGTTCCTCTCGGACAAGAAGGACAAGCACATGCGAACCGCCAAGCAGCAACAGGAGCTAACCCTGGAGACCCTGGAGCTGTTCGGCGAGATGTACATGACGCTGTCGCTGTTCCCGCTGCTGCTCATCATCATCCTCGTCATCATGAGCATGCTCGGGCAGGCCCAGATGCGACTGCTGTACGCCACGGTCTACCTGCTCGTGCCAATCGTCGGCCTCGGCTTTCTCGTGCTGGTCTCCACGGTCAAGGAGGACGAGGTCGGCGACGGCTACCTCGAACTAGACGACGGCGCGGACGGCCCCAAGGAGCCCGGCCTGCTGAACCTCGGTCTCGTCGAGCGCTTCGTCGGCGACTACGCCATCTTCGACCGGGTGAAGAGCCGCGAGGGGACCTACGAGACCAAACAGCTCATCCGCCACCCCGCCCGGTTCTTCCGGAACAACCCGCTGTTCACGCTCGCGTTCACCGTCCCCGTGATGGTGGTGTTCATGGGGGCCGCGGTCATCGGCGGCGTCGCGCCGACCAGCGTCGACGGGATGGTCGACGCCCCCATCTGGGGGACGTTCCTCTACGTCTACCTGCCGCTGTACGTCATCGGAACACCGCTCGCGTTCTTCCGCGAGTGGAACGTGCGCTCGCGGCGACGCATCACGGACAAACTCTCGGACAACCTCCGGAAGCTCTCCTCGGCCAACGACACCGGGATGACGCTGCTGGAGTCCATCAGCATGGTCTCGGACACGACGGGCGGCAAACTCGGCGAGGAGTTCGAGGTGATGTACGCGAAGGTGAACTACGGGACGAACCTCCGGCAGGCGCTCGTGGAGTTCAACAACAAGTACCACATCCCGCGGCTCGCCCGCACCGTGAAGCTCATCTCGAAGGCCCAGGAGGCGTCCAGCCAGATTACCGCCGTGCTCTCGACGGCCGCCCAGGCCAGCGAGAACCAGGACGACATCGAGCGCGAGCGGCGCTCGCGGGCCCGCATGCAGGTCGTCATCATCGTGATGACCTACCTCACGCTGCTCGCCGTGATGATCATCCTGAAGGTGAAGTTCCTCGGCACGATGGCGGGGCTCTCGACGTCCACGGCGGGCGGCGCCGGCGCGAACGCCGACATGAGCTTCGGCGGGGACATCGACACCGAACTGCTCGGCGTGATGTTCTTCCACGCCGTGACGATGCAGGGCATCATCTCGGGGTTCATCGCGGGCTACATCCGGGACGCGGACCTGCTGTCGGGCGTGAAGTTCGCGGTGGTACTGCCGACCATCGCGCTGCTCGCGTTCGCGTTCACGTAACATGAGCCGCGCACAGACCACTATGGACTTCGCCACGGGCGTCAGCATCTTCCTCGTCACCGTGGCGTTCGCGTTCGCGTTCGTCCCCGGCATCATCACGCCGTTCACCGGCACGAACGTCGGCGACCCCGTCACTGCCAACCGCCTCGCTGACGGCCTCGCGTCGGACCGACTCGCCGACCCCGGCGCGCCCTACACGCTCGACCGGGACCGAGTGGAATCGTTCTTCACCGACGGTACGGACCTCTCGGAGCGCCTCGCCGTCCCCGAGTTCCGTTCGGCGAACGTGACACTGGAGAACAGGTCCGGGGTCGCGAGCGTCGCGGGGGAATCCGCGACAGCGGGCGACCCGGTGCCGGACAGCGCGGACGTCACCGTCGCGTGGCGCTCCGTCTCCCTCGACGGCCAGCGCCACGAACTCGTGGTGCGGGTGTGGTAGCGTGCGGGGGCAAGCACACACCCTGGAGGGCGTCGCCGCCGCGCTCATCGTCGTCGTCGCGGTGGCGTTCACGCTCCAGGCCACCGCCGTCACGCCGCTCACCGCGAGCACAGCGAGCCAGCACATCGAGACCCAGCACGAACAGGCGGCCGCCGGACTCCTCGAGACGGCGAGCGCCGACGGGTCGCTGTCGGCGACGCTGCGCCACTGGAACGCGACGCGGGCGGGGTTCTGGAACGCCAGCCGCCAGGGGTACTACGTCGGCAGCACGCCGAACACCACGTTTGGTGACGCCCTCGAGGCGACGTTCGGGGAGCGCTCTGTCGCGTACAATCTGAACGCCTACTACGTCGACGGCGACGGTGACCGCCGGCTCAGGCGCATCGTCTACAACGGGCAGCCGAGCTCCGACGCCGTCGCCGCGACGCGGCTCGTGACGCTGTACGACGACCAGCCAGTCACGGGCACCGACGGCGGGCCGACCCTGGAGAACGCGTCGTACTTCGGCCCCGACGACCCCGGGCCCGCGTACGGCGTCGTCGAGGTGGAGGTGGTCGTGTGGCGGATGTGAGCCGCGGCGTCTCCACGGCGCTGGGGTACGTCCTGAACCTCGGCGTCGCCGCCATCCTCGTCACGACGCTGATGCTGTCGGCCGGCACGCTCGTCGACGACCAGCGTCGAGTGGCCGTCGAGACGGAACTGGAGGTCGTCGGTGAGCGGGTCGCCGCCGACCTCGCCTCGGCCGACCGCCTCGCGCGAGCGAGCGACGGCGGCTCCGTCCGATACGTGGTCGACGTTCCGACCCGCGTCGCGGGGACGACCTTCGAGGTGCAGGTCAACGAGAGCGGTAACGACCGTGTCGTCCTCGTCGCCGACCGGCCCCGGGTCCGGGTGAGCGTCCCCTACGACAGCGAGACGTCGATCCCGGGGGCGAACACGTCGAGTGGCCGGTTCGCGTTCGTCTACGACGCGGGCACGGACACCCTGGAGGTGGCGGATGTCTGAGCGGAGCCGTGCGGTGAGCGACACGCTGGGGTTCGTGCTCGTCTTCGGCATCGTCGTCTCCACCGTCGCCGTCGCCTACGTCGGCGGCTTCGACGCGCTCACGGGCGCCCGCGACGCCCAGCAGTTCGCCAACACGGAGCGGGCTTTCGACGTGCTGGACGCGAACGTCGAGGACCTGGCGGTTCGGGGCGCGCCGAGTCGGACCACCGAGATACTGCTCTCCGACGGCGGCCTACGGTTCGGCGACCCCGTGACGTTCAACGTCAGTGCGGGCAGTGACTACTACGCGACGACCGTCAGGCCACTCGTCTATCACGCGGACGACGGCAACGAACTCGTCTACTCCAACGGCGCCCTCTTCCGGCAGTACGGCGACCGCGCGATACTGTTCGACGAACCGCAGTTTGCCGCCGGCAACCGGACCTTCGTCCCATACGTCGTCACGCGCGCCGCCAGCGCCGACGTCAGCACGGACAACACCCGCCGCCTGCTCGTCCGGACCACGGTGTCGGACCGTGAGGTCAGGACCTTCGAGGATGTGAACGCGAACCTGACCGTCACCTCGCCGCGGGCGGCGGCGTGGGAGCGCTACCTCGAAGGCGAACTGGACGCCGACTGCACAGGTCCGGCCGACGGCGTCGACGGCGAGGTGCGCTGTCCGCTGGACGCCGCCGACGTCTACGTGCAGGCCGTCGTCGTGGACGTCGCGTTCAACTGAGCGTCACGTTGATGGCGTTCTCCGTGACGTGCAGGAACGTCACCACGCGGGAACTGGACGAGGAGTACTCGACGTTCCCCGTGGAGGCCTGCAGGTCGACGCTCGCGGAGTTTCCGGGGGCGTTGTTCTTCCCCTTCGACTCGACCTCCAGGTCCAGATTCGGTCCCAGTTCCGAGAGGTAGTGGTTCACGACGTCCCCAGTGGAGTTGTTCGAGAGCGGAGACGTGGCACCCTGGTACGTGACGTTCGTGGGTCCGGTGAGGTCGAGGTGGAGCGTCGGCGTATCGCCGTCACAGGAGTACGAGTACGTCGAACCGTCCGCGGTGAACGCGGTATCGTTCTGCCACGCGTGGGTCGTTCCGCCGTCCGTGTACGAGATGGTCACCGTCGACTCCTTGTCCTTGCACGGGTTCGCGCCGTCCACGTTCACCTCGAAGCGCTCGGAGCCGCCGTCGTCGGCGACCAGCGACCAGTCGAGGTCGTTGAAACTCGAGGCCTTCTTCGGTTCGAGCGTGAACGACAGCGAGTCGATGGGCTCGTCGTCCCCGAGTCCGCGGAGTTTAACGGGGGTCTCCTGGAGCGTGAATCCGCCGCCCGTCCCCCGCGCGAGCAGTTCCAGTTCGACGGTCTGGTTCCCCTCGTGGATCGTCACGTTGCCGGTGCTCCGGTCCTCGAAGAACGTCGCCCACCCGCGGTAGTACTCGCTCTGGACGGTCACGACCACGGTGCCGTTCGAGAGCGGGTTCGACCGGTTCGCCGTGGGGAACTTCGAGACGTTGACGGTGTCGTTCGGCGTGACGCGCGCAGTCGGCTTCCCCATCACCGACGACTCACCGCCAGTGACCCGGATGAGCGGCAGTGTCAGCGTGGCGTCCTGGTAGTTGAACTCCGGGGGCGACACCATCCGCGAGCCGGCGCCGTCCGAGCGCCAGACGCCGCCACCCTGGTAGGCTACCTCCGAGTCCTCGTTCTCGTACACCACCGCGCCCAGCGACGCGTTCAGGATGGGGTCGCCGACCTGGTCACCGTCGCCGTCCTTTCGTATCACCGTGATGTGACCGGAGTCGGGCCGTACGTCGTAACTGCCGCCCGCGGAACCGGACAGCGACACCGTCTGACCGTCCGTCTGGCCCAGCGCTACGAGCGCGCCCCGCGCGTCGAACAGGCTCAGCGACTGTTCGGCTCGGTCGACGGACGCGGAGTGTTCTGCACTGTCGAGCGCGCTGCCGGCCACGGTCACGACGACGCCGACGCTCGCCACGGTGATGGCGAGCAACAGCACCAGCCCAATCGTCTCCGACTGGCCGCGCGCGTCCATGCGACACCCCTTCACAGCTATCACGCAATAACCTGACGGGCAAGGTGAAGCGAGCTTACAGATACCAGTCAAAACGTCGAGACACTCGGAGCAACGAGCGTCAACCGACGGACAGAGCCGAAGTTACGAAAACCGGAGGCCGGAGCCGAAGCTACGAACGTCGAACAAAGAGGAGGAACAGGGCGTGACGGGACCGAGCGAACGCGGAGCGTTCGCGAGGGTCGTCACGGCCGCGAACGAGCGCAGCGAGTGAGCGGGCGTGACGGGACTCGAACCGGAGGGAGCCGGTCGGCCTCCCGTCGGTCGGCCGCTGCGACTCCCAGGGTTCGAGCCCGGCGTGCCGGTTCCCTCGTCGCTACGCTCCTCGGTGCACGGGCGTGACGGGACTCGAACCCGCGATCTAGAGGTTAGGAACCTCTCGCCGTAGTCCGCTAGGCCACACGCCCTCGTCCGCAGTGAGGGCGGGCCATCGAAAAACCGTTACGCTACTTCTCGGAGTCGGTGTCCGTGGACGCGTCGGTGGTGTCGGCGGTGTCGGCGGTCGACTCGGTGTCGCCCTCCGCGGAGTCGTCGGGGTCGCGCATCTCCTGGAGTTCGGTCTCGATCTCTTCGCGGCCCTTCTGGAACTCACCGATGGCCTGACCGCTGGAGCGTGCGAGTTTCGGGATCTTGTTCGCGCCGAACAGGAGGACGGCGATGAGCAGGAGAACTGCCCACTCCATACCCCCCGGGAGTCCGCCGACGAACAGTGGTGTACTGGTGAACATCGCTATCTGGTGGTAGCCTACCTTCGATTATAGGCTTTATGCTCCTTTCAGGTTCGCAGTATCGACGCGCTCCGTGCAGGGAATGCCTACCTCGGGCGCCGTAGCGCGTGTTGACCCAGGCGCGTTCCTGCAGCCAGATTTCGACGGCGATGCCTACGACTTTTTCCGTCAGCGGACGAATGACCGAACATGAGTGACGCCACTGAGTCAGACTCCGGATACAAGTACGACCCGGGAGAGGACCACGCGTTCCCTGACGAGCTTCTGAACCGCGTCCTGGAGTTCGTCGACGACGACGAGGAAATCACCGCCTACCTCGAGGCACAGAACGTCAACCCCGTGGTCAGGAAGGGTTACAACGACCACGGAGCCAAGCACATCGAAATCGTTCGCAACCGCGCGCTCAACCTCTACGACCTCCTGAAACGCGGCGGCGTTCACTTCAACGGCGCGAGCGACCAGGGCCTCGAGGAGGCCGACGAGGCGGTCATCGTCGCGCTCGCCGCGACAATCCACGACATCGGCCACGTCGTCCACCGCGACAGCCACGCCTACTACTCGATTCCGCTCGCCGCCGACCTCCTCGACCGCGTGCTCCCGGAGTTCTACGACGTCGCAGAGTCGGTCCGGATGAAGGCCGAAGTCCTCCACGCAATCCTCTGTCACCACACCGAGGAGGACCCGCTCACCACCGAGGCCGGCGTCATCCGCGTCGCCGACGGCCTCGACATGGAACACGGTCGCTCCCGACTCCCGTACGAGCGCGGCGGCCGCGGCATCAACACCATCTCCAGCCAGGCCATCGAACGGGTCACCCTCGAGGAGGGGACCGATGTCCCCGTCCTCGTCGAGATCGAGATGCGCAACGCCGCGGGCGTCTACCAGGTCGACAACCTCCTCAAGGAGAAACTGCACCGCTCGGGCATCGAGGACGAGGTCCGCATCGTCGCGCTCAACACCGGCGGCGAGGACAACCAACTCGTCGAACGCATCGAGCTCTAGGCAGCCACTTTTTGCGCTGACGCCGAAAGAGCGCGTAGCGCTCTTTCGAGATGACGAAGGCCGCCGGGGACGTCTCTCGAACCACGGGCCTTTGGCCGCCCTCGGCAAAAACTTGCGGAAAAAGCACTCCTCTCTCACTTCGCTACGCTCCGTTCGGTCGTCGGCCCGCGCTCGCATTGCTCGTGCGGCCAAACTCGGCTCCGCTTCGCTCCGCCGAGTATGCTTCCTTGACCGCTACAGCAACCACTATTCCTCGAAGCCGTCTTCGAATTTGAACGTCCCGTTGCGCTGGACGACTTCGCCGTCCACCTCGATGAACGAGTCCTCGCTCATGTCCGTAATCATGTCCACGTGGATGGCCGATTCGTTCTGCTCGCGGTCCGGGCCGACGTTCTCCTCGTACGCGCTACCGAGCGCGAGGTGGACGGTGTCGCCCATCTTCTCGTCGAACAGCATGTTGTAGGTGAAGCGGTCGATGCCCCGGTTCATCCCGATGCCGAGTTCGCCGACGCGGCGGGCGCCGCCGTCGGTGTCGAGGATTTCCTCGAGGGCATCCTCCTTCTGGCGGGCGGAATACTCCACGACCTCACCGTCTTCGAAGGTGAGGCGGGCGTCCAGGATCTCCTCACCGCGCCACATCCGCGGCTTGTCGAAGCGCACGGTCCCCTCGACGCTGTCCGGGACGGGCGCGGTGAACGCCTCGCCGCCCGGCATGTTGTTGTCGTCGGCGTCGTTTCCGCCGATCATGCCGTCGACGGACATTGTGAGGTCCGTCTCCTCGCTCGAGACGATGCGGACCTCGCTGGCGTCGTCGAGTATCTCCACCATCTGGGCCTGGAACTCGCGCTGGGCGTCCCAGTCGCGGTCGACGGCGCGGTAGACGAAGTCCTCGTAGGCCGCGGTGCTCATTCCGGCCTTCTGGGCGTTCCCCGGCGCCGGATACATCGTGCCGACCCAGCGCGTCTCCTTGAGGGCGTCCTGGAGGTCTTTGTTCTCCCGGCGCTCCGCGGTGACGTTCTCCGACGGGACGTCGCTCGTCTCTGCCATGTTCCGTGCGCCGTTGATGCCGATGTAGGCGTCCGTCTCCTCGAGCAACGCCAGCGTGTGTTCGGGACGGGTGTACTCCTCGGGGTCCATCGCGCGACCGTACGCCCTGCTCGCCCGGGAGTTCCGCCAGGAGAGTGTCGGTCGCGCGCCGATTTCGCCGAGTTTCTCGTAGACGGCGACCACGAGGTCCTCAGCGACGGTGGGCGCGTTGACCCGCACCATGTCGCCCTGCTCGACCGTCGCGCACTGCTCGACCAGAATCTCCGCGTGCCGACGGACTCTGTCGTCCATACTTGTTGGGCCAGTGGACCGACCAAAAGCGTGTACATTCCAGACGTTCCGGCAAGGAGTCGCGGGTCGTCCGTTTCGAGGGACTGTGCGCGACCGGGTTCGGCGTCGGTGGCGAGATTGCTACTGGAGACCGACCGGGACTCAGTCCTCTTCGACCCACTCGAAGCCGTCCGCTCGCGTCTCCTGGACGTTCTGGCCCGACTCCACGTCACCGTCGAGCGTCTCGCCAGTCGCGTCGACCTCGAAGCTGTCGACGCGGTCGCGCAGCACCTCTGCACGGTCCGACAGGGAGCGCGCCTGCTGGGTCACCTCCGACAGCGTGCTCGCCTGCTCCTCGGCCGCCTCTGCCGCGGTCCCGGCCTCCTCGGCAGTCTCCTCGCCGAGGGTCACCACGTCGTCGACGGCGCCGGTGACGTCCGCCACGGACGACGCCTGTTCGTCCATCGCGCGGCTGATCTCCTGCATCCCAGTGTCGGCTTCCTCGACGCTCTCTACGATGTTCTCGAGGGTTACGTGGGTCTCCTCGACCGTCTCGACGCCGTCGCCGACGCGGTCCTGGATGGTCCCCATCGCGGCGACGCTCTCGTCGGTCTGCTCGCGCACGTCGGACACGAGCGCCTCGATGTCGCCTGCGGACTGCCTGGTCTCCGCGGCGAGTCCCTTCACCTCCTCGGCGACCACCGCGAAGCCGTCGCCCGCCTCGCCGGCCCGCGCGGCCTCGATGGACGCGTTCAGCGCGAGGATATTTGTCTGCTCGGCGATGTCCGTGATGACGTCCACGATGGACTCGATCTCGGCCATCTGGGACTCCAGTTCCCCCACGGCCGCGGCGGTGCGCTCGGTCTCGGCCTCGATGTCGCGGAGCTCCGCGACCGCCTCGGCCGCCGCGTCGCGCCCCTCGTCGCCCAGGTCCGCCGTGGCGCGGGACGTTTCGGCCACCTCGTCTGCCGACGCGGCCACCTCTTCGATGGTCGCGGACATGTCGTCGGTCTCGACGGCCACGGACTCCAGTTCGTCGCGCTGCTCGCCGGTCCGGTCGCTGATGCGGTCGACCGACGACGACACGTCCCGGCCGACCCGCTCGACGGATTCGACGCGTGCGGACACCTCGTCGCTGGCGCCCGCCACTTCGTCGGCGAACGACGCGACGCCCGCGACCGTCTCCTCCATCTCCTCGGCCATCTCGTTGAACGACGCCGCGACCTCCGCCAGCGCGTCCTGCTCGACGGAGTCGTCGAGACGCACCGTCAGGTCCCCGTCAGCGTACGCGGCCATCGAAGCGGAGAACGACGCGGCCGTCCGCCTGAGTTCCTCGGCGCGGCGCTCTGACTTCCGCTTCGCCGCCTCCGCCCGCTCCGTCGCCGCCTCGGCGTCTGCGCGCGCCTCCTCCGCGGACTCCCGCTCGCGCTCGGCGGCGCTGATGCGTTCCTCGACGGTGTCCCGCAGGCCCGCGAACGAGTCGAACAGACCGCCGATCTCGTCCTTGCGGCCGACGTCGAGGTTCGTGTCGTACTCGCCGCGTTCGAGCGCGTCGGCCTTCCGACCGAGCACGTTCAGCGCGGTGACCGTTCCCCGACCGAGCGTGAGGCCGATGAACGCCAGCCCCAGGAGCGCGACGCCGACCATCAGGAGCACCCGCTCGGTCACGGTCGAGCGCAGCGCGTACGCCTCGCTCGTCGGCACGTGGAGTGCGACCGCCCAGTCGGTCCCCTGGACTGGCGCGTAGGCGACGACGTGGCCCTCGTCGAAGGCTTTCGCCGCTTCGCCGTCCCGCAGGAACCCGCTCCCGCCGCTGCCCGCCGCCGCGACGACCGTCGAGTTGTTGGCCCCGGCGTACGCCTGCAGCGTCGCGACGGCACCGTCGTCGGCCAGCACCGCTCCCGACACGCTCACGAGTTGCGTGTTACTGTTCGTGGTGGGTTGGCGGAAGTTCGTCGTCACGGCCCCGAGGTCCGTCGTCAGCACCACCCCCGTCCGGGTCCCGAACTCGGCGGGGATGCGCGCGACGAACGCCACCCGCGTCGCGCCGTCTTTCACGTACGGCTCCGAGACGAAGACGCCATCGTCGCCGAAGGAAATCTCCTGGGCGCTCCACGGCGCGCTCTCGGCGGTCAGCCGCTGTCGGCGCATCCCCGGGTCGGTGCTCGCGATGCTCTCCTGGGACTGGAAGTTGACGTAGTGGACGTTCCGCACGTCCGCTGGCATCCTCGCGAGTTCCTCCGCGAGGAACGACTGGACGCGCGTGTAGTTCCCGCCGACGAGGACGTCGTACTGCGCCAGCATCCGCGCGTTGTTCGTCCGCTCGTCGAGCCACTCGGAGACGGACGCGGCGCTCAACTCCGCGGCCGTCGTGTACTCCGAGCGCGACTGCTGTTCTAGCTGGTTCGACGTCTCGACGTAGGTCGCCGCCCCGACTGCTCCGATGCACAGCACCACGACGAGCAGCGCCACCCCGAACTTCGCGAGGTAGCTCCGGCGCACGAACCCCGGCGTGAGGCGACGAGTGACTCGGCTCGCCAGCGAACGAAGCGACATCGTTGAGACGCCGACCGACCAAACACATAAAGATACTGACGACGGTTTCACTGGTGAAAACCGACCGGGAGTCGGGCTGTGGGTGCCCTCCGACTCCTCCCTCCCCACTTTCCCGGGCCTACCATCGTTCTCCGGGAACGCTTCGCTCGGCCGCGATTCGTTCGGCCAATCTGTTTTGGGCGTAGAGCTATCCCACCACCTGTGGTACCATGTAGCATGGATGGGATTCTGAACAAGACGACGAACACGGTACACAAACACGAGCTCAGGCAGACCGAGGCACGAACTCCCTGCGGCGCCACTAAGTACATCGCCGACAGGCAACTCGACAGGGTCGACATCGCCGAGGCGGTCACCGACCACGAGGTGGACAAGTGCGGTCGTTGCTTCTCGGACGGCGGCGGCTACTGAACGCTCGCCGAGAACAGCCACGCGTACTGAGGTCGCTCGACACGTTCGTTCGGCAGAAATGCACCGACCGGGAGTCTCGTGAGCGCAGCGAACGAGACGTCGGTCGGAAACGACCCCAGGGAGTGCACCGACCGGGATTTGAACCGGAGCCAGACGTGCTCGCTCACTCCGTTCGCTGTGCGCGACTGGCAGGGTCCAGAATCCCTGCGCATTTCGTCTCACTTCTTCGACAGAAATGCACCGACCGGGATTTGAACCCGGGCCATGAGCTTGGAAGGCTCAGGTCCTGCCACTAGACCATCGGTGCGTTCGTTCCACTCGCGCACCGTGGCGCTCGAATCCGTCGGATTCGCTCACCATCGGCGCTCACCACCACTTTCCCTGCGTCGTTTATGGGCGTTTCCCTTCGGCCGAGGGTTCAAGTCCAAAGGCGAGACCAACCCGTCGCGTGCTCTGAGTGACGCGGTCGCACGGACGAGCGAAACGGCGGGTGCGCCGTGTGACCGGGAGCGAGACCCCGTCTGTACGCCCTATCTGGAAGCGACTACGGCGTAGCAGTTCCCGCTGGACACGAACGCGTCCTCGACGGCGAGCGCGCTCGCATCGAGGTCTGCGCGGAACTCCGCGGGGTCGTAGACGTGGTAGAATCGCGGGACCGTCTCGCCGCCGGGGAGCGTCCAGTCGACGGTGGTGTCGAAGCCCTCGTCGGCGTCGAATCGGTCGTGTTCAGTGCTCCAGGCGCTCACGAGCGCGGCAGCCCCGGGCGAGAGGACGCGCGCCAGTTCGTCGAGGCTGGCGATTCGCGATTCCCTGGTCGGGAGGTGGTGGAGCGTCGCGACGTACACTGCGAGGTCCACACAGCCATCACAGAGGGGGAGTCGGGCAGCATCGCCCGCCAGAAGGTCGGGGTCGAAGTCTCGGGCCGCGGCGCGCTCGCGGGCGGCGTCGAGGAGGCCGCGACTGGCATCGAGGGCGAGCACGCGGTCGGCGCGCTCCGCGAGTAGTTCCGCGTGACGGCCGTTGCCGCAACCGACGTCGAGGGCCGTCTCCGCGGTGCGGTCCGCGAGGAAGGACTCCACCTCCGGCCAGGGGTACTCCCGGGTCTTCGAGAAGTGGTCGGCGATGCGGTCGTACGTGTGGTGGACGTCCCGGGTCATCCGATGAGGACGAACAGTCCGTACGCAATGGTCAGCATCACGGCGGCGTGTTTCACGCCCGCCTTCACCGTCCCGTCGCCCATCTGTCCGGCCACCAGCCCCGAGCAGACCGTCTGCACCAGTCCCGTGTGGAAGAAGACGAGGCTGTAGCGGTCCTTGTCCGCTTGCGTGAGCTGCGTCGACTCGGAGAACGGGCCGGTTGAAATCGCCTCGTCGGCGGCGGCCTGGGAACCATCGGCGGTGGCGGCGGCCGCCTCCGCCACCGGGATGTTCGGGATGAAGATCGTGTCCAGCGCGACGATGATGGCGAGGAACACGAAGAACGCGATGTAGATGACGACGACGTACGTGAGCAGTTCGTTCCGCCGGTCGCGTTCGAGTCGCCGCGTCGCCTTCGCCTCGTTCGCCGCGATGCGCAGCACCGGACCGAGGTCGCCGCTGGCGTTCATCGCGTTCGTCGTGAGCGCGACCACGCGGGAGATGGCCGGCGTGTTCGACCGTTTCCGGAACCGCTGGAGGGCGTGCTCGACGCGAGCGCCCCACTGGACGTCGGCCCACGTTCGCTCCAGTTCCTGCGTGAGCGCGCCGAGTTTGCTGCCCACCGTCTTTCCGAAGCTCTCGACGACGGGCATCCCGGCCTCGTTCGTGCTCGCGAACCGGTCGAGGAAGTCCGGAACCCCGGCCTCGACGGCCTTCAGCCGGCGACGGTGGACCTCGTAGGCGACGGCGAACGTCCCCAGCACGAACAGCGCCGCGTGGATCAGCGGGTCGTCGTACGCCGTGATGTCGGTCGAACGAGCAGCCACTAGCGGCCACCACTGGACGACGAGGTAGAGCGCAGCGACCGGCGCGGTCACCCAGAACAGCACCGTCGGCGTCTCCAGGACGACCGCGAACGGATGTCTGAGTCGGTAGAGGAGAGGCCGGAGCCGTTCGTGGACGTCGAGGCGTTCGCGGTTCGTCGTGTTCCCGGCGGTCGCGGGCGGTCCTGCGGTCACCGTGCCGCCGTCGCTGCGGACCGCCCCGGTCACCCGCGGGATTGACTGGAAGCGCGCGCCCGACTCGATGGCAGTTTCGTCCTCTTCAGGTCTGCCCGTCGCCGTCTCCGTGATGCTGTCGAGGTAGACGACGAAGCCGGCGGTGGCGAGCGGCACGAGGAGGTACGCGGTCACGCGGAGGAAGTCGAGGGTGTCGCCCATCGTCAGGCCGATGACGACGAGGATGGTGATGAGGAACAGCGGCCCCGCGACGAAGACGGTGACGTACGCCTCCGCGAGCGTCGCGAGTAGTTCGAGGAACTGCTTCTGCTTGGACTCGGCCTCGTCGGCGTAGTACTCGTACTCCTGTTTGAGGAACGACGGGAGCTGCTGGCCGCTCTTCAGGACGCTCGTGAGGTTCTCGGAGAACTCCGAGAGGTCGTCGCTGGGCGTGCGGTCGCCGAGGCGTTCGAGCGCGCGGAGGATGTCCGAGCCGTACATGTCGACGTCCTTCACAACGATGCCCATCTCGCGAGCGCTCTCGCCGTACACCGACCGGTTCCGCGCGAGGATGCGCAACACCTCCGGTAGCGCCATCCCGCTCCGGGAGAGCGCGTACATGAACGCGACGGTGCGCTCCATCGACGTGTCGATGCGCCGGGCCCGCTCGCCGGCCTCGTACCGCGGCAGTAGCCACCGCACCTTGCTGGTGAGCAACGCGCCGAGCAGGCCGAGCGTGGCCCCCGACGCCACGAAGATGCCGAACAGTTCGGCGACGGTGAAGTCGGCGACGCTCGTGGCGAACAGCCCCCGTACCGCGGCGGGGAACTGCTCCTGGAAGCTCTCCGGTGTGGTCCCGACGAAGACGAGCACGCCCGCGACGAGGTAGACGCCCAGGATGGCGCCCGCGAGCGCCGCCGTCGTCGCGAACAGGTAGGTGCGGGCGGCGTACAGCCGGTAAGTCTGTGGGACGTGAGCGCCACGGAGCGCGTCGACCTTCTCGGGGTTCACGTCCTGCTGGTCGCCCGCGAGCGGGCCGAACGTCGCGAGCGCGACCCGGGAGACAACCCGGTCGAGGGCGGGAACGACGGACGCTACCGCGAAGAAGAGCAGCGCCGCGAACACCGTCGCGAGTGGCAGGTAGACGAGGGCCATACTACTCGGCGACACCCGGCGCGTCCACCACGACGTCCTCGTCCAGTTCCGCCTTCACGCGCTCGACGACGCGCTCCGGATTGGCGTAGTACTCGTTGATGAGCGCGGTGAACTGCCGGTAGTCTTCGACGTTCTGCTGGGTGAGGTAGTGGAGGACGCGCTTCCGGTTCCGGAGTTCCCGCAGTAGTTCGCTCCGCGACCAGCCGCGCTCCTCGCGGATGTCGTCGAGGACGACCGAGTCGCGCTGCGAGAAGGAGTCGTCGGCCGCCTGCCACTCGAACGCCGTCGAGTAGTCGAGGTCGCCGGTTCGCTGGTCGATGCCCTCGATCTCGGCGATGACGCGGTTACGGCGGACGCGCTTGGTGCCGACGTGCGTGAGCGTCTGCACGCAGAGGATGTCGAGGCTCTGGATCATCGCCCGCGGCACGTTGATTGGGTCGTTCTCGAGGCGGTTGATGACCGTCTGCACGCTGTCTGCGTGCATCGTGGAGTACGTCGTGTGCCCCGTGTTCATCGCCTGGAACAGCGTCATCGCCTCCTCGCCGCGCACCTCGCCGACCACGATGTACTCGGGGCGGTGGCGGAGTGCCGAGCGCAGCAGGTCGTACATCGTGATGTCGTCGCCCTCGCCGATGGCTTCCCGCGTCACCGAGGAGAGCCAGTTCTCGTGGTACAGCGACAGCTCCCGGGTGTCCTCGATGGTGAGCACCTTCGAGCGTGGCGGGATGAACATCGAGACGGCGTTCATCGAGGTGGTCTTCCCGGAGGCCGTCCCGCCCGCGAACAGGAGGCTCTTGTTCGACTCGATGGCGAGCCAGAGGTACGCCATCTGGTCGAGGTCGAACGTGTTGAGGTCGACGAGCCGCGCCGGCGTGAACGGGTCCTCGGAGTACTTCCGGATGGTGAACGCCGACCCGCGCGGGGTTACCTCCTCGCCGAGCGCGAGTTCGGCCCGCGAGCCGTCGGGCAGCGTCGTCTCCGTGACCGGGTCGCCGATGGAGATGTGGCGGCCCGACTGCTGGGCGAGGCGGACGACGAAGCCGTCCAGTTCCTCCTGCTCGTAGCTGACGTTGGTCTCGACGTCCGTGTACTCGGCGTGGTAGACGAACAGCGGCACCCCGTAGCCGTCACAGGAGACGTCCTCGATGTAGGGGTCCTGCATCAGCGGGTCGAGCTTCTCGAACCCCTCGAAGGCGCGGTGGAGGTAGTAGAACAGCCGGTAGAACGCGTTCATGCCGATCTCCACGCCGTACTCCTCGAGCAACTGCTTCATCTGCTCTTTCAGAACGGATTCGGGGTCCTCGGGTTCGTAGACGGCGTCGTAGATGAGCGCGTCACGGATGTCGTCGTACAGCGTCTCGAGGAGGTCCTGCTCGAAATCGTCGAGGCCGGGTTCGACGACGTGGTAGCGGTGTTCGTCGTTGGCCCCGTCGTACCCGATGTAGACGAACGCGTACGGCGCGTTCACCCAGTACCGGTCGACCTCCTCGTACCCATCGAGCCCGTCGAAGGACACCAGTGGCCCGTGGGCCTGGGGCTCGTACTCCGTGACTTCGACAGCGGAGCCGCGGAGCACCTCTGCGGCGCGCTTCGCGCGGTGTCGGAGGCGGTCCATCCGCCTGTCGAGGTCGGCGAGGAGGTCGTTCGACATCGATAGCTACCCCCATCTTCTCTCCCGTGAACTTAAAGACTGTCCGGTGGCGCTCGCTCGGCGCCGCCGCTGGGGGCTAGCAGCGTTCTGTGGTGAGGCGGGCGTTACGTTCATTTCCCCGTCGCCCCAACTGTCCGGTAGGGAATGCGCCGGGATTACTTCGAACTGGACGTGACGGGCGTCGACTGGGTCGACGACGGCGGTGAGCCGAGCAAGCCGAACGTCGTCATCGAGTTCACGGGCGACGTCGACGACCTCCGCGACCGACTCACAGACCACGACGGTGAACTGCTCGACGCCAGCGAAACTGACGCCACCTTCCGCCTCACGGACGACGTCGAGGAACGGGGGGCGACGGGCGTCGTCGCGGTGACCAACCGCACCACGGGGGACTTCGTGCTCGAACTGAACGAGGACGCCGAGGACGTCTTCACGTTCATCCGTGCAGCGCGCCGCTACGGCGAGGACACGGACGACGACGAGGGGCGCTACCGCGTAGAGATACGCGTCGACGGCGACGAACTGGTCGTCTACGAGAAGTCGACGTTCCTCGTCTACAGCCGGGACGGCGACCTCATGCGCGCGGACAGCCTCATACCGAGCGGCATCGAACTGTAGCAGCCCCTACTCCTTCGACGCCCGTATCACCGGGAGCTAAGTGCGAGCATCCGCTCCCACAGGGCATGGAACTGTTCGGTACGGCAGGCATCCGAGGGGACGCCGTCGAGCGCGTGAGTCCGGCACTCGCGCTCGCTGTCGGCACCGCAGCCGGTGGGGAGGCACGGGGGCACGGCGACCGCGAGTTCGTGGTCGCGCGCGACGGCCGGGAGACGGGGCCAGCGCTCGTCGCGGCGATGACCGCTGGACTCGAAGCCGCCGGTGCGCGCGTTCAGAACGCGGGCGTGCTCCCGACGCCGGCGCTCGCCTACGCCTCGCGTGGCCGCCGCGGGGTTCAGGTGACGGCCAGCCACAACCCGCCTGAGGATAACGGCATCAAACTGTTCGTGGACGGCTCGGAGTACGACCGCCAGCGCGAGCAGGCCGTCGCCGAGCGCGTCGACGCAGAGGCGACGTACGCCTCCTGGGACGAGTGGGGCGACGCCGAGTCCGTCGAGGTGCTCTCGGACTACCGGGACGCAGTCGCCGCGTACGCGAGTGAGTTCGGCGCGCCACTCGACGGTCTGACCGTCGTCGTCGACTGCGGGAACGGCGTCGCGAGTCTCGCCACGCCCCAGGTGCTCCGGCGACTCGGCGCGCACGTCGTGACGCTGAACGCGAACGTGGACGGCCACTTCCCCGGCCGGCCGAGCAAGCCGACGCCGGAGACCATCACCGACCTTCGCGCGTTCGTCGCCGAGAGCGACGCCGCGTTCGGCATCGCTCACGACGGCGACGCCGACCGTATCGTCGTCGTTGACGGCGACGGCGACGTCGTCCACGAAGACACGGTACTCGCGATTCTCGCCGAGCACTACACCCGGGAGAGCGACGCTGTCGACCCGGTCGTCGTGACGACGCCGAACGCGTCGGCCCGCATCGACGAGCGCGTGCAGGACGCCGGCGGCCGCGTCGAGCGCGTCCGACTCGGCGCGCTCCACGAGGGCGTCGCGGACGCCGAGGCCAACGGTGGCGACGTAGTGTTCGCCGCCGAGCCCTGGAAGCACGTCCACACCGGCTTCGGTGGCTGGATCGACGGTGTTGCGTCCGCCGCAGTGCTCTCGGGCCTCGTGGCGGACGCAGACGGCTTGGCGCCGCTCCGCGACCCGGTCACGGAGCGCCCATACCGGAAGGTCAGCGTCGACTGCGTGGACGCCCGGAAGGTAGCCGCGATGGACGAACTCGCTCAGACGCTCCCCGACGCGTACCCCGACGCGAGCGTCGACACCGAGTACGGCGTCCGACTCGAGTTCCCCGACGCGTCGTGGACGCTCGTGCGCCCCAGCGGCACGGAACCGTACGTCCGCGTCTACGCGGAGAGCGACGACGTCGACGCCCTGGTCGACGAGGTTGCCGGGGTCGTCGAGGACGCCGTGCGCTCGGCCTAACTAGTACAGCGAATTCGGCCACTCGCCCCCCCTGAAACGACGCTTTTATCAGGGTACGTACTACTCTTTGAGGCAACTATGTCCGACTTCGATCGGCGCGAGTTCATCAAGGCAACGGCGGGGCTCGGGGCAGTGGGTCTCGGCGGCATCGCTGGCTGTACCGGCGGCCCCTCGGACGGCGAGGAGGACACGACGACCTCGACGACCACGACCTCGGACGACTCGGGGAACGACACGACCACGGAATCGACGACCGCGGAGTCCGAGACCACCCACGTCGGGATGGTGTACGCGACCGGCGGTCTCGGCGACGGGTCGTTCAACGACCAGGCCCAGCAGGGCATCCAGCAGGCAGCCGAGGACTTCAACGTCGAGTACCGCGAGACCCAGCCCGACGAGGCCTCGCAGTTCGGCAACTTCCAGCAGCAGCTCGCCAGCTCCACGGACCCCAACTAAGACCTGGTGTCGTGCATCGGGTTCCTGCAGGCTGACGCGCTCAGCGAGACGGCGGCGAACTTCCCAGACCAGGACTTCCAGATCGTCGACTCCGTGGTCGAGTCGGACAACGTCGGGAACTACGTCTTCCAGGAGCACGAGGGGTCGTACCTCGTCGGCGTGCTCGCGTCGATGCTGACGTCCCAGAGCTTCGAGGCGGGCGCGGGTTCGACGAACCCCGACAAGACGACCGTCGGCTTCGTCGGCGGCGTCGAGGGCGCACTCATCAAGAAGTTCGAGGCAGGCTTCACGGCCGGCGCGAAGGCCGCGGGCGACAACGTCGAGGTGCAGACGTCGTACGTCGGTAGCTTCAACGACCCGACTGGCGGCCAGGAGGCCGCCCTCGCGATGTACAACGACGGCGCAGACATCGTCTACCACGCCTCCGGCAACACTGGGACCGGCGTGTTCCAGGCGGCCCAGGAGCAGGGTCGGTTCGCCATCGGCGTCGACCGCGACCAGTCCGTCACCAAGTCCAGTTACCAGGACGTCATCCTGGCGAGCATGGTCAAGCGCGTCGACACGGCCGTGTACAACGCCGTCGAGGCGAAGGTCAACGGCGAGTTCGCGGGTGGAAACGTCACGACGCTCGGCCTCGAGAAGGACGGTGTGGCCTGCGTCTACGGCCAGCAGCTCGGCTCGGAGATCCCGGAGGGTGCGAAGAGCGCCGTCAGCGACGCACGCGAGGGGATCATCGCCGGCGACATCTCCGTCCCGCAGGACCCGTCGAACGTCTAGGCTGGCCGACCTCTACCCCACTGGTATCTGTACGAAATGAGCCAAACGGACGCGGCTGTCCGACTCGAATCGATCACGAAGCGCTTCCCTGGCGTCGTCGCCAACGACGAGGTGGACCTGACCGTCGACCGCGGCACGGTCCACGCGCTGCTCGGCGAGAACGGCGCGGGGAAGACGACGCTGATGAACGTCCTCTACGGGCTGTACCAGCCGACCGACGGCCGCGTCGTCGTGAACGGCGAGCCGCGGGACTTCGACTCGCCGCGCGACGCCATCGACGCGGGCATCGGGATGATCCACCAGCACTTCATGCTCGTGGACCCGATGACCATCGCGGAGAACATCGCGCTCGGCAACGAACCCCGGAAGTGGGGCGGCCTCACCGTCGACGAGGAGGCGGCCCGCCGGGAGGTCGTCGAACTGAGCGAGCGCTACGGCTTCGACGTCGACCCCGACCAGACGGTTGCCGAAGCGAGCGTCGGCGTCCAGCAGCGCGTCGAGATTCTGAAGGCGCTCTACCGGGGCGCGGACATCCTCATCCTGGACGAGCCGACGGCGGTGCTCACCCCCCAGGAGGTCGAGGACCTCTTCGGTGTGCTCGAGGAGCTCACCGACCAGGGGAAGACGGTCATCTTCATCACGCACAAGCTCGGCGAGGCGATGCACGCCGCCGACGACGTCACCGTCCTCCGGGACGGCAAGCAGGTCGGCACCGTGGCCGCCGACGAGACGTCGCGTGAGGAACTCGCCGAACTGATGGTCGGCCGCGAGGTCATCCTCGGGGTCGAGTCCTCCCCGGTCGAACCGGGGGAGCCGGTGCTCGGCGTCGACTCCCTCTCGGTTCGGGACGACCGCGACGTGCCGGCGGTGCGCGACGTCTCGTTCACTGTTCGCGAGGGCGAGGTGTTCGGCATCGCGGGCGTCGACGGCAACGGCCAGGCCGAACTCGTCGAGGCGATAACGGGCCTCCGCGAGCAGGAGTCAGGCAGCGTCACCTTCGACGGCCGCGACCTCTCGGAGGACTCCCGCCGCGAGCGCATCGAGCGCGGGATGGCGTACATCCCGGAGGACCGACAGGAGCGCGGCCTCGTGATGGAGTTCGACCTCGTCGAGAACGGGATCCTCGGCAGCCAGCACAGCGCGCCGTACGCCGGAAACGGCCGCATCGACTGGGATCAGTCACGCGACCACGCCGAACACATCGTCGACGCTTACGACGTTCGACCGCCGAACGCGGACAACGACGCCGCGTCGCTGTCGGGCGGCAACCAGCAGAAGTTCATCGTCGGCCGCGAGTTCGAGCGCGACCCGCGACTCGTCGTCGCCACGCACCCGACGCGGGGCGTCGACATCGGCTCCCAGGAGTTCATCCACGACCGACTGCTTGGCCTCCGCGAGGACGGCCGCGCGGTGCTGCTGGTCTCCTCGAAACTCGACGAAGTACAGGGGCTCTCGGACCGCCTCGCGGTGATGCACGACGGCGACCTGATGGCCGTCGTCGACCCCGAGGCCATCACGGAGGAGGAACTCGGCCTGCTGATGGCCGGGGAGTACCCCGAGGACTACCCGACCGCTGAGACCGCCACCCCGGGGGTAGAGTCGTGACGGTCCGCGACCGAGCCCAGGACGCGATGGTGCGACTCGTCAACGCCTCCGGCTTCGAACGCCTGCTCATCAGCCTCTCCGCACTGCTGCTCTCCATCCTCATCGGCGCGGTCATCATCCTCGCCGCCGGGCGTATGACCGACTGCGGGTCTGCGGTGTACACACTCGCGTTCCCCGGCAGCCTCGTCACCGGACTGGTCGGCGGGGACGCGCTGTTCTCGATGGGGTTCTGTTACGACCCGTTCTCGGTGTACGACAAGCTGTTCCTCGGCGCGCTCGGAGACGTCCTCAACAACCCGACGAACGGCCAGTTCGCCACCACGCTCGCGGAGACGACCATCCTGATGTTCACTGGCGTGGCCGTCGCCATCGCCTTCCGCGCGGGCATCTTCAACATCGGGGCGCAGGGCCAGCTCGTCGTCGGCGCGCTGCTCACCGCTGTCGTGCTCGTCTACGTCGCGCCCGCGTTCTCGGGACTCGGCGTCGTTGCGACGCTCGTCCTGCTCCCGTTCGGCCTGTTGCTCGGCGCGCTCGGCGGGGGCGCCTACGGGGCGCTCCCCGGCGCGCTGAAGGCGTACGCGGACGCCAACGAGGTCATTACAACCATCATGCTGAACTTCGTCGCCACCTCCGTCGCGCTCTACCTGGTGTCGGACCACTTCAAAGACCCCGAGAGTTTCGCCGACCAGACCGTGGCGATCCCCGACTTCTCGCTGTTCCCGTCGATGCTGTTCCGGGCGCGAGACGACTTCTCGCTGGTCGCGCTCGGCATCGGCGTGCTCACACTCGTCGGCATCTGGTACGTCCTCACCCGGACGTCGTTCGGCTACGACGTGCGCACGAGCGGCCTCCAGCCGGACGCCGCCGAATACGGTGGGGTCGATGCAGACCGGACCATCGTGTCCAGCATGGCGCTGTCCGGCGCGCTCGCTGGCGTCGGCGGCGCAGTGTACGTGTTGATGATACTCGGGAACTTCCAGACTGGAGTCCCGTCGTACGGCTTCGACGGCATCACCGTCTCCATCCTCGCGGGCAACAACCCGCTCGGCGTCGGCTTCGCTGCGTTCCTCTTCGGCGTCCTGAAGAGCGGGTCCATCGTCGTCCAGGTGGGCTCGGACGTGCCGCCGGAACTGGTGGGCGTGCTCCGCGGGCTCATCATCCTCTTCGTCGCCATGCCGGAGTTCTTCCGGATGGCTGGTCGGAAGTTCTACTCGGTCCAGCCGACGGGGAACCGCGCTGTCGCCGCGGACGGCGGAGGTGGTCACGATGAGTGAGGCGTCCATCCGCGGCCGCGCCGGGTCGGCAGTCCGGAACGCCCGCGAGCGACTCTTCGAGGGGCGCAGCCCTCTCCAGCAGATCGTCATCGCCGTCTCGTTGTTCGCCGGGGTCGCGCTGCTCGCGGGGGGCATCTTCGCACCGAACTCGACGGCCTCGGACCTGCTCACCATCTTGTTCGCGGACTCGACGCTCGCCGCCACGCTGCGGCTATCCGTCCCCATCGCGTTCGCCGCGCTCGGTGGCATCTTCGCGGAGAAGAGCGGCGTCATCAACATCGGCCTCGAGGGCCTGCTCATCATCTCCGCGTTCACGGGCATCTGGGCGACGGACATCACCGGCAGCGTCTGGCTGGGGCTGCTCGGCGGTATCGTCGCCAGCACGCTGCTCGCGGGCCTGTTCGCGGTGGTCTGCATCGAGTTCCGCGCCGACCAGATCATCGCCGGTCTCGCCGTCTGGCTCATCGCGCTCGGCCTCGCGCCATTCGCGTCCTCCGTCGTCTACGGCGGGACCACCACCGTCAGCGTCCCCACCTTCCAGACGCTGCCGAACATGAACGTGCCCGTGCTCTCGGCGCTCGTCACGACGCCGCTCGGCTTCGTCGTCGAACTCCCGGTCTTCGGCGTGCTCGACCTCGAGTCGTCGCTCGTCGGCATCCCGTTCTTCGGGGCGCTGTTCGATGCCAACCCCACTGTCTACCTGATGTTCGCGGCCGTCGCGCTGTCGTGGTACACGCTCAACCGCACCGCGTTCGGCCGGTGGGTGGTCGCCAGTGGCGAGAACCCGAAGGCACTCGACACCGCCGGCGTCAACGTCCACCGCGTGCGCTACGCCGCCGTCCTGCTGTCGGGCGTGCTGGCGGGCGTCGGGGGCGCGGCGCTCGCGCTCGGCATCGGCCAGTTCACTGGGAACGGCCCGACGATGGTCAACGGCAAGGGGTTCATCGCCATCGTCGCCTACCTGTTCGGGAACTACAACCCCATCGGGGCGTTCCTCTCGACGATGCTGTTTGCAGGCCTCGACGCCGTCCAGTTGACCCTCCAGGCGCGTGACGTCTTCCAGGTTCCGCGGCCGCTCGTGCGCACCATCCCGTACGTCACCGTCATCATCGTGCTCGCGCTGTTCGGTCGCACCCGCCTGCCGGAGGCGGCCGGCGACAACTACGAGTCCGGCGAGGGCGAGTGAGGCCGGCGTCGGCCCACAGACAGCCCTCCATCGGAACGGGTGATATGCAGCGCCCGAGGCGCCGTGTCGGCTCTGTCACTGGATTTCTGTGGAAACGACCGTGGTTCAGAAGTCACTGACTGCACACCACCTACTGTTTTGCCCGCGCCGGAAGAAGGCATAGGCATGGACGAAGCCGACCTGCTGTCTGCCGCGCGCGACTCGCTCGACGACGCGTACGTCCCGTACTCCGAGTACCCCGTCGGCGCCGCCATCGAGACGGCCGACGGCGAGGTGTACGTCGGCTGCAACATCGAGAACGCCAACTACTCCAACAGCCTCCACGCCGAGGAGGTCGCCATCGGGGAGGCCATCAAGGACGGCCACCGGGAGTTCGAGCGCCTCGTCGTCACGTCCGCCGAACGCGACGCGGTCACGCCCTGCGGGATGTGCCGCCAGACGCTCGCGGAGTTCTGCGACGACGAGCTGCCGGTGCTCTGCGACGCCGGCGAGGACTTCGAGCGCTACACGCTCGGCGAGTTGATTCCCGACACGATCACGCCCCAGATGCTCGGGAAGTGAGCAGGTCGACGAACGTCGCCCTGTTCAACAGCACGAACCCCACCGCGACGACGACGAACCCGAGCACGGTGACTGGACCGACGCTGTGGCCGAGCACCACCCACCCGACCACGGCCGTCACCACGGGCACCGCGTAGGAGACAAGGTTGGCCCGGACTGGTCCCACGACGTCGATGAGTTCGAAGTAGAACGGGTAGGCCAGCGCCGTCGCGACGACGCCCACGTAGAGAATTGAAACTACGAGCGTCGACGTGTCCGGGAGCACCTGCGACTCTCCGAGGAGACTACTGAGAACGTGGAGGAGAACTGCGCCGAGGACGAGCCCCCAGGCCGTCTCCGCGAGCGCGTCGAGTCCGGAGTCCAGACGGCTCACGAGCACGCTCCCGAGCGCGAGGTTGGCGGCCCCGACGAGCACCAGTAATTTGCCGAGCGCTCCGCCCGTGAGTGCGGCGAACGACGGCTGGACGACGATGCCAACCCCCACCAGACCGAGCGCGAGGCCGAGGAACTCGACACTGTCGAGGCGGTCGGACGGGAGGAGGCCGCGCGCGAACCCCGTCGCGATGACCGGGGCCGTGCTGAAGAGGATGGACGCGACCGCTCCGGTGGTGTACTGCTGGCCGGTGAACAGGAAGGCGTTCATGAACGCCGCGACCAGCACGCCGTTCACAGCGACGCTCAGCACGTCGGCGCGGGTTCTCGGCAGCACGCGGTCCGATAGCAGGAACGCCAGCGGAACTGCGGTCACCGCGGCGACGTCGAGGCGGAAGGCCGCGAACAGGACCGCCGGGAGCGCCGTCAGCCCCACGTCGATGGCCACGTAGGCACCGCCCCAGGCGAGCACGACGACGGCGAACAGGACGACGGCGCGGTTCCGAGACACGCCGACGACAACGACCGCCACGACGAAGTGTGTTGGGCTCCCGGCACGCCGCCGGAGCTGCCGACGAAACGGCAAGACACTTTGTGTCGGGCGGCCGAATCGGCTGGCATGCCCGGCGACAGCGAGGACCCGAACGACGAGGTCCAGTACCACATCGAACTCGCAGAGGGGGACGTCGCGAACGCGGTGCTCCTCCCTGGCAACCCGGAGCGCCTCGACAAGATCACGCCGTTCTGGGACGACCACGAGGAGATGGCCTACCACCGCGAGTACCGCACCGCTACCGGTCGCTACGAGGGGACGCCCATCTCGGTCACCTCGACCGGCATCGGCTCCCCGTCGGCCGCCATCGCCGTCGAGGAACTCGCGCGGGTCGGCGCGGACACGTTCATCCGCGTCGGCTCCTGTGGCGCCCTCCAGGCCGACATGGACCCCGGGGACCTCGTCATCACGCGGGGCGCCGTTCGGCAGGAAGGGACCAGCGACGAGTACGTCCGCGAGGACTACCCCGCGGTCGCCGACCACGAGGTCGTCGCGGCGCTCGTCGCCGCCGCCGAGCGGCTC
This sequence comes from Halobacterium sp. DL1, assembly GCA_000230955.3. Taxonomy (NCBI): domain Archaea; kingdom Methanobacteriati; phylum Methanobacteriota; class Halobacteria; order Halobacteriales; family Halobacteriaceae; genus Halobacterium; species Halobacterium sp. DL1. Next base: position 1,352,929 of record CP007060.1, read on the forward strand.
GGTCACGACTACCACGTCGGCCTCACGATGAGTTCGGACTCCTTCTACGCGGGCCAGGGACGGGCTGGGTTCGACGGCTTCGAGGCTGCGGGCAGCGACGACCTGGTCGACGAACTGAAGGCGGCGAACGTGAAGAACGTCGAGATGGAGGCGGCGGCCATCCTCACGCTCGCGAACATCTACGGCCTACGCGGCGGCGCCGTCTGCTCGGTGTTCGCCAACCGCGAGACCGGGGAGTTCCTCACGGAGGGCGAGACCACGGCGGCAGAGACGGCGAGCCTCGCGGTCCACCTCCTGGAGAAGATGGACCAGAAGAAGGCCGAAGCCGGCGTCGACCGGTGGCACGCCGGTCTGAGCCTGGAGTAGACAGCGACCCCGTCCACTCTACTGGTTCTACCGTTCGGGGTCGACGTCGTCCGAGAGGAAGATGCTGTCCTCGCCCGAGTAGAACGTGTCCAGGGCGCGGAGCGCGCCGATGTACGCCCCGATTGCGACGACGGTGACGGCCACGAGGAGGCTGAACGCGATGCCGATGAGTTCGGAGACCATACCTGGGGTCCACGGCGCTCGGTCTTCAAATGGCGGGTTGGACGTCTGCGCGTGGTCCTTCCAAACTCCTAAACCGGCTGCCGGAGTGCTACCGGTATGACTGACATCTGGGAGGACGGCGCCATCTCCGGGGCGTTCGCGACCGAGTTCGAGGACTGGGCGACGCGGAACGGCGCGGAGATAGAGACGTCGACCGACGAACAACTGTTCTGCGAGTTCCCGCCAACGGAGTCTCAGATACGGATGCGCGTCGGCCTCTACGAGGCCAACGGGCGACACCTCCTCCGGTTCGATACGGTCCGCGAGGAAGTGGAGCTGAAGCTCCTGACCGAGTTCGAAACGACCGAGAGCAAACTCATCCTCCAGTCCGACAAGTCCAGTCGAACGTTCTACCTCGACGTGCAGGCCAGCGAGTGGCGCATCGAGAAGCGACCCGTCGCGCAGTCCTGACCCGCGGCGGTCCAGCTACAGCGCGTCCCAGGCCTTCATCGCACGGGGCCACGACGTGATCTTCGCGATCCAGCGCGCGGCGGCCCCCTTCTTCAGCATCTTCGCGGGCGTGCTGTTGAACGTGCGGACCGGGGCGGAGATACCGTTGACCTCGACCTCGTGGGCGAGAGCCGTTTCGCCCACGGAGATGAGCGTCCCCTGGTCGTCGTACGTCCACGTCTTCAGCGGGCGGTCGTCGATGGCGCGGGCGATGTTCTCCGCGGCGACGTCGGCGGCCTGCCAGGCGGCCTGCGCGGTCGGCGGCGCGACGTCGTCGTCACCCTGGTCGACGAGCGAGCAGTCGCCGACGGCGAACACGCGCTCGTCCTCGGTCTGGAGGTTCGAGGCCGTGCTCAGGCGGTTGTGCTCGGCCTCAACGTCGACCTCGCCGAGTTCAGACGGGCCGGTGACGCCGCCGGTCCAGAGGAACACGTCGTAGTCGAGGTCGTCGCGCTCGTCGAACTGAAGGCTATCCGCTTCGGCGGCCGTAATCGGGTCGTCGGTGAGAATCTCGATGTCGCGGTCTTCGAGGCGGTGACGGAGCGCGCCCTGGATCTCGCTGTCGCCCGGTGGGAAGATCTCGGGCAGCGCTTCGACGAGCGTGATGTCGATGGGGGCGTTGCGGCGGTCGCGGAACTCCGCGAGTTCGCCGGTGCTCTGGATGCCGGAGAGACCGGCGCCGCCGACGACGACCTGCGCGGGGTTCTCGCGGGTCGCCTCGCGTGCTGCCTCTCGCACCTGCTCGTGAATCTCGAGGGCGTCGTCGAGGCTCTTCAGCGTGAGCGGGTGTTCGTCCATCCCGTCGATGCCGTACGTCGCGGTGTCCGAGCCGATGCCGACGAGGAGGTAGTCGTAGTCGACGTCCTCGCAGTCGGCGAGTTCGACGACGCGGTCGTCCGTGTCGACGTCGGTGACGGCGTCGTGGACGAACTGCGTCTGGCGGGACTTGATCTCCTCGACGGGGATCGTGATCTTCTCTTTCACGCCGGGGTCCCGGATGATGCGGTGTGCCTCGTGGAGGACGAGGTGGTAGTCAGTGTCGGAGATCCAGACGAGTTCGGTGCCGGAGTCCAGTTCGGATTCCAGTTTCGCTACGGCACCTGCGCCAGCGTACCCTGCGCCGAGAACGACGACTCTCGTGGTCATGACAAACGGTCGGGGGCCCTCGGATACAAAGGCTTTGAAACGCAGTCGGGCGGAGAGCTGTCAGTGAGCGGGCTCTTCGGCGGGCGCTTCCATCGAATCGATCTTCAGAATCAGGATGTTGCTCGTGTCGTCTTTCCCGTCGAGCGTGCCCGTGATGAGGAGCTTCGACAGCGGCGTCGGTCCGACGCGGAGTTCGTCGCCCTCGTGGAACTCCTTGACCGAGCCCCGGAGGTGTATCTCGGCGCGGCAGAGCTCCGGGTGGTGGACGCTCGTGAGGTCGATCTCCTGGACGTTCGCGTTCTCGAACTCCTCGCCCTCACAGAACACGGGAATCTCGGCGGTGGTGTCGAGTTGCTGGATCTCCAGGGCCTCGTAGGCGTTCGCGGTCGGCTTGTAGCCGCCCTTCGGTCCGGGGACGCCCTCCACCAGCTGGAGGGCTTTCAGGCTCTGCATCTGGTTACGGATGGTGCCCGCGTTCCGGTCTACCTCCCCGGCGATGTCCTCCCCCTTGATCGCCTCCTCGCGCTGCGTGTAGAGGTCGACCAGCGCCCTGAGGATGGTCTTCTGGCTAGAAGTCAGTTCGATTGATGACATGCTGTAGCATTCTCCACTGATTTTCTTAAAACCCCCGATGGCGGCGGTAGAACGGTAGACTTTACGGCACGTTAACCGAGCGTAGCGTATGGACGGAAACCGCGTGCTGGTCACGGGTGGCGCTGGGTTCATCGGGTCGAACCTCGCGAACCACCTCGCCGAGACCAACGACGTCGTGGCGCTGGACAACGGCTACCTCGGGACGGCCGAGAACCTCGACGACGCCGTCGAGTTCGTCGAGGCGGACGTTCTCGACGACGACCTCCCGACCGACGTGGACGTCGTCTTCCACCTCGCCGCGTTCTCCAGCCGCCAGATGCTCGAGGAGAACCCCCGACAGGGCGCCCGCGTCAACGTCGAGGGGTTCGTGAACGTCGTCGAACAAGCCCACGCCGACGGCTGTGACACCGTCGTCTACGCCTCGACGTCCTCCGCCTACGGGAGCCGAACTGAACCCAGCCCGGAGGATATGGACCTGGAGGCCGCGACGGGCTACGACGCGTCGATGCTCGGGCGCGAGCACTACGCCGAGTACTACAACAACTTCTACGACGACCTGGCCTGCGCTGGCACACGATTCTTCTCGGTCTACCAGGGCTACGGCGGCAACGAGGCCCACAAGGGCGAGTACGCGAACACGGTCAGCCAGTTCGCGGACAAGATAGCCGACGGCGAGTCACCGGTGCTCTGGGGCGACGGCTCTCAGACCCGGGACTTCACGCACGTCGACGACATCGTCCGCGGCCTCGTCACCATCGCCGAGCACGAACTCGCGGGCGTCTACAACCTCGGCACGGGGCGCTCGTACTCGTTCAACGAGATGGTGGAGATGATCAACGACGCGCTCGGGACGGAGGTCGAACCGACGTACGAACCGATTCCGATCGAGAACTACGTCCACGACACCTGTGCGGACATCTCGAAGGTGCGGGACGCGACCGGCTGGGAGCCGGAAATCAGCTTCGAGGAGGGCGTCCAGCAGGTGTGTGCGCCCTACGTCGACGGCGAGTAGTCGACGCAGCCGGCGGAACTCACGAGTAGACGTGGGACCAGTCGATTATCTTCGTAATCGCCACGGTCAAGCCGAGGACCGCCCCGCCGAGGAGCAGGCCCGTCGCGTAGACGGAGCCCGCCCACGCCATCAGTTCCCGCGGGAAGAACAGGTAGAGCCAGGTAGCGACGCCCACGTAACACGCCAGCGGCGTCAGCAGCAGGGCCGCCTTGCGGGGCCGGAGTCGTTTCAGTTCGCCCCACGTCCGTTCGTGGCGAAGGTTCCCCGTGAACGGCAGCCACAGCACCCACGCCACCACGCGGAGTCCCAGATAGTACAGTTGCTGAACCTTGGAGGGCATGCGATTTCGTTGTAGTGGCTATCTTGTATAAGTGCTTCCACCGAGGCGATACCCCGACGTACAAAGGGCCTCTCGTCGTATTGCCGGGTGTGACCCGAACTGTCCAACTCATCGGCGCACCGATGGACTACGGTGCGGACCGGCGCGGCGTCGACATGGGCCCGTCCGCGATTCGGTACGCCGACCTCGCCACCGAACTGTCGGACGCGGGCGTCGAAGCGGTGGACACCGGCGACCTCTCGATGCCCCGCGCGGAGGAACGGGACCCCGGTAACGAGAGCGCGAAGTTCCTCCCCGAGATCGAGGACCTCTGTGGTCGCCTCGCGGACGAAGTCGAGGAGGCGATCGCGGCCGACCGCGTCCCGCTCGTCCTCGGCGGCGACCACGCCGTCGCCATCGGTTCGATGGCAGGGAGCGCGCGCGACGCCGACATCGGCGTCGTCTGGTTCGACGCTCACGGCGACTTCAACACGCCCGAGACGTCGCCCAGCGGCAACGTCCACGGGATGCCACTCGCCGCCGCGCTCGGCGAGGGCTCGTTCGCCGACCACCCCTGGGCCACTGCCCCCGGCCTCAAAGAGGAGAACATCGCCTACGTCGGCCTCCGTACCCTCGACGACCACGAGCGGGAGGCCATCCAGGACAGCGACATGACGGCGTTCACGATGAGCGAAATCGACGAACGCGGCATCACTGACGTCACGGAGGAGGCCCTGGACGTGGCCAGCGCGGGCGTCGACGGTGTCCACGTCTCCTTCGACATGGACTGGCTCGACCCCGAGGAGGCGCCGGGCGTCGGGACGCCGGTCCGAGGCGGCGCCACCTACCGCGAGGCCCACACCGCCCTCGAGACGGTGGCCGAGCGGGACGCCGACGAGGAGATTCTGCGTTCGATGGAGATCGTCGAGGTGAACCCAATTCTCGACCAGTCGAACCGCACCGCGGACATCGCGGCGGAACTGGCGGCGAGCGCGCTCGGGAAACGAGTGCTGTACAACGCTGGGCGCGCGAGCCGTCGCCGGAAACGCGGCGAGCAGTAGAACTAGCGTCGTCGACCTGTTTCGGTACAGAACGGGAGTGAGGCCTACTCCTCGTCCGATTCGTCGTCAGCCTCGTCGTCGTTCTCGCTCGGGCGGTAGACGGAGACGGCGGCGACCTCGTCGCCCTCCTCGACGTCCATCACCTTCACGCCCTTCGTGTTGCGGCCGTAGGTCGATATCTCGTCGACCGGGAGGCGGATGATCTGGCCGCGCTCGCTCATCGCGACGAGGTTGTCGTCGTCGTCGACGCTGTCCAGGGAGACCACGTCCCCGTTGCGCTCGTCGGTCTTGATGTCGACGAGCCCCTTCCCGTTGCGGCTCTGCTTGCGGTACTCCGAGAGCTTCGTGCGCTTCCCGTAGCCGAACTCGGTGACCGTCAGCAGCGTGCGCTCGTCGTCGGCGTCGACCGCCGCGACGCCGGCCACGCGGTCGTCGCCCTCGAGATTCATCCCGTGGACACCGCGGGCGTTGCGGCCCATCGGCCGGACGTCGTCCTCGTCGAAGCGGATCGCCATCCCCTGCTCGCTGCCGAGGATGACGTCGTCGTCGCCGCTGGTCACCTCGACGTCCGCGAGTTCGTCGCCGTCCTCCAGGGAGGTGGCGATGATGCCGGTCGTGAGGATGTTGCCGAATTCGCCCACGCTCGTGCGCTTCACGTAGCCGTGGCGGGTGGCCATCGTGAGGTACTCGTCGTCGGCCTCGAAGTCCAGGTCGTCGGCCGTGACGACCGCGGATATCTCCTCGCCGTCGTCCAGGTCGAGGATGTTGACCGCGGAGGTCCCGCGGGCGGTGCGGGACATCTCCGGCACCTGGTACACCTTCAGGCGGTAGACCTGCCCCTGGTTCGTGAAGCAGAGCAGGTAGTCGTGCGTGCTCGCGGTGAACACCGTCGAGACGCGGTCGTCTTCCTTCAGGTCGGTGCCGATGATGCCCTTCCCGCCGCGGTGCTGTGAGTCGAACGTGTCCGCGGGGACGCGCTTGATGTAGTCGCCCTCGCTGAGCACGACCACGACGTCCTCCTCGGGGATGAGGTCCTCGTCGGTGACGGTGCCGGCGTCCTCGATGAACGAGGTGCGGCGCTCGTCGTCGTACCCGTCCTTGATCTCGCGGAGTTCGTCCTTGATGACCGAGAGCAGTTCCTCCTCGCTGCCGAGGATCTCCTCGAGGCGCTCGATGGTCTCCGTAACCTCCTCGTACTCGGTCTCGATCTCGGCGGCCTCCATCGACGTGAGGCTGCCGAGCTGCATCCGGACGATGTGGTCGGCCTGGGCCTGCGTGAAGTCGAAGACCTCCTTCAGCGCTTCTTTGGCGCCGTCGCGGTCCTCAGCGCCGCGGATGGTCTCGACCACGTCGTCGACCTGGTCGAGGGCCTTCAGGCGCCCCTCGAGGATGTGCGCGCGGTCCTCGGCCTCCGCGAGGTCGTGCTCGGAGCGCCGGCGCACCACCTCGCGGCGGTGGGCGACGTACTCCGCGAGCATCTCCTTCAGCGTGAGCACCTTCGGCTGGCCGTCGACGAGCGCGAGGTTGATGATGCCGAACGTGCGCTCGAGGTGGGACTCCAGCAGCCGGTTCTCAACGACGTCCGTGTTCGCGTTCTGCTTCAGTTCGATGACGACGCGCACGCCGTTCCGGTCGGACTCGTCGCGGAGGTCGCGGATACCCTCCAGTTTCCCGTCGTTGACGTCGTCGGCGATGCGTTCGACGAGCTTCGACTTGTTCTGCTGGTAGGGGAGCTCGGTGATGACGATAGTGTCGCTGCGGTCACCCTCCTCGACGTGGTACTCGGCGCGCATCCGGACGCGGCCGCGACCGGTCTGGTAGGCCTGCTTGACGTCCGAGCGCCCGACGATGTTCCCCGCCGTGGGGAAGTCGGGGCCCTTGACGTAGTCCATCAGGTCGACGACGGTGCACTCGGGGTTGTCGATGAGGTGGATTGTCGCGTCGATGACCTCGCCGAGGTTGTGCGGCGGGATGTTCGTCGACATCCCGACGGCGATGCCCGAGGACCCGTTGACGAGCAAGTTCGGGAGCGCCGCCGGCAGCACTGTCGGCTCGGTGAGGCGGTCGTCGTAGTTGGCCTGGAAGTCGACCGTGTCCTTCTCGATGTCCTCGAGCAGTTCCTCGGCGATGGGGGCCATGCGGGCCTCCGTGTACCGCATCGCCGCGGCGGGGTCGCCGTCGACGCTCCCGAAGTTCCCCTGCCCGTCGACGAGGGGGTAGCGCATCGAGAAGTCCTGGGCCATCCGCACGAGCGCGTCGTAGATGGCGGAGTCGCCGTGCGGGTGGTAGTCACCCATCGTGTCCCCGACGATGTTCGAGGACTTGCGGTGGCTCGATCCGCTCGTGATGTTCGCCTCGTGCATCGCGTAGAGGATGCGCCGGTGGACGGACTTGAGGCCGTCACGGACGTCTGGCAGCGCGCGACCCGCGATGACGCTCATCGCGTAGTCGATGTACGACTGCTCCATCTCCTCGTCGACGCGCACGTTCTTCACTCGGTCCGCCACGCCGTCGGGTACGTCAGGTGATTCCGAACTCATCTCAGATGTCCACCCACTCTGCGTCCGTCGCGTTCTCCTGGATGAACCGCTTGCGTGGTTCGACGGCGTCGCCCATCAGCACGGAGAACATCTTGTCCGCCGCGGCCGCGTCCTCGACGGTGATGCGCTTGAGGATGCGGTGCTCCGGGTCCATCGTGGTGTCCCAGAGCTGCTGGGGGTTCATCTCCCCGAGGCCCTTGAACCGCTGGACCTGCGTCGGGTTGCCATCGCACTTCTCCTCGACGATGCGCTCGCGGTCCGCTTCCGTCATCGCGTCGTACGTCTCGCCGCGGTAGCGGATGCGGTAGAGCGGCGGCTGGGCGGCGTAGACGAACCCGCCCTCCAGCAGCGGCTTCATGTGCCGGTAGAAGAACGTCAGCAGCAGCGTGCGGATGTGCGCGCCGTCGACGTCGGCGTCCGTCATCATCACGATGTTCTTGTACCGGAGGTTCTCGATGTCGAACTCGTCGCCGATGCCGGTGCCCAGCGCGGTGATGATGTGTCGCAGCTCCTCGTGTTCGAGGATGCGGTCGAGGCGGTGTTTCTCGACATTCAGAATCTTCCCGCCGAGCGGGAGGATGGCCTGGAACTCGGGGTTGCGGCCCTGCTTGGCGGAGCCACCCGCGGAGTCGCCCTCGACGATGAACAGTTCGGCGTCGTCGGGGTCTTTCGTCTGGCAGTCCGCCAGCTTCCCCGGGAGGCTCGTCGAGGAGAGCGCGCTCTTCCGGCGCGTTAGCTCCTCGGCCTTCTTCGCCGCCTTCCTCGCCTTCGCGGCCTCGACGGCCTTCAGGACGACCGCTCGCGCGGTGTCGGGGTTCTCCTCGAAGTAGGTGCCGATGCCCTCGTGGACGACGCCCTCGACGATGCCCCGGACGTCGCTGTTGCCGAGTTTCGTCTTCGTCTGTCCCTCGAACTGCGGGTCGGGGTGTTTCACGGAGATGACCGCGGTGAGGCCCTCCCGGATGTCCTCGCCCTTGAGGTTCTCGCCGTCGAGTTCCCCGAGGAGGTCGTTCTCGTTCGCGTAGTCGTTGACGACCCGCGTGAGCGCCGTCTTGAAGCCCGTGAGGTGCGTGCCGCCCTCGCGGGTGTTGATGTTGTTGGCGAACGCGTGCGTCGAGGACTGGAGGTCGTCGGAGGCCTGCATCGCGATCTCGACCTGGATGCCGTCGTCCTCGTCCTCGAAGTAGATGACGTCGTCGTGGAGCGCGTCGCGGGACTCGTTGAGGTACTCGACGAACTCCCGGATGCCGCCGTCGTACTTGAACGTCGAGGACTCGACCTCGTCGCCGCGCTCGTCCGTGAGCGTTATCTCCACGCCGGAGTTGAGGAAGGCGAGTTCGCGCAGTCGCGTCTCCAGGGTGGAGTAGTCGAAGTCCAGCGTCTCGAAGATCTCGCTGTCCGGTCGGAACCGGATGAGCGTCCCGGTGTCGTCGCTGTCGCCGAGTCGCTCGAGGTCGGTGACGGGTTCGCCGCGTTCGAACTTCTCGCGGTACTTCCCGCCGTCGCGCTCGACCTCCACGGCGAGGCGCTCGGAGAGCGCGTTCACCACGGAGACGCCGACGCCGTGGAGCCCACCGGACACCTGGTAGGACTTGGCGTCGAACTTCCCGCCCGCGTGCAGGACGGTAAGGATTACCTCGACCGCGGGGCGGTCGTACTCCTCGTGGGTGTCGACCGGGATGCCCCGGCCGTCGTCCTCCACGCTGACGGAGCCGTCCTCGTGGAGGGTCACTTCGATGTGGTCACAGTAGCCTGCCAGTGCTTCGTCGATGGAGTTGTCCACGACCTCGTACACCAGGTGGTGCAGGCCACGAGAGTCGGTGGAGCCAATGTACATCGCCGGCCGCTTCTGCACCGCCTCCAGTCCCTCGAGGACCTGGATTTGGCCAGCGCTGTACTCGGATTGTTCGGACATGAACGTTGTAGCGCCGTAGTCGCCGCATAGGTAAAAAAGCCCCGCACGCGTGCGCGCGAAACCGGGTAGGGTGACCTTATCCCCGGAGTCACTCCCGCAGACTGTAACTCGGGCGTCCGAGCGCTTCGGCGTCAGGCCGCCGACAGCGACGCGAGGTAGCCGCCGACTGCCCCCAGGCCCGCGGGAAACAGGATGGCCGCGAACAGCAGGACGTGCGGGAACGAGAGGGAGAGCGCCACGCCGTCGGTCGTCCCGGTGAAGTAAACCCCGCCGAGGACGGCCAGCGGGAGGTAGCCGAGGGTAGGCAACGCGCCGGCGAGCATCTTCGTTCGCGTGTCGGCTGGCACGATGTCCTTCACGGCGACGCTGTACCCCGTGCTGGTGAGCACTACGACGACGAGCAGCACGAACAGTTCGCCCGCGTTCGCCACCTGGGTCGCGTAGTTCAGCGTCGCGGAGCCCCCGGTGATGGGGACCAGGTGACCGCCGTAGAAGACGAATCCTAACTCGGCAACCGGCGACAACCCCGCGAACGTCCACCGGGTGAACACGCTCGTCCCGACGAGGGAGTACAGCGCGACGGACGCGAGGAACCCCGTGACGTAGGCCAGCACTCCGTTGACGAACCCGGAGACCACGGGGACGTCGCCGGAAGCCGGGGCGTCGATGTCCAGCATTCTCACAATCTCGAAAAGCGGCGAGCATAGTCGTTGTGGTCCCAGATGGTGCCCGTGAACCGGACTATCAGGCCCCGAGGACACCACTTTCACTTTCACCGAAGGTACCACGGTGGTTTTAACCTCGGAAGGGGAAAACAGAGGCACCGAATGACGTCCTTCCAGTCGACACTCGCCGAGGGAGAAGGCATCGCGGAGGAGCTAGCCGCGAGCCAGCGGGAGATCTCCATCGCCGAGTTCTTCGAGAAGAACAAGCACATGCTCGGCTTCGACAGCGGAGCCCGGGGGCTCGTCACGGCCGTCAAGGAGGCCGTCGACAACGCCCTCGACGCCACCGAGGAAGCCGGCATCCTGCCAGACCTCCTGGTAGAGATCGAGGACGCCGGGGACTACTACACGCTCGTCGTCGAGGACAACGGCCCCGGCATCACGAAAGAACAGATCCCGAAGATCTTCGGGAAGCTGCTGTACGGCTCGCGGTTCCACGCCCGCGAGCAGAGCCGCGGACAGCAGGGTATCGGCATCTCCGCTGCCGTGCTCTACTCGCAGCTCACCTCCGGGAAACCCGTCCGCATCGAGAGCCGCACGCAGGACAGCAACGTCTCGCACTACTACGAGCTCATCATCGACACGGACACGAACGAGCCCGAAATCGACATGGAGAAGGAACTCTCCGCTGCCGAGAGCAACCTCCGCGGGACCCACGGGACGCGCATCGAGATGGACATGGAGGCGAACATGCGCGCCCGCGGCCAGCTCCACGACTACATCAAGCACACCGCGGTCGTCAACCCGCACGCCCGCATCGAACTCCAGGAGCCCAAGGGTGAAATCAAGGCCGAGCGCGCGGAGGGCGCGGGCCTGCCCAAGGAGACCGAGGAGATTCGACCCCACCCCCACGGCGTCGAACTCGGGACGCTCATCAAGATGCTCGACGACACGGACTCCCACTCTGTTTCCGGGTTCCTCCAGGGGGAGTTCACGCGCGTCGGGAAGAAGACCGCAGACAACATCGTCGAGGCGTTCCTCGACCGCCACTACGGCCGCGAGATGCGCTGGCGACCGCCCGGCGTGGAGTCGGAGGTCGACCTCGAATCGGTCGTCGTCGACGCCGTCTCCAACAAGGGTGCCGCCGACACCGAGGCGTTCGCCGAGCGCGTCGTAGACGCCATCGAGGACGCCGGCCGCGTCGGCCACTCGGAACTCCAGTCGCTCGTCGCGGACGCCGCCGATGCCACCGAGAAGGAGACGGGGAAGACGTTCGGCGACACCGTCCAGCAGAACGTCGTCGAGGCGGTCTGGACCGAACTCACGGCCGACCGCGCGGACGATATCTTCGTCGCGGTCGACGCCGCGACCACCGCCCAGAAGGACGACGCCACCGTGCGCGGCCTCGCCGAGCGCATCGCCGACAAGTTTGGGGCGGATACGCCCAGCGACCGCGTCACCCGCGACCAGCTCTCGGAGTTCGTCGAGCGCGCCGCGGAGATGACCGAGGACATCGAGGACGCGACCATCGGCGACACCGCCCGCGAGAACGTCGTCCGCGAGATCTGGACGGAGATGGCGACGGTGCCCGACGACCCGCCGCTCACGCGGGAGGTCGGCGCTGACCGCGACGTCGCCAGCGACCTCCTCGCCGCGATGGAGAGCGTGCAAGTGATGGCACCCCCGACCTCGTGTCTCTCCCCCATCGACGCGGACCTGGTGGAGGCCGGCCTCCGCAAGGAGTTCGACGCGGAGTTCTACGCCGCCTCCACCCGCGACGCCGACGTCCACGGCGGCGACCCGTTCATCGTCGAGGCCGGCATCGCCTACGGCGGCGAACTCGAGGCCGAGGGCGGCGTCGACCTGATGCGGTTCGCCAACCGCGTGCCGCTTGTCTACCAGCGCGGTGCGTGTGCGATTACCGAGGTCGTCAAGGACATCGGCTGGCGGAACTACAACCTCGACCAGCCCGGTAGCTCGGGGCTCCCCCAGGGCCCGGCGGTCATCATGGTGCACGTCGCGTCGACGAACGTGCCGTTCACCAGCGAGTCGAAGGACGCCGTTGCCCACGTCCCGGCCATCGAGGACGAGATCGAGCTCGCGGTGCGGGAGGCCGCCCGCGAACTCAAGTCGTTCCTGAAGAAGAAGCGCTCGATGCGCAAGCGCCAGCAGAAGCAGAACGTCATCATGGACATCCTCCCGAAGATGGCCACGAAGGTCTCGGAGATGACCGGTCGCGAGCAGGTGAACGTGAACGACTCGCTGGCACGTATCATGAACAACGTCCTCGTGGAGCGGGAGGTCGAGGACGGGACGGTGACGCTCCGCGTGGAGAACCACGGGAGTTCCGCCGCCGACGTCGACCTCACCGACATCGTCTCCGCGGAGCCCGCCGACCCGACCGACGGCAACGTCGTGGAGATGGACGGCGAGTGGTTCGTGAAGTGGTCGCCGTCGATCTCCGGCGGCGACACCGAGACGCTCTCCTACGAGGTCGATGACGCCGACGCGACCTTCGACCTGAACGTGGACGGAATCGAGGACGCCCGACTCACTCTCAACCAATGAGCTACGCAGACACCGACGACGACGCCCGAGAACGCCTCATCGCGATGGCCGAAGAGTTCTACGACCAGTTCGAGGACGGGGAGATCCCCCGGATGACCCTGCCCACGCGCTCGAAGTCCAACATCGAGTACGACGAGGACGCCAACGTCTGGGTGTACGGCGACCGCACGAGCACGCGCTCGGCGAACTCCGTGCGCGGCGCCCGGAAGCTCCTGAAGTCCGTCTACACCGTCGACTTCCTCGCCCACCAGCTCGACGACGACCGCTCCTCGACGCTGCGTGAGTTGTACTACCTCTCGGAGTCCTGGGACGAGAAGGAGGCCCAGTTCAACGACCAGAGCGAGTCCGACAAGCTCGTCGAGGACCTCGAAATCGTCTCCGGCGTGAAACGCGAGGACTTCCACATGCGCCCCGAGGAGTCCGGCGCGAAGGTCATGGGGCCGCTGCTCCTCCGCGAGCAGACCAACCGTGGCGACCGCGAGATTCACTGCCAGGACGACGTCGGCCAGGGCGGCTACCAGATTCCGAACAACCCCGACACCATCGAGTTCCTCGACTCGGACGCCGACTTCATCCTCGCGGTGGAGACCGGCGGGATGCGCGACCGCCTCGTCGAGAACGGCTTCGACGGCGAGTACAACTGCCTCGTCGTCCACCTCGGCGGCCAGCCCGCCCGCGCCACCCGCCGACTCACCAAGCGCCTCCACGACGAGGTCGGCCTCCCGGTCACGGTCTTCACTGACAGCGACCCCTGGTCCTACCGCATCTTCGGTTCGGTCGCCTACGGCTCGATCAAGTCCGCACACCTCTCGGAGTATCTCGCCACGCCGGAGGCGCAGTTCATCGGCATCCGCCCGGAGGACATCGTCGACTACGAACTGCCGACGGACCCCCTCAGCGACTCCGACATCAACGCCCTCGAGTCCGAACTCGAAGACCCGCGGTTCCAGAGCGACTTCTGGACCGAACAGATCGAGCTCCAGCTCGACATCGACAAGAAGGCCGAGCAGCAGGCGCTCGCCTCCCGCGGCCTCGACTTCGTGACGGACACTTACCTGCCCGAACGCCTCGACACCATGGGCGTCATCTAGTCGGTTCGTCTCTCTCGCCAACTTCTGCGTTCTCGGTTGCCGCCTGGGACAGATGCAAGACCGTGCGGTAGTTCCTCGGAACTATGGACCACGGCCCGGCGCTCCGCGACCACCCGATCGTGGTGGCGAGCATCTTCGGTACCATCGTCGCATCGGGTGCCTTCGAGATCGTCCCGGCGAGCACGACGCCCGTGATGGCCGACCAGCTCGGCGCGAGCGCCGCTGAGGTCAACTGGCTCGTGAGCGTCATGCTCGGCGTCGCCGTCGTCGCGAGCCTCCCCTCGGGGGCGATCGTCGACCGATTCGGGGCCCCGCGTAGTTTCGCGCTCGCGGCTGTGACGCTGGTCGTCGGTGGCGTGGTGGGCTGGCATTTCACCCGACAGGGCGCCTACTGGCCGGTGTTCTGGTCGCGGTTGGTGGCGGGAATCGGCTTCGTACTCGTCTGGAACACCGGCCTCACCGTCGTCGGACAGTTCCAGAACGCCGCGACCGCGACCGGACTGTTCACCGCCGGCGGCCCCATTGGGTTCGCGGTTGGTCACCTCACGGGACCGACCATCGTCGCGGAGTACGGCGCAGCATCCGTCTTCCTCGTCTACCCACTGCTCATGCTCCCCGCACTCGCCGGGGTGCTTCTCGCCTGGGACGACGAGCTGGCCGGCGGTGGGACCGGCGAGTTACCCTCGCTCGGCGACGTGCTGAGCGTCTCCCGGAACAACTCCGTACTGCTGGTCTGCGTGCTGGGGTTCGTCGCCTACTCACTGTACCTCTTCATCAACAGCTGGGTGCCGACGTACCTCACTGAGGAGCTTTCGCTGTCGCTCGCCCAGAGCGGCGCGCTGACCGCGATGTTCCCGCTGCTGGGCGCCATCTCCCGGGCGAGCGGTGGCGTCGTCACCGACCGGCTGTTCGGCGGCCGGACGCGGCCCGTCGTGCTCGCCTCGCTGTTCGTCTCCGGAGTCGCCGTCGCCGGCATCGCGCTCTCCTCGACGTACCTCGTGGTGGCAGCGTTCCTCTTCGTGGGCGGCTACTTCGTCCAGTTGAGTCTCGGTCTCTTCTACAGCGTCGTGCCGACCGTCGTCGCCGACGCCAACGTCACCACGGCTGTCGCGCTGCTCTCGAGTGTCGGCCTGTTCGGCGCGTTCAGCGCGCCGCTGGTCGCCGGCGCGGTCATCCAGGCGACGGGGTCGTACGCGGCCGCGTTCGGCTACGCGCTCGGGCTCACTGCCGTCGGGTTCGCCCTCGCCGTGCCGTACTTCCACGACTGACCGCAAGCGGAGGGGCCAGACAGCCTCCTCATCCCTGCTTCTCGGCGGTGCGCTCTACGCGCTCGATGGTGTCCGCAGTCTCCGAGGTCTTGTCCTCGCGAACGGTGACGAACCGGGGGAAGCGGAGCGCGTAGCCCGAGGAGTACGTCGGGGACTCCTGTATTTCCTCGTAGCCGACCTCGAAGACGACGGCGGGCTCGATATCGACAGCCTGGCCGTCCTCCGCGCGGATGTGCGGTTCGAGCAGTTCGGTGAGCTCCGCGAGTTCCTCGTCCGTGATGCCCGTGGCGACCTTCC
Source organism: Halobacterium sp. DL1 (assembly GCA_000230955.3). Classification (NCBI taxonomy): domain Archaea; kingdom Methanobacteriati; phylum Methanobacteriota; class Halobacteria; order Halobacteriales; family Halobacteriaceae; genus Halobacterium; species Halobacterium sp. DL1. The sequence goes on from CP007060.1 coordinate 1,368,443, forward strand.
CGATGGTCTCGAAGGCGTCGTCGTCCTCGTCGCGAGCGGACAGCAGGAACGTCCCGAGGAACGAGGCGCGTCGCCCCTCGCCCCACTCCGCTCCCGTGACGACGAGGTCCAACGTCTCCACGTCGGGTTTGCGCTTCAGCCAGTGTTTTCCGCGGTCGCCCGGTGTGTAGGCGGCGTCCGGGTCCTTCAGCATGATGCCCTCGTGACCGCTGTCGAGCGCGCGCTCCTCGAAGGCCGCTATCTCGTCGGGGTCGTCCGTGACCAGCAACTCGGAGACCGCCGACTCGTCGCCGACGACCGCTTCGAGGCGCTCGTAGCGCTCCAGGAACGGTGCTTCGAGCAGGTCGTCTCCGCCCGCGTGCAGGCAGTCGAAGGCGTTCAGTTCGACGCGAACCTCCTGGCGCATCGCCTCGACGTCGTGCTTCCGGCGGAACCGCTTGAGGATCTCCTGGAACGGGAGCGGGTCGCCGTCCGCGGAGACTGCTACCGCTTCACCGTCGAGGATGACCGGCGCTTCGACGTGCTCCTCGACGAACTCCACGACCTCCGGGAGCGCGGCGGTCACGTCCTCCATGTTCCGGGAGTACAGCGAGACGTTCTCGCCGTCCCAGTGGACCTGCAGGCGGGCACCGTCGAACTTCGTCTCGACGGCCGCCTCCGCCCACTCCTCGAGGGCGTCGGTGACTGTGCCAGCCTGGGCGAGCATCGCCTGCACGGGGCGCCCGACTTCGAGGTGCATCGCGTCGAGTCCGGACTCGCCGTCGTCGCGGGCCGTCTCGGCCACGAGGCCGTAGTCGTTGGACACCTGGAGCGCGCGCTTCACGGCGTCGACGGGCAGGTCGAAGGCCGCCGCGATGGCGTCGCGGACGGTGCCCTCGCCGACGCCGATGCGCATCTCGCCGAGCACGAGGCGCGCGAGGTAACGCGCTTCCTCGCTCGAACAGCGGTTGAACAGGCCGAACAACAGCGTGACTTTCTCGTCCTGGCTGCCGTCACCCTCGGCGGCCGCGAGCGCCTCGAGTTCCGTGAACACCGCCGTGACGGTGAGGTCGTCACCACCGCTCTCGTCGCCGAACGCCGCGAGTCCGGCCTGTCCGCCGAGGTCCAGGCTCGTTGCCACCTCGCCGATGTCGCCGGTCTCGGCGAGGCGGTCCTCGACGTCGCTCACTGAGACGTTCGTCCCCGCCGCCCGCGCGAGCGCCTCGTAGCAGAGCCGCGGACCGATGTCGAGTTTCGTCTCCGAGTGGGCCGGAAAGACTCGCCCCTGAACGAACCGCGCGACGACGCCCAGGTCGTCGTCTGCGTCGGCGAATAGGTCGGTGACGAGCGCGACCACCTCGAGGTCCGCTGGTTCGGCCTCGATGTCGGCGGCGTGGGCGGCGAACGAACCGAATTCCATCGAGTGGAGCTACCCACCTCCAGTAGGTAAATCCCGCGAACCGCGGGCGGCGCCACTTCGCCATCGTCGCCGCTTATTAGGCCCGTGACAGCGAAGGTCCCCCCATGCCAGGGTCGGACCTCGTCGACCGAGTAGGGGACGTCCTCGATGTCGACCCGGAGACGTTCCAGCAGCGGGTTCGCGAGGACGCCGAGACTATCAAGGGGGAGATAGCAGCGGGCACGTTCGACAACCCGCAGGCCATCGTCGGCCTGGAGTACGAGTTCTACGCGGTCACCGACGACTGCTCGCTCGCCAGGGTGCCACGCCGCGTGCTCTCGTTCGTCGGGTTCGAGAAGGAACTCGGCCTCCACAACGCCGAGATGACGCTGAGCCCGCAGCCGCTCAACCGACACGGGTTGGCCGCCCAGGAGGCGGAGGTGAAGGCGAACCTCGACGCAGCCACGGAGCCGATGGCCGCGGAGGGACTCCACCTCGTCAGCGACGGCATGTGGACGATTCCCCCGGAGGGCGAGACGGCCGAGAGCTACCTCACGGACAGCGTCGAGCGCGACGGGATGATGCTCGCGACGAATATGAGCGCGTCGGCCCGCTACCACGCGATGGCCAACACCGGCCAGCCGGCGGGGATGCGACTGGACGCCCCGCACGTGAGCCTCCAGGCGGACACCGTGATGCCGGAGGCGCTCATCACCTCGATCCAGCCCCACTACCAGGTGGCCCAGGCGGTCGACCTGCCCGACCGCTTCAACTACGCGCTCAGGTTCGCCGCGCCCCTGCTCGCACTCGCGGTGAACTCGCCGGTGTTCCCGCCCGACCTCTACGACGACGACGCTCGGGCAGAGGAGATTCTCCGCGACGGGTGGGCGGAGTCCCGCATCGACGTCTTCGAGACGGTGTTGAACGTCTCTGGCGAGCAGGAGAAGGTCACGTTTCCCCGCGACCTGGCGGACGTCTCGGCGGCCATCGACCGGGTCGCTACCGACGATACCATCGTCCCGATGTCGGTGTCGAAGAGCGGCCGCTTCGACGACGAGTTCGCCCACTGGCGTCGCAAACACGGCACGTACTGGCGGTGGGTCCGACCGGTGTTCGGCGGGTCATCGAAGGAGAAGGCCAACGCTCGCATCGAGTTCCGCCCGGTCGCCGGCCAGCCGACGGTGCGGGACACCATCGCCGTCCACGCGGCGTTCGCCGGCCTGCTGGAGAACCTCCCGCGGACCGACCACCCGCTCCGGGAACTCGACTGGGAGGCCGCCCGCGACAACTTCTACGACGTCGCCCGCGACGGCCTCGACGCCGAAATCGAGTGGATAACCGCAGAAGGCGACCGCGTCACCGACAGGAAAGAAATCTACACGGACTTCTTCGACCAGGCGGAGGCCGGCCTCAAACGCCGCGGCCTGTCCGAGGAGGAGGCCGCGAAGTACCTCTGGCCGCTCCGCCACCGCGCCCGCCACGCCGTCACGCCCGCCGGGTGGAAGCGCGACCGGATACGGGAGGCCCTTGACGAGGGGAGTTCCTTCGAGAACGCGGTGTACGCGATGCAGTGCGAGTACATCGAGAACCAGCGGGAGACGCTGCTCTCGGGGAGTTTCGCGGACTGGGTGGGGCGGGGCGACGAACTGGAGTAGGGCCGCAGAACAGCGACGGGTGCCGACTACAGGATGTCGTCGAACGTCTTGTGGCCGACGATGGTGATGCCGTCGGCGGTGATGCGCGTGATGTGGATGCCGTTGCCGGACGCCGTGTCGCGCTCACTGGCCGACTGGACGGCCTGGGCGCCGACGCGCTCGGCCTCCTCCATCGTCAGGTCGTCGGTGTACTCCTGTTCGAGGACACCGAGCGCGTAGGGCATTCCCGAGCCCTGCGCGGTGTACTTGTCGGACATCGAGGAGCCGCCGGGGTCGAGGCTGTAGACGTGAGCACCCTCCTCGTCGACGCCGCCCAGGATGGGCACGACGAGGAAGAACGGGCCACCACGGAGCAGGTTCGACGCCATCGTGGAGAGCGCGTTGATGGACATGTACTCGCCGCGGCGGGCCTCGTAGAGGTTGGCCTCAGCGCGGAGCGAGCGGATGAACGCCTGCGAGCCGCCGACGGAGCCTGAGATGGAGAGGGCTGCGTTGGGCTGAATCTCCTCGACCTTCTGGACGTTCTTGTTGGAGATGACGCGGCCGCCGAGGCTGGCGCGCATGTCGGAGGCCATCACGACGCCGTCCTCGGTGGTGATGCCGACGATGGTGGTGCCGGTCTTGTTGACGTTCTCCATGTCCTGCGTCGAGAAGTCGTGGTCCGGAAGGGAGCCGACTTCCGGTTCGTACGGGTTCGGGGTGTCGTCGAACCGAGCCCGGTTCCGGGCGAAGTCGGAGCCTTCGTTGGAGTTGAACATTACTGGAGGTTACCAGTCCGGGACGGATAAAACCATCTTTTCCGGGGTTCTGCGTGGTGCCGCGAATCCCGGCGAGCGAGCGTCTGCGTACCGGTCGCGTCAGTTCGCGGACCGGTAGGCGCGTTCGGTCTGTTCGACGATGCGGCCGAACGGAAGCGTGACGCCTGCCTGACGGAACAGCAACGCGACGGGTAGCAGCAGGATGCCGAGTGCGAGCGTGGACTGGTACAGCGCGAACAGTCCGAATTGGGTGATGCGGTCGAACATCGGATACCATCGCCCAGACAAGACCAGTATAAATGCATTCCGGCCTGTCGGTGCTGGCTACCCCGACGCAGTGATGCGATTAAACCCAACTTGTCCCTGGCCCAAGCTGCGGTGCCGGAAATCGTAGTCAGTCGTATGCTCGCCGTGGGTGTGCGGATGGCACTCTGTAAGTTATGAGGATAGTTCGGGTCACGTCCGCCGCGACGGGCGAACCACAAAGCACGACTTTCCCCGCGCCGATAGGAGTGTATGAGCAACTACGTCGTTGCGATGGAAGCTGCCTGGTTGGTCCGTGACGTCGAGAACTCCGACGACGCCATCGGCGTCGCCGTGAGCGAGGCCGGCAAACGGCTGAACGACAAGGACCTCGACTACGTAGAGGTCGAGGCGGGGGTCACCGGCTGTCCCGCCTGCGGGGAACCCCTGGACGCGGCGTTCCTCGCGGCGAAGACGGCGCTCGTCGGGCTCGTCCTCGAACTCACCGTGTTCAACGCCGACAGCGAGGAGCACGCCAAGCGCATCGCGAAGAGCGAGGTCGGCGGCGCGCTCCGCGACGTCCCCCTGGAGGTCATCGAGGTCATCCAGGAGGACGGCGACGAGGAGGACGCGTAGTCGCCCGAACATTTATTAATAACTGCTGGTAATCGGTTGGTATGTACCTGCCGACGCCCGACGAGTTGCGAACGCGTCGGACCTCGCTCGAGTTGACCCAGAGCGACCTCGCCGACCGCGCAGGCGTCTCACAGCCACTCATCGCCCGCATCGAGGGCGGCGACGTCGACCCAAGACTCTCGACACTGCGACGAATCGTCGAGGCGCTCGACGAGGCCGAGGGCGATATCGTCCGCGCGGGCACTCTGATGCACGAGGAAGTGATCAGCGTCGCGCCCGACGACTCCGTCAAGGAGGCCGTCGAGAAGATGCAGGAGGCCGGCTACTCCCAGCTCCCCGTCATCACGAACGGGGTCCCAGTGGGTTCTATCAGCGACAGCGACGTCGTCAGCGCGGGGAGCGACATCGCTGACCACCCCGTCCGCGAGGTGATGAGCGAGAGCTTCCCCACCGTCTCCCAGGACGCCAGCGAGGACGAGATTTCGAGCCTCCTCGACCACTACAAGGCCGTGATGGTGACCGACGACGGTGAGACGGTCGGCATCATCACGCAGGCCGACGTCGCAGCCCGGGTGAGTTAGCCCGACCGTCGCTCACCGAATCCGTCATCGTCGCGTACGGGGTCGGGCAGAAGATACTTCATTTCGCCATTCGACCTCCCAGTATGGACCGGCGTCGCTACCTCCGGCACGCCGCTGCCGCGGCCGTCGCCGCGGTGTCTGCGGGTTGTTCGTCGGACAACGACTCGCCGAGGGAGTCGGAGGCCGACCTGACTACGCCGGCCGACCCCAGGGTAAGGACGCACAGATGGGCACCGCCGGACGACAGTCTCAGCTGTGCCGACGAGGCCGTGGAGCCGATGGAGGCCGTGACCGACGAACAGTTCCCCGAGCAGTCGGACGCCCTCGAACTGACAGCTTCGACGGACACCGTCGTCATCGGTGACGAAATCACGTTCTCGCTCCGGAACGTCGGCACTGAAGTGACGAGCCTCGGCTCCATTCACACGTACGCGTTCCAGCGCCGCGACGGGGACGGCTGGGCGCCTGTCTACCACACCTTCGGGTCGGAGTGGTATAGCGCGTGGATTGGATTCTGGCCCGGTGGCGGCTACGACTGGTCATTCACCTTCGACCGAAACGGCCTGGAACGGAGGAACAGCACCAACCCGAGCTACCTCGTCTGCTCGCCGCTCGAACCTGGGACGTATCGATTCGTCCACTGGGGGTCGAGCAGGCCCGCCCTCGCGACGGAGTTCACCGCCGAAGCACCCTGAACCGTCCGACCGGAGCGCACAGGAGCCCCCGATTCATTCTGTCGGTACCGTGAGTCGTCGAGGCGGAGACTGGCAACGGGACTGGCTCAGAGCGTCAGCCCGCGAACCGCCACTTCCTCGCCTTCCTCGACCTCGCCGATCTTCTCGCCGTCCGTCGCTTCGACCAGCGAGTCGGCCTCGCTCTCCGGGAGTGCGACGACGAAGCCGGTGCCCATGTTGAACGTCCGGTGCATCTCCTCGTCGTTCACGTTCCCGGCGTCCTGTACGAACGCGAAGACGTCCTGGGCGGGCAGCGGGTCCGAGACGTCGTACCGGAACTCGCCCATCCGCTCGAGGTTCGTCCAGCCGCCGCCGGTAACGTGGGCCGCGGCGTGGGCGTCGTGGTCTCGCAGGTCCTCCAGCAGGTAGGCGTAGATGCGCGTCGGTTCGAGGAGCGCGTCGCCGACCGTCTCGTAATCGTCGCCCGGAAACGGTTCGTCGAAGCCGCCCGCGCGCTGGGCAGCCTCGCGGGCGAGCGTGAGTCCGTTCGAGTGGATACCCGAGGAGGGGAAGCCGACAAGCGCGTCCCCTGCCTCTGCCTCACCCGGGAACAGGTCGTCCTCGGTTGCGAGTCCGGCGACGGTACCCGCGAGGTCGAACCCCTTCACGACTTCCGGCATGACGGCCGTCTCGCCGCCGACGAGCGCCATCCCGGACTCCTCTGCGCCTGCGGCGAGTCCCTCGCCGAGTTCCGCCGCGCGCTGCTCGTCGGGTTCGTCGACGGCGAGGTAGTCCACGAACGCGGCGGGTGCGACGCCCGCCGCGACGAGATCGTTGACGTTCATCGCCACGCAGTCGATGCCGACGGTGGAGTAGTCGTCCATCGCCTCCGCGACGAGCAGTTTCGTGCCGACGCCGTCCGTCGCGAGCGCGAGGTAGCGGTCCCCCAGGTCCACGAGGCCCGCGTACTCGGTGGTGTCCGCGACGCCGGACACCGCACCCACGAGCGCGGCCGTCGCGGCCTCGCTCTCCTCGATGTCCACGCCCGCTTCGGCGTAGGTCAGCTCGTCGCTGGCATCCTCGTCGCTGTCAGTCATACACGGACGTGTGTATTTGGCGGCGAAAAGCGTGCCGGTCTATACGCCGAAGAACAACACGACCGCCGGGCCGATGGTCGGGACCGCCGCCGCGGCGTAGGCGACCGGACTCCAGTCGAGGACCGTTGCGCCGTCGAGCGGCCCGAACGGGATCATGTTGAAGCCCGCGAGCAGCACGTTGATGAACAGGCCCCGCTGGCCGATGTCCGGCGCGAACGGGATGACCGCCAGCGAGACGCCGGCGAGCGCGACGTTGGTCAGCGGGCCCGCGAGCGCGATGAGACCGTGCTCCTTCGGAGTGATGTAGCCGCGGTGGTGGACCGCGCCGGGCGCCGCGAAGAGGAACCCCGCGAGGCCGCCGGCGACGGCGAGCGCGAGCATCCCGTAGTCGGCGCGGAACTCCGCGTGTTGCCCGAAGTTCACCGCGACCACCTTGTGCGCGAGTTCGTGGAGGAGGAAGGCGACGCCAACCGTCGCGAGGCTGAGCGCGAACTCGGCGACGAACAGGTCGCTGACGAGCACGTCGGCCATGTTCGTCGGCGTGATGCCCCGGACGTACAGCAGGCTGAACGCGAAGCCGAGAGCGACCCACGCGATCACGAGGTCCCGTCCCTCGCGGGCGCTGACCTTCATCGGAGCAGCCCCCAGATCGCGTCGGCGCTGTTCTCGACGCCCGTCAGCATCGCGTCGGTGACCGCGCCGACGCTGTCGAAGGGGCCGCCGATGAGCGGCAGCACGACGAACGGGAACAGCGCGCTCGCGACGAAACTCCCGACGTTCGTCAGCGCCACCACCGAGATGAGGCGGAACAGCGGGACGTCCAGCATCTCGGAGACGAGCGTTCGGATGGGCGTCTCCTCGTCGCTCATGAGTTCGTTCAGCGTGGAGATGTCCGAGACGTTCACGTCGAGGTAGCGGAGTTCGACGTAGCCCGCGAACCAGCCCGGCGCGAGCAGCGGGTTGACGCTGGTCAGCCACGCCACCGCGCCGCCCACGCCCGCGCTCGTCCAGTGTGCCCCACCTAGCTTCGCCGCCCCTGCGGAGATGATACCGTTGAACAGGAACCACGCGCCGAACACCTGGAGCAACACCGTGTTGCCGACGCCCGCCATCACGAGCAGGCCGAAGAAGACGAGGAAGCCGACGGTGAACAGGAGGCCGAGCAGTTTGAACACGGAGAACCGGCTCTTCTGGACGCCGGTCAGCGACGCCATCGGCGGCAGCGTCTCGGGGTTCTCGAGGTAGCGCTCGATGCCCTCGCGGTGGCCCGCGCCGACGACGGCGACGACGTGTTTCCCCTGCTCCCGGAGCGCGACCAGGCTGTGGGCGATGTAGGCGTCCCGCTCGTCGATGAGCGCCTCCGCGCCCTCCGGGCTGAACCGCCGGAACTCCTCCATCATCGCCGAGACGACGTCGGCGTCCGTGAGGTCCTCCATCGAGAACTCCTCGACGTCCTCGGGTTCCTTGCGCACGAACACCAGCGCGAAGACGACCCCGAGGACGACCGCTCCGCCCGCGGCGAACAGCACCGCCTCCGCGAGCAGCGACAGCACGCCGACCACGTTCCCGAGCAGGCCACTCACGCCCGGCGGCGGTGGCACGAGGAACGGGCCCGCGACGATGCCGGCGACGATGCCGGCGAGGAAGCCGACGAACGCGCCGACGGCGAGGCCGAGCGTCCGGCTGTCGGTCACTCCGAGCGCGAGTTCGCCCACCAGTCGTAACTTCTCGAAGCTGCTCATCCGCGCCCAGAACCGCTGGATGGTCACCTGGATGTCGCGGTCGACGAGCGCCACGTCCGCGCCCGAGCGCTCTGCGGCGTCGACCGCGGCCTTCATGTCCGCGCCGGGTTCGATACCGAAGCGGTCGCCGAGGCGCTTCTGGACGTACGACAGCAGCCAGTACGCGAGGAACTGGAACGCCATGCTCCCCTTCAGGAGGTCGCTGGCGTCGAGGTCCTCGGGCGCCTCACCCTGCATCTGGCGGAAGCGACCCTCGTCGAGTTCGACCGCGACGACGTCGGGGTTCTCCTCCTCGACCACGCGCTCGACCTCCTCGACGCTGTCCGCGGAGACGTGGGCGGTCCCGACGACCCGGACGGAGCCCTCCTGGGTCGCCGCGGCTTCCTCGCTCATTGCTACTGACGATTGGCGGACTGGCCTTACGCTTGTCGGATACCCGTGGCGTCTGGTCCCTGCGGCCCCCGACCACTGAACCCGGGTCGCAAGGTTTCAATGCGATGGCTGCGAAGCCCCACGTATGACCGACTCGGCGCGCCTGTTGGACTCGTACACGGAGATGACGGAGATGCTGCTGCCCAACGACACGAACAACCTGGGCCGGGCGCTCGGGGGCGCGGTGCTCCACTGGATGGACATCTGCGCGGCCATCGCGTCGATGCGCTTCGCGGGCAACCAGTGTGTCACCGCGTCGATGGACCACGTCGACTTCATCAGCCCCATCGAGATGGGGGAGGTCGCCGTCGTCGAGGCGTACGTCTTCGATACCGGTCGGACGAGTATCGACGTGAAAGTCGACGTGCGTGCGGAGGACCCCCGGGAGGGAACCAAGCGCAAGACCACCTCGTCGTTCTTCACCTTCGTCGCTCTCGACGACGACGGCAAGCCGACGGACGTGCCGGACCTGCGCTGTGACTCCGAGGCCGAGGAGGGACTGCGGACGGCCGCCTTCGATGCGAAGGCCGCCCAGCGAGAGGACGCCTAAGCTTTTCCCAGTCCGCGGCCTACCACCACGCGTGTCTCTCGACGCGCCAGCACCGGACCCGCCCGAGCTCGACGGCGACCCCGACGAGTACGACGACCTGACCGTTCAGGGGACCGACTATCACCGCGACGACCTCCAGGCGTTCCTCGAGGACGGCGCGTGGGCGGAGGCGTTCGAGTCGTGGGCGGCCGAGACGGACCTCGACCGCGAGGCGTTCGACGCCGCCGTCGACCTCGGCCTCTTCGAGCAGTTCGACTTCTTCTGGGACGACTTCGCCGACCGCGTTGGCTACCACGCCCCGGGCCTCCCCGAGAACTGGCGCGAGCGCGAACTCCACCCCGACCTCGACTCCTGGGGGACCGTCTCCGGCATCAACGCGTCGCTGGCGGAACTCGGCGCGGAGGTCTCCAACCATCTCAAGGAGGAGTACGTCGACTGGGAGGCCGAGTACGACACGCCCGACGACCTCCCGGACTTCTAGAATCGTTTGCGCTACGGGTCGCCGATGGCGACCCTCGGCAAAATCTCCACCAGAATCACGCCTGGTCCCTTCGCACGCCTCGGGCGCGCGGCGGTCTGCGGGCTCGACCGCTCGCTTGGCGAGCGGAACTACGACTCGACCGCAGCAGCCGCGTTGACGATGGTCTCCTCGCCGAACGCCGGGCCGACGAACTGGAGGCCGACGGGGAGGCCGTCGACGTCGCCCACGGGGACCGAGATGGCGGGGAGGTTCGCGAGGTTCGCTGGCGTCGTGTTGGCGTCCGCGAGGTACATCTGGACCGGGTCGTCGAGGCTCTCGCCGAGCTTCGGGGGGAGGACCGGCATCGTCGGCGAGGCGAGCACGTCCACCTTCTCGAACGACTCGTCGAAGTCTCGCTTCACGAGCGAGCGGGCCTCCTGGGCCTGCTTGTAGTACTTGTCGTGGTAGCCAGCCGACAGCGCGTACGTGCCCATCAGGATGCGGCGCTTCACTTCGTCGCCGAACCCCTCGGAGCGCGCCTCCGAGAACGACTCGTTCCAGTCGCCCTCGAAGCCGCCGGAGTGGCCGTAGCGCACGCCGTCGAAGCGCGCGAGATTCGAGGACGCCTCGGACATCGCAATCACATAGTAGGCCGCGACGGCGTACTCGCAGGACGGGATGTCGACGTCCTCGACAGTCGCACCCCGCGCCCGCAGGTCGTCGAGCGCGTCCTCGAACGTCGCGACGACGGCCTCGTCCGCACCCTCGACGAGTTCGTTCGGGACGCCGACGGTGAGGCCGTCGACGTCGCCCTCCGCTGCCGACGCGTAGTCCGAGTCGGCGCCCTCCGCCCGCGTCGTCCCGTCGTTCTCGTCGGGACCGGCGAGCACGTCGAGCATCGCGGCGGCCTCCTCGACGGTCGGCGCGATGGGGCCGATCTGTTCCAGGGAGTTCGCGTAGGCGACGAGGCCGTAGCGCGACACGAGCCCGTACGTCGGCTTGATGCCGACGACGCCGCAGTACGCGGCCGGGGCGCGGATTGAACCCCCAGTGTCGGAACCGAGCGCGAGGTCCGCCTCGCCACCGGCGACGGCCGCCGCGGAACCGCCCGAGGAGCCCCCAGGCACGCGGTCCTCGTCGACGGGATTCTTCGTCGCGCCGAAGTAGGACGTCTCGGTGGTCGTCCCCATCCCGAACTCGTCCATGTTCGTCTTGCCGACGATGGTCGCGCCCGCGTCCTTCAGGCGTTCGACGACCGTCGCGTCGTACGGCGGGACGTACTCCTCGAGCATCCGCGACCCGCAGGTCGTGCGGACGCCCTCCGTAGAGATGTTGTCCTTGACGGCGACGGTGGCGTCCGCCAGCGGGCCGTCCTCGTCGCCCTCGATGGTCTCCTCGGTGATGAACGCGTTCAGCCCCATCTACGACACCTTCGGCCCCTTGAAGCGGCCGTCCTCGGTCTCCTCGGCGTTCGCGAGGGCCTCCGCCTGGGTCAGACAGTCCTCGACCTCGTCGTCACGCATCACGTTGACGAGTTCCGGTTCTGAGTCGACCTCGGGCACCTCCTCGAGCGCCTCGAACTGCTCGAGTATCTCCCCGAACTGGTCGACGAACTCGTCGACCGCGTCGTCGTCGAGGTCGACGCGCGCGAGGTCCGCGACGTGCCGTACTTCCTCGGCGTCCACGGAATCGGTCATGTTCCAGCGATTGCGCGTGCCAGCGGTAAGCGTTTCGATGGCCGCACCGCTCACTACCGGGCCAGAAAGCGCGCCGACGAGCGCCGTCGAGAGGGGTCGTTTCCAACTGACAACAACCGCGCCGTCACGTGGTAACGGCTGCCAAAGCCCTTTTGTTCTCTCGCACCCTCGTTCAATTCGTATTCGACGTTCTTTCGGCCACAGAAACAACGGTCAGCCCTCACAATGAGTGATAGCACACGGACCCGCGAGGAGGAACGGGAGGCGGAAGAGCGACGCACGAGAGCGGAGTCCGAAGCCAAGGACGCCAAGCAGGATATCGCCTGTCCCGAGTGCAGCGGCGACCTGGTGGTCGACGAGGAGCGCGGCGAGACGGTCTGCGGTGAGTGCGGCCTCGTCGTCGAGGAGGACAGCATCGACCGCGGGCCGGAGTGGCGCGCGTTCAACGCCACGGAGAACGACCAGAAGTCCCGCGTCGGCGCCCCGACGACGAACATGATGCACGACAAGGGGCTCTCGACGAACATCGGCTGGCAGAACAAGGACGCCTACGGCAACTCACTCTCCGGGCGGCAACGACGGAAGATGCAGCGCCTGCGCAAGTGGAACGAGCGTTTCCGAACGCGGAACAGCAAGGAGCGAAACCTCAAGCAGGCCCTCGGCGAGATCGAGCGGATGTCCTCCGCACTCGGCCTCCCCGACAACGTCCGGGAGACGGCGTCGGTCATCTACCGACGCGCGCTGAACGAGGACCTGCTTCCCGGGCGCTCCATCGAGGGCGTCGCCACCAGCGCGCTCTACGCCGCCGCGCGGCAGGCGAACACCCCTCGCAGCCTCGACGAGGTGGCCAACGTCAGCCGGGTCGAGCGCGACGAGATCGCCCGCACCTACCGCTACGTCGTCCGCGAACTCGGCCTCGAGGTCGCGCCCACAGACCCCGCGAGCTACGTCCCCCGGTTCTGCTCGGAACTCGACCTCCCCGACGAAGTCGAGCGCCGCGCTCGCGAACTCCTCACGGCTGCCGAGGACGCCGGCATCACCTCCGGGAAGTCGCCGGTCGGCCTCGCCGCGGCCGCCGTCTACGCCGCCAGCCTGCTCACCAACGAGCGAATCACCCAGAGCGAGGTCAGCGACGTCGCGAACATCAGCGAGGTCACCATCCGCAACCGCTACCACGAGATTCTCGAGGCCGGCGGCGAGGAGTCCATCGAGGCGTAAAACTGACCACCCGACACTGGCGCGACCCCTCTGGCCGACAGCCCTCGCACCCGTTTTGACCGTCTCGCGACAGGGAAGAGCCGTCTACGCGTCTTCCTCCGTCAACTCGACCTCGTAGCCCAGGTCCTGTACGACGGACTTGATCTCCACCTCGGAGATGAGTTCCTCGCCGTAGCGGACCGTCACCTCCCCGCTGCCCGCGTCAGCTTCCGCGAGTTGGACGCCTTCTCGCTCTCGCAGTGCCGCCTCTATCTCCTCGACGTCGCCCTCGGACTCCAGGCCCGGCACGGCGAACGTCGTTCGGCTATTCGCCATTGTACACCTCGTTGGGCAACCCGGCTCCCGAAGTACCGCGACCGTTTCCGTCTCGCAGAACGCTGCTGGCTGGCTCGACTGACGGGCGGTCACCTGCGTGCATGCAAGAAGCTTCGGCAATCAGCTGGTTAGTCCTTGTGCCGGGGGACGCCTCGGGGTCGCCATCAACTCGTGGCTGGCCCGGGAAGCGGGTTAAACCGCTGGAACGAGTAACGGTACCATGCCACGCGAGGAGATCGCTCAGTTCACCATCGACTCGGTACAGGTGCTCTCGGAGGACGAGACCGTCGACGAGGAACTCGTCCCCTCGCTGTCCGACGACGAACTGCTAGAACTGTACGAGGAGATGAAGCGCTCGCGTCGCCTCGACGAGCGGGCCATCGCGTTGCAGCGGCGCGGGGAGATCGGCACGTACGCGCCGGCCATCGGCCAGGAGGCCGCCCAGGTCGGGAGCGCGTTCGCGATGGCCGAAGAGGACTGGCTCGTGCCCTCGTTCCGCGAGGGGCCAGCGCTCCTCGCACACGGTGTCGAACCGCATCAGTTGCTCTGGTACGCGATGGGGATGGAGGAGGGCGCCGAGATTCCCGGCGGCGAGGGCGCGCTCCCACCGTCGATTCCAGTCGGCACCCAGCCGCTCCACGCCGTCGGCGTCGGCTGGGGGGAGTCACTCCAGGGACGCTCGAACGTCGCGGTCACCTACTTCGGGGACGGCGCGACCAGCGAGGGCGACGTCTACGAGGCGCTCAACTTCGCGGGCGTCTACGACGCCCAGACCGTCTTCGTCTGTCAGAACAACCGCTACGCTATCTCGACGCGCCTCGCCGACCAGACCGCCGCCGAGACGCTCGCACAGAAGGCCATCGCGGCGGGTATCGAGGGCATCCGCGTCGACGGCAACGACGTCCTCGGCGTCTACCGCGTGGCGAAGGAGGCCATCGAGAAGGCGAGAGACGGCGAACCGGTGCTGATAGAGGCGCTCACCTACCGGCGCTCGATGCACACGACGTCCGACGACCCCTCCGTCTACCGGGAGTCGGAGGAGGAGGACGAGTGGGCAGCCAGGGACCCAATCGTCCGCTTCCAGGTGTACCTCCGGAACCGGGGGATTCTCGACGACGAGACGGTGGCGGAGATCGACGAGCGCATCGAGACCGAACTCGCTGCGGAGATTGAGAAGGCCAGGGAGGGCGAGGCAGACGTCGACCCGGCGGACATGTTCCGGCACGTGTACGAGGAGATGCCGGCGTCCCTGGAGCGACAGATGGCCACGTTCGAGTCGGCCGGCCTGCCCGGCGGTGAGACGGATGGTTGAACAGCTCCGGATGGTCGAGGCCGTCCGCGAGACGCTGCGCGGGGAACTGGAACGGGACGACAGCGTCGTCGTTTATGGCGAGGACGTCGCCCGTGCGGGCGGCGTGTTCCGGGCGACGGAAGGGTTGGTCGACGATTACCCTGACCGGGTCTTCGACACGCCCGTCGCGGAGGCGGGCATCATCGGGACCGGCGTCGGCCTCGCCGCGACTGGGCTCCGACCAGTGCCCGAGATCCAGTTCCAGAGCTTCCTCTACCAGGGGTTCCACCAGCTCGCCCAGCACGTCGCCCGCATCCGCAGCCGCACCCGCGGGACTATCACCTGCCCGATGACCATCCGGACGCCGTACGGCGGCGGCATCCACGCACTCGAACTCCACTCCGAGAGCTTCGAGGCGGGGTTCGCCCACGTCCCCGGACTGAAGGTCGTTGTCCCGTCGACGCCGGCCGAGACGACCGGCCTGCTCAGGACTGCCGTCCGCCACCCCGACCCCGTCGTCTTCATGGAGCCGACCCGGATCTACCGAGCCTTCCGCGAGGAGGTGCCCGACGACCACGAGATTCCGCTCGGAGAGGCCCGCCTGGCGGCCGAAGGCGACGACGTGACGGTCGTCGCGTGGGGGTCGATGCTCCGCGAGACGCTGGACGCCGTCGAGGACCTGGACGCGAGCGTCGAGGTCGTCGACCCGCGGACCATCTACCCACTTGACACCGAGACCATCGTCGACTCGGTGAAGAAGACCGGTCGCTGCGTCGTCGTCCACGAGGCGCCCCGGACCGGCGGGATGGCCGGCGAGATAACGGCCCGCGTCAACGAGGAGGCGTTCCTCCACCTCGAAGCGCCCGTCGAGCGGGTCACCGGCTACGACGTGCCGGTGCCGATGTTCGCTCGCGAGGACGACTACGTCCCGGACACCGACCGCATCGCCGCCGGCATCCAGCGCGCACTCGACTTCTAGGCGCGGTGGTTCGACTCGCTCCGGCCGGGTGGCCGGGAACGCCTCGAACAGTACTGCGACGCCACCTGAGCTTTATTGGACTGCCGAACCCCCGTACTACCATGGTCATCTACGAGGCGGACGTTCCTGGCGTCGGCAAACGGTTCGACGTGGAGGTGGGTGACGAAGAGCGCCTGGTCGTCATCGTCCACCACGACGGCAGACGCGAGATCTACCGGCGGGACCACCCGGACGCGGACGCCGAGAAGCTGTTCGACCTCTCCTCGTCGGAGGCAAGACAGGTCGCGAACGTCCTCCAGGGCGCCGACTTCCAGCCGCTGGACCTCGACGAGGTCGACGTGCCGCTGGGGAACGCCTTCATGGAGTGGGTGGAGATTCCCGACGACTCCCCGCTCACCGGCGAGACCATCGCCGACGCGAAACTCCGCGAGCAGACGGGGACGACCGTCGTGGCCATCCAGCGGGACGACGAGACGATCGGGAGTCCGGAACCCGACACCGTGCTCTCGACGGGCGACATCCTCGTCGTCATCGGTTCGCGGGAAGAGCAGCGGGCGCTCGACACGCTCCTCGAGACGGGGTCGGTCGAGAACGCCTAGATGGCGGGACCGCTCCTCCTGGAGATCGGTATCGCGTTGCTCGCGCTCACCGTCGTGGGCGCGCTCGCCCAGCGCTACCAGCAGTCGGTGATTCCCGCGTACATCGGGGCCGGCATCCTCGTCGGGCCCTACGTTCCGACGTCCTTCGGCGGGTTCTCGCTGCGCCTCGTCTCCGACAGCGAGTTCGTCAACACCGTCGCGGAGCTCGGCATCATCCTGTTGCTGTTCTTCCTCGGACTCGAGTTCAGCATCGGGACGCTCCTCCGGAACCGCAACAGGCTGGCGAAGGTCGGCGCGATAGACCTCGTCGCGAACGCCCTCGTCGGCGTCGCCATCGCCGCGGCGTTCGGGTTCGGGCTGACTGGAATCATCCTCGTCGCCGGCGTCGTCTACATCTCCTCGAGCGCGGTCATCACGAAGGGGCTTACGGAGTTCGGCTGGCTCGCGAACCCGGAGAGCGAGGTCATCCTCAGCACGCTCGTCGTGGAGGACATCGTCATCGCGGTGTACCTGGCGGTCGTCTCCGCGGCCGTCGTCGGGAGCGGCCCCATCAGCGAGGCAGCGGTGACCGTCGTGCAGTCGTTCGCCTTCCTGGCGGTGCTCGCCGCCGTCGCGTACTACGGGACGAACTACGTCGGGCGCGTCTTCGCCGTCGACTCCGACGAACTGTTCGTCCTCCGCGTGCTCGGCGTGACCGTCTTCCTCGGCGCCGTCGCCCTCCAGATCGGCGTCAGCGAGGCCGTCGCCGCGTTCTTCGTCGGCACCGCGTTCAACGGCTCCGGCCTTGAGGACCGCATCGAACACCTCCTCTCCCCGGTCCGGGACGTCTTCGCGGCCCTGTTCTTCTTCTCCATCGGCCTCGCGACGGACCTGCTGGTCGTCGTGGACGTCTGGCTGTTCGTCGCCGTGGCCGTGGTCTGTACGGCGGTGTCGAAGCTACTGAGCGGCTTCGCGAGCGGTCGCGTCTTCGGGCTCACCGACCACCGGTCGGCCAGGGTCGGCCTCGGTCTGGTCGCCCGCGGCGAGTTCTCCCTCATCATCGCGACGGTGGCGGCCACGAGCGCCATCCCCGCCGTCAGCCAGTCGATACCCGCGTTCACCGTCGGCTACGTGCTCGTGATGAGTCTCGTCGGCTCGCTGTCCATCCAGCACGGCTCCCGGCTCTCCTCACTGGTCCAGTCGTAGGCGACCGGCTGGGTCCACGGGAACCTCCCACCCGGATTCCGAACCGGTTACGTGCTATCGGTGTCCTGAGCGACCATGGAGACGACTCGCCACTTCACCGCGACCGTCTACGTCGTCAACGACGGCGCGACCGCCCTCCACGAACACGACCGACTCGGCATTCGCATCCCGCCCGGCGGCCACGTCGACCGCGACGAACTTCCCCACGAGGCCGGCGTCCGCGAGGTCCGCGAGGAGACCGGCCTCGAAGCGACGATTCTCGGCGACGCGCCCGACGTCCCCGCGCCGGACGGTCGAGCGCTCCCCAGCCCCCGCTACCAGATGCTGTACGACATCGACGTCCATGAGGACGGGCGGGTCGCCCACCAGCACATCGACCACCTCTACTTCGCCATCGTCCCGTCGCGGGACATCGACCCCGCGTCGGGCGAGGAACCTCCTGGTGCGTGGGAGTGGTACACGCCCGCGGACCTCCGTGGGAGCGACCTCGACGCCGACACCGTCCAGCTCGGCCTGGAGGCCATCGAGGCCGCCTGCGACGGTTAGCGGCGACTCTCGACGTACTTCGTCACGTGGTCGTCCATCCGGCGCTTGAAGCCGGCCTGCCGGGCCAGACGGTCGACCTCGCGGGCGACCAGACTCCCGTACTGCACGGCCTTCTTCTCGCGGTCCGCGACCGGGTCGGGGAGCCACTCCCGTGCGGCCTCGCGGAGCGCGCGCTTCCGCACGCCGCCCGAGACCAGCCACTCTTCGGACAGCGTCAGCGCCGCGCGCACCACGTGGTCGTGGAGCAGCGGCGTCACGGGTTCGACGCCGGCGGCCCGCAGCGCACGGATGTCGCGCTCTAGCTGGTTCGGCAGTGTCTCCAGGACCTCCCGGCGCGCGCCGCGGACGGTGTCGGCCTCGACCCGCGGGTCCTCTGGTGCCTTCGCCACCTTCGCGTAGCCGCCGAACAGTTCGTCGGCGCCCTGTCCGAGCGCGAGGCGGTCGTAGCCGTCCGCGGCGGCCCGCCGCGCGACAAGGTATAGCGGGAGCGCTATCTGGACGTCCATCGCGTTCGTCCGCCCGATTACCCGTGACACGTCCGGCACAGCGTCCTCGATGTCCGATAGGCTGACCTCGTGGACGCGCAGGTCGCCCTCGCACCCCATCGCGGCGGCGGAGTCCCGTGCGGCCTCGACGTCCGCGCTGCCCTCGAAGCCGACGACGTACAGTGGGGCGTCGAGCTGCGCTGCGACTAGCGCGGAGTCGACGCCGCCGGAGAACGCGACCGCTAGACCGTCGGTGTCGACGTCGTCGAGCACGCTGTCGATGGCGTCGCGCACCCGCTCGACCGGTCGTTCGTCGTTCGCTGGTACGTCCGGGAGCGTCCAGACCCGGCGTGTCTCCCCCGATTCACGGACGTGGCCAGCGGGGAGTAGCGTCGACCTCGGCAGTTCGTCGGGGTCGTGGCTCCACTCCACCCCGTCGTAGTAACAGAGTTCGCGTCCGAGCACGTCGCGGACCAGTCGGCCGTCCGGGAGTTCGCCGGCGAAGCCACCAGTCCCTGGGAGGGGGTCGCCGGATTCGAGCGCCGCGGCGACCGTTTCGGTGGCCGCCCCGCGCATCAGAAGAACTCCGAGAAACGGTTGCGCACGCGGCGTTTCGCGCCGCCGGCGGCCTGCCGGAAGCTGATGTACCACGGCGTGCGCTTGCCCTCCACGCTCGTCTCGCCGCGGCGAATCGCGTCCAGAATCGCGGACAGCGAGTGGTCGTCTGCGCCCACCCGAGTGACGGCCTGCCCCACCATCTCCGCGATGTGGGCGTCGCTGCCCGCTGTCATCGGGAGGTTCCGGTTGAGCGCGAACGCCTCGGCCTGGCGGTTCGCCCGCCCGGTGAGTAGCCGCGAGTTGTACACCTCGATTGCGTCCGCCGACGCGAGTTCGTCCCGCGTGATGTTGGCCGCGACGCCACTCCGTGAAGACTGGAACGGGTGTGGCACGACGGCGATGCCGCCGCGGTCCCGTATCTCGTCGAGGGTCTCTACGAACGGGAGCCCCGAGGGCACCGCATCGTGGACGCCGATGGCCAGCACGTGGCCGTCGGCGCTGGTCACCTCCATCCCGGGGATGCCGACGAGGTCGTACTTCGGCGCCAGGTCCGCGGCGCGCAGGCTCGCCGTTATCTCGTCGTGGTCCGTGACCGCGAGCGCGTCCAGACCCACCGCCTGGGCCTGCTCCAGCAGCATCTCGACGGGGTCCCGGCCGTCGTGGGAGAGCTCGGAGTGGGTGTGCAGCTCGACGGACAGCACGGAACAAGATTGCAGGGGGGTCGGCAAAAGCGCCCCGGTACGGACCTCCCTCGCTGGGACCTGCCCGGCGGAGTTGCACGAGCGTGCACATAGAAACGACTAAACTCACGCAGAAGAACCAAGAAGGTGAATGCCACTCGCCGACTCGGACCGCCGTCTGGTCGAAGCCGAACTCGGCCGCGACCCCACGCCCGCGGAGGTCGCGCTCTTCGAGAACCTCTGGAGCGAACACTGCGCGTACCGCTCCTCGCGCCCGCTGCTGTCTGCCTTCGACAGCGAGAGCGAGGACGTCGTCGTCGGCCCCGGAGACGACGCCGCGGTCGTCTCGGTGACCGACGACCTCTATCTCACGTTCGGCGTCGAGAGCCACAACCACCCCTCCTACGTCGACCCGTACGACGGCGCTGCGACCGGCGTCGGCGGCATCGTCCGGGACACGCTTTCGATGGGCGCCTACCCCATCGCGCTCGCGGACAGCCTCTACTTCGGGGGCTTCGACCGCGAGCACTCCCGCTACCTCCTGGAGGGCGTCGTGGAGGGAATCAGCGACTACGGCAACGCCATCGGCGTGCCGACGGTCGCCGGCTCCACGCAGTTCCACGACGGCTACGAGGGGAACCCGCTGGTCAACGTCGCCTGCGTCGGGCTGCTCCACGCCGACCGCCTCGTCACGGCCGCGGCCAAGGAACCGGGGAACAAACTCGTGCTCGTCGGCAACGGGACGGGACGCGACGGCCTCGGCGGCGCGAGTTTCGCCAGCGAGGACCTCGCGGAGGACGCCGAGACGGAGGACCGGCCCGCTGTCCAGGTCGGCGACCCGTACACGGAGAAACTCCTCATCGAAGCCAACGAGACGCTACTCGACCGCGACCTCGTCGTCGCCGCCCGCGACCTGGGCGCGGCGGGCCTCGGCGGCGCGTCCTCCGAGATGGTCGCCCAGGGCGACCTCGGCGCGCGCATCGACCTGAACGCCGTCCACCAGCGCGAACCGAACATGAACGCCCTCGAGATCCTCCTCGCGGAGTCCCAGGAGCGCATGTGCTACGAGGTCCGCCCGGATGACGTCGACGCCGTCCGCGAGGTCGCCGAACGCTACGACCTCGGCTGCTCGGTCATCGGCGACGTGACTGAGGGGAACTACGTCTGTGAGTTCGGCGGGGAGACAGTCGTCGACGCGCCCGCCGAGTTCCTCGCCGACGGCGCGCCGATGAACGACCTCGCTCGCGAGGACCCGCCGGTACCCGAGACCGACCTCCCGGAGGTCCCGCTCGGCGAGGCGTTCGACGCCGTGCTCGGGAGTCCGAACACCGCGAGCAAGCGCTGGGTGTACCGCCAGTACGACCACGAGGTCGGCAACCGGACGCTCCGGCGACCCGGCGAGGACGGCGCGCTGCTCGCGCTCCACGAAGCTGAGGAAGAGACCGCCGTCGCGCTCTCCGCGGGCGCGAACCCGAACTGGACCGACACGGACCCGTACCGTGGTGCGTACGCAACCGCCGTCGAGAACGCGACAAACCTCGCCGCGGCGGGCGCGCGACCGCTCGCAGCGGTCGACTGCCTGAACGGCGGCAACCCGGAGAAGCCCGCCGTCTACGGCGGCTTCGCGGCCGCAGTGGACGGCCTCGCGGACGGCTGCCGCGACCTCTCGGTCCCCGTCGTCGGCGGCAACGTCAGCCTCTACAACGACTCCGTCGCTGGTCCCGTGCCGCCGACGCCGACGCTCGCGATGCTCGGCGTCCGCGAGGGCTACGACGCGCCTGGGAGCGCGGTCAGCGGCGACGGCGAACTCGTCCTCGTCGGCGGCCACGACGACACGCTCGGTGGCTCCGAGTACCTCGCGCAGTTCGACGGCAGCGACACGTTCCCCGACGTCGACGACGCGGGAGTCGCGGCGGTCCGCAGGGCAGCTACCCACGACGCCACGCTCGCCGTCCACGACGTGAGCGACGGCGGCCTCGCGGTCACGCTCGCGGAGATGGTGACCGGGGACGCTGGCGTCGATGCAGACGTCCCGAGCATCGACGCGCTGTTCTCGGAGGCGCCCGGCCGGGCCGTCGTGGAGACGACGGACGCCGACGCGCTCGCGGACGAGGTCGCGGTGCCGGTCGTCTCACTCGGAACGGCGACCGAAGACGGAGGGCTGTCGCTGTCCGTCGGCGACGCTGGCGTCGAGTACGACTTCGAGGAGATCGTGGCTGCTCGTGACGTGCTCGCCCGCGAACTGGACTAGGCCAGCGTCGGGAGGACGTACGCCACCGCGACGCCGACCAGCAGGACGAGGAAACCGACGAGAATCTTCCCCTTTGAGTACGCCTGCATCGGAGACGTGACGCGCTGGTCCGCCTCGCCGCCCTCGTGGGCGTCGGGGTCGTGGGCCGTCCCTGGAGCGTCGCCGTGCGTATCGTCGTGGTCTGCGGTCATGCGCGACGCTTCGAACGGGCCGTACTTGGCAGTACCGAACCAGGCGCCGCGGGCGCGGTGCGGACAGACGAAACCCATATTCGGTGTTCGCGCCAAGCGACGGTATGCTCACCAAGCGCGTCGTGCCCTGCATCGACGTGGACATCGACGACGACGGGAACGCCGCGGTGTACACCGGCGTCAACTTCGAGGACCTCGAGTACACCGGCGACCCGGTGGAGATGGCCAAGCGGTACAACGAGTCGGGCGCCGACGAGTTCGTCTTCCTCGACATCACGGCGAGTTCGGACGGCCGCGAGACGATGCTCGACACCGTCTCCCGGGTCGCCGACGAGGTGTTCATCCCGCTCACCGTCGGCGGCGGCATCCGCGACACCGAGGACATCAAGGAAACGCTGCGGGCGGGCGCCGACAAGGTGTCTATCAACACCGGCGCGCTCGAACGCCCGGAACTCATCACCGAGGGCGCGAAGGCGTTCGGGAGCCAGTGCATCGTCATCAGCGTCGACGCGAAGCGCCGCTTCGACGATCGCGGCGAGCAGTACGAGCAGGTGGACGGCGAGTCCTGCTGGTTCGAGTGCATGGTGAAGGGCGGCACTGAAGGGACGGGCGTCGACGCGCTGGAGTGGGTTGCGGAGGCCGAGGAGCGCGGGGCCGGCGAACTGTTCGTCAACTCCATCGACGCCGACGGGACGAAGGAGGGGTACGACCTGCCGCTGACGGGCGCCGTCTGCGACACCGTCTCGACGCCCGTCATCGCGTCCTCGGGCTGCGGGTCGCCCCAGCACATGGTCGACGCCTTCGACGCCGGCGCGGACGCTGCGCTTGCGGCGTCCATCTTCCACTTTGGCGACTACACCGTCGAGGAGACGAAGCAGTACCTCGACGAACACGGCGTCCCGGTTCGCCATTGAACCCATCGGCGAACCACTTATGGTTTTGGTGGTAAATAGTGACAGTATGTCACACTTCCGTACGTCGGGGCCGCCCGACACCGACCCGGGAGAATGTCCGGCGAACGGCCCCCTCGAACCGGGGCGGTCCGTCGTGGAGGCCGTCGAGTGCAACACGGCCAGGTTCGTCGACTTGACGGGAACGTCCGGGGGTGTGGTCCCGACATACCTCGTGTTGACGGGCGCCGAACGCGCGAACGTGTCGCTGTCGGGGACCGAGGTCTACGCGTTGCCGGAGATACAGAACGCACTCGCGTACTTCGGTCCGGAGACGAACAGCGTCCGCGTCCACACCTGTCCGGAGCGTCGAACGCTACTGAACGAACACGTCGCGGCGTTGACCGACGGCGGGGAGTCCACCGTCGAGTTCGCCGACCGGACGTTCGACCTGGACGTCGTCCTCGGCTAGACCGCGGCCTCGAAAATGTCCGCGAAGTCTCGTAGTTCGTCGCCCGTACGGTTCGCCGCGGACTGCAGCGCGTCCAGCGGGTCCGTGTCCTCGTCAGTCTTGATGGTGAGCAGCGGCTCGGTCTGCCCGCCGGACTGCTCGGGGTTGACGTCGTAGGAGGCGGCCTCCACGCCGTCGGTCTCCAGCAGCGCACCCTTCAGCACGTTCATGAACGTGTGGTTCTCCCCGGCGATCTCGATAGTGAGTTCCGCGTCGCCCTTCTCGATGACCCGCAGATCCATACCCCGTGATTCGGAACTGCGGCGTTTCAACGTTTCGAAGCCCTGATTGGACGAAGCACGGTCCGGCCAGCTGACGGACCGGCGGCCGTTCCCGGCGGAACTCGCGGACGCCACTGCTTTATTCTCCCGCGCCAAGGCACCACCTGTATGAACGTCTCCCCGCTGGTGGTGGTCGCCGGCACGGCCCTCGTGGCCCTCGCAGTGCTGGCGGTCGTCTCCCGCTTCCGCCAGTTCTCGCTGCGCTCGTACGGCGTGCCGATTGCCGTACTGGCCGGTGTGGTCGTCGCGGTCGCCACCGGCACCCTGAACGTCTGGCGGGGGACCGCGTGGGTCGGCGTCGTCGTCTTCCTGGGTTCCCTGGTCGTGGTACTGTCGAGCGGTGAGGGCCGCGCGTTCTGGCAGCGCGTGCGCTCCCGGCTCCTCTTCGGGGTGCCGTGGGGGACGCTGGTCGTCACCGGAGCCATCGTCTGCTTCTACCTGTTCGTGCAGTTCGGCGCCCGCGGCACCGGGTCGCCGCTCGTCATCCCGTTCGTCTCCTGGTCGTACTTCTACCCGCTGGGCGTCCTGACCGCGCCGCTGGCCCACGCGAGCCTCGGTCACGTCACGAGCAACCTCGTCGGCACGCTCGTCCTCGCACCGGTCGTCGAGTACGCAGTCTCGCACTACCCCACCGAGCGGGGAACCACGTCGTTCGGGTCGTGGCGGACGAACCCGTACGTCCGCGCGTTCGTGCTCTTTCCCCTGGGTGTCGCCATCATCTCCCTGCTCACGGGCCTGTTCTCGTGGGGGGCGACGATCGGCTTCTCCGGCGTCGTCTTCGCGTTCGCCGGCTTCGCGCTCGTCCGCTACCCGCTCGCGACGGTCGTCGCCGTCGCCGCCCGGGACGTGGTCTCCCTGCTGTGGTCGGTGCTCCAGAACCCTATCTCGTTCGCGTCCGTCTCGCCGTCGTTCTCACCGCCGTGGTGGGCGGGCATCTCTGTGCAGGGGCACCTGTTCGGATTCCTCGTCGGCGCGGTGCTGGCGGCGGTCCTGCTCTCCCGCCGGGAGGAGCGCCCGTCGGCCGCTCGCGTCTGGTTCGGGTCGGTCGTCCTCGCGACGTCGCTGTCGCTGTGGGCGGTGTGGTGGTACGGTCAGAGCGTCGACTACGTCCTCTACCGGTCACTCGGCGTACTGCTCGTCGTTGGGCTCGCGCTCACACTGACCGCCGCAGTGCGCGCCGACGAGACGACCATCGCGCGCGACCTCACCGGGCGGAGGGCGGCGGTGCTGTTGCTGTTGCTGCCCGTCGTCACGATGTCGATGGCCGCGGTCCCCATCAACCTCACCACCGTCGAAGACTCGTCGCTGGCCGGCGACCCCGTCGAGATCCGGGGCTACGAGGTGACCTACGCGGAGGACGTGCAGAACGAGCGGGTGGCGTCCGTCCAGTTGCCGTTCTTCGCGCAGGCGACGAACGTCTCCGCGAGCGGCGTCATCGTCGCCAGCGACAGCCGCACCATCTGGACGGAGCGCGTGAGCGCCGGCGAACTCGCGTTCTTCGGCGACAGTTCGGTGACGGTCGGGGGCATCGGCTGGGAGGAGACCGTCTGGGCGCACCGCCGCGGCTGGGTGCCCCGTGGTGGCAGCCCCGTCTACAACGTCTACCTCGAACCGCCGGGCGCGGACTGGCGGCCGGTGTTCGCCTCCAGCAGTTCCACCGCCGACCCCGTCGTCGCGGACCGACAGGTGCGCATCGACGCCGAGACCGGTCGGTTCACTCTGGAAGTAGTGCGCAACGACTCCGTGCTGGGAACGGCGCGGATTCCGCCGGTCAACGAGTCGACGAGCGCCGGCGGTCTGACGTTCCGCCGGCAGGAGGCGAGACTGCTCGCCGAGCGGGGGAACACGACCGTGACGGTGGCTACTCGCGAGACCTACGAGTAGCCCACTCGACCCTGAACGCCTCGACGTCGAGTGTCTCCCGCTCGCTCGTGTGGAAGTCGAACTGGCGGTCGACGTCGAACTCGGCGGCGAACGCGTGGGTGAGTTCGCCGCCCCTGTCGGTAGCGAAGGACTCGACGAACGCCCTACTCCCGCTATTGTGGATGGAGTAGGAGACGTCGGCGACGTCCGCCGCCGCGGCGAGGAACTCACGGTCGGCGTGGCGCTGGCCCGCTTGAGCGCCGAAGGGTGGATTCATCACGACGGTGTCGACGCTCGATAGCGGTGGGCGCGTCGCGTCGCCGAGCAGCCAGTCGACGGCCACGCCGGGGTCGACTCGCTCCTCGTTCTCGCGTGCGACAGCGAGTGCTTCCGGGTCTCGTTCGATTGCGATGACTCGCTCGGGACTCCGCGTCGCGGCGCCGAGCGCGAGCATCCCCGTTCCCGTGCCGAGGTCCGCGACGGAGCGGCCGGCGACGTCGCCGTGGAGGTCCGCGAGGTGGAGGAGGTGGGCGGCGATGTCCGCGGGCGTGGGGTACTGTTCGAGCGCGGCGCTCGGGTTCCGGAACCCTTCGACGGCCGATAGTCGACGTTCGAGCGCGCGCTTCACGACGGAGGCGAGGAGACGACGGGCGAAGAAACCTGCGTTAGAACCGGGCAGTCAGTCGAGTGCGAGGCCGTCGACGTCGAGGCTGACGCCGTCGCGGTGGGCGCGTTCGGCGACCGCCGAGAGCGCGGGACGGGCCTTCTCGGGGCACTCGACGGCGTCGACGTCGACCGTGAGCTGGTTCGCGCCGATGAACGCGGCCGCGTCGACGATGTCCCGGAGGCGGTCGGCCTCGCGCTGGGTGGCGAGCGAGCAGTCCTCCTCGAAGCGTACCTCGGCCGTAACCTCTGCGGGGACGTACCCCTCGCGTGCGAGTTCAGCCGCCAGCGTTCGGAGGTCGTCCCGCGACACGTCTGCGATGGTCGTCGCCTCGACGGCGACTGGGGTTCGCTCGATGGGGCGACAGCCTTCGACGGTGTCGGAACGGGGCGTGGTGCTCATGGAACTACATACATAGCGGAAATACAAAAACCTTTGCAGATGCTCAGTAGTAATACCTCATTGCACAACGTTATCCGTTGCCACGTCTCTTTCTCGCAAGGAACATGCCAGCTGGGGACCCGAGCGGGCCGGAGGACGGCTCGGTGCTCGTATTACACGTCGACGACGAGCCCGATTTCGCCGACCTCGTGGCGGAGTTCCTCGAACGGGAGGACGACCGCCTCGAGGTAGCCACGGCCACGAACGCCGACGACGGACTCGACGCGCTGGCAGAGCGGCCGGTCGACTGCGTCGTCTCGGACTACGACATGCCCGGGACCGACGGGATCGAATTCCTGGAGGGCGTCCGCGAGGCGTTTCCCGAGCTCCCGTTCGTGCTGTTCACGGGGAAGGGCAGCGAGGAGGTGGCCAGCGACGCCATCTCCGCAGGCGCCACGGACTACCTCCAGAAAGAACGCGGCACCGACCAGTACGCCCTGCTCGCGAACCGCGTGCGCAACGCCGTCGAGAAGCGCCGCTCCCAGAGCGCGCTCGCCGAGCGCAACCGCCGACTCGAGACGCTCGTCAGCAACCTCCCGGGTGTGGTCTACCGGTGCCGGAACGAACCCGAGTGGCCAATGGAGTTCGTCGGCGGCGAGTGCGAGGAACTGACCGGCTACCCAGCCGAGACCATCGAATCCGGCGACGTGGTCTGGGGCGAGGAAGTCCTCCACTCCGAGGACGCAGAGCCAGTCTGGGCCGAGGTCCAGTCCGCGCTGGAGCGCCGCGAACCGTTCGAGGTCACGTACCGCATCCACACCGCGGACGGCGAGCGACGAACCGTCTGGGAGCGCGGCCGCGGCATTTTCGAGGACGACGAACTCGTCGCACTCGAGGGATTCATCACCGACATCACGAACCGTCAGCGGCGGAAGCAGGAGCTCGAACGGAAGAACGCGCGCCTGGAGGTGCTCTTCGAGAACTCCCCGGATCTGATAGTGGTCCACAACGAGACCGGAATCATCGTCGAGGCGAACCGGCGGTTCCGCGACGAACTCGGCTACACCCAGGCGGAGGTGGTCGGGATGGCCGTCTGGGACATCGCCGTCGACGCGACCGAGGAGGGTGTGCGGGAGATCGAGCGGGAGACCGGGGTCGGCGACCTCCAGCGGTTCGAGTCGACGTACGAGCGCACCGACGGGGACCGGTTTTCGGTCGTCAACCACCTGACTCGACTCGACTTGAACGGCCGAGAGCGATACGTCGCCATCGGTCGCCTCGCGGACCACTGAGGAGTCCACAGAACGACTCTGGAGTGGACTGTCGCCTACCAGGTGCCGTGGAACGTGTCGAAGGAGAGTTCGTCGAGGGGCTTGTTGCCGACCGCAATCTCGTACTCGCCGGGCGTGAGCATCGGCTGCTTGAACTGCGGGCCGTCGTCGGTCGTGATGCGCGGACAGCCAGTGTTGACGTAGGCGTCCATCCCGAAGTTCGTGAGTCGGTCCGGGGTGACCTCGTCCATCGTGATGAGGTAGGCGTTCTCGTTGTTCTCCACGATCTCGTTGGCCTGGTCCCAGCGACCCTGGCCGATCTTCGTGCAGAAGATGACGCCCCACGTCTCGGCGTCCATCGCCTTGTGGACGGAGGCGTAGCGCTGCTTGAGGAACTTCTCGGTGTCCGCTATCGAGACCGAGTTGTTGACGGGGTCGGCGATGACGACCGTCTTCTCGGGGTGTTCCATCGCGAGGCCGAGCGGGTGGAACTTGCCGCCGCCGACGTACAGCACCTGGTCGGCGTCGATGTCCGCGCTCGCGTAGTTGCAGCCCAGGACCTGCCCCTCGTTGGTGAGGCGGTCGTCGCCGCGGCGCGTGTGGACGTCGAAGCCGCGCTCCTCGAGGTACTCTCGCATCTCGTCGAAGCGGTTCATGTGCTGGGCGGTCGTGACGAGGCCGACGTCGCCCTCCTCGAGTTCGTCGAGGGACTGCTCCATGATGGGTTCGACCTCGACGTTCGAGAACAGCGGCACGTAGATGATCTTCTCGGACTCCTTCATGGGGGAGTGCCCGAAGTGGACGAAGACGTCCGTCCGCCGCATCATGTAGGTGTCGAGGTCGCAGGCGCCGTAACACGGCTGCCCGGAGATGAGGATGCGCACGTCGTCGGGGAGCAACTGCCTGAGGTCGTCGGCGACGGCCGGCCCGCGTCGCTTCAGCCCCTCCGGGAACTGGAGCCCCACCTTCTCCGCGCCGCGTTCCTCGACCTCCTCGACGATGCGGTCGAGTTCGTAGTCCCACGTCCGGTCGTGTTTCAGGGAGAGGCCAGTCTTCCGGAGGTCTCCCGCCGAACGCGTCTCTTCGTGGCTCATTGCTCACCGGTACAGGCTTCGCTCGTTTAACCCCGGCGGTTCCCCGAAGCGCCCAGAGCAGGTGCGCGAACCACTCACAGGCGCGTTCTGGGTTCGCACACTAGAGCGGACTCCGGGGGACCTTATGCGCGGTCAGCACGTACTGTGTCAGCATGGCGCGAACAACCTCGCCGTGGTGGCTGCGGCTCTCGCTGTGGTTTGCGGCGACGCGACTCGGAACCTGGGTGTTGTCACGGACGCTCCCCCGCGTCGACCGCGTCCTCTCGAGCGTCTCCGGCGGTCGGCTCTCCATCGCCAGGCTGCTGTCGGCGCTCGGCGCACCGGTCGTGGAACTGACAACAGTCGGCACGAAGACGGGGAAGCGCCGCAGCGTCCCCGTGCTGGGCTTTCGGGACGGCAGGAAGTGGGTCGTGGTCGCGTCTAACTGGGGACGCGACCGACAGCCCGCCTGGTACCACAACCTGCGAGCCAGGCCGGACGTCGAGCTGTCCTTCGGTGGCGAGACGGAGCAGTACGTCGCTAGCGAAGTGACCGGGGCGAAACGGGCCGCGTACTGGAGCCGCCTCGAAGCGCTGAATCCCGGTCTCGAAGCGTACCAGGAGCGCTCGGGGGACCGCGACATCCCGGTCGTCGTCCTCACTCCCAAGCCGATGGCCCAGGCGAGGACGGCCCCGGGAGGTCGAGTCAGCGCAACTCAGTAACCGTCCGCGGTGGCGGTGTGTGTCGTCGTCCGTCTCCGTGAGCGGCTCGCGAGACCCTCGGCGACGGTCACCCCCGGTTCCGGCAGGTTGAAAGACCGGCGGCCCCAACCCGGAACCATGAGTGTCGATTCCGACGCCGCGGCCGCGACCGAGACGACGGACGCAGAGGCGCTCGCGCGCCAACTCGGCGAGGCGATCACCGAACTCCCCGAGTACCAGGACTTCGAGGAGGCCAAACGCGAGGTCGAGACGAGCGAGGAGGTCCAGGAGCGTATCGGCGAGTTCGAGGAGATCCGCCAGGAGTTCATGCTCGCCCGCCAGACGGGCGACGCGACCCAGGAGGACATCGAGCGCGTCCAGGAGGCCCAGGCCCACCTCCACGACCACCCCGCGATGGCGGAGTACCTCGACGCCCAGGACGCCGTCCAGGAGACCTTCGAGGAGCTCAACGACGTCATCTCCGAACCGCTCGACGTGGACTTCGTCGGCGAGTCCGGCGCCTGCTGTCAGGACTGACGGTCGACCGCTTCTCGCGAGAGATTCCGCATCGCTCGGCGCAACCGCTCCGAGACCGACTGTTCTGAGACGCCCAGTTCCTCGGCGACTGCAGCGAGCGACGCGTCCCGTGGCACCTCGAGGTACCCCGTTTCGAGGGCGAGTTCGAGGGCCTCCGACTGGGCCTCCGTGAGACAGGACTGGTTCGGCGCGTCGGGCTCGTCGTAGATACTCTGGACCGTGAACTCGACCGCCGCTTCGTCGGCCTGGGCCTGGAACTCGCGGAGCGCGTCCCGGTCCGGGAACCGCACTCTGTTGTGCCACTCGCCGCCGCTGGCGCCGACGTTGAGCTGGGCGGCACCGACCTCCAGCCAGCGGTTGTACATCTGGACCTCCACGTCCTCCGCGACCCGGTACCGGTAGAGGCGTCGTCCCTCGAAGTCCTCGAGCAGCGCGACGTCCGTGACTGTCGGGTCCGCGCGGATGGCGTCGTCGAAGGTCTCGAGGTCGCCGCCAGTCGCCCAGAGCATCGTGACGACGTCCTCCGGCGGCACCCCGTCGACGGACTCGACGCTGATGGCGACGTCCGGCGCGCGTCTCATCGTGTCGGTCAGGACGAGCCGCGGGGACCTGAGCGTGAACTCCACGATGATACTCATCACCCGACACACGCAGGCCGTCGGGAAAATTCCTGGCTTTCCCCGGAACGCTTAGGGACGCGCCGGCTGACCCTCCGGTATGGTACACTCCGACTGGGGCGACTGGCTGCCCGAGGCCATCGCCGACGCCGACCCCGAGGGAGTAGCGGTCTGGTATCTCGGCTGCAACGGCTTCGTGCTGAAAGGCAGCGGCGGGACGACGCTGTTCGTCGACCCCTACTTCGGCACGGGCGACCCGCCGCGGACGGTTCGGATGGTCCCCGTTCCGATGAACCCGCGGGACGTCACGGAGGCTGACGCCGTCTTCGCCACCCACGAGCACTCCGACCACGTCCACGGCCCGAGTCAGGCGCCGATACTCGCGGAGACCGGCGCGACGTACTACGGTCCCGACGACTCCGTCGCGCTGGCCCGCGACGAAGAGGAGTGGCACGACCGGTACGCCGTCCAGGCCGACCAGTACGAGGAAGTCGCGGAGGGCGACACCGTCGAAGTCGGCGAGTTCACGGTCCACGTGGAGTTCGCACACGACCCCGACGCGACCCACCCGGTTTCCTACGTCTTCGAGCACGACGCGGGTACCGTCTTCCACGGCGGGGACACGAAGCCGAGCGAGGAACTCGAGCGCGTGGGCGAAGCCTACGACATCGACCTCGGCATCCTCGCGTTCGGCTCCGTCGGCCAGATTCCGGACAAGCAGACCCGCGAACCGAAGCGCACGCGCTGGTACAGCGACGAGAACCAGGTCGTCGAGGCCGCGAGCGCGCTCCAGTTCGACCGGCTGCTCCCCTCGCACTGGGACATGTGGAAGGGGTTGACCGCGGACCCGACGGCGCTCCACCACCACGTCCGGAGTTTCACGTACCCCCGGCGCCTCGAGGTCGCGGAGATCGGGGACCGCGTGGACGTCGAGTCGTGACAGGGAAACTTGCTTTCGAGTCGGCGGGCAATTTAAGTCCTGCCTTGCGTAGGTGGGGGTATGCACGACCAGCGAACGGGTGGTTGCTGTGAGTGACGAGACGGTCGTCGAGAGCGACGGGGTCACTGTGAGCAAGTTCTTCAACGGAGAGGACTTCCCGGTGCCCGCCGTCGCCTTCGACGTCTCCTCCTCACGGGACAGCCCCGTGGAACTGCGAATCGTCGACGAGATACCCGAAGAGTTCGGCATCGACCAGATCGGCTTCCACCCCGAGTACGGGAGCGAGAACTGGACCGCCAGCGGCGACGGCGTCGTCCGCTTCGAGCGCGAGATCGAGGCCGGCGAGACGTTCACCACCGTCTACGGCGTCCGCATGGAGGACGGCCAGGACGAGACACCGTTCCTCTCCGCGCCGACCGTCGAGATCGACGGCGAAGACATCGACGACGTCGTCCCGCCCGAGTCCACCGACGTCGTCCGCGAACTCGCGGGCGGCGAGCGCGACACCGTCCCCGGCCTCGAGGACGACGAGGAACTGGAAGCCGAGGTCGCCGCGAGTTCCGGCGGCATCGACTCCCTGGACGACGACGCCGAAATCCTGGAGGGCGACATCGACCTCGGGTCCGACGACGCGGCCGACGCGGCGGCAGACTCGGACGCCGATGCGGACAAGGACTTCCTCGACGCCGACGACGAGGACCCGGACCCCGTCGAGGCCGGAGAGGAACTCGACCCGGTCGATGGCGGTGAAGACGACGAGAGCGACGTCGGGCTTCCCGACCCCGACGCGCCGAGCGAGACAGCCATCGGCGCGGACGCCGACCCGGTCACCGAGACGGCGAGCCTGGACGAGGAACCTCCGGCCGCTATTGGCTTCGACGCCGGTGACGTCGCCGGCGCACTCGCGGAGGCCATCCGCCAGGACGAGGTCAGCGACGAGGACATGGAGACGCTCGACGAGGCGTTCGGCGGCATCTCGGGCAGCACGGAGGTCGAGATAGAGCACGTCCAGAGCCGCGTCTCCGAACTCGAGGCGTACACGGACGCCCTCGAGGCGTTCCTCGACGATAACGGTCCGGCACAGGACCTGCTGGCGGAACTCGAAGCGGACGTCGGGAGCCTCTCCGAGGACCTCGGTGAACTGGAGGCCAGCGTGGAGAACGCGGCCGACGAGCGGGAGACGCTCCGGGAGCGCGTCGCGGACGTCGAGGCGGAGTTCGACGCCGTCGACGACCTCTCCGACGACCTCGAGCGCCTCCGTGGCGACGTCGAGGCACTCGACGAGCGCGTCGCCGACACCGAGGACGCGGTCTTCGAGATCGGGGACATCGAGGACGACCTCGAGGACCTCGAGGACCACGTCGACGAGATCGAGGAGTGGCGCAACCAGCTGTCGGACGTCTTCGGCACGTAGGCGAACTCGGCCGGGGTATCCCCGGAAGCGGAACCGTTTTTGACGCGCGAGGGCTCTTTCCCACAATGACTACGCCGGTTCGCGTCGCCGTCCCGCGCAAGGGACGGCCGCTGGAAGCCGTTCTCGACCGCCTCGCGGCGTGCGCCGACGCGACGAGCGTCGCGGACAATGTCGTCTCGACGCTGCGCTATGAGAAGGCGCTCGCGAAGGACGAGCAGACCGACGACCGCGGCGTCTACGAGCGCCTCGCCGCGTACAGCGACCCCGACGACCCGAACCGTCCCGACTACACGCTTCTCCGGGACGCGCGCGCCGGGAAACCCCGGCGCATCGCCTTCGACTCGCTCTCTCTCGACGTCGACGGGACGCCGGTTCAGTTGATCGGCCGGGAGGAGCCGTTCCGCGCGCTGCGCACCCACGAGTTCGCGCTCGGCTTCGACAGCGCCGACCTCGTCCTCGAGGAGGTCGTCCAGTTGCGCCCGGAGCCGCTGTCGACCATCGCGGACCTGAACGCCCGAATCGACCCACACGACACCGACGTCCGGGTCGTCTCGGGGCTCGGCGACACCGTCTACCACACGCTGCTGGCGACGCCCGCTGCTGTCCAGTCCGTCGACGCCGACGGACTCGACCGGGAGTTCCTCGCCGCCTACGAGGGCGAGGTCTGTATCAGTCCGCGCTACGAGCGCCTCGTGGAGGCCGTTCTCGGCACGGACGCCACAGAGGGCGTGGAGTTCGTCTACCCCGACGCGGGCCGCGAGGAGGAAGCTGCCGTCGCGGACACCGGCGTCGGCGTCTACCTCACGGTTACTGGTTCTACCGCGCGCGAACACGGTCTCGAGGTGGGCGAGCCGCTGTTCCCAAGCGAGACGGTGCTGATGCAGAACAGCTCCGAAGCCGAGGGCGCCGACGTCGAGGCGGTCCAGCGCGCGCTCACCACCGAACCGTCGGAAACCGCGATTCCGCCGCAGTAGCGACGGACGGGAGAGTTTGGTAGAACAGCGCCACCCACCGACGCTGCCTCGGGTGCTGACATCGGTCACCCAGGCGGCCCATTTTCGCTGTCTGGCCCGGTCGATTCGACGTACTCCGTAGTGGCACCATCTTCGTCGGTGGCAGCCCGTGGCTCGTCCGTGGTTGCAGTCTCCCGGGATTCGGGACGCACGAGCAGCGGGAGGACGTTCACGACGAACTCGACGATGACCACCATCAACAGCGGTGCCAGGAAGATGCCGTACCAGCCGAACAGCACGGGACCGAGCAGGTACGCGAACATCACGAGCCCCATGTGGTAGCGCTCGCCCGACAGCCTCGGTCGGATGTACGTCCGGACGACGTTGTCGAACACCACGCTCATGAAGAGGTAGAACGCGACGGGAATCCAGAGGAGGGACTGGTCTGCGTTGTAGGCACGGAGCCCCAGGAACGCGACGATGAACGCGTACACGACCGAGCGCCCGACGAGCGGCACGAGGGTGAACAGCCCGGTGACGACAGCCAGCAGTAGCGCCGTCGGAATCCGGAGGGGCGCCGGTGCGACGAGATTGAAGACGGTGTAGATGATTGCAGCCAGCACGATGACGGCGAATATCGTGAGAGAGTAGCCGAAGTAGACCGACGTCAGGCCCCGGTCGACGCCGCGGAGGTAGTCGGCGCTCAGTGAATCCGGGCCCAGGACGTTGGTTTCGAACCACCCGGCTAGCCGCCGGTCTTCAGTGAGCAGGAAGAACGCCAGGATGAGCACGAGGGAGACGTTGAACAGCGTCGTCGCCAGCACACCGACCACGACGCCGAACTGGTCGAGCACCGGCGAGACCGCGGGGTTCTGGAGTATCACGACGACGGTCTCGACGGGGTCCGTCGGGAGCTCCGCGACCGAGAACGGGAGGTCCCTGAGGGCGGCCTCGACGGTCTCCGAGGAGAGGAATCTGAGTATCTGTCCCAGCGCGATAGCGAGGAACGCTGCGACGAAGAGGAGGATGGGGACGACGATGAGGAGGAGCGTGAGTACGGCCGCTAGCGACCGCGAGGGGGCGTGGCGCTGGAGTCGGCGCGAGATGGGGCGCGCGACGTAGTAGGTGAACAGCCCGAAGACGATCCAGCCGACGTTCTGGCGTCCGACCCAGACGAGCACCCCGAAGATGACGAGGCCCAGAATCCACCAGGCAATTCCAGGGCGTTGGGGCCGGGTCCCCGCTTCGACCATGTGACTACTACTACTGCGGCGACACAGTTAACCTTTCAGCGCACCAGTACGTTCTGCGAGCGTCGCTGTGGATTCTGCGTCTGGATCACGTCGCACGGCCACGGACACCGGCACGAGGGAGGCTGTGAGCAGGGCCCGCGTGTGTCCCGAAGTAGATATCCGAGCGTGGAGGTTCACGGTCACCCGTTCGCCGCGACCACGGTAACGGTGTCCTCGTTACTATCGACGAGACGTGCGCAGCGCCAGGGGAACAGCGCCACTCAGCCGCTACAGTTCCGTTCGACGAGCAGCACGCGGTTCGTCGGCTCCGGGCCGTCGAGACGCGTCGGCTGGAGGACGGCGTAGACGGAGACGTTCCGGAGTGTGGCGTCGTTGCGGGCGTCCCAGCGCTCGCAGAGGTAGCCAGCGAACTGCGAGGAGAGTTCCGGAGCGTCCGCGCCCTGGAGGTTGGTGAGGTACTTCCGCCAGCGCGCGCTGGGGTACGTCGAGGAGACGTCTGGCGGTTTCTCCCAGTCGAAGCTGCCGCCCTGGAACGCGTCGACGCGCTCACCCGACTCGAGCGTGCCGGGCGCCGTGAACCACGCGTCGGTCCCCAGCGGTGCCGGTGCGAACATGTTCCACCGCGGGCTGGGGTCGCTGTTCACCGGCGCG
The DNA here is from genome assembly GCA_000230955.3 of Halobacterium sp. DL1. Lineage (NCBI taxonomy): Archaea > Methanobacteriati > Methanobacteriota > Halobacteria > Halobacteriales > Halobacteriaceae > Halobacterium > Halobacterium sp. DL1. Next base: position 1,404,644 of record CP007060.1, read on the forward strand.
TCCTGGGGGATGGCCACGAACCCGACGGTCGCAGCGTTCCAGACGAGCACGACCACCAGCACGACGGCGAGTCCGCCGGAGAGCGACCGGTTCCACCACAGCCGAACCGACTCGGGGGGCGTCGGAAGCGAGACCAGCGGCAGCGTCTCACGAAGCCGACGCTCCCACCCGTGGACGGGCAGGTCGCGGAGTACTGGAACTGCGTCCCGACCGGGCAGTCGGTCCCAGACCACGGCCGGGACGAACGGGAGCAACGCCGCGACGGAGATGAGCGGGAAGAGGCCGAGTTGCATCGTGGCGAGCATCCCGAGGTGCATCGCCGCGAACAGCGCGACGAGCGCGGCGCGCAGCCACCCCGTCAGCACGAGCAGGAGGAACGACCCCGCGACCAGCGTTATCCAGAGCTTGTCGAACGCCGCCAGGAGTCCGGGGTACTGGGCGAGCACCTCGCCGAACCCGACGACGAACATGTCGAGGCTGAAGACGTACTCGATGGCCTCGCCGCTCTTCCAGACGTCGCTGCGGAGTTTGAGCGCGGCGTTGACGGAGTAGACGACCACCACCTGCAGGAGCACGCCCGCGGTGGCCACGGACAGCACTCGACCCCGGTGGTTCTCGCTCCGGACGGCGTCGACGGACCACCGCTCGCCGAGCGGGAGGAAGATTGCCCAGAGGAACAGCATCCGGAAGAGGATGTCCCCGCCGTTCAGTACCATCGGGTTCCGGTACTGAAGAGAGACGAGCAACACGCCGGTCACCACGGTCGCGAGCGTCGTCCGGTAGCCGACGAGCATCGCGAGCGCGACGACGGCGGCCAGCACGAACAGCGCTCCCTGGACCCACGCGCTGCCCGACAGCGCGTGGATTGAGAACTGACTGATCTCGGGCCACCGCTCGTACAGCAACGCTGTCGGCAGGACGCCGGCGTCCGTGTAGAACGCGACGAGGCTCCGCGAGCGGAGGGCCAGGTCGGCGAGCACGAGGCTGGCGAGCGCGACGCGGAACGCCGCCAGCGCTCGCTCGTCCGCGCCGAACCGGCTGGCGACTGCGTCCCGGACTGTCACAGTTGGTCCTCCCGTGCACGCCGAATAAGCTTTCCGTGGGCCACCCGGCACCACCGGCCCCGAGTCGGGGCTTTATGCGCGTGGGAGGCGTGCAATCGACGGATGACAGACGCCGACAGCGAGGGCCAACAGCGCTCGACGTACACTTGGTCGGCGGGCCGCTATCCGTCGCTCGCGCCGAACTTCCTGCCGGCCATCGCCCGCGTGGTGAGCGCGGCGGGAATCGACCCCGGGAACCGGGTGCTCGACGTCGGTTGTGGCACGGGGAACGCCGCGCTGACCGCCCGCCGCGCCGGCGCGGAGGTGGTCGGCGTCGACGTCACGCGACCGATGCTCGAACTGGCCCGCGAGGGCGCCGCGCTGGCCGACTACGACGACATCGAGTGGGTCGCGGGGGACGCCGAGGTGCTCCCGTTCCCGGACGGCAGTTTCGACGCCGTGCTCTCGAACTTCGGGCACGTGTTCTCCCCGGAGGCGAGCGTCGCGGGCAGCGAGATGGTCCGGGTCGCGCGCGAGGGCGGCCGGGTGGCGTTCACCGCATGGTCGCCGAACGGCCTAGTCGGGGCGCTTACCGACGTCCTCGACGACCACGTGGCCCACGAGAACCACGACCCGTGGGCCCACCTCCGCTGGGGGAAGCCGGGGTTCGTCCGGGAGCAACTGGGTGAACACTGCGAACTCTCTGTGCAGCGCCGCATCGCCCGCTTCCGGTACGTCTCCCCGCAGCACTTCTGGCGGGAGTTCGCCGAGGAGTCGGGGCCACTGTCGCCGGCGCTCAGACAGCTAGAGGAGCAGGACGCCCGGGAAGCACTCCGCAGGGACGCGCTCGCGACGCTCGACGAGTGGTTCGCGGACAACGCGGTCCGCGTCGAGTACCTCCAGGTCCGTGGCATCGTCGGCGGCGCCACGAGAGCGGACCGCGATTAAGCTGACCGTCGGGGCCACCTTTCGCTGCTAGCTCCTCGTGACGAACGTTTCTCAAGCCAATTCCTCGTTCCTCGCTCCCCGCCCCATCGAGATCGGGTGCTCTGAGCGCTCCACGGTCGATGCAGTCGACGGACACTGACGAAATCGCCCGTAGCCATGCGATAGAACGCCTCTGCAGGTGGATTGAGGTGCCGCTATCAGTTCTGAGAATACCTTCAGTGAAGGGGTCCAGTCAGGCACCGAGTTGATATAGCAGGATACAGTTTACGAGTCTGCCACGCGACGCTACGACAGGGAGTAGATGTTAGATAAGTATACTTTACGGACCCTGTCTCCCCAGTTGTGAGTGTACGTGTCGATGATGTCGTCCGCCACGTCTCCGCGGAGATATTTCACGACGCCGCGGTCTCCGGTTCGGTCCCGGAGGTGAGTCGTGAAGAAGTGTCGGAAGTAGTGGGGCGTGACGTTCTCCGCGGCGTCACCGCCCGTTCGGTACCAACCCGCTGCCTCGGCGTGTCGGCGCACCATTGAGCGCACCATCTCCGGCGTCAGGCGCTCTCCCCACGCGTCTCGCGTGCTCACGAACAGCGGCTCGGCCTCCGATGTGGCGTCGGGCCGTATTGCCAGCCACCGGACGAGAGCGGCTTTCAGCTCCCCGTCGACGGGAACGAGCGTCGCGCGCTTGCGCTTGTTCGACGCAGTCCGTTCTTCGCCGTTGACTGTCTCGCCGCGGCTCATCGCCGGATCGACGAACAGCGTGTCGGGTCGACCGTCGAGTTGTCCCCGGGTTCCGAGGTCGTAGGAACCCTCGACCGCCGGCGTGGCCAGTGAGACGTCGCGAACGTCGAGGTTGCAGAGTTCGCCGACCCGCAGCCCTGTCTTCAGGAGCGCCACAATCACGGCGCGCTCTAGCGGGTGGGTGATATCGGCGACGAACTCCCGCATTCGCTCGACGGAGACCTCGCGGCGCGTCGGGTCGGTGTCGATGGCTTCGTCCATCTCCTGCATCACGAGCGCCATCGGGTTGGCGTCGAACGTCCCGACCTGGGTCATGTAGCTGTAGAAGCGGTTGAGGTAGGAGGCGTACGTGGCGACGGTACTCTCGGCGTGCTCGCCGCGGAGTTCGTGCACCCACGCGAGGCAGTCCCGGCGGTCCGCCTCCGCGGCCGTCGTGTCGAACTCCGTCAGGAACGCCTCGAACTCCTGGAGGACGCGGCCGTAGGCCTCCCGCGTCCGCTCGGACTTCCCGTGGTAGCCCATGTCCTCGAGGAAGTACTCGACCGGGTCCTCCGTGTCGGCGTCACCGCGGTCGGCAGCGGCCGATGCTTCACCGCTCATGCGTCCTCCTGGAGCACGAAGCCGTCACGGCGCGGGTCGAAGCGAATCTCGCCCGCCTCTGACAGCGCCTGGACCGTCTCGTCGAGTCGGTCCTCGAAGTCTCCGGACAGTTCGTCGACGAGCTGGTCCCACGAGACGACCCCCTCCGCAGAGAGGGTCGCGAGGACCCGGTCTTCGAGGCCCTGACCCCTGGGGTCTGACCCCTCAGAACCACCTTCCTCGCGGTCGGTCAGGAACCCTCGTCGCCCGGCCTGTACCATCGACCGGAGGAACTCGCTGAGGGACATGTCCATCTCCTCTGCATGCGTCACCCACTGCTCCTTCTGGTGGGCTGGCACGTACGTCTTCACGACTGCTCGGTCGTCACCGGCCATGGACCACCGATTCGAGGCCGCCTCCTTCAATGTTCCCTTCTCCGTGGATAAAGACCCTTATCCAGGAACTGGGCGCTACCATTTGGTGTTATGTAGTACCAGATTCGCCGATACAGTGGATGGAAAACACTGCCTTGGATGATAAGTGGATTTCCTATGTGGTGCTCCATAGAAGGATAAACTCTTCTGTCTGTTCGGCGGTTCGAGTCGGTTCGCCCCGTTCAGTTCCAGGCACACCAGTAGAATGCCCACCAGACTTGATCCGTCAAGCAACTCTCAATCCCGATTGGCGAGGCAATTGCGACGGATGCTCTGGGCTAGTGGAACTAGCTATCGCCGAGTGGGTCGAGGAGGGTTCGTAGTTCGGTTGACCAGGTCAGTCTACCATGCCGTTCTCCGGAAACCCGAACGACCGCACACTCGCTTCTCGGCTCGGACGGCTGGTGGAGCACCCTCACACCCCAACAGGCAGTGAACTGGGGCCTGGATAGTTCGGACCCACAACACAGAGTACACCGGGCGCACTGAGTCCTTTCGCTCAGCGGCACAGCTAGTGTGTCGAATGTGGTTCTCCTAGCCCGTTTCCTATAGGGTGAGCGGCTTCAGCAGCGGAGGAACGCAGCATGAATCGCATCGAGTGATATCGAAGGAGAATCGGAAGCCACTCTCGTGCGCTGGCTCGTTGGGCGCGCATCGCAGTCGACGAGTGGAGCCCCGAACTGATTCGGGGGTGAATGCCTCGATTTATGGGATTCTCGAATTTTGAAATCGTGTGTCGAGGCAGTCGCGCTGTCCGAACAGCAACTCGTAAACTGTATGCTGCGATACGAAGGCCTCGGTGGATTTTCTTCTTCGTTTTGGTCGAAAACCAACACGCAGCGACCTACGGAAACGGAGACGACGAGGTCCAGCAACCCGTTGGTTGGGGTTACTCGCTCAGCACGTGGATCGCGTCCGGAGGGAGCATCGCGCGAACGACGGACTCGGGTTCGACGTGCACCTGTTCGAAGGTCGCCGGTTGGAGCGATGCGACGAGCGAGAGGTCCGTGCCGTCGACGTCCACGAGGACCCGGTGTTCGTCGCCCTCGTTCAGGTGGCGGCGAACCGTTCCGGCGAGCGCGTTCTCGTCGGCGGTTTCGGTCGCCGAGGCGTCCCGCAGTTGGACCCGAGACGGACGGACGCAGACGCTGACGGATTTCCCAACCGAACTGTCGGCCCGTGCTCGGAGGGTTTGTTCGCCCACGGCGAGTGTGAGCGAATCGCCGTTCTGTTCGAGCACTGTCGCGTCGAAGACGTTCTCGCTCCCGGTGAACCGGGCGACGAACTCGGAGTCCGGACGGTCGAGGATGGTCTGTGGTGGACCGACCTGTTGGATACTCCCGTCCCGGATGACCGCGATGCGGTCGCCGAGCACCGTGGCCGCGCGCTGGTCGTGGGTCACGTAGATCGTCGGAATCTCCAGCGACCGGAAGAGGTCGTGCAGTTCGTCGCGCAGGCGGCGACGAATCGGCGTGTCGAGACTAGACAGCGGCTCGTCGAGCAACAGGACCTCGGGGTCCGCAGCGAGTGCCCGGGCGAGTGCGACGCGCTGGCGTTCGCCACCTGAGAGGGCAGACGGTCGGCGGTCAAGAACGTCCTCGATTTCGAGAGTCGCGGCGAGGGCACCTGTCCGGTCACCATCTGTCGCGGCGTACTCGACGTTCTCCCGCGCGGTCATGTGCGGGAACAGCGCGCCGTCCTGAAACACCAGTCCCACGCCGCGGTCCTCGAGTGGGCGACCGACGAGTGGCCGTCCGTTCAGTGAGATGTCGCCAGCGTCGGGAGTGGCGATGCCGGCAATCGTCGAGAGCAGCGTCGTCTTCCCGCTCCCCGAGGGCCCCAGCAACGAGAGCACCTCGTCGCCGACCGTGAGGTCGACAGGCCCGAAGTCGAAGTCGCCGTAGGATTTTGCGAGTCCAGTTATGTTTAGCATCGAGTCACTCCAGTGGATTGGTTCCGAGGACGTCGAGGACGACGAGCGTTCCGACGGCGATACCGACGAGGATGACCGCGACGGGGAACGCGTTCTCAAGGCCGAGTGTCGTGAACGACACCCAGATCTGGACCGGCATCGTCCGCGGGTAGTACGCGAGCATGATGGTCGCGCCGAACTCGCCCATCGCCCGGGCGAACGCGAGGGTGACGCCGGCCAGAATCCCCGGCCACGCGAGCGGGAGGGTGACGCGTCGGAACGTGGTGAACCTGCGCTTGCCGAGCGAGCGCGAGGCGTGTTCGAGGCTCCGGTCGACGCTCTCGATGGCCGCCTTCGCGGTGACGACGACGAACGGCGACGCGACGAACGTCTGCGCGAGGACGACGCCCGCCAGCGAACGCGTCAGCGGGAATCCGCTGGCCCCGGCCGCACCCCCGAGCAGCGTGTTCGGCCCGACGACGGTCAACAGCACCATCCCGCTGACGACCGGCGGCAACACCAGGGGGAGGACGACGACGGCGGTGACGACCGTCGGTAACCGACCGTCGGTGCGCGCGAGCCAGTACGCCAGCGGGAGGCCGAACACGGTGGCGATGACCGTGCTCGCGCTGGCGCCGAGCAGCGACGTCCGGGCCGCCGCGAGCACTTCGGGGTCGTCCAGTCGAGCGAGGACGGCGCCGGGTGGCTGGCTCGCGACGAGTGCCAGCAGCGGCAGGAGGTAGTAACAGAGCAACACCGCACCGAGGACGAACGCGACCGAGAGCCAATCGAACCGTCCGGCGACGGACTCAGTTCGCGACGTTCTCGGGAACATTGCCGGTGTAGCGTGGGTAGTCCTGGGGCACCACGAAGCCGTACTCTCGGAGGTACTGTCCCGTCGTCTGTTCGCCGAACACGTCGACCACTGCGGTCGATTCGCGGCGAGCGGTCGACCCGTAACTGATGGGGGCGCCCGTGACGACCGTCCCGCCCGGAAGTTCGTAGGACACCGACGCGTACCGGTCCGCGTACTCGGGCGTGCTCAGGTCGATTTCGGGGGGTAACTCGACGTAGTCGTAGCCCCGCTCGACAGCCATGCTCCGGTACGCGACGGCCGCGTTGACCGACCCCGTCTCGAACTGACTGACGAGTTGCGTCTCCGGGTAGACCTGCCCGCGGCGTGGAATCGTCTTCCGGAGGTTCTCTGTCGTTCCGTAGTACTCCGTGGCCAGTTCGAGCACGAACAGCGTCCGGTAGCCGAGCGGGTCCAGGTCCGGGTCGGTCCGGCCGAGCGCGACGTCGCCCTCGAGCAGCGGCCGGTACCACCGGTCGGGCCCCGCCTCGGCGATGCGCTGCCCGCCGTCGGTGTCCTGGTTGTAGGCGAGGACCACCGAGTTAGTCGCGAACTCCGCGTACCAGTCGGGTTCCATCGGGCCGTCGAACAGCGCGACGTCAGCGACCGACACGATGTCGGGGTCTTTCTGGCCCTCCGCGACGAGGCGAGCGACTTCGGCGGAGCCACGCGCCTCGACTTGCAGGTTCGCGTCGACGGCCGGCCGGAGCCCGTTCTCGAGGGCGTTGTTGAGGCTCCCGGCAGCCAGCAGGGACACAGTCGGCCCCGGGTCGCCGGCCAGCGCAGAGCACCCCGCGAGCGCTCCCGCGCCGGCGGTGAGACCGGCGATGACGTCCCGGCGACCGAGCGTGCGCGCCATGCGTGTATACACAGACGGTTTCCGTATAGTCGTAACGCAATCAATTCTGGTTACGTGGGCGCCGGGAGGGAGGGGGCGGACCCTCAGCGCACGTCGGAACTCGACGCCCGCGACAGCAGGACCACAGCGATGGCGCCGAGCACGAGGTCGAGGGCGACCAACACCACGATTCCGGGGACGACGCCGTCGAGGGTCCCGCCGAACACCGACACGTCGACGACGCTCGCTACGTCCCGGTCGAGCATCAGCGACCGGGCGGCGTCGACGCCGTACGTGACGGGGTTGAGGCTGGCGAACGTCTGGACCCACCCCGGGAGCGAGTCCAGTGGGAGGAACGCACTCGAGAGGAACAGCAGCGGGAACTGGAGGAGGTTCGCGGCGATGATGGTCGACTCCTGGTCGCGGGTGATGACGGCCAGGGAGTTCGACAGCGCGAGGAACCACAGCGAGAACAGGATGCCGACGGCGACGATGGCGACGGCGCCGACCACTCCGGTCGCGATCTCCGCGCCGAGCAGCACGCCGAGACCGAGGATGATCGATATCTGGATGGCGATGCGGAACACCTCCGCGGCGGTCTTGCCGACGAAGACGGCCGTCCGGTTCATCGGCGAGACGAGCACCTTCTCGAACATCCCGTTCTCGATGTCGTTGACCAGACCGATGCCCGACGTGATGGCCGCGGCGAGCGCGACCTGTATGGCGATGGCTGGAACGAGGTACGTCTCGTAGTTGATGCCGGGGATGCCGCGGTTGACGGCGTCGCCCGCGACGTTGCCGAACACCTCCGTGAACAGCACGAGGAAGATGATGGGCTGGACGAGCGACACCACGAGCACGAACGGGTTGCGGACGGCCTTGAGGTTCCAGCGCTTGAAGTTCACCCAGACGTCCCCGAAGAAGGAGTTGCCGGAGCGCTCGACGCGGCGGTCGGCGGCCGCGTCGCTGGCGGGCGAACTCATCGACCCACCTCCCCCTCCTCGGGCGTCTCGACGTCGAGCTCTTCGCCCGTGATGGCGAGGAACACGTCGTCGAGAGTCGGTGCCCGGATGTTGAATCCGGTCACCGTCAGCCCCGCGTCCCGGAGCGCGACGAGCAGGTCGGTGCCGTACTGGCGCGCGGTCTCGGCGGTGACGCTGATGCCGGTCTCGGTCTCCGAGACGGAGGCGTCGTCGAACGCCTCGAACTCGCGGGCGATGTTCGCGGCGCGGCTTCGGGCGTCGCCGTCGCCCTCCAGTTCGACGTCGAGGACCTCGCCGCCCACCTCGCGCTTGAGGTCGGCGGGGCTCCCCTCTGCGACGATGTTGCCGTCGAGGATGACCGAGAGGCGGTCACAGAGCTGGTCGGCCTCCTCGAGGTACTGCGTGGTGAGAAAGATGGTGGTGCCCCGGTCGTTGATGCGGCGGAAGTAGTCCCAGAGCCGGTTGCGGGCCTTCGGGTCGAGTCCCGTCGTCGGTTCGTCGAGGAACACGAGCGGCGGCTGGTGGACGAGCGCGGTGGCTGCGTCGAGGCGTTTCTTCATCCCGCCGGAGAACTCCTCCGCGCGTTTGTCGGCGACCTCCTCGAGGCCGACCAGTTCGAGCAGTTCGTCGATGCGGTCCTGGCGGTCGCCCCGGGGGACGCCGTAGGCCTCGCAGGCGAATCGGATGTTCTCCTCGGCGGTCAGTTCGGGGTCGATGCTCGTCTCCTGGGCCATGTAGCCGATGGATTGGCGGACCTTCCGGGGTTCGGAGCGGACGTCGAAACCGTTGACGTGGACGTCACCCGCTGTCGGCGAGAGCAGCGTCGCGAGCACCTTGATGGTGGTCGTCTTCCCCGCGCCGTTCGGGCCGAGGAAGCCGAAGAACTCCCCCTCCGGCACGGTCATGTCGACGCTCCGGACGGCCTCGGTACCGTCGGCGTACGTCAGTCCCAGTCCCTCCACGTCGATTGCTGGAGCCCTGGACCGCGCCTCTTCGGTCCGGGTCGCCGCCGGCTCGGCCGGCGACTCGGACTGTGGTGTTGGCATACCGGTACTAGCGGGGCGGGCTGTAAAGTCGTTCAGCTTCGAGTAGTCGAAGTCTCGCCCTCGCTGTCGCAGTTCGACTGTTTGGAGGTTCAGTGGCAGTCAGGCGTGACCAGCAGGAGCTTCCCACTACCCTAGGCTTATTCGGCTCGCCTTCCCGGTGACGCGTATGCGAATCAAGACATCGCTGAAAAGTAACTTCACGGCGGGACTCGTGCTGGTCGGGCCGCTCGTCGTGACGCTCGTCATCCTTCGGACGCTGCTCGGCTGGCTCGGTGGGCTGCTCGACCCCATCGTGGAGGGAACCCGACTCGCCACCCAGACCGGCGACAGCACGGTGCTCGCACAGCTACTCGCACTCGGCATCATCGCCGCTCTCGTGACGGTGCTGGGCTTCCTGGCCCAGCGCACCGTCGGGAAACGCATCTTCGGGCGGACCGGCCGCCTCGTCGACTTCCTCCCGGTGTTCCGGACTATCTACGGGAGCGTCCGCGGGATGGCGTCGTCCGTCGTGAACCGGAGTTCGGACTTCGAGTCCGTCGTCTACGTCGAGTACCCACGCGACGGCGTTTACCGCCTCGGCCTGAAGACTGGCAACAGTCCCGAGGACCTCTCGGAGATTGCGGGCGAGCGCGCGCACAACGTCTTCTTCCCGGGGAGCCCGAACCCGACGCAGGGCTCGCTCATCCTCGTGCCCGACAGTCGCGTCTACGACTCCGAGTTGAGCGTCCGCGCCGCCATCCGCCTGCTGATGACGACCGGGATGGACCAGTCCGACTCCGTCATCGAACTCGACGACGACGAGGTCGTGTTCCCCGGCGACCACCCGGGGTCCGCGGACTGAGCGCCGCGGGCGGACCATCCGCTACACGAACACGAGAACCACGTAAAGAATTGGACGGGAACTGCCGGAGTTCTGCAGTCAGTCGTCTTGCCGGTCGAACTCCCAGTCGCCGCCGTCGGTGGCCGGTTCGACGGACCCGGAGACCGCCGAGGCGTCGACGTCCCTGCCGCTCGTTCCGCTGTCCTCGCCGACCTGGAACTGGGTGACGAGTTCCTGGAGGGACTTCGCGGACTGCGAGACGCCCTGGACGCTGGTCGTCACCTCGTCGATGGCGGCGGTCTGCTCCTCGGTCGCCGCGGACACGTTGCTCGCCTCGGCGGCGGACTCCTCGCTCACTGCCGACACCTCGTCGACCATCGCGACGACCTCCTCGGTGGAGACCGCCTGGTCCTCCGCGGCGTCCGAAATCTCCTCGACGCCGCGCTCCGCGTCGGTCACCGCGTCCGCGATGTCGTCGAACATCTCGATCGCGTTCCCGATGGTCTCGGCCCCGCTGTTCACGCTGTTCTGCATGGACTGCATGTCCTCGACGGTCTCGTCGGTGCTGTCCTGTATCTCGGAGATGAGCTGTTCGACCTCTTCGGTGGCATCGCCGGCTTCCGCCGCCAGCGTCTTGATCTCGTCCGCGACGACCGCGAACCCTTCGCCGGCCTCGCCGGCGCGGGCGGCCTCGATGGACGCGTTCAGCGCGAGCAGGTTGGTCTGCTCGGCGATGTCCGTGATCAGCTGGACTATCTCGTTGATCTCCGTGATTTGGTCCTCTAGGCTCTCGACCTGGTCGACGGCCTCGTCGGCCTCGGACTCGATTGCCGTGATTTCGTGGGTTGCGTCCGCGGCGTGGTCGCGGCCGCGGTCTGCCAGTTCGACGGCTTCGTTCGCCGTCACGACGACGTCTTCGGCCGACGACGCCACCTCCTCGATGGTCGCCGAGAGGTCGTTCATCTCGTGAGAAACGGACTGTAGCTGTTCGGTCTGCTGGTCGGCGCCGCTGGCGATCTCCTCGACGGCCTGGGCGGTTTCCTGGCTCGCCGACTTGATCTCCTCGGCGCTCGCGGCCGTCTCGTCGCTCAGCTCCGCAAACTTGTCGGCGACGTCCCGAACCTCCGCGAGGCTGGTCTCTATCTCCTGGAGGCCGGCCTCCAGGTCGGTCATCACGACGCCGTACTGCCCGGGGAGGTCGGTGTCGAACTCCTGGTCGAGGACGCCCTCTCGCAGCAGGCGGCTGGTCTCCTGTAGCTGGTCGAAGCTCCCGGAGAGCTGTCGGACGCCCCCCTGCAGGTCTGCGAGGACCTCGCCGTACTCGCCGGGGAGGTCGGTGTCGACTTCCTGGTCGAGTTCGCCCCCGCGAATCCGCTGGCTCGTCTCCCGTATCTCGTCGAAGGCGACCTGAAGCCGACCGATGCCGTCGTCGAGGTCGGTCATAATCGTGCCGAACTCGCCGGGGAGGTCAGTGTCGATGTCCTGGTCGAGGTCACCCTGGCGGAGTCCCTCGCTGACACCCCGCAGCTCAGTGACCTGCCGGCGGAGGTTCGTCCGCATGTCGTCGAACGCGTCGACCAGTTCGCCGACCTCGTCGTCGCCAGCGTTCACCTCGACGGTGTCCTCGAAGTTGCCCTGCGAGAGCGACTTCGCCTGGTCGCGGACCGCCTCGATGGGCCGCGAGAAGTACCGCGCAGCGAGGTATCCCAGGCCGACGACGGCGACGATGATGCCGCCGACGAGCAACAGCAGGAGGTTACGCGCGGACGTCGTGCGGTCGTCGAGGGCCGCCGCGAGCGCCGCGCTCGGCCCGGTCACGTCTGTCTCGGGGACGGTCCCGAGAACTGCCAGCTGTTTGTCGCCGAACTGGAGCGGCGCGTAGGCGACGTAGTAGTTGCTCTTCGCTCCGTCAGAAGCGGTTCGCGTGTACGTCTCGAGTCCGGAATCTCCGGCGAGGATCTGCTCTTTCGCGATATCGGTCAACGAGCCGTACTGCTGGCTCGTGATGCTCGACCCTGCGGTGACAACAGACTCGTCGGGGTGACTCAGAATCGTTCCCTCCCCGTTCACGATGCTGAGGTGGCCGGACTCACCGACCGTCATCCCGGTCGCGAGATCGGTGACGATGCCGTAGTCGAACTTGAGCGCCACCGTGCCGCCGAACTCGCCGTCGTGGTAGACCGGCGTGGCGATGTAAACCATCTGCTCGCCGTTCACGTTGCGGACGTCACCGACGTACACCTCGTCCTTGCCGAGCGTCTTCGCGTTCTTGAACCACTTGGTGTTCGCGTAGGACGTGCTGTCGAGGGACTCGGAGACGACCGACCCGTTGTCGTTCCGGTGGGCGCGTGTGACACCCCACCCGTTCTCGTCGGTCATCACGATCTCGTCGTAGGCGTAGCGCTCTTCGCCATCGGCGGTGACCGTCCGAGTGTTCAGGTAGCTCTCGAAGGAGTCGCGGATGCCGTCGCGGGCGTTCTCGACGGCGCTCGTCTGGAGCTCGTAGTAGTAGACGCTCGGCGCGAGCACCCACTCGAAGTCCTCGTAGTACGTGTAGGCGATGAACTTCTGCTCGGTCGGGTTGCCCTCCTGGGTGGTGTCCTCCCAGTCGTATTGGGCGATGCCCCACTCCTCGCCGTTCCGGATGGCCGCCTCGGACTGGACCGTGGACTCGATGTCCTCGAAGACGGTGAGGTCAGCGTCCTCGACGAGGTTGAACCCGTCTGCCAGGTTGTGGTGGGAGACGATGGAGGAGTCCAGCGTCGTCACGTAGGCGTAGCCCGTCTGACCGATGTAGCCGGGCTGGTGCGTGTCGGCCAGCGTCCCGCTGGGCTGGGTGAAGTTGCCCGCCGTCCCGAACAGCGTCGCCTCAACTTCGTCTTTCACGGCCTGTTGCTCCGAGGCGGAGAGCTGTTCCCAGTTCTGGCCGCCGTACTGCCGTTCGAGAATCTGCTGTTTGGCCGTCTCGACGGTGTCGTGCATCTGGAGCGCGACGAAGCCGACCTGCCGGTGGCTCTGCTCCCGTATGAGTTCCATCTGCCCCGCTTCGGCGGCCTGGTAGTTCTGGACTGGCGTCGACTCCGCCAGCGACCGCACGTCGACGCGGCGCACGTTGAGGAGGTTCTGGAGTTCTCCCTGTCTCGACTGGACCGTGTCGTTCAGTTCACCCGTGATCTGATCCTCCAACGTCGTGGTGCTCTGGTCCTGCGCGTACGAGCCCACGGATTCCATGTTCTGGAGGCCGGCCACACCCACGGCCGAGACGGGAACCAGCGAGATGACGAGACAGAGTACGATGAGCTTCGTCCTTATCTTCACGACCGCTCACCCGGGCTGCTTGCGGCTGCTGCAGCCGTGTCCTTCGACCGTGCCTCTGCCCTGCCGCCCGACTGTTCGAACTTCCTTTCTCTCCGGGAATCCCTGCCCCCGTTTTCTTCCATGTGTCCGCCGTCACTATATGGGGTAATTAAATCTTGTGTGGCGTTCTTTCCTCCGATAACGTCGGGGTTGAATCTCCGACATGAATCGGCCTTCGACGCACTGTCACTCAGCCGAGGCGGGCTGCGAGGCGGTCCATCGCGTCGTCCGCGGCGGCGACGTCGTCGGTGAGGCTGAGGAATCCGTGGGCCATCGACGGGTAGTGGTGGTGCTCGACCGGTGTCCCGCCGGCGTCGAGGGCGGAGGCGTACGCCTCTCCCTCGTCCCGGAGCGGGTCGTGTCCGGCGGTGACGACTGTCGCTGGCGGCAGGTCGCCGTGGTCGGGGGCGCGCAGGACGCTCGCGTACGGGTTCGCGGCGTCGACGGGACTCCGGCAGTACTGGGCCCAGAACCACTCGACGTCAGCGCGGGTGAGCAGCGGGCCATCTCCGTGCTCTCGGTAGGACTTCCGGCTCGTGTTCCGGTCAGTCATCGGGTAGAGCAGCGCCTGGTGGGCGAGGTCGGGTCCGTCGAACGCCCGTGCGCGAAGCGCGACGGCGGCCGCGAGGTTGCCGCCCGCGCTCGTCCCCGCGACGGCGACGCTGTCCGGGTCACCACCGAACGCGGCCGCGTTGTCGACGGTCCACTCCAGTGCGGCGTAAGCGTCGTCGAGGCCCGCTGGGAACGGGTGTTCGGGCGCGAGGCGGTAGTCGACGCTGACGACGACGCAGTCCGCGCGGGCGGCGAGTTCCCGGCAGACGCCGCCGATGGAGTCCAGCGTCCCGAGTGTCCACCCGCCGCCGTGGTAGAAGACGACGACGGGTGCTGGTCGCTCTGGGTCGTCGTGGTAGACGCGGACGGGCACCTCGCCCGCGGGGCCGTCGAACGCGAGGTCACGGGCGAACGCGACCTCTCGCGGGTTTTTGGCGGTGAACACCTCGTCCTCCACGCGGCGCGCGGCCGGGACGGAGAGTTCGTGCCACTCCGGGACGCCGGCAACGCGAACCCGCTCGACGACCGCCGCCAGTTCCGGGTCGAGTTCGCTCACGGCTGTCCATCTCACCCCGCAACCGAAAACGTTCGGAACGTTCTCGTCGCTGGCGTCACACGGTGGGGTATGGACGAGTTCGACGCGTCGCGGTCCGCGGCCCGGATGCGCGACGCCGAGTCCTCGCTGACGGGGCTCCGCGAGCGGTTCTCGACGCCCGAGGGGACGGTGTACATGGACGGTAACAGCCTCGGGGTCCACGGCGAGGACGCCGCGGTGGCCCTCGAGCGCGCCGTCGACCAGTGGCGGGAACTCGGTATCGAGGCGTGGACGGAGGCCGACCCGCCGTGGTTCGACTACGGCGAGCGACTCGGCGACCGACTCGCGGACGTCGTCGGCGCCAAACCCTCGGAGTGCGTCGCGGCGAACTCCACGACGGTGAACATCCACGCGCTCGTCGGAACGTTCCTCGACGCCGCCGACGGCACGCGCGTCGTGGTCAACGAACTCGACTTCCCGACCGATCACTATGCCATCCGCGCACAGCTGGAGGCGCGTGGCCTCGACCCAGTGGAGAACCTCGTGGCCGTCGAGAGCGACGACGGGCGGACAATCGAGACGGACGCTATCGAGGCGGCTGTCGACGACGACACCGCTATCGTGTTCATGCCCTCCGTGCTCTACCGGAGCGGTCAGCTGTTCGACCTCGAAGCCGTCACCGACGTCGCCCACGAGCACGACGCGTTCGCGGGGTTCGACCTCGCTCACTCCGTCGGCGTCGTCCCCCACGACCTCCACTTCGACGGCGTGGACTTCGCGGTGTGGTGTAGCTACAAGTATCTCAACGCGGGACCGGGCGCCATCGCGGGTCTCTACGTTCACGAGGACCACTTCGACCTCGACCCTGCGCTCCCCGGCTGGTGGGGTCACGAGTCGGCGACGCAGTTCGACCTGCGCCCGGAGTTCACGCCCGCCCCGGACGCGAGCGCGTGGCAGATAGGCACGGTGCCGGTGTTCTCGGCCGCGCCGCTGTTCGGTACGCTCGACGTCGTGGAGGCGGCGGGCATCGACGAACTCCGCGCGCACTCGGTGTCGCTCACTCGATACCTCATCAGCCTCGTCGACGAGCACCTCCCGGAATGTACGGTCGGTAGTCCCCGCGAGGCCGACCGACGCGGCGGCCACGTCGCGGTCGAACACCCCGAAGCCGGGGCGCTCAGTCGCGCGCTCCGGGACCGCGGCGTGGTCGTCGATTACCGGCCGCCGAACGTCGTCCGGGTCGCGCCGTCGCCGTACTTCGTCGGCTACGAGGACGTGTGGCAGGCAGTCGACGAACTCCGCGTGGTGCTCGAAGAGGACGCACACGCCGACTACGCCGCCGAGGCGGACTCCGTCACCTGAGGCCGGTTACGCGGACGTCTACTCGCTCGTCGTGAACTCGAAGCGCGCGCCGCCATCCTCCCCGTCGGTCACCGACATCGTCCAGCCGTGGGCCTCGGCGATGCTCTTCACGATGGCGAGGCCGAACCCGGTGCCGTCCTCGCTGTGTGTCTCCCCGGACTTCAGGACGCTGTCGCGGTGGTCCAGCGGGATGCCGGGGCCGTCGTCCGAGGCGAAGAAGCCGTCCTCGGTCGTGCCGACTCTCACCGTGACACTCGGGCCAGCGTGCTCCACGGAGTTCCCGAAGAGGTTCTCCAGTAGCGACCCGAACCGCGAGGGGTCCGCGAGGAGCGTCGCGTCGCCGGTTACCTCCAGGGCTGCACCGTCGGTCTCCACGTTCCGCCACGCCTGCTGGGCGGCCGTCGACAGCGACACGTCGACCGTCTCGTCGAGGCTGCGCCCCGTCCTGGCGAGGGTGAGCACGCTCTCGATGATGTCGTGCATCCGTTCGAGCGCGGTGTCCGCCCGCTCGAAGTGCTCGTCGTCCCCGGTCTGTTCGGCGAGTTCGACGTAGCCCCGCGCGACGTTCAGCGGGTTCCGGAGGTCGTGGCTGACGATGCTGGCGAACTCCTCGAGGCGGTCGTTCTGGCGCTCCAGTTCTCGCTCGCGCTCCTTGCGGTCGGTGATGTCGGTGTACATCGCGTAGCCGTGGACGTTCGGCTTGTCCAGGCGGAACGGCACCACGTCGAGCAGGAAGTCCCGCGGGCCGTCCACGGCGATGCGGCGAACCTCGACGTTCACGCTCTCCCCCTCCTTGAGCTTCTGGTTGTACACCTCGGCCTCGGTGATGGCGTCGGGTGGAACGATGTACTCGTCTATCCGTTCGTTTGCGAGTTCGGACTCGCCGTAGCCGAACACGCGCTCGAAGGCGGGATTGATCGACTGGATGACGGGCTCCCCGTCCTCGACGAAGAAGCTCCCGGTCGGGCTCGGAATGTTCTCGAACAGCGCGGCGAGGCGGTTGCGCTCGCGGCGCAGTTCCGCCTCGCGTCGGTGGAGCATCTGTACGCGGTCAGCCCGGTCGAGCGCCGCCTCGCCGTTCGCAGCCAGCACGCGCACGAGGTCGCAGTCGGTCCGGCTGAGCGTCCCCCGCTCGGTGGCGCCGACGAGTAGCACGCCGTGCTCCCCGAGTGGGTGGATGATCTCCTCCTCGATGAGCGTCTGCGGGTTGTGGACGTCCTGGTGGTCCGGGACGTAGTCGAACCGCTCGGACTCCCCGTTCTCGTACACCCGCCACGCGAGGCTCTCGCCGGCCTCGAGCACCGGCGGTTCGTCACCGCCGACGGGTCCGGAGACGGCCGCCGGCAGGAGCGCGTCGCCGTCCTCCGAGACGAAGAACACGCCGACGTACGGCAGCCCGAGCAGGTCTTCCGCCACGTCGACGATGACCGACGCTATCTCGCCGGAGGTGTCCACGGCGAGCATCCGTCGCATGGCGTCGTGGAGGCCCGTGAGCGTCCGTTCGCGGTGGTGTTGCTCGGTCACGTCACTGACCACTGCGAAGGCGTCGGCGCTCGTTCCCTCGTCAAGCGGTTTGACAGTGACCTCCAGAACGCGGTCGTCCGCTGGGTCTGCGAGCGTCGTCTCGAGAGTCACGTCGCCCCCTGTGGGGACGAGTGAGCCGCCGTCCGCCTCGACGAGTTCTGCGAGTGACTGATCGCGGAGTTCCGACTCGGTCGCCTCGAAGATGCGTTCGGCGGCACCGTTCGCCTGCTCGATGGTCGCGGGCGCGTTGACGCCGGTGTCGTAGAGCACGAGCGCGTCGTCCGCCTGCTCGAACAGCGTCCGGAAGCGCTCCTCGCTCTCGCGGACGTCCTGCCGCGAACGGATTCGCTGGACCGCCTGGAACGTGTGGGAGGCGAGCAGTTCGGCGAGTTTGAGGGTCTCCTCGTCCAGGCTACCGGGTTCGTCCATGCCCGCCTGGAAGATGCCGACGTCCCCGATGGGGACGGTCACGACCGACCGGGGAGCCCCTTCTGGTAGTTCGTCGACGCGGGGGTCGTCCTCGACGTCGGGCACCACCTCCGACTCGCCCGTCTGGTAGACCTCCCCGGCGATGCCCTCGCCGACGTCGATTCCGGTCACGCTCGGTCGCCGCCCGCTCCACGCACGCACCGACAGGACGCCGTCGCTCTCCGTCTCCACGACCGCCGTCGAGAAGTCGAAGATGGCCGCCGCGGCGTCCGCCATCGCGTCGTACACCGTCTCGACGCGCTCCGCCCTGGCAACCTCGGTGGCGTACGCGAGCAGTTCGCTGCGCTGGTCGCTGTTGTCACTCATCGTCGGACTGGTCGGAGAGGCGCCTGAACAGCACCTCGTAGTCCTCGTTGTCGAAGTCCGCGACAACCTCGTCGAGTTCGCCACGGAGCGCTTCGAGCCTGGACCGTAGCTCAGCGAACTCGTCGGACTCCGTGACGGTGGGGTCACCGGAGTCCACCAGCAGCGCGTGCTTGCGCGCCGTCGAGAAGTAGCGCTGGACCGTGCCGTCGTACGTCGAGCGTCTGAGGAGGCGCTCGACAGTCGCGAGGAGGGTGTCGCGGTCGACGGGTTTGCGGAGGTAGTCGTCGAACCCGAGGTCGATGATGTCGAGTTCGGGTTCGACGGCGGTGACCATCGCGACCCGGCACTCGAGGTCGCGCTCCCGGATGGTCTCGAGGACGTCGTCGCCCGAGAGGTCTGGCATCTGCCGGTCGAGCAACACGGCGTCGACGCGCTCGTCGAGGGAATCGACTGCCTCCTCGCCGTTGTACGCAGTTCTGACTGTGTAGCTGTCGCGCAGCCAGATGGCGTAGAGGTCGGCGA